>CAYUPI010000062.1:0-32986 GCA_964446585.1 uncultured Verrucomicrobiota bacterium
AACAAAACAAGGAATGTAGAGAACGCGGGGGCGAAATAACCTGAGGCGTAGGAACACAGGAGCGACTCTGGAAGTACTTTGGAACGCCCCCGCGTTCTTTACATTCCCGGGTTGAACGAAGCCGTGACCACGAGCATCCGTTCTCAAAAAATCCCCCTACACCCCCTTTAAAATATGTGGAAAGTTTACCAGAATTACGGTGCGGCGGCAACATGCGTGTGGCACAATCTGGCGCGTGGAAGTGGCCGTTTGCATCGCTTTCGTTGTTACCATGCCTGATCCACGGCGTCAACGGGACCCGATTCATCGCCGCGTAGCGGCTTCGTTCAACAACAGTGATGGAGCTAACCCACAGGCTGGTTTGGTTTTATCGGGTAACACTCTCTATGGGGCGGCAAGGGGTGGGGGCGATTCGGGCAACGGCACAGTGTTCGCCGTCAACACCGACGGTTCGGGTTTTGTAAACCTGCATAATTTCACTAAACTGGCCAGTACCGGCAATAATGCCGGCAATAACAGCGACGGAGCTTCTCCGTGGGGCGGATTGATGCTATCAGGTAACACGCTATATGGCACGACGGATCAAGGCGGCACCGGGGGCAGCGGCACGGTTTTCAAGGTTAACACCGACGGTTCGGGTTTTGTAAACCTCCATAATTTCACTAAACTGGCCAATACCGGCAATAACAGCGATGGAGCTAATCCGTATGCCGGATTGATTTTGTCAGGCAACACCCTTTATGGGACGGCAAGTGCTGGGGGCAGTTTTGGCGCGGGCATCGGTACAGTGTTCGCCGTTAGCACCGATGGCACGGGTTTCACGAACCTGCACACTTTTGCCAATTACCCCAGCGACGGAGCTAATCCGCTCGCCGGTTTGGTTTTATCAGGCAGCACGCTTTATGGGACGACTAGTGCCGGCGGCGCTTTGGGCGTTGGCACCGTGTTCAGCCTTTCATTGCTGCCGTCGCCGTCACTAACACTCACCCGTGCGGGTCGAGATGTTATTCTGTCGTGGCAGACCATTTTCACCGGCTTCACTCTGCAATCCACTACGAACCTCATTTCATCGGTCTGGACTACCAACCTTCCGGCACCCGTGGTGCTCAACGGTCTGAACACGGTGACCAATCCCATCTCAGGCACTCGGCAGTTTTTTCGGCTGAGGCAGTATTGATAAGGAACCACTTGAGTCCGCTGCTGCCGTGCCCTCCCAGCCACCGCCAATGCTCCAAGTCGCCGCGCCTTCCCACAGGGCGGGACCTCGCGGCTTGTGGACGCGCATCGAATCTGGCGAAGCCTTTGGAGTGCGGCGATTCCCGCCGCTTTTGCCTGGCTCGCATCCGCCGTTACGGGCCGTGTGTGTCGGCCGAAAGTGTGGGTTGCGAAATGAAGAACACAGAGTGACGGACCGGTTCTCACTATAGATTTACCCTCTGCACGGCCCGTCCGAGCCCCGCCAGGAAGAATTTCAGCCGTCAAAGTTTTTCCCGTTCAGCTAAGCCCTCCGAAAAGTCCCATCGGGACGACATGATAATAGCCCAGGGCAAGTGAGGAACGAGCGCCGCCCTGGGTAAATCGCACCCAAAAGAAAAACCCTCTCCCCGCCCAAACCCTGAGAACAGCGGCGGAAGTCATGCGCGTTCCCTCAGGGCGGGACCTCGCGGCTTGTGGACGCGCATCAAATCTGGCGAAGCCTTTGGAGTCCGGCGATTTCCGCCGCTTTTGCATGGTTTTGTTGCCCCTCCAGCCCATGCACTGATCCAGCGCGCCGTAACAACACTTAGTGTAATAGTACCGACGGCTTCAATTTAACTCTGGTATTTGATCACTTTTAATATTGACATTTTATACATTAGTTCCTATATTGTATACATGCTTATTTGCTTCAATGCTAAGCCGCAGGCCCAGAAGGCCTTGGACTCAATCATGTCGGAACAGCAGTTTACAGACGCCTCGGACGCAATCTCGGCTGCGCTGGTCAGCTACGAAGCACTCTGCAAGGCCCACTCACAGGGCGGCATGAGCGGCCTCGACGCACTCATTAGAGGCGAGACAGTGCCTGCCGCCGAAGCTTACAACGCAAGCTCGCTCGACGTACGCCCGCCAGCCGCCCGTGAAGCCCAAAAGCCCCGCCCCCGACTGCCAGAGCTGTTCACCATCTACACGCCGACGGTGCACGCGGACGAGTTGCCTCCGACTCCAGCCGCCGATGCCCACGACGAACTGCCACCGCCGCAACGATGGCCTTTCGGCCAGTACAACAAACTCCTGCCTGTCAAAGCCACCTGCCGGGCGCTGCTCAACCTCCAGCAGGACAACCCCAGGGGACTGCCGCTGACGAAAGCCGCCGCCCAAATCGCTAATGAAGCTTGGCAACTCGGCGACTTCCTCTACACGCTTGACTCCCGACAACTAAAAGGCCGCGAAGAAGCGTTCACCGCAGCATTCCCAGTGTCAGTTGGCAACGGCGCCCAGAGCCAGGTGCGATTCGCAAACCAGTTCGTCGGCTACCTCAAGCAGGGCAAACTTGCCGGTCTCCCAGCCGAGCTAGGCCTGGTCGTGTGCGACAATGACAAAGACTCCAGGCTTTCGCTTACCCGCGCCGGTCACGCATTTGCCGTCCTGGACAACCCAATTTTTGACCTCGAAAAGGAAAAAGCGACCCGCCGGCTCTCACCGGTCGAAATACAGTTCCTGCTCGACCACATCAGGCACTTCGTCCCCCACGAGCTGTCCGCGTACCTCGCTATCCTGCATGGGCTCGCCACGGGCCACAACACACCCGAAACCCTCGACCAGCACCTGGCGCTTCGTTTTAATCTCCAGGTAGTCATCAAGGCACAGAAACCCATCGAAATTACAAAAACTTTCCTATCGACACAGCGCACCGGCGCCATTTCCCGTATGGCGGACCTGGGCCTGCTCGCACGCGAGAAGACCGGACTTAAAGTTGCCTATCTCACCACAAACGCCGGCACGGACTTCCGCAATCAATCAACCCCGCAATGAAAACAACGCTCATCTCGAACTACATCAAACCCGAAGCATTCCTGCGCCAGGCCGTCCAGGCCACCACCGTTAAGGCAATCACCAACGTTCTTTCACAGTTGCCCATCGTCAGCGAAAACGATTACGCATTCGACGCAACCAATCCCGCCAAAGGCTGGGTTGAAGGCAAGCTCCACTGGATGCCGCTGGGGAAAGACCGCGGCAACGCCGGAAGAATTAAACTGGCGTCTCGCCCAGAGAACCCAATCGCGGAGCGAACCATAAACGGCATGGAAGCACTTATCGAAATGTTGCGCCGCCTTGAGCTCTTGCGCGATTCGAGTGCGCCATTGCCCCAGAGCCCCCGCGAGGCCGTCGCTCGCTACTTCTCACTCCCTCCGCTCGACCGCATACCCAGAATGAAGACCCTCATCAAAGGCCATAAACCAAGGGAATATGCCCGCGAGATTGCCAGGCTCCTCCGCGTGCGCATCGCCTACGACAAGACTCAAAGAGAGTTCGCGGTGTTTATTGAAGACGACGGAATCGGCCAAAGGTCTGATAAACAGCCTGCACACGGCTAGGTAGAACCAACGCCGACGCATCGGCCTCCATCCCGCACAACAGTGTACCGCCTACGCCGCGGCGACCTCATCGCCGAACGCCTCACCATCGAACGCGAATGGCTCGCGCTCGAATTTTCCAACACCGCTCAGCAGCGCGAAAAAGATTTCTGGCTCTGGACCGAGCACCCGGAGGTCCGCGAGAAACTGTTCCCCGACAAAGCGCACGGTCTTTCGCCGGAAACCCTCCAGAACATCGAGGCAGAGCTCAAGCTCATCTGAGTTAAGCTAAATTAAGGTAAATTAACCCAAAAAATTTATGCGCCCGACCAGAAACCGGAAATTCATTCGTGTGAATGCGAGTTCACCTGCTCGCGATTTATCGGAGCTAGTGGTTTCCTGCTCGACGCGGAGCGAATCACCTTTACGCTGTTCTTGAGTCACGAATCCTGGTGGACGACGACAGAACTGGCCGAAATCGCTCCACGGTGAATCCAAAGTGATTCTAGGCCGCCGAATATGACTCCAGCCACGTCAACGCTAACACCCGCTGCCGTCGAAAGCCGGCCACGGCCTTTTCGGGTGCGCGGCCTGACCAAGGTGTACGGCACCGGCGCGGCAGAAGTCCGGGCCCTCGCCGGCGTGGATCTGGACCTTTTCGAGGGAGAACTCGTGGTGCTGCTGGGACCCTCAGGCAGCGGCAAGACAACTTTGTTGAATAACCTGGGGGGCCTGGATGTGCCCACCGACGGCGAGCTCTGGTATCGTGACATGGACCTCACAACCGCCACCGAGTCGGAGCTGACACTCTATCGGCGAAACACCGTTGGGTTCATTTTTCAGTTTTACAACCTGATTCCCAGTCTGACGGCGCTGGAAAACGTGGCCCTCATTACGGAGATCGCGCGCGCACCCTTGCCGCCTGAGACAGCCCTGGAAATGGTCAATCTCGGGGCCCGTCTGGATCACTTCCCCGCCCAGCTCTCCGGCGGCGAGCAACAGCGCGTTGCCATCGCGCGGGCGATTGCCAAGCGGCCGGACGTGCTTCTGTGCGACGAGCCGACCGGGTCGCTGGACGTGCGCACCGGCATTGTTGTGCTTGAAGCCATCGAGCGCGTGAACCGCGAGCTGGGCACCTTGACAGTGGTTATCACTCATAACGCTGCGATGGCTGACATGGCCGACCGCGTGATCCATTTGTCCGACGGCCGCGTGCATCTCATCCACGAAAATCGGGTCCGGGCTCCGGTGAGCAGCATCAAGTGGTGATATGATTTCACACCTCGATCGCAAGCTGTGGCGGGACTTGAACCGAATGCTGGGCCAGGCGATGGCGGTGGCGCTGGTAATGGGCTGCGGACTGGCGATGATGATCATGGCCCGCAGCCTCATTCACTCGCTCGAAACGACGCGCCGCGAATACTACGAAGCGAACCGGTTTGCGGAAGTGTTTGCCGCCCTGAAGCGCGCCCCAAACTCGCTCGCGGCGCGAATTGCGATGATCCCCGGCGTGGCAGTCGTTCAGCCCGGCATCTCGGTCCAGGTAACTCTGGATCTACCCGGCCTGGACGAGCCTGCCAGCGGCAACGTGCGGTCGCTCCCTGATTTCGGGCCGCCCGAGCTGAACCGGCTATTCTTGCGGGAGGGCCGCTGGCTCTCGCCTGGGTCGAGGCGGGAAGTGCTGGTCGGCGAGGCCTTCGCCGAAGCCAATCATCTCAAGCCAGGGGACACGATCGCTATGTTGATGAATGGCAAGCGGCAGCAAGTAAGGATCGCCGGGGTCGTCTTGTCGCCTGAGTTCATTTTCGAATCGCGCCCCGGCGCCGCCCTGCCAGACAATCGCACCTATGGCATTTTCTGGATGCCCTACAAAGAAGTAGCGACTGCCTTCGATCTGGATGGAGCGTTCAACTTTGTATCGCTGACTCTCGCTCCGAACGCTACCGAACCGTCGGTGATCTCGGAACTGGACCGCTTGTTGACGACTTATGGCGGAAGAGGCGCTTACGGCCGTGCCGATCACCCATCCCACATCCGCGTCTCGGACGAGATCCGGGTCTTGACGACGATGTCGATCGGCTTCCCGCTGGTTTTCCTGAGCGTGGCGGCGTTCATGACCAACGCAGTCATTTCGCGCCTCCTGGCCCTGCAGCGGGAACAGATTGCGCTTCTGAAGGCTTTCGGATTTACGAATCGCCAAATTGTCGTTCATTACCTGAAGTTCGCGTTGGTCATGGTGGCGGGGGGCACGACCGTCGGCGCCTTCTCGGGCTTCGCCTTGGGTCATCGGCTCGTGGTGCTTTACCGCCGGTTTTTCAGGTTCCCGCACCTGGAATTTCACCTGGATCAGGGGGCGCTTCCCCTGGCCCTGCTCGTATGCGCCGGGGCAGCTATCGCCGGAGTGTTCAGCGCCGTGCGCCGCGCCGCCCGGCTCCCGCCGGCCGAGGCCATGCGGCCAGAACCGCCGGCCAATTATCGCCCGGCGCTCGTCGAGCGCACTGGCATTGGCGGTTTCCTCTCACATACTTTCCGCATCGCCGTGCGCAATATCGAACGCCGGCCGGCCCAGGCCTTCTTCACGGTCGCAGGCCTGGCGCTGGCGACCGGGATTTTGGTCGTGCCAAACTGCTTCCGCGATGGAGTCAACCAAGTCATGGATTTCCAGTGGGACACGGTCCAGCGTCAGGACCTGGGGCTTGGGCTGGTCGAACCCGGCAGCGCGAAGATCCAATATTTATTCGGCCATCTGCCCGGCGTGCGGCTCATTGAGCCGGTGCGAACTGCCATCGTGCGGCTCACTTATGGTGGGAAATCCCGGACGTTGTTGCTTCAAGGACTATCGGCGGACGCAATTCATAACCGCGTCGTGGACGTTTCCACTCATCAGATTCAGCTTCCGTCGGAGGGATTGGTGGTTTCGGCCAAGCTTGCGGAAGTGCTGCGAGCACGAGTCGGCGACGCGCTCCAGGTCGAGGCCCTTGAAGGCAAACGCCTCGTCAACACAGTCCGGCTGGTGGCACTGTCCGAGGATTTCACTGGATTAGCGGCGTACATGGACTTGGTCGCGTTGAATCGACTGCTGGGCGAGGGCGATGTGATTACCGGGGCCAGCTTTACCATCGATCACGCGTATTGGCCGGAATTCATGCGCGCTCTGAAAGCTATTCCGCGCGTGAGTTGGGTGGCGGTGAAAGAATCGATGCGCGAGAACTTTCGAGAAACGACTGCCTCGAGCATCGGACTCATCCAAAAAATTTATCTTGGGTTTGCCATGGTCGTGGCGTTCGGCGTTGTTTACAATAACGCGCGCATCTCGCTCGCCGAGAGAGGGCGCGAGCTGGCTACCTTGCGGGTGATCGGTTTTTCCCAGCGCGAAGTCGGCGGTGTGCTCGTGACTGAGCTGGTCATTCTGGTGGTCATGGCGGTTCCGCTCGGCTTGCTCGTGGGCACGGGCTTCGCCACGGCCATTTTGCACATGGTGGACACCGAGACGGTGCGGGTCCCGCTGGTGTTGACGGCCAGCAATTATGCGTTCGCGGCGTTGGTGGTCACCATTGGTTCCACGCTCTCGGCCCTGTTCGTGTTGCGAAAACTCAAACACTTGAACCTGATCGGCGCGCTCAGGGCCCCGGAATGAAAACGGTATGTTCATAAGATCATTTCGAGACCTCGGCTTTCCATGACACCTCCCGCGCAACCTGATCGACCTCTGCATCAGCCCGCTCAGAAGCGGAACAATTCCAGGCATCGTCCAAGGCGCTGGCTGCCGTATGCCGGCGCTGTGTTGGTAGCGGGCTTGATAGTTGCCGGCCTGTGGCCGCAGCCCGTGCCGGTGGAAACCGCCGTCGCCGCGCTGGGCCGCCTCCGCGCCACAGTCAACGAAGAGGGAAAAACGCGCATCCGACAACGCTATGTGATTTCGGCGCCTGTGGCCGGCCACCTCCGGCGTGTCGGCTTTAAAGCCGGGGCGGAGGTCAAAGCCGGCGAAACCGTGCTGGCGATCATCGATCCCCTCGCGCCAAATCCTTTGGACGCCCGCTCCCGGTCGCTGGCTGAGGCAAGGCGCGACACCGCCGCCGCCAACCTCGACAAAGCGCGCGCCGAACATGAGTTTGCCTCAAAGGAGTTGCGGCGGTTCCAGGAGCTTTATGCCGAAAATACCGTCTCGGTCCAGGAACGCGAGGGCGCCGAGTTGCGTGAAAGTTCCGCCGCCAAAACCGAAGCCGCGGCCCAAAGCGCATTGCGGCAGGCAGAGGCTGAGATGGCCGAATTCGGGCAGGCGGCTTCGAATCCCACCGGGACGGCCCGGCTGCCGATTGAGGTCAAGGCTCCCATCACTGGCCGCGTGTTGCGCGTGTTCGAGGAAAACTCACGAGTGGTGGCTGCGGGCACGCCTCTGGTGGAAGCGGGGGATCCGGCTGACCTGGAGGTCGTCGTCGAGGTGCTCTCGCGCGACGGGGCCGTCATTCGCCCCGGAAACAAAGTCGAACTCGAGCAATCGGGCGGCGGTGAACTGCTCGAGGCCAACGTCCGGTTGGTCGAGCCCGCCGCTTTCACCAAAGTGTCGGCCCTGGGCGTGGAAGAGCAGCGGGTCAATGTCGTGGCCGACTTTCTGACCCCGCCGGACCAGAGACGCAGTGTGGGCGACAATTTTCGCGTGGAAGCAAAGATCATCGTCTGGGAGACCGATCAGGCTTTGAAAGTCCCGGCGGGTGCCCTGTTCCGGCGCGGCGAATCCTGGGTGGCTTTTGTCCTCTCTGGCGGTCGAGCCCATCTCCGGACGGTGAAAGTCGGCCGTTCCAGCGGCGCCGAAACTCAGATCCTCGAAGGAATCAAGACAGGCGAGGAAGTGATCTTGTATCCCGGTGGCCGGGTCCAGGACGGCCAGCGGGTAAGGCCGATAAAGATCTAAATCGACAAGGATTCAAAAGGAAGCAACATTGCGCGGCCATGGCCTCTGAATCCGATTCGCCGCTGGATCTGCTCTGGAAGGAGTATGGCCACGGGTTTCGCGAGTTCGATGATCTGACCCTGGCGCGCTGGCTGGCGCAGACGCTCGGGCAACTGGAAGGCAAAGCCTGGCGGCTCTCACACCCCCTCCTGGGTGCGTATCGTCTGGGTTCGCAGTTGGGCCAGGAGCGGCAGATTTGGTTCAAGCGGCTGGCGCATCCGCCGCCGGGCTATTCGGAATCGCCCTGCTGCCGGGCACCGATTTTGCCTTTGCTCACACGAGACGTGAGTGAAACCGGGTTGGTCTGCCAGCATTGCAGCGAAACGCTCGTGACTTTCGAAGAGCTCCCTTCCGCGGTCAAGGCCGACCTGCAGAACTGGGCGGCCGAGTACGCCCCTGTCCACGCCGTCGCCCACTGGGATGACGATCAACGCAAACGGGCGGGTAACTACGACCGCGCGTATGAAAAAGCTGCCGAGGGGGCCGAACGCCTGTTGGCGCGCGCAGGCCGTGAACTGGCGCCAAGGCTGTTGGAATTCTATCCTGCGGTCGTGTGGGAAGACCAGGATGAGTGTCTGGAGGTGCGGCCGGAGGATGTGACGTTGTAGCGGGTGGCCCGCGCTCCGATTTGGTCAGCAAAACCAGACGATGTCATCATTATGAAAAAAATAAATGTGAACGATATTCAGTGGCGGGAGCGGAAATCCCCCAGGGGCCACTATCACCGATTTCTGCGCGATATTGCGCTCGCCTTCAAACATTCCAAAACCGGTCCAAAGCTTCCCGGCGAGCCGCCTTTCGAAGTTGAACTGGTCCGCCTTCCGGCTGGAGCAAAGAACTTTCCATTTCACAGCCACGCCGCCGAATGGGAATTCTACCTAATCGTCTCTGGCACCGGGCAGATTCGTGCCGACAAAATCACGCGCAACCTGGGCGCTGGCGATTGCATCTTAAACCCGCCTGGAGAGGCCCACCAGATCATTAACAACGGGAAGGCCGACTTGCTCTATTATGTCATCGCCAACAACTCGGCCGCTGATTTTTATTATTATCCCGACTCGAACAAATGGGGCATGTGGGCGCCCCACCTGCCGGATGCTCCCAACTTTCGCCAGCAGGAAGTGAATTATTACGAGGGAGAAGAAAACGCCAGGTCACGCAAGCCACGCGGCTAACGTGGCAGGGCGCTCTGCGTTAAAACGATTTCATCAAATCGGTTGCGCGCCTTAGATGGTGACCTTGAATTCCTCTCCTTTCTTGATCGACCGGGCGAACGCGGCGAGGAGTTTGGGAATCAATTCCAGATCTTTTAAGCTGACGAGTTCGACCGGCGAGTGCATGTAGCGGTTCGGCAAGCTAACCAGCGCGCTGGCAATTCCGCCGCGCGTCCAGAAAATCGCGTCAGTGTCCGTTCCGCTGGTGCTGGACATCGCCTCATGCTGCAAGGGAATGTTGTTGGCCTTCGCCACTGCTTCAAGCCGCGTCACCACCTTGGGATGGTTGCAGCCGCCATGAGTGATCGTCGGACCTTTGCCGATGAGCACCTCGCCGTGCTGTGGTTTATTCACACCGGGATAATCGGTGGCATGCGTCACGTCCACGACGACGGCAATGTCCGGTTTGAGCGCATAAGCGATCTGTCGCGCACCGAGCAGGCCGACTTCCTCCTGCACGTTCGACACCGCGCAGACTTCCGCCTTGAGCCTGGACTTTGACTCCTGGAGCAGCCGCAGCGCCTCGGCGACGGCGAACGTGCCGATCCGGTTGTCAAACGCGCGCGCCACGGCCAGATCGTTGCGAAGCAGCTCGAATTCATCGGCGAGGGTGATTGGATCGCCCGTTCTGACCAGCGTTGCGGCCTGCTTACGGCTGCTCACGCCGATGTCGATGAACAAATCGTGAATTTTCGGTGACTTGGGTTCCTTCTCCCCCTTCATCAGATGCGGCGCGACATTGCCAACGACGCCCCGGACCGGTCCGCGGCGTGTGTGAATCACGACTCGTTGTGCTTTGGTGATGGCGGCATCAACCCCGCCCATCTTGCGAACATAGATGTAGCCGTCGTCATCGATGTAGTTGACCGCCAGTGCGATCTCGTCGGCATGACCGGCCAGCATTAGCCGCGGCGAACCGCCTTTGTTGAGAACGGCGACGCAATTGCCGTACGCATCCGAAAACGTCTCGTCGGCAAATTTGCGGACGTAATCGAGCCAAACGCGCTGGCCGCGGACCTCGTGACCGACCGGGCTAGGCGTGTTGACCAAGGTTTTCAGAAATTCAAGAGATCGTTCGCGCATGGCGGAAGGCTACGAGAAGGGTGTCAAGATCCAAGCTCCAAGAGCCAACATCAGGAGAAGCTCCAAAATCCGATTGCGCGCCGATCGCGAATTGTCTGGCGGTTTTGAGCACCCTTTTGGGGCTTGAATCTTTATGTTTCTTTGGTGCTTGGGAGTTGGTGCTTGGATGTTGATGCTTCTCTGGGGCCTAAGCGTTGGCGCTTGGAATTTTCCTCCAGGTTCAGCTCCATAAATACAGCGTCGGCGCTCGGATGATCATAGTAGGGCTTGGTCCGCACAAACCCGCGCGACTCATACAGCGCAATGGCTTCTTTCATCGAGGCCAGAGTGTCCAGGCGCATGAGCCGGTAGCCGCATTCGCGGGCGGCCTCCAAAACGGTATTGACCAACAGCCGACCAGTCCCCTGACCACGGAACGCCGGCCGCACATAGAGCCGTTTCATCTCACAGATGCCGTCGTCGATCCTGCGCAGTGCGACGCACCCGGCCACATCCTCCCCCTCCAGCGCCAGCAGCAGCCGGCCCGACGGCGGCGCGTATCGCCCAGGAAGCTCCGCCAGTTCCTCCTCAAATCCCTGGAAGCACAAATCAATTTGCAACGAGCGCGCGTACTCCACGAACAACTGGCGCACCGCGGCTACTTGTTCGTCAGATTGAGCGGCGACTATTTTCATGGCGCACAACGTGTCGAATTTGACCAGCGGGCATCAGGCCACAGTACTCAAAGCGCTCAATACTTTGAACCTCGAACTTTGAACTTTGAACTTTGCCCCCCGGGCCGTATAACCAATCTGATGTCATCGTTGCCGGCACTGTTGGCCAATGGCGGGCTGATGCTGTGGCTGCTGCTGCTCGTCAGCGCAGTCGCCGTGGCTGTATTCATCGAGCGTTTCCTGCACTATCATCGCGCGCAGATTAACTCGACGGAGTTTCTCAACGGAGTGCGGACCGTCCTCAAGCGCGACAACGTGGTCGAGGCCCTCTCAATTTGCGATGCGACACCGGGCCCGGTGGCGCGGCTGGTCAAGACGGCCATCCTGAACCGGGATCACGGCCGCGAGCGCGTGCGCGAAGCCCTCGAGGAAGCCGGCCTGGCCGAAGTGCCGCGACTGGAGGAGAAATTGAACCTGCTGGCAACCATCGCACAGGTTTCTCCCCTTCTTGGCCTTCTGGGCACCGTGCTTGGGTTTATCCAGACATTCCAGCTCATGCAAATGGAGGGACTACACGCGCACGTGGGCCAGCTCTCGACGGGTGTTTGGAAAGCCCTGGTCTGTGCCGCGGCTGGCCTGGCTGTGGCGATCCCGGCGCACGCCGGCTACAATTACCTCGTAAGCCGCGTCAATTCCATCGTGCTGGACATGGAACGCGCCGCCACGGACATCGTCAACGTCGTCGCCGAGCGGCCCAAGCCGTCATGAAGTTTCAGCGAAATGCCCGCATCCTCCGCGGTCAGTTGGACGCGACGCCGTTCGCAATCGTTTTTTTTCTGCTGGTGATTTTTCTGCTGCTCGGTTCGTTGGTTTATACGCCCGGCGTCCACGTTCAACTTCCTATGGCGGACGGTCTTTCCGGCACAGACAAGCGGCCTGTGGCCGTGGCCGTGGACGCCAATGGACGGCTCTATTTTGAGAATCGCTTGATCGACGACGACGAACTGACAAAACGCCTGAGCCAGGAAGTAGCGGGTTCTTCCGAACCACTAGCGTTGGTGGTCCAGGCCGACAAAGCCGTCACTCACGAGATGCTCGTTCGGGTCTCGATTTTAGCGCAGCGCGCCGGCATTACTGAAGCGGTTCTGGCAACGCTGCCGCGCGCCGTGGCTCGACCCGGCCGACCTTCCTCACCATGATCGTCGCCCCGATGCAACCACGCGCCTGGCCGCGGCGCCGCTGGTGGCTCACGGTGCTGGTGGTATTCGCAGGCCAGCTCGGTCTGATTTTCTGGCTGAGCGACCGTGCCCCCATTCGCGAGCGCCCTGCCGCCAGCTCCCCGAGGCTGCGGCTGGCCGGGCCGGGTGTGGCCGAATTCCTTGCGCTTTACGATCCAACGCTGTTTGCCCTGCCACATCGACAGGGGTTCGCGGGTCAAGGTTGGATGACCATTCCGCAACCGCCGACCAACACTTTTTTCTGGTCGGAGCAGCCTCACTGGTTGGCGCTCGGCCTGTCGGCACTAGGCACGACGTTCAATCAGTTTGTCGCCACAAATCAATTCAATCCTGTGCAGGTGTGGACGCCGCCCGAGTTGGCGCTGGCGTTGCCAGAGTTGGCGACCCAAGCAACCGTGCCCGCCTCATCGGCTTTGCGGATCACCGGCAGCCTCGCCCTTCGCGAACTGCTGACCCCGATTGCTTTGCGATCCTGGCCGCACCCCGATTTGCTGACGAACAGCGTTGTACAAATGGTCGTGGACTCTGAAGGCAGGCCGATGTCGCTGACGCTGCTCTCGAGCAGCGGCTCTTCACAAGCCGATCAGCGGGCCCTGGAACTGGCGCGGGCCGCCCGGTTCAATCCCATTCCAGACCAAGGAAAATCTGGCGGGCTTGCGCCAGAATTGGCGTGGGGCACTTTGATCTTCGAATGGGTCACGGTCCCGATGCCACCGACTAATGCGTCGCCGCCCGCCGCAGCATCGCCGTGAAAACCAGTGAACGATGTCTGTCGCCGATCTGATCTTCACCTATGTGCTTGTCCTGCTGGCGGCTCTGGCCGCAGTCGGCATTTACTCCGAGCTGCGGCGCCGCCGGTTCGAGCCGACACCGACCGAAGATCGCATCTTTCGGTGCGGACGATGCGGTTATGTCTATACGGATGACCCGGACGTGGATCGCTCCCGTTGCGCCCAATGCGGGCAAATGAATGAAGCGATCGAGTTCTGAACGACGCGCGCCACCTTAGCCCAATTTCGGCGTCGATCTCAGGTCGTCGTCTTGAGTTCGACGACGTCGTGCGGCTCGCCCTCTCGCTGACCGGCCGGGCTGACACGGATGAACCTGGCCTTTTGCCGCAGTTGCGCCAGATTCGCCGCGCCGAGGTAACCCATGCCTGACTGAATTCCACCGATAAGTTGGGCCAGCACCTGGTCCACCGAATTACTCACTTCCTTCAATGCCTCGACACCTTCGGGCGCCATCTTGCGGGCGGGGTCAGGCGTGTGACCGTAGCGCGTCGCTGAGCCGGCTTTCATTGCGGCCAGGCTTCCCATGCCGCGATACTGTTTGTAAAGTTTCCCGCTGATTTCCATCACTTCGCCCGGCGATTCGGGACAACCTGCGAAAATGCCACCGCAGATCACCGCGTGGGCCAGTGTCAGCGCCTTGACGACGTCTCCTGATTTGGCAATGCCGCCATCGGCCAGGAGCGTGACGCGCTTTTTTTGCGCCGCGCGCGAGGCGACATAGAGTGCCGTAAGCTGCGGAATGCCGACGCCGGCGACGATGCGCGTTGTGCAAATCGACCCGGGCCCCTGGCCGACTTTGATGGCATCGGCCCCTGCCTCGGCCAGGTATTCAACCCCGGCGGCCGAAGTAACATTGCCGGCGATGATCGGCAGCTCGGGAAAGGCTTCGCGCAACATCCGAACCGTGTCACCCACGCCTTTGCTATGACCGTGCGCGGTCGAGACCGCCACAACATCGACGCCTCGTTCCACCAATCCTCCCACATGCGCCAGGATGCGGTTGCGGTCCAATTCACCGAAGGCGTTGCGGGTGGCGGACACGGCCGCGCCGCAGAGCAGGCGAAAGCGCGAGTCGCGGGCGGGCTTGAACTGGGCGCTGCGTTCCTGCGTGATGCGCTCGACGTCGCTCATCGTGAACAGGCCGCGCAAATGGTCCTGCTCATCGACCACGAGCAGCTTGTGAATGCCGGGATGGTCAGTGAAGAATTTGTCCGCGCGCGCGATGGGATCTCGGCCAAGCTCCTTCTGGTGGATGGTGTGGACCTGGCCGCGTGGCGTGAGCGCATCCGCTATTTTGCGCTTGGAATAACGCGGTTTGACCACGTGGCCTGACAGGAGACCGACGAGTTTGCCGTCGCCGTCCACCACCGGGAAAGTGCTGAAGGAAAACTTTCTCTTTTCGATCAAATTCAGCACGTCGCCAATCATTTGGTCCGCCGACACTTTGACGGGGTCCTGGATCAAACCGTGGATGTTGTTTTTGACGCGGCTGACCTCCGAGAGTTGCTGGCGTTCGGTCATGTTGTAATGGATCAGCCCCAAGCCGCCATTCAACGCCATGGCGATGGCCATACGCGACTCGGTGACGGTGTCCATGTCCGAGGAGATTATGGGGATGTTCAACTTCAACCCCTCGGCCAGGGTGATTTCAAGTTGAGTGTCGCGCGGCAACACTTCTGAGTAACCGGTGGCCAGCGTCACGTCGTCGTACGTCAGACCGAGATGGCCGTAGGCTGAAAAGAAATCGTCCGCCGACTTGAAGAATGCGAGATCAGGATCCAGAGCTAGATCCAGATCGTTTGGCTCTCTAATTGCTGCCATGTCAGAAAATGCCTGTGGTCCCATGGCTTTGGCAAGACGATTCGCATTCTGCTTGAGCTTTTGCGCCGCGCGGAGTAACCTTGCACGGCGATGGGTTGCTCCTTTCCTGGCACGCGCCGATTCCTGCCAGAAGTCAGCCGGGGTTGCGGGATGCGGCAAACCATCAGAATCTGATTTATGAGCGATGATTTAGGGGCCCCGACTGGCCAGCGCAAGAGCGACACTTCGGCCTGGAAGAAGATTGTCGCCAAGTACCAGCAACCTTCGGTTTGGCGCAGCCTCTGGCAAATGGGCAACTCGCTGATTCCTTACGCGGGCCTCTGGTATTTGATGTATCTGCTCCAGGCGGTGTCGATTTGGCTGGCGGTGCCGCTGGCGGTGTTGGCCGGGGCGTTTCTGGTCCGCATCTTCATCCTCTTCCACGATTGCGGCCATCATTCTTATTTCAAATCGAAGGCGGCGAATGACATCGTGGGGATCATCACCGGGATCCTCTGTTTCACGCCGTATTACCAGTGGCGTTGGGAACATAGCGTTCATCATGGGAGCGCGGGCGACCTGGATCGGCGTGGAACCGGCGACGTCTGGACCCTCACCGTCCAGGAATACCTCGAAGCCTCCCGCTGGAAGCGCTTCGCGTATCGATTGGCGCGGAATCCTCTCGTTCTGTTCGTGTTGGCGCCGCTCTTTTTGTTCCTCATTCAGCAACGGCTGGCCTGGCCCAGGGGCGGACAGCGCGAACGCTATTCGGTTTACTGGACCAACGTGGCACTGCTAGGAATGGCTCTGGGTCTGGGCTGGGTTTTCGGTTTCAAAGCATACCTGCTGCTGCAGTTGGTGGTCATGATGGTGGCCGGCTCCGCCGGAATCTGGCTGTTCTATGTGCAGCATCAGTTCGAAGGGGTTTATTGGGAGCGTGGCCAAGAATGGGATTACACCAAGGCGGCACTGCAAGGCAGCTCGTTTTATAAACTGCCCCGGGTCCTGCAATGGTTCTCGGGCAACATTGGGTTCCATCACATTCACCACCTGAGTCCGCGTATTCCAAATTACCATCTGGAAAAGTGCCATCGGGCTGAGCCGTTGTTTCAGAGCGTGAAGCCGCTCACACTCACTGGGAGTTTGAAGTCCTTCGCCTATCGTCTCTGGGACGAGCAACGACAGAAGCTGGTGGGGTACCGCGCACTGAAAGCGATTCGATTGCAGCGCCGACTGGCACCGGTGCGGAGCGGAGCCGATGCCCAGGTCCGGCGACCTCCAATAAATCGCCGATTCCATTGACCTGCGATCATCGCTGAGCTTTCAGGCAGGATGTAGCTGGTCAGGGCGTGTTGCCCAAACCCCGTGAGCGTAGGGCGCGCTGTCCACAGGCCGGTGGAGTCGGAACCAGAGCGGCTGGGGCGCGACGTTTTGAGTGGGCCAACCGCGGTCGAACCGCGCGAAGCGTTTGGAGTGCGCGGAGCTTGCTCCCGCTTTGGCGCAGCCCCCGACGCTCGAAAGCGCTGGCCAGCCGGACGCACTCCATACGCTTCGCGAAGCAGGTGGCAGATCCCTTTATTGGTGTTCCTCACTTGCAGATTCCACGCCGGAAAATCTGCGCGAAAATTCGAGACTCTCGGATATATGTATTCAGGTCGGCGGAGTCGGCGCCGCCAGCTCACTTCAACAGCCAGCAGCACCCGACCACCATCGCCGCCGAGGCGCAGGAAAACAGCAGACGGCGATAGATCCGGGTATCGCCCGCGGCGCAGCGCGAGGCCAGCGAACCCATCAGCCACGAGAACGCCGCCATGGAGACGATGGTTCCCACCCCGAAGGCCAGCAGATAGGACAGCGCCTGAAGGCGCGTGGGGAAGGCGAGCATGGCCAGGACTCCCACCACGTGAGAGCTTCCGGCCAATCCATGCAACACTCCGATACCAAAAGCTGCATGCGTGTGGTGTGCGTGCGCCTCGACGTGATCGTGCGCGATATGGCGCGCGTGAGCATGCAGGTGAACGTGTCGATCCCCGTCGTGCTCATGCTCATGCGCATGAATTAATAGCGCTTTTCGCCAGACCCATACCCCGATCGCGAACAACATCACCCCGACCAACCGCTCGCCCCAGGATGATAGCAAGTCCACTGGCAGAAGATCCCGCAACAGCAGTAACAACAACCCGACCACGGCCACGCCGGCGGAATGGCCCAGGCCCCAGCGTGCGCCCGCGATCCAGGCCCGATGCGGCCGGCGCGCGGCCAGCGGAGCGATGGCGGCAAGATGATCCGGGCCGGACCAGACATGGATCGTGCCCGCAACAACTCCCGTGATAGCTGCTATCATAATTCTGCTCTACCGCCCGGTCCTCGGCCGCCCTTCGACCGATGCGCGCGTAGTTTGCCTCATCCGCCAATTCAGGGCAACGGAATCTTGGCGGAATCGCCGGCTTGCTTCGCGTGGCCAGGCGAGGTATGTACCGCGCCATTCTCGATCGCTCCCTTGGGTAAGAAGCGAGTCGTAACCATGATGAAAGTTGCGCCCCCGTTTCCATCCGCCAGGCCCTGGTGTCCGCTTGGCCTCTGGCTGCTTCTGGGAACCGCTGCCCTGGTGGGGTGCGCACGGTTTGAGCCCAAACCGCTGTCAGCAGCGGACGCAGCGGCGCGGCTGGAAGGCCGTTCGCTGACCAACACAGCCCTGCAAACATTTCTGCAAAAAAACCTTCATCGTGAGCTCGCGGATTGGCCGGAGATGCGCTGGGATTTTGAAATGCTGACGCTGGCAGCGCTTTATTATCATCCGAGCCTGGACCTCGCCCGCGCTCAGTGGGCGGTGACTCGGGGCGCAGAACAAACCGCGGCCCAGCGTCCGAATCCAACTCTCAACGTCACTCCAGGCTACGACTCGACGACCATAACGCCGTCGCCTTGGATCCCGCTCGGCTACCTGGATGTGCCGTTTGAGACGGCCGGCAAGCGCCGTTACCGCCGCGCTGAGGCCTCGGGGCTTTCCGAGGCGGCGCGACTCAACCTGGCCACGGCAGCCTGGCAGGTGCGAAGCAGGCTGCGCTCCGCCTTGCTGGAGCATTACGCCGGCGAACAACGGCAGAGCTTGCTCGAGCAGCAATCCGCCTTGCAGGAACAGATTCTTCATTTGCTCGAGCAGCAAGCCCTGGCGGGCGCTATCGCCAGTTCCGATTTGCTCCCGCACCGTATTGCTTTGATCAAGTTGCGGCTGGACCTGACGGAAGCGCAGCGCTCACGCGCCGAAGCCCGGGCTCGAGTGGCAGAAGCCCTCGGTCTGCCCGTTAGGGCATTGGACGAGATTAAGTTCTCTGTGGACTCGCTGGTGCAACGTGACGCGATGGCGGACCTCAGCGCGTCGCAAGTGCGGCGCGCGGCGTTGCAGAGCCGGCCGGACATTCTGGCAGCATTGGCTGAGTACGCCGCCTCTCAGGCATCTCTGCAACTGCAAATCGCCAAACAGTATCCCGATGTCCGCCTTCAGCCCGGCTATCAATATGACCAAGGCGACAACAAATGGTCGATCGGCATTCTCGTGGATCTGCCGATTTTTCATCAGAATCAGGGCCCGATCGCCGAAGCCAAAGCGCGGCGCGAAGAAGCCGCGGCCCGCTTCATCGCGGTCCAGGCCAGGATTCTGGCTGAAATCGATCGCGCGACGCAAGTTTTGCGTGTCAGCGAACAAACCGCCGCCACGCTCCGTACTCTGGCTGAAACACAAGCGCAACGCCGCGAGTCTGTGGCCGCCCAGTATAAAGCCGGCGCTGCCGACCAGTTGGAGGTTTTGAACGCGCAGGCGGAATCAGTTGCGGCCGAGTTGGTCCGTCTTGACGGCCACCTCAAACTCCAGCAGGCGGTTGGAGCAATGGAGGACGCCGTTCAGCGGCCTTTTGAGGTTCCGGCCGCAATCTTCGAATCGACACGAACGGAATCACCCTGAAACTGCAAATGTCCTCCTGTTTCAACCGATTTGTCATTGCATTCGCCGCACTCTTAGCCGGCTGCTCGTCCAAAACCGAGGGGCCTGCCGGCGCTGCCGCCGCGCAACAAGAAAAACCGGCAGAATCGCGCGTAAAGCGCGGCACGAATGGCGAAGCCATTATCACCGTGGACGCAGCGACACAGAAGGAGATCGCGCTGCAAACAGCCGTGTTGCGCCCGGCGCAACTCGCTCCTGAAGTTAGAGCGTATGGCCGCGTGCTGGACGCGGGATCGCTGGTCTCGCAAGTGGCCGAGCTGGCAGCCGCCCGCGCTATTAGCGAGGCTTCGCAAAGCGAATTGCAAAGGTTGAAAACTCTGACGGGACAAAACAACGCGTCGCAACGAGCGTTGCAAGCCGCCGAGGCGACCGCGGTCCGGGATCAGGTACTTGCTGACGCAGCCCGCCAGCGGCTGGTGAACAGTTGGGGTGGTGCTCTGGCAGAGCGGGCGGACCTGCCCGCGTGGGCGCAATCGCTGGTCTCACTCTCCAACGCGCTCGTGCAGCTTAGCGTTGCTGCTGGCGAAACGCTACCGGCAGTCCCCCGTCGGGCTCAAGTATTCGCACTCTCAGACAGCACGGCGCCAATCGAAGCGCAATTCCTCGGCCCTTCGCCAACCACCGACCCGCAAATGCAGGGGCGAGGATTTCTATTTCTCGTTAGTCCGAATAATTCACGACTCACGCCGGGCGCGTCGGTGTCCGGCCAAATTCTTCTGCCCGGCGAGCCTCAATTGGGAGTAGCGCTGCCGCGCGAGGCGGTGGTGCGGTACAACGGGGCCGCCTGGGTGTACCGGCAAACCTCGGAGCAGACCTTTGCGCGCACTGAAGTTGCGCTCGATCAACTGCTCCCGGAGGGCTGGTTTGTGCGGCAGGGTTTTAAGGCAGAGGATAAGGTAGTTACTACAGGCGCTCAGCTCTTGCTGTCGGAGGAACTCAAAGGAGGCGGAGTCGATTAATCCAGCTAAATGCTCCGCGCTTTAGTCCATTTTTCGCTCCGCTTTCGTGGCGTCGTGCTCGTCCTGGCTGGTGTGCTTCTTGGCTATGGCCTCTACGTCACGGCACACGCCAAGCTGGACGTCTTCCCTAATTTTGTTCAACCGCAAGTCGTCATCCAAACTGAGTGCCCGGGCATGGCGCCGGAGCAGGTCGAATTGCTGGTCACGCTCTCCATCGAGACGATGGCCAACGGGCTGGGCCAGCTCGAATCGCTTCGCTCCGAGTCGATCGAAGGATTGTCCATCATCACGGCTGTTTTCAAGGAGGGGACGGATGTCTTTCGGGCGCGCCAGATGCTGGCGGAAACGCTGGCGGAGACAGCGGGCGCTCTGCCCGCGGGCGTCAAGACGCCGCGGATGACCCCTCTGACTTCCTCGACCATGGACCTGCTGAAGATCGGCCTGGTCTCCGACAAACTCACCCCGATGGAGTTGCGCACGTTCGCGGACTGGACGCTCAAGCCGCGCCTGCTTTCAGTGCCGGGAGTGGCCAAATGCAGCACGTTCGGCGGGGAAATTCGCCAGCTCCAGATCCAGGTAATGCCCCAACGACTGGTGGCCTACGGCCTGGCCCTTTCGGATGTGTTGGCGGCGGCGCGACTTTCGACCGGTGTCGTGGGCGCGGGTTTCATCGAGACGAGCAACCAGCGCATCACGTTGCAGACCGAAGGCCAGTCCATCAGTCCAGAGACGCTTGGTGAAGTGGTTGTCGCGCATACCAACGGGCTCAGCGTACGGCTCAAGGATCTCGCGCGCGTGGTTGAAGGCCCGGAACCCAAAGTCGGCGACACGGTGATCCAGGGCCGATGGGGAGTGCTGCTGACGATGTCGAGCCAATATGGCGCCAACACGATGGACGCCACCAAAGCGCTCGAGGCCGCCCTGGCCGAAATGCAGCCGTTCCTGGACAAGCAAGGAATTCGAATCTACCCACGGCTGCACCGGCCGGCGACGTTCATCGAGAAAGCCGTGAGCAACATGGAGCATTCCCTTGCGCTCGGGGGCGTTTTGGTTGCCGTCATCCTGTTCCTGCTATTGGGCAGCGTGCGCACTGCGTTCATTTCGCTGACGGCTATCCCGCTGTCGCTGCTCACGGCAGTCATCGTGCTGACCAGGTTCGGTATAACAATCAATACGATCACTTTGGGCGGCCTGGTGATCGCGCTGGGCGAAGTTGTTGACGATTCGATCATCGACGTCGAAAACATTTTCCGCCGGTTGCGGCAGTTCCTCGGCGGAAGAAAAGCGGCCTCGGCAAGTGCCGCGCCCAATCGCGGCGAGGCTTTTCGGGTCGTGCTGAACGCTTCGCTCGAAGTGCGGCGCGCCGTCGTTTATGCCACCTTCACTGTCGCGCTGATTTTTCTGCCGGTGCTGATGCTGACCGGTTTGCAGGGAAGTTTTTTCGCGCCGCTCGCATTGAGTTATATCCTGGCCATCCTGGCCTCCCTGCTGGTCGCGCTGACCGTGACTCCCGCGCTGTCATATCTCATCTTCGACAGAGGAGTCCGCCGGACCGAAGACCCGGTATTGCAGCGCTGGCTCAAGGCGGGTTATGGCCAGGTGCTGCGATGGGTGGCTCGCTGGCCGCGCACAATCGTTGCCGCCGTCCTCATGCTCAGCGTCCTGGCTGCGACGCGTCTGCCGTTTTTCGGAGGCGAATTCCTCCCGGAATTTCGCGAAGGTCATTTTGTTCTTCAGACTGTCACCGCTCCCGGCACATCGCTTCCCGAAACCGTGCGGCTCGGCATCGCAATTTCGCAGGCGCTCCGCCGCAACACGAACATCGACACCTTGGAACAGCAAGTGGGACGCGCCGAGCTGGGCGAGGACACGTGGGGTCCCCACCGCTCGGAATTCCATGTTGAGCTCAAGCCGACTCCCGGTGAGGAGCAGGAGAAAATGCCGGACGAAATCCGCCAGATTCTCAACGGATTTCCCGGCGTCGAATCCAAAGTGCTGACCTTTCTCGGAGATCGAATCGGTGAGACCATCTCGGGAGAAACTCAGCCGGTGGTCGTGAACATTTTCGGCGAGAACCTCGATTTGCTCGACGCCAAGGCGCAGGAGGTAGCCAGTCTGCTCAAGACCGTGCGTGGCAGCGCGGATGTCAGCGTCAAATCCCCGCCCGGCGCTCCCCGGATGGCGATTCGCTTGCGCCCCGAGCGATTGACGCAACTGGGCTTTCGACCCGTGGAGGTGCTCGAGTCGATCCAGACCGCTTATCGGGGAACCGCCGTCGCCCAGACGCATCGTGGCAACCAGGTCGCGGACGTCGTGGTAATTCTGGACACCGCCGAGCGGCGCGATCCGGAGGCGATCGGTTCGCTGCTCCTCCGCAATGCCCAGGGAGAGTTGCTGCCGCTACGGGAGTTGGCCGAGGTCTATTCCAATTCTGGCCGGTATTCCATTTTGCACGAAGGCGCACGCCGACGTCAAACCGTCACCTGCGCCCCAGCCGGTCGCGACGTGACCTCCTTCGTCGAAGAGGCAAAAAAGCTTGTGGCCGCCAGAGTGAATTTTCCCGCGGGCACGTACGCACTCTTCAGCGGTACGGCTCAGGCCCGGGAACAAGCGCAACGGGAGTTGCTGCTCAACTCGGCGATTGCAGCGGTTGGAATTCTGCTGCTGCTGTCGATCGCGTTCCACAACTGGCGCAATCTGTTGCTGGTACTGGCCAATGTGCCCTTCGCGCTCGTGGGCGGCGTCCTGGCCGTTTGGATCGTGGGCCTGTTCGAGCACGGTGAAAGCACCTCTTTAACGATCGGCTCGCTCGTCGGGTTCGTAACGCTCTTCGGCATCACCACTCGCAACTCCATCATGATGATCTCTCATTTCGAACATCTCGTGAACGAGGAAGGAATGACCTGGGGCCCAGAGGCCGTTCTACGCGGAGCTTCCGAACGGCTGATGCCGATCCTCATGACCGCCACCGTGACCGCGCTGGGCTTGTTGCCGCTCGCGCTGGGCGCAGGTGAAGCCGGCCGGGAAATCGAGGGGCCGATGGCGATCGTCATTCTAGGCGGCCTAATTACCTCGACGCTGTTGAATCTGCTCGTGCTGCCGACGCTGGCTCTGAAGTATGGCAGATTTGAGAAGACCTCACTGGCCCAAAACTCCGGAGCTTGAGGCCAATCTTCGCGACGAGGTCCCGGCGGTGCTCACGCGTATTTTTAGTGGCAGTGCGCAAAAGGCGCCTTGCGCACTTTACCCCAATCTCTAGTATTCACTCATGCAATCCCATGCAGGGATCGGCAAAAGATTACGCCGGTTCAACCGTAAGTATGGCCTGATGATGTTCGTGGTGCTTATCGCTGGCGTGGTGGTGGCTCTGGTCGGGTTGTTAATGTGGGTGTTAACCAGCTCGGAGTGGCGCGTCCGTTGGTGAGTTTTGGAATTTCGGGTTCAAGTCTGACTTCCCTCCAAACCCAGCTCCTTGGCAATACCCTGCATTGCGGTGATCACGTGCTGGATGTGGTCATCTAATGCCACGTTCAGTAACTGGGCGCCGGTCTCGATGTCCTCGCGTTTCACCCCGGCGGCGAACGCCTTATGTTTCATTTTCTTTCGCACACTGTTGGCGCTCATGCCGGTGAGTTTCTCCGGTCGCACGTACGCCACCGCCGTCACCAGGCCGCAGAGTTCGTCCACCGCAAACAGCGTCTTGCGGAGCGGTCGATCCATCGGGTATTGGTCCCAATTCCATTGCGCGTGTGAGAGGATCGCCTGGACGATTTCGTCATCAACGCACCGCTCGCGCAGGATGCGCGCACCTTCCCGCGTATGGTCAGGCGGGTTGGGCCATCGCTCGTAGTCAAAATCGTGAAGCAGTCCCGTCAGGCCCCACATCTCGACGGGTTCTCGGAAATGCGCTGCGTAATGGCGCATCGCCGCTTCCACCGCCAGCGCGTGCTTGAGGAGAGACTCGGACTGGGTATATCCCTTGAGCAGGGCGAGGGCTTCGTCGCGGGTCATGAGATCTGCAACCTGACACAAGCACTCTCAGAGAAGAAGCCAAAAACCGAGACGGCGACAGAGGAGCAGTGACGACCGGAATTGACTTGCCAGTTTCCTGGGCTGGCTCTTTCTTTCTGGCCGCTGATGCACGATCTCATCGCGAAAGCCGCCACACTTCTCGAAGCCTTGCCCTACATTCAGGAATTCAACGGCGCGACCTTCGTCATTAAATATGGCGGCAGTTTCATGGACTCACCCGACCCCAACGTGCGCCACAGTGTGGCCCGCGACATCGTGTTCCTGGAAGCCGTTGAAATTAATCCGGTGATCGTGCACGGAGGCGGCAAGGCCATCACCCGCGCGATGGAAAAGGCCGGGCTGAAGTCCACTTTCCTCCAGGGCCAGCGTGTGACCGACGAAGCAACGGTTCAAATTGTGGATCAAGTTTTGTCAGATGAAATTAATCCCGAGACCGTGGCGGCGATCAACTCGCTGGGTGGCGTGGCCAAGGGCTTCGCAGGCCGGGACATCTTTCAGTGCCGCAAAGCGGCCGTCCACGGACCCAATGGCGATACGCTGGATCTCGGTTACGTGGGCGAAGTGGTTGAAGTCCGGACTGCTCCTCTGATCGCGTGCATCGAGCAGGGTATTACCCCGGTGATAAGCCCGACCGCACGCGGCACCGATGGCAAAATCTATAATTGCAACGCCGACGTGGTGGCCGCGAAAGCGGCCACAGCTCTCCAGGCCCGGAGGCTGGTGTTCATGACCGACGTGCCGGGCCTGTTGCGCGATCCGAAGAATCCCGACAGTCTGATCTCGCGGCTCAAAGTCGGTGAGGTTGAAGCATTGAAGCGGGCTGGCGTCATCGAGAAAGGTATGATTCCCAAAACCGATAGCGCCGTGGCCGCTCTCCAGGCGGGGGTGGAAAAGGTGTCGTTCGTGGATGGGCGAGTGCCCCACGCGATCCTGTTGGAAATCTTCACCGATGCAGGCGTCGGCACCGAAGTGCTGCCCTGATTCAGGTCGCTTCCACTAATTCGATTCGCACCGCCTTGCCCAACGCCCGTGCCACGCGCGAGACGGTGGACAACCGCACGTCTTCGGCGTGGTTCTCTAAGCGCGAAATTGCGGACTTCTTCGTCCTGGTGATCCGGGCCAGCTTTTCCTGCGTCACACCGGCTTGCTCCCGCGCCTGCCGAAGCATCACTCCAATCTTGAATTCTTCGTAGCCGGCATCAAAGTTTTTCGCGAACACTTTGTCGGTGCGCTTCCGGCGGTCAATATACTTTTCCATGTCATCTTTCATATTGATTTCCTTCGGTTCAGATGATCGCGTTGGCGCTGTACAGCCAGCGCGATTTCGCGTTCCGGTGTTTTCTGTGTTTTCTTGGCAAATCCATTCGTCAGGATGATCAGTCGGCCTTCGTTCCAGAAGCCCAGCAACCGAAACGCATCCCCGCCGAACTCGGCTCGCCCTTCCCACAAATCATTGTTCCCTTCCAGTTTCTTGAAATACTGTTTCGGCACGTGCGGCAACTCCCGCACGACCCGCAGCACCCATAGAATCTTTTGTGTCTGCTTCGCATTCAACGAATCGAGGAACTCCTCCACCGGTCATGCGCCGGATACGGTCCGGTAGAATTGGATTTCCCGCATCCAAGAGAGTTAACACCAATGTGAACACGTTGTCAACTGCAGGGTTCAGCACCGGGCACGGCTCTGCATCAAATTCCGAAATGACTTCGCTCGTAGCTCACGAAACGCCAAAAGCGAACAGGACGGTCTTCTTAATGTTCGAGGCTGCATGCAACAAACGTTTGTGTTACCTGCTTCCGTGGCGAGAAATTTGATGGTAGAACGCGGACATGACGAACAGCGGCGAGCTCGAGGCCTGGCATGTGGCGACGCAAAAACCGGTTCGCGTTCGCTGGTCAGCGGGGCGTATTACTCAGCTGGAAGCCGTCAGTCACCCGCCGCCTCCTGAACAGTGGCTGGCGCCCGGGCTGTTCGATCTGCAAGTCAACGGCTACGGCGGGATCGACTTTCAGCAGGATCAATTAACGTTGGAGGATCTCCTCACGGCAGTGCGCGGATTGCGAACGGCAGGCTGCACGCGGTTTTTTGTCGCGTTAATTACTGATGATTGGTCCCGACTTATGAACCGGTTGCGGCATCTGCGCTCGTTGAGGGAGCAATCAGCGGAATTGCGCGGGGCGATCGCGGGTTGGCATGTCGAGGGACCCTTTCTTTCGGCGGAGCCCGGTTTCCGCGGCGCGCATCAGCCCGATTGGATGCGCGATCCAGCGCCCGATCACATCCGCGAGTTGCGGGCGGCCGCCGGCGACGACCCCGTGCTGCTGACCCTAGCGCCGGAGCGCGACGGCGCTATGAAGGCCATCAAAGAGGCGGTGGCGCAAGGCATCATCGTCAGCCTCGGCCATACGGACGCCTCGGCGGACGTGCTGCGCCAAGCGGTCGCGGCCGGGGCACGCGCGTTCACACATCTGGGTAACGGTTGCCCGCGGGCGCTCGACCGGCACGACAACATATTGTGGCGCGTTCTCGAAACGCCCGGGTTGATGATCAGTTTGATCCCGGACCGAATCCATGTTTCGCCGCAGCTCTTCCGTCTGACACACAAACTGCTCGGGCCGGAATCAATTTATTACACTACCGATGCAATGTCGGCCGCCGGCGCGCCGCCGGGAAGCTATCGGCTGGGACCCTTGAAATTGGAAGTTGGTGCCGATCAGGTCGTCCGACAGCCGGGCCAGGCGCTGTTCGCCGGTTCGGCGTTGCGGCCCGTGGAAGGTGTGTTTCGGGCGGCGGAAATGCTCGGTTGCTCGTGGCAGGAGGCCTGGCTGCGGTTTTCGGATGTGCCCGCTCGCCTACTCGATTTGCCCAGCGGATTGGCGGTCGGGCGGCCCGCAGAATTTTGCCTGGTTACGGTCGAGGATGCAAATCGGTTTAAGGAGTTGAGAGTAGGAAATTTTCGCTACTTATGAAGACTCTGGTCGAAGCATCACGTTCTGATTTAGGAGCTGAAAGTGTGTTTACGATTAGGAGTAAGAATAGGATTAAGCAAGAGCGTCGCGGCATGGAGAGGTTCGGCGCGAATTGTGGTTAGGCATGGACTGGGGGCTGCCGTCCCGTTAGGCTGCGCGGGCGAATGGGTGATCATTCAGCGGCAACATGGCTGGGCGCAATGATTGGCCGGCTGCGCGGATGGCCGACTGTTTTGTGGCGCCTGGAAGGGCGTCTGAAAGGAGTCGAGTTTCAAGGCCGATGCGAAATTCTGGGCCGTCCGCTGATGAGCGTGGCTCGCGGTGCCCGTGTTGTGCTGGGTGATGGAGTACGGCTCTATAGCGCCACGCGCGCGAACCCGCTGGGCTGTTTTCAACCTTGCGTCCTTCGTGCCCTGCGACCCGGCGCGGAGCTGCTCCTCGGCCGGAGCATTGGGTTGAGCGGGACGGTGCTCTGCGCGAGTTCCTCGATTGAGGTGGGCGAAGGCACGATCTTCGGCTCGGGCGCAGTGGTTATCGACAACGATTTTCATGCACCGACGGGCACCTGGGAATGGACGGACGAGCCGGGGATGATCGGAGCGAGCGCGCGGCCGGTGAAAATTGGCCGCGGCGCTTTCATTGGCGCGCGGGCGATTGTGCTCAAAGGAGTGACCATTGGAGACCGTGCGATCATAGGCGCCGGAGCGGTTGTGACGCGGGACGTTCCCGCGCGTCATCTGGCGGTCGGGAACCCGGCGCACTCGGAACCGTATGACCGTGCAAGCAACCGTGAAGGGGCTTGACTCGAACCGCGCTCCCGCTTCAACTTGGAGAGCACATTGACCAAAGAGAAACGATTTATGATTGCAGAAAAGAAATGTCGTCTGGTCCTGGACGCCGCCGTGCTGGCCGTCCATACCTCGGCTCGCAACTAGCTAAGTCCCTTCAAGACATTTCTGCTGGCCCATGGATTTTACACGCTCCTATTTTGCGCACGACCGTTACTCGGCCAGGAAGATGGCCAAGCCGGTCAATTTTTTCTGTATGGCACCCGAGGCGAAACAAGTGCATCTAACGGGCGATTTCAACGAGTGGAACGCCACTGCGCACCCGATGACGCGACAGCCCGACGGCGGCTGGTTGATTCAGGTTTCGTTGAACCATGGGCATCATCACTATCGGTTCCTCGTGGATGGAAAGCCAGTGCTCGACCCGCGTGCCCAGGGTATCGCGCGCGATCAAAAGGGAGAACGAGTCTCACTGATCGCAGTCAGTTGACGGTGAATCCGGAAAAAACTGAAAATCCGAATTCTCGAAGATCGAAGACCGACCCACTGAGCTTCTTAGCCCGACCCGGAATCGGTTTTCGCCCTTTGCTCGACGAAAAAAGATTGCAACAGGGCGCGGCATTCCGGTTCGCGCACGCCCGCAGTGATGTCGCAGCGATGATTGAACGTGGGAAAGTGCAGTAAATTCAATGCGCTGCCGGCCGCGCCCGCTTTCGGATCGCTGGCACCATAAACCACCCGCGCCAGGCGCGCATGAACGATGGCTCCGGCGCACATCGGGCACGGTTCCTTGGTGACATAAAGCGTACAACCCGTCAGCCGCCAATCACCGATTGCTTCTTCCGCCTGGGTGATGGACAGCATCTCCGCGTGCGCTGTCGCGTCCTTGAGCAGCTCGACCTGGTTGAAGGCGCGGGCGATGATCCGACCTTCAGCCACGACGACAGCACCGATTGGCGTCTCCTGCGCCTCGTACGCCCTTGTCGCCTGGCGTAAGGCTTCGCCCATGAAATAATGGTCGCCCTGCAAGTCGATGATTGGCGAGCTCATACTTAGGGCGGAGGAGGTTTGAGTGTCGAGTGTCGGGCGCCAAGTGTCGAGGCAGGAGAACACTCTTCGGTGTCACTCGACACCCGACCCCCGACACTCTCCTCCAATGTCCACTCGTTGCTCCCGTCCGGCCGACAGTGACAATGGGCCGCAAAGAAACCGCGGCGATGCTGCCAGAACCATGGCCAAATCTTTTCTCGGTCCGTTCGAGGCAGCTTGAGAGAGCTTAATCGTTCTTCAGGAAAAAACTGGAAGCGGCCTTCGCGATGCGGTGGCGGCGCCTGCCGCAAGCGGCGCTTCACCTCGAACAAGAACATCAGCCAATGGCTTTTGCCCTGGTAGCCGTGCTCGCTCACCACTCCAGTCAAGTGCAAGTCCGAGGGCGCCAGGGCCAGACCCAGCTCCTCCTCGGCTTCGCGGCAAGCGCAGACGTACGGGGACTCGCCTTGCTGCTGGCGCAGTTTGCCGCCGCACGGACTCCATAACCCCAGGTTGGGCTCCTGCGTGCGCTCCATCAACAGCACCTCGTCGCGCTCATTGAAGCAGTAAAGCAGCGAGGCCACCTGATAGGGCAATGACATGAATAGCATAATGACGGGAAGCCCGGCCGCGACAAGCTCCGAAGGGCGTAGCGGCGTTTCGCGTTGATGGGCCGTCGCTCCGCCTGCTATAACCTACCGCAGCAATGCTCAGCCGATGGACCCTGCTGCTGCGCCGATTGGGCTTGGTGTTTGGCCTTTACACTATCCTGCGGGGATTGTTCCTGCTGTGTAATCATCGGCTGTTTCATGACATGGACGCCGGCCAAATCGCACTGGCCTTCCTGCACGGGCTGAGATTCGACCTTTCAGCAATCATCTCCATAAATTTTTTCTACCTGCTTTTGACCTTCCTGCCGCGTCGAACGAATCCGACTCCGGGCTTTGAACGACTGTTGAAGTGGGTATTCCTCACCCAGAACATCCCGTTCATCCTTCTCAATATAGTCGATTTGGAGTACTTTCAGTTCACCGGTCGTCGCTCCACCCTGGCCTTGATCTTCATGGCGGGCGACGCCGGGTTCAAAATTTCCTCGGTGGTAACTTATTATTGGGCGATGTTTCTTCTGGCTACGCTTTTGCTCCTGCCGCTCTTCGTTTTCTACGGCCGGCGAGCCGATACAGGGACGCCGAGCTCCGAGCGGCTTCCGTTCGGCGTCTGGACGCTGAACCTACTGTTGCTCTTCCCGCTCGGTTTCATTGCTTTTCGCGGCGGGCTGCAAGCCCGGCCACTAAGCCCGGCGCAAGCCATGCCCGAGGCACCGAGCCAGGTTGGACAACTGGCGTTGAATTCCTCGTTCACCCTGCTGAAGAGCTATCACAAGGCCGAACTCACGCGCTTTGATTACTTTCGCAATGAGCGGGAACTGCTCGAATTTCTGCGGCCGTTGACCGGCGGTCAAAAGACTATTCCCGACGAGCCTCGCCGGGAGAACATCGTCATTCTCGTGTTGGAAAGTTTTTCGACGGAGTATTGTGGACTGGGCGAGGGCGGCCCGAGCTACACCCCATTCCTTGATTCCCTCGCCACAGAGTCGCTCTTGTTTATCCACAACTACGCCAATGGCCGACGTTCGATCGAAATGGCGCCTTCAATTCTGGGCGGCTTGCCCTCGCTGATGTCCGAATCGTTCCTCGAGTCGGCTTGCCAGACAAACGAGTTCTTGGGGTTGGGCACAATACTGGCGCCTTTGGGATACACCACCAGTTTCTTTCATGGCGCCGCCAACGGCACCATGCGCTTTGACACCTTAATGCGACGTGCCGGCATCCAGCACTACTACGGCCTGAACGAGTATCCGAACCGGGAGGCTGATTTCGACGGAAACTGGGGCATCTACGACGAGCCGTATTTGCAGTATGTCGTCCAGGAGTTGAACCGGCAAAAACCGCCGTTCGCCGCCACAATCTTTAGTCTGTCGTCCCATCATCCCTACTCGGTTCCGGCAAAATATCGCGGCCAGTTCAAGAAGGGCACGCTGGCGATCCATGAGTCCATCGGGTACACCGATTTCGCCGTCCACCAGTTCTTCGCCACCGCGCGGCAGCAGCCATGGTATTCCAACACCTTGTTCATAATCACGGGTGATCACACGTCGAAACTGGAGACGGACGAGTATCTGAATCCCCTGGGGCAATTCCGCGTGCCACTGCTGTTCTTTCACCCGCGCGGCAAAATCACCGGCGTGGACACCAATCGCGTCACTCAGCATGCGGACATTTTGCCGTCGGTGCTGGATTACCTCCAGGTCCAGTCCGAGCGCCGTCTGTTGTTCGGCACGTCAATTTTCCGGCAGGGCGAAGGCCGGGCCTTCCTGCACATCAACGGCCATTACTGGCTGGTCCGCGGTCACGATGCATTTGAGTTGGCTCCCGAAGGTCATTCGAGGATGTTCGACCTTTTCAGAGATCCACGAATCAAGTCGCCCATGCCCGTGAACTCAGACCAGGCGCGCGCGCTGGAAAAAGAGGCGAAAGCTCTGATTCAATACTTCAACAACGGCATGCAGGACAACGTGCTCTACGACAAAGTTGCAGCCGCCGACGTGAGTCGGCGGTGATATGCGCACTCGGTTAGAGTGCACCGACTGATGTCGGGTATTTGTTCACCGGAATGCGCCCGTCCTCGGGCGCAGCGACGCCCGAAACGCGAGATGAGCTGCGGAGTTCGCACGATCCAGCCCCGACGGAGGTTGCTGCGGCCGAGGACGGCTGCACTCCGGGGTTCGAGCAACAAGCCCTGACGTCGGCGGCTGCGCTACCTATCGCGAGCCTACGCAATAGAGTTTGTGTGCTGTGCGGATGAAAAGGTTTCCCTGGGCTGCAGCAATCGAGGCGCGGATTTGATCGTCCTCTTCGTCGCCCATCGCCGCCTTGTGCAGCAATTTGAATTGGTCGGCCGCGGCGACGACAAATATCTCGCCACGAAAGTTCTGGAAGTATATTTTGCCGTCCGAGCCCACAGGAGAAGATTCGATTTTGATGCGGCTTTCCAAATCGCCGATCCAGTCGGCTTTGCCCGTGGCCGGGTCCACCCGCGCAATCGTCCGGCGCTCGCCATTGAGCACATAAAACCGGCCCTGATAAAACAGCGGAGTTGCAACGTCCGTGGACACTTCGCGGTCCTGGCTCTTCCACGTCACCCAGGAATCATCGAGCTGGCCTTTCCCGCCGGGCTTGAAGGCGTATATCGGCGCACCTTTCGGCGCCGAGGCTAGCAGGACGTTGCCGCCCGTGACGGCGGAGGGCACCAGGCGCCAGTGCGTGATTTTGGTTGGATTCCACGTCGCCCAGCGCCAGAATTCCTCGCCGTCCTTCAAGCTGTGGCCGGTAATGCAATCGCCTCCTACCACGAGCAATTCAGTCCGGCCATCGTGGGTGGACGGGATAGGAGTGGTGTACGCCTCGTGCGATTCTGCACGCGCATCGCACGGGCGCGCGTGTTTCCACAGAGTCTTGCCCGTCTGCGGTTCCACGGCCAGCAGGTAGGAATCAATCGGGCCGTCGGTGCGGCCGCGGCCGCGCACAGGCTCATTGCGTTGCAGCACCTCCGCGATCAGCTTGCCGTCATAGAGCAGCGGACTGGCTCCATAAGTCCAATTAAAAGCCAGCCCGCCGTAGTCTTTTTGCAGGTTTCGCGACCAGATTTTTTTGCCGGCAAAATCGAACGCAGCCAAATCACCATTCCCATAGAGGAACACAACGACCTGGCCGTCCGTGACCGGAGAAGGCGAGGCGAAGTTACTCGAGTCGCCGTACCCGTAACTGGCGCTAACTTGCTCGTCCCAGAGTATCTTGCCGCTCTTGCGGTCGAGAGCGCATCTTGATACCACCACCATCTTAAGTGCTGACCCAAAGCTCGTCCC
>CAYUPI010000063.1:0-32124 GCA_964446585.1 uncultured Verrucomicrobiota bacterium
TTCAACCCCGATACACCCGCTCTCTACGCTTTTACACAAGAACTCTTACGCCACCTCCGTCTTCGGCAAAGCGTTTTACTACTGACAATTGACTCCGTGATCCTGACAATTGGACGATGACAGATCCACGTTACACGAAGCTGGCTAACTTGCTTGTCGGCTACTCGACCGAATTGAAAAAAGGAGACCGCATCCTGCTGGACATGATTGACGTGCCCGATGAGTTTACGATCGAACTGATGCGGGCGGCGCGCAAGGCAGGCGCGATCCCGATCGTCGAAGTCCGCCACACGCGCGTGAACCGCGAGATGATTCGCGAGACAAATGACCGACATGCCAGCCTGGTGCGCGACCTGGAACTGTCGCGCATGAGGAAAGTGCAGGCGTATATCGCAGTCCGCGGCAGCGAGAACGCCAACGAGAATTCGGACGTTCCTTCGGAACGCCAGGCGCTGTATTCACGGATCACCCGCCCGGTGCTTAACTATCGCGTGAACAAAACGCGTTGGTGCGTGCTGCGCTGGCCAACCCCCAGCATGGCGCAGGGCGCCGCCATGAGCACTGAGGCTTTCGAAAATCTCTATTTCGACGTCTGCACAATGAATTACCGCAAGATGGCCCGCGCTATGGTTCCATTGCACCGTCGCATGCGGACGGCAGATGCTGTCCACGTTCGCGGCCCGGGGACAGATCTAGAGCTAAGCCTCAAGGGCATCGGTGCCAAGATGTGTAAGGGTGATCGGAACATCCCGGATGGCGAAGTGTTTTCCTGTCCAGTCAAAACCTCGATCAACGGCCACATCCAATTCAACACGCCCACGCTTTATTCGGGGGCGAAATTCGAAAACGTCCGCCTGGAGTTCAAGGAAGGCAAAGTCATCAACGCGACTTCGAACAACACCAAACGGCTGAATGAAATTCTGGATACGGACGCTGGAGCGCGGTATACGGGTGAGTTTTCGCTCGGCTTCAATCCCTACATCTTCAATCCGATGTGCGACATATTGTTCGACGAAAAGATCGCCGGCTCACTCCACCTGACGCCGGGCCAGGCCTACGAGGAGTGCGATAACGGCAACCGTTCGGCGGTCCATTGGGACATGGTTTTGATTCAGCGGCCCGATTGGGGCGGGGGCGAGATCTGGTTTGATGGAGAATTGATCCGGAAAGATGGGAAATTTGTTCCAAAGGACCTGAAGCCGCTCAATCCGGAGAACCTGAAATCCTGATGATTATGGCATCCAGCAGTGAATCCATTAAGCCGGGCGGTTTTGGTCGAACGATGCGACCCGATTTGTGGTGGATTCAGCCGGCACTGGTATTCCTCGGGCTGTCCACGTTTATTGTGTATGCCACCTGGGCGGCACTGCAAGGGGAGCATTACACCTGGGGGCCATACGTCTCGCCTTTCTACTCCCCGGAACTATTCGGAAACTCCCCTCACAGTTGGTTCGGGCCCAAGCCGCACTGGTGGCCAGGCTGGGCGCCGTTTTCGCCTGCGTTGCTGATCCTCTGGGCTCCGGGTGGTTTTCGTCTGACCTGCTATTATTATCGCGGCGCATACTACAAGGCATTTTGGGCGGATCCTCCCGCCTGCGCCGTGAGCGAACCACGCAAAATCTATTTGGGCGAAAAATCGTTTCCTCTCATCCTCCAGAACGTACACCGCTACTTCCTTTACTTTGCGATCCTGTTCATTGGCTTGCTCAGCTACGACGTTTGGAAGGCTCTTTGGTTTGCCGATACCGCCACTGGCAAGGAAACTTTCGGTCTCGGACTCGGCACGCTTATCCTCGCTGTCAATGTTTTGCTCTTGGGCGGTTATACGTTTGGCTGCCACTCCTTGCGCCACCTGATCGGCGGACTCTTCGATCAAATTTCCCGCGCGCCAATTCGACAGCGGGCCTACCTGTGTGCCAGTTGTCTCAATCGCCGCCACATGCTTTGGGCCTGGACGAGCCTCTGCTCCGTGATGTTTGCCGATCTCTATGTGCGGCTCTGCTCGATAGGAGTGTGGAAGGACGTGCGGATCTTTTGAGAAGCGCGGGAACCAGGTCAAATCACGAATGGCAGAAAATGAAAGAGCGCCAAACTCCCGGCATCCACGCCGCTCGTGCGGTAGCTGTGTTGGTCATTCGCGTTCTGGAGTTCAATCGACATTCGTCATTATTTCGAGATGCCTGAATACCCAACATTCGAGCACGACGTTCTGGTAATTGGCTCCGGCGGTGCGGGATTGCGCGCAGCAATCGAAGCATCGGCGCAAGGCGTTTCCGTGGGCCTGGTTTGCAAATGCCTGCTGGGAAAGGCCCACACAGTGATGGCCGAGGGCGGCATCGCCGCCGCTCTGGCGAACGTGGACGAACGGGATAACTGGAAAGTCCATTTCGCCGACACCATGCGCGGAGGCCAATATGTGAACAACTGGCGAATGGCCGAGTTGCACGCGCGAGAATCGCCCGCGCGGGTGCGGGAGCTGGAGGCATGGGGAGCGGTGTTTGACCGCACGGACGACGGCCGCATTTTGCAGCGAAATTTCGGAGGCCACCGATATGCCCGGCTGGCCCACGTGGGGGATCGGACCGGGCTGGAGATGATCCGGACGTTGCAGGATCACGGGGTTCACAGAGGCATCGACGTGCACATGGAGTTTTGCGTTCTAGCACTGCTCAAGAATGGCGAGCGTGTGGTGGGCGCATTCGGCTATGAGCGGGAGCGCGGCCAGTTCAAAATCTTCCAGGCTAATGCGGTCGTGCTGGCCACGGGCGGAATTGGCAAATCCTACAAGATTACGAGCAACAGTTGGGACTGCACCGGGGACGGTCACGCTCTGGGATACAACGCGGGTGCGGAATTGAAGGACATGGAATTCGTGCAGTTTCATCCCACGGGCATGGTTTGGCCGCCGAGCGTTTGCGGGATGCTGGTTACCGAAGGCGTCCGCGGAGAAGGGGGCATCCTGACCAATAAAGAAGGCAAACGGTTCATGTTCGACTCCATTCCCCACAATTACAAAAGCCAAACTGCGGACAATGAAGAGGAGGGATGGCGCTACACACAAGGTGACAAAAGCGCGCGACGACCGCCCGAGCTGCTCACCCGCGATCATGTCGCGCGCTGCATCGTGCGCGAGATCAAGGAAGGCCGCGGCAGCCCGCACGGCGGCGTCTTTCTGGATATTTCCTGGATCAAAAGCAGGCTGCCGAACGCCCACGAGCACATCAAACGGAAGCTGCCGAGCATGTACCATCAGTTCAAACAATTGGGAGACGTGGACATCACCCGCGAACCGATGGAGGTGGGCCCGACCACGCATTACATCATGGGCGGCATCAAAGTCGATTCGGACACACAGGCTTCAACCGTGCCTGGTCTATTTGCGTGTGGCGAGTGTGCCGCGGGAATCAATGGAGCGAACCGTCTCGGGGGCAATTCGCTTTCGGACCTGGTCGTCTTCGGCAAGCGAGCGGGTGAATTCGCGGCCCAGTTCGCCAAGGAAAACAAAGCACTGTCGCCCATTCCGGCGCAGATCGAGGAGACGGCGCAACAGGCGTTGGTGCCGTTCCAACGGAACCTGAATTCCGGAGCGGACTTTGAGGGCCCGTACCAGATACAGCACGACTTGCAGGAAATGATGCAGAGTCTCGTTGGAATCGTCCGCCGCCAGGATGAGATGGAGCGCGCGCTGGAGGGCCTGCATCACTTGTGGGAACGCGCGCGGCGAGTGGGCGTCACGGGGAGCCGTGAATTCAATCCCGGCTGGCACACCGCGCTGGATTTGAAAAGCTTACTGACCGTGTCCGAGTGCATCACACGCTCGGCGCTGGAGCGAAAAGAAAGCCGCGGCGCTCATTACCGCGAGGACTTGCCGAGCCAGGATCGGGCTTTCAGCTCAATCAATACTATTGTCCATAAAGGCCGTGACGGCACGATGCAGCTTCGGCGCGAATCCATTCCCGAGATGCCCGCCGAATTGAAACAAATCATTGAAAGCATGAAGTGAGTTCAAAAGATGAGGCCAGCGACCTTTAGAATCTGGCGAGGGGACGCCAAAGGCGGCCAGTTCGCCGACTACACCACGGAAATTTCGGATGGCATGGTGGTGCTCGACGCCATTCACCGCATCCAGGCTTCCCAGAGCAATGATCTAGCCTGCCGCTGGAATTGCAAAGCCGGCAAGTGTGGCTCGTGTTCGGCGGAGGTAAACGGCGTGCCCAAACTTCTGTGCATGACGCGGATGAGTGAGCTGCCGGTGGAGAAGCCAATCACCGTGGAGCCGCTGAAAGCCTTTCCACTGCTGAAGGACCTGGTCACGGATGTCTCCGGCAATTTTCGAGCGAAGCAGAAGATCAAACCGTTCAAGCCGCGCCCTCCCGATGCGCCGGACGGCACCTGGCGGATGGCCCAATCGGACATCGACCGCGTGCAGGAATTCCGAAAGTGCATCGAGTGCTTTCTTTGCCAGGACGTTTGTCATGTGCTCCGCGAGCATCACTTGCATGAAAAATTTGTCGGACCGCGGTTCCTGGTCCACGTCGCCGCGCTCGAGATGCACCCGCTCGACACCGAAAATCGGCTCGAGGAGTTGAAGAGCGCGCATGGAATCGGCTACTGCAACATCACAAAATGCTGCACCAAGGTCTGCCCCGAGAGCATCACCATCACCGACAACGCCATCATCCCGTTGAAAGAGCGTGTCGTCGATCAATTCTACGATCCCCTCGCGCGCCTGTTGCGCCGGTTCAAGACAAAATGATCTGCGGAGGTCCAAATCACGATGTCTGCGGCCATGACGTATGACGAGGACCGCTCATCAGCACAGCCGCTCCGCTCTTGTCCAGGCATGCCTACGGGATTAGTTATTCGTGATTTGCCACCCAAAGCGTATGTTCACACTTAAGCTGTTATCGAAAGACGCCCTTCCTGCCGCTCTCGAGAAAGCCCTGCGCTATCGTTTGCTCAACGAGCCGGCCGAGGCCGAAAGCATTTGTCTCGACATCCTGGCGGTGGATTCTGAGAACCAGCAAGCGCTGGCTATTCTCATCCTTGCCCTAACTGACCGCTTCGACAAAAGCTACGCGGTCGGCGATGCTCAAGCGCGGGAAATCGTGGCGCGGCTGCGCAACGAATATGAGCGAGCGTATTACTCCGGGATCATTTGTGAGCGGCGGGGGAAAGCCTATCTCCATTTGGGTTCGGGCGGCTCGGGATTTAACGCGTATGAGAAGTTAACGGAAGCCATGGCCTGGTATGAGAAGGCCGAAGGTCTCCGTCCCCCTGGCAACGACGACGCCGTGCTGCGCTGGAACACTTGCGCCCGGATCATCATGCAGAACCGATTGGTCCCTCGCGGGCAGGAGGTGTATGAGCCCTCGCTGGAATGAGCTCCGGCAGGCAGGGTGAGTGAATCGAGTCGTCGGGCCGGGCTATTCCAGGCACATCCTGGTCACTGCATTCGCACCGACCCGACGCAGTCGGAGCAGAAGGTTACTTAACCTTCGTGTTCACGTCGTCCTTCAAGATCACGAGGAACTGCTTCATTGCGGGCGATAGGACCTTGTTCCTCTTGTAGATGGCAGCCAGTGGCCGGTAATAGTCACCATCGTCCAGCGTGAGCTGCGCCAGGGTTTGTTTGTTTACCTCCTGGCTTACCGTGCCTTGCGGCACGATCGCGACGCCGGCATCAATCTCGACTGCGCGCTTGACCGTTTCGATGTTGTCGAACTCCATGACATGGTCTACCTGGACCGAGTTCTCCCGCAGCAACCGATCCAGCGATTTGCGCGTGGGAATATCCGGCTCGAAACCGATGAACTTCTGCCCCGACAGGCTCTTGAGCCGGATGCTTTTGTTCTTGGCCAGCGGATGCTGCGGATGGACGATTAGAACCAGCGGCTCTTTTCGCAGCGGACATACCTCAAGTTTGGGATCTTTTTGAGGATAGGCCACCAATCCCAGGTCCACAACATTACCAATGACGTCATCATAAACCTGATTGGCGCGCCGGTACTCAACATGGACGTTTACGGTGGGATAAGCCTTCAAAAACCTTTTCAAGTATGGCGGCAAATCGTGCAAACCGATGCTGTAAATGGTCGCAACGCGGATTGTGCCCGAGATAATGTCCTTAATCTCCTGGAGCTTGCTGTGCAGGGCCTCGTAAGTGCCGATCACCTGCTTGCTATAGTCGTAGAGGACCTGGCCTTCGCGAGTGAGTCGAAACTTCTTCTTGCTGCGCTCAATCAGCAGCGATTTGAAAATCCGTTCGAGGGAACTTATCTGCTGACTGACCGCCGATTGAGTCACGCCGTTGATTTGTGCCGCCTTCGTGAAGCTCTCGGTCTCAGCCAAATCACAAAAGACCTTCAGGCTTTCAATTTGCATAAGAGTAATGAATACAAAAGTTGGGACACACAGTCAACTAATGTTTTGTCCGCCTCCCGACCTGAGTGTTAGCAATTGTTTGACTTTGAGCCAGTGGACCGGACGGCGGAAAGGGCCCGCTGGGTTTTCACTCCGCCCCTGTTGCCACGCTCAAGAAAGCTCCAGGTAACAATTTATGGACGGTGAACTGCCGGACGGCTCGGAGCTTGCGGCTGTCGGCTATCCAGACCACGGCCCGTGGCGCATATTCGGCCAGCAACTGGCGACAAGCGCCACAGGGCATAGGACCGCCGGACGCGCGGGCCACGACTGCCAGCGCCTTGAATCCAGACTTGCCGGCCGTCAGCGCGTTGAACAGAGCGACACGCTCGGCGCAGCAGGTCAGGCCGTAACTGGCACTCTCGACGTTCGCGCCCGTGATTATCTCGCCCGCCCTGGTAAGCAATGCGGCGCCGACTTTGAAGCGGGAATAAGGCGCGACCGCTCGTTGCCTGGCCTTGTTGGCGGCGGCGACCAGTTCGCGCTTAGTGATTCCGGCCATACAATTTTGCAAACTGTTTCAGGAATTGGGCCGCCGAATGTTTTACTCGCTCGGCCGTTTCGAGCACCTCGCCATGCGAGAGCTGCGCTCTGCTGCGCCCGGCCGCCAGGTTCGTGATGCAGGAAAGGCCCGCAACGCGAAGCCCATATTGCCGCGCCACAATGGCCTCGGGCACGGTGCTCATGCCGACAGCGTCCGCGCCCAGCCGCGCGAACGCGCGAATCTCGGCCGGGGTCTCATAGGTCGGCCCGCTCACCGCCAAGTACACGCCGGAACGCAGTCGTAGCCGGCATTGGCGCGCCGCCTTTTGCAACATCCGGCGCAGGCCGTCGTCATAAGTTCTGGTTAAATCGACGAACCGCGGCAAACCAGGACAGTCTGCGCCGCGCAGCGGGTTGGTCCCTATCAAATTTATGTGATCCGCCAGCGCCATGAAATCGCCAGGTCGAAAGCTGCGGTTGACACCACCTGCGGCGTTGGTGAGCAGCAAATCGGCGATTCCGTACGCCGCCAGCGCGCGCACTGCGAAAGTCACCCGGTCCATCGAATGTCCCTCGTAGTAATGCGCCCGGCCGCTCAAGATCATCACGGGTGTGCCGCCCAGCCGGCCGATGAGCAATTGGCCGGCATGACCGGTGACGCCCACCGATGGAAAGCCCGCCACTTTGGCGTAGGAAAGCTGCCCGTCCACTTCCATTTCGCTCAAGACGTGATGGAAGCCGCTGCCCAAAACTATGGCCAAACGAGGCCGAAGCCGGGACAGCTTCTTTAGCCGGGTTGCGGCAGTCTGAGGGTCAGGGTGTTTCACGATCGTACTCAGGGCCGTGGCTTGATTTCTCCGCCAAGTCTAATACGTTTGATTGCTCGATCTGATTTATGGAATTGAACAACGACCAAATCCGCCGCTATTCGCGCCACCTGATTCTGCCTGAAGTTGGGCTGGGCGGCCAAAAGAAAATTTGCGCAGCGAGCGTCTTGTGCATTGGTGCAGGAGGATTGGGCTCGCCCATCGCGATGTATCTGGCCGCCGCCGGGGTGGGCAAGTTGGGCATCCTGGATTTCGATGCTGTGGACTACTCGAATCTTCAGCGCCAGCTTCTGCACGGGACTGAGGACGTGGGGCGCGCAAAAACGGAGTCGGCCAAACAAACGATAAATCGCCTCAACCCGCATGTTCAGGTTGTCGTGCACAACACGCGCATCACGAGCGAGAACGCGCTGGAGATAATCCGTCCTTACGACATTGTCGTGGACGGCACAGACAATTTCCCAACCCGCTATCTTACCAATGACGCCTGCGTGCTGCTGAAGAAGCCCAATGTGTATGGCTCCATCTTCCGCTTCGAGGGCCAGGCCAGCGTGTTTGCGCCGCACCTGGGCGGACCCTGTTACCGCTGCCTTTATCCCGAACCGCCGCCGCCGGGAATGGTGCCCAGTTGCGCCGAGGGCGGCGTGCTTGGAGTATTGCCCGGCATTATCGGGACGATTCAGGCCACGGAGATTCTCAAACTGGCGCTGGGCAAAGGCAGCTCGCTGATCGGCCGCTTGCTGCTGTTCAACGCCCTCGACATGAAGTTTCGCGAGCTCAAACTCCGGCGCGATCCGCAATGCCCGCTCTGCGGGGAGCAGCCGACCATCACGGAACTAATCGATTACGAAATGTTTTGCGGACTCGCCCCCGAACCAGCGACGCCTACCTCCAACCCCGACGAGGTGACTGTGCAGGAAATGAAAAGGGCCCTGGACGATCCCAAGCTGGGCATTCGAGTCATCGACGTGCGCGAGCCGGACGAATACCAAATCGCGCATGTCAATGGCGTGCCGCTTTTTCCTTTGAGCACCTTGCCGCAGCGGTTCACCGAACTCGATCCCAACCAGCAGTATTACCTTCATTGTAAGGTCGGCGGACGTTCTCTGAAGGCGCTGCAATTCCTGCGGGAGCAGGGTTTCAAGCATCTCAAGAGCGTAAAAGGCGGCATCGACGCCTGGGCGGATCAGATCGATCACAGTGTGCCGAAATACTGAGCAGGTCGGAAGAAACGCTCGAGGCATTGCTCTGACTGACTCAGCCACGATGTAAGTGATCTATCAGAGCGCCGCTCATCTGTGGCGAAGAAAATCCGTGCTTCTCATTCACTAATACCTCACTGGAGCGGCTCATTTCGTATTGAGAATTGGGGAGTCCCGGGTAGGTTCACCGGCGTGAGCTCACGCGGATTCCCCAACCACAACTGACTTATGAGGCAACCGATTAAGATCCTCTCGCCCATTCGACTCAGGGACTTCAATCCGGACTACCACGAAGGCCTCGACAAGGACGAGGCCCGCGAAAAGACCCTGAAATTCTGCGAACGGATCGGAGAGCTACAGGAGCTGCTCCACGCCAACACTCGGCAGTCGCTGCTCCTCGTGTTCCAGGGCATGGATACCAGCGGCAAGGACGGCGCCAGCCGGCACGCCCTCCAGCATGCGAACCCAGCAGGAGTCGAAACGACCAACTTCAAGGCGCCGTCGTCGGAAGAGTTGGCGCACGATTATCTCTGGCGGGTGCACCGCGCAGTGCCACGCCGGGGAAACATCGGCGTGTTCAATCGGTCGCATTACGAGGACGTACTCATCGTGCGCGTGTTGAAGCTGCAGCCGGCCTCAGTCTGGCGCGCGCGCTACGAGCAGATCAACGCCTTTGAAAAGCACCTGACGGCCAATGACGTTGTGCTGCTGAAATTCTTTCTTCATATCAGCCGGCGCGAGCAAGCCGAGCGTCTCCAGGCTCGCCTCGAGGACCCGCGCAAGAACTGGAAGTTCCAGCCGGCGGACCTCGAAATGCGCGCGCATTGGTGGAAGTTCCAGAAGACATACGAGGACGCGATCAACTTCTGCAGCACGCATTACGCCCCTTGGTACATTGTGCCGGCCAATCGCAAGTGGTATCGTGATTACGTCATTGCGAAGACGGTTGCCAAAGCCCTCGAAGACCTGAGACTGCAATGGCCCAAGCCGCATGAGGACCTGGCGAAATTCCGCCGCCAATTATCGCGTGAGTCCCGATGAGGGTCAGATCAGGATTTCTTTGATGACGTCTCCATGCACGTCGGTCAAGCGCCGGTCGATCCCGTTGTGGCGGAAGGTGAGCTTCTCGTGATTGATGCCGAGCTGGTGCAGTATCGTTGCATGGAGGTCGTAGCAGTAGGTGGGCTCCACCGCCGCCTTGTATGACCATTCATCGCTCGCGCCATATGAAACACCGCCCTTGAAGCCGCCGCCGGCGACCCAACTCGTGAACGTGAACGGATTATGATCGCGCCCTTTGCTCCCCTGGCTGCACGGCATCCGCCCAAACTCCGTCGTCCAAATAACGAGCGTGTCTTCCAACAGGCCGCGTGATTTCAGGTCTTTGAGCAGGCCGGCGGCCGGCTTATCCATGCTGCGGGCCATGTTCAGGTGGTCCCGGGCCAGGTCTTCGTGGCTGTCCCAATTGCGACGGGGGAACCCGTTGTCCGCTCCGCTCCAGACCTGAACGAAACGCACGCCGCGTTCGAGAAGCCGACGGGCGATCAAGCAGCGCTGACCAAAATCTTCGGTGACTTTTTCATCCAGGCCGTAAAGCTTTCTGGCAGCCGCCGACTCGCCCGACACGTCGAGCACTTCGGGAGCGCTCAATTGCAATTTGGCGGCCAGTTCGTAGGAAGCGATGCGTGCATCCAGACGCGAGTCTCCAGGGCGTGCCGCCTGATGGGCCTGGTTCAGGTGCTTCAGCAGCGTTTGTGTCTCCTGATCGCCCTCAGGCGTGATAAACCTGGCCGATTTGGGCGGAAACAAATCGTAAATCGGGTTGGGCTTGCCGACGCGTATCATGGTGCCTTGATGGGCGGCCGGGAGAAATCCAGCCGTCCAATTCTCCGCCCCATTCGGAGCAAAGCCGCGTGGGTCGGGTAAGACGACGAATGTTGGCAGGTTATTGGTCAAACTTCCAAGACCGTAGGAAATCCAGGCCCCCATGCTGGGAAAGCCAGGCAGGACGAATCCCGTGTTCTGCATGAACGTTGCCGGTCCGTGCACGTTGGACTTCGAAACCATGGAATGAATGAACGCAATGTCGTCAACACACGAGCCGAGGTGGGGGACCAGATCGCTGACCCATTTCCCGCATTGGCCGTATTGTTTCCAATCCCAGGGACTTTTCATAACCGCGCCCGGATCACTCTGGAAGAGTTCCACCTTCCCGCCGGGGTCGAATTTCTGTCCGGTGCGTTTGATGAGCTCGGGTTTGTAATCAAAGGTGTCGCATTGGCTGGCGGCGCCGGACATGAACAATTGCACGACGCGTTTGGCGCGGGCCGGATGGTGCAAGCCGCCGTTCCATTCGGGCCGCGGCGCGCCGCTTTCGGCAAGCAATCCATGCTGGCCCAGCAAATGGACCATTGCGATTCCGCCCAGGCCGCCGCCGAATCGCCAGAGAAACTCGCGGCGATCCATCAGGCCCGCGCCTGCTGGCCCCGGTGGCAGGGCCGTCTGCTGCGAGGAACAGGCGTGGCACGCAGACGTTTTCATGGCTGATAACAATGGAAGCACTAGGCATTCGTGAGGTCAATCGGATAAAGCGGTATTGCGCAGCCCGAGGAGCGCCAACAGTCGCCTCTGTTTGCTTGAAGGTCGGGGCCGCATGTCGGAAACTCGATTCCATGGGTGACAACTCGAACTTGCGCGATCCCTTTCGCGAAGCTCGCAAGAAGGACGGCGTGCTCCGATGTCCGTTCCAGTGCGAGGACGTGCCGATGATATTGCGTCATGCAGATGTTCGTGAGGCGGCAAAGGATTGGAAGAGGTACAGCTCGGACGTGCCTTTTCGAGTGCCGATTCCGTCGGAGGAGGAAGTGCGGACGATGCGCCAGTTGCCGATCGAGAGGAACCCTCCCGAGCACACCGAGTATCGCGCGATTGTCGAGCCGTTTTTCCAACGAGCCAAGCAAACCGACGTGATCGCGAAGGTGGCGGCGCTGATCGGCGAAATGTTATCCAAAGCATTGGCCCGTGAAAGCATTGAGGTTGTGAACGAGTTTGCGCTGCCGATACAGTCGCGCGCTCTCACCTACTTGCTGAACGTGCCGGAGTCGGAAGCCGACACGTGGATTGGCTGGGGCATCCATGTGTTCAAGGTCACGGGAGGCCAGTTCAAGAAGGGGATCGTGCTCGAGGATTACCTGAGAGCACAACTGGAGCGGGCGGAAGCGAACCCAGGTGAGGATTTTTTCAGCGCGCTGGTCAAGGCCAGTTACCGTGGACGGCGGCTGACCCGCGAGGAGATGATGGGGTTTGGCAACCTGGTTTTCGCCGGTGGACGCGACACTATTATCCACAGCATCTCCTCGATCATCGCCTATTTTGGCCAGAATCCGGCCGGCCTGGAGTATCTGCGCCAGGATCATGGACGAATAGTCCTGGCCAGCGAGGAGTTTTTCCGCGTGTTCATGCCGCTAACACACATCGGGCGGGTCTGCCCGGTGGACACAAACGTCCACGGCGTGCAGGTGAAGGCAGGCGGGCGCGTATCTCTGGCCTGGGCGGCCGCGAACTTCGACGAGACGGTGTTCGAAGCGCCGGAGGAAATTCGGCTCGATCGCAAACCGAACCCGCACCTTTCATTTGGTTTTGGAGCACATCTGTGTTTAGGCGCGGCGCATGCGCGGCTGGTCGTGCGCAGCCTGTTGCAGGCGCTGACCGAGCGCGTCGCGCGGATTACGCTCCTGGACGCCAGCGAGCACATCGAGCACGAAGCGCGATATGAGAGGAAGAACGGGTATGATTTGTTGGAGGTGGGGTTTAAGGGCCGCTGAAACGCTCGAAGGGCGCGACTGCGGCAACGCGCACATTTCGTTCAGTCCACGAACATAAATTCCGACGTGTTGAAGATCAGCCGGCAGAGATTGACCAGGCCATGCTTGCGCGCAAAGGTGGTGAATCTCCTGGTTTCCTCGGAGGTCGGGCGTCGGTTCAGGGCAAGCTGGCAGGCCAGATGGATCTGCTCCTTCAAATCGCCCGCTTTCGACAGCCGCGTCGCAAAATGCTCGCATTGTTTCAACACGAACGGGTCATTCAACATTGCCAGGGCCTGGAGGGAAGTCGTGGTCACGTTGCGTTTTGGAGTCAGCAGCGAGGCGTTCGGGCAATCCAGCGAATCCATCAGCGGATCAGGCACGCTGCGCACTAAAAAGCGATAAATGCTCCGCCGGCAACTGGCCGGGCTGTCCACGTCAAAGAGCGTGTAGTCATAGAGCGGCGAGTGGTCGTCCTTGAAATAGAACTGCCGGAGCGCGGGTCCGCCCATGGTCAGGTCTAGTTTGCCGCTGATTAAGAGCATTGAGTCGTGAATGCTCTCAGCGTCCAGCCGGGCGCGGTTCATGCGCCAGAGATAACGATTGTCCGCGTCGAGCCTGGCACCCTGGGGATTGCTCGCCGAACTCTGTCGATAAGTGGCGCTGGTGAGAATCAGGCGATGCAGTTGCTTGAGCGACTCGCCGTGCTCTAGAAACCAGAAGGCGAGCCAATCCAGCAGCTCAGGATGCGCCGGCAGGGCGCCCATGTGGCCGAAATCGTTAGGAGTGTCAACGAGGCCATGCCCGAAATGGTAGCCCCAGACGCGGTTCACCAGCGAGCGGCGGGTCAGCATGTTTTTCGGATCGGTGATCCATTTTGCCAAGGCTGCGCGCCGGGCGCCTTCGTCTAACGAGTTCCAGACTCCAGACATCTCTCCACCGTTGAGATCAGATCCATGTTCAGCAGCGCTCTTTCCCCTCACCCCCGCCCTCTCCCCTGGGGAGAGGGAGAATTTTTGGCCGTCTATCGGCGAAGGGGACGCGGTTTGGAAATCGTCAGTACTGAGCTTGGTGCCCCCTCTCCCTGAGGGAGAGGGGTGCCCGTCCTCCGTAGCGGTACTGCGGAGGGTGGAGGGTGAGGGGGAGCTGGACGCCGAGGAGTCACCGTGCCCGATAGTTTCGCCCAGGTACGTTGAGAGGTCGGGATTTGGGCCGGGCACCGCCGGGAGGCCGGCCGGCTGCATTAACTGGCCTGGACGCTTCACATCTCCTTTCGCCAGCACATACACCGGTCGGGGAGCTTTGGCCGGCAGAAAACTGCTGTCGGATTTGAAATCATTGGCGGCGGCATAGACTTTCGATGGCGTCGGCAGCGCGGCGATCTGCCGATTGAGCTCAGACCATTGGTTCGACACTTCGGTCAGCTCCCGGCGCGTGGCTTCGTCCGTTAGCGCGTCCACCAGGCTTCTCCTTTTCTCAGCCAGACCCCGCATCTGCTCTTCCAGCTTTTTTTTGGCGGCCGATGTCGGGACGCCCAGCCGGTGCCGGCTGTCGAACCCATCGACAAGATACTTTTTGGCCCAGAACCCCTCTTCAATGGAATCCAACGCGGACACCGTTGCGCCGAGAGCCGCGTTGGTGCCGCTCACCAACACCTGCAATTCGGCCAGCGCGAAAACATAGTCGCTGGTGCGCTCCCAAAGCCGCGTCGCCGTGATGCGAACGAAGCGGGCTTGCCGCTCGCGAGCGAGAAAGGAAACGGGGTTGTCGCCGACATTCTTGAAATCTTCTCTCGTCTGATCCGCAATGGTCTGGGCCGAAGTGAAGTCCGCCTCGTCGGAAGCATCGATGCGGAACCTCACCGGAAAGCCGAACCCGGGAGTGTCTGGAAAATCGATTGGCCGGGCTGGAATGAGCCGGATTTCCTCGAGAGGCAGCGACTTGCCGAGATCAATTTGTACCCACTTGATGGGATCCTGAGCTTTTTCAATTTTGCTGTGGTAGCCGTTGCCGGGGCTTTTTTCGTCCGCGGGAAACGCTGTTGGCATTTGCTTTTTTAGCTGCTCCAGCTCGTCGTCAAGCGCCTTGATTTCGGGGCTGGAAATTCCCGCGATCTGGTTGGTCAGCGCGAAAAAGCGCTCCTGGAGTGGCTTTCGCTGCTGCGCGAGCCGGCGACGTTGAGCGTGAATTTTCGGCTCGGAATCGAAGTCGCGGTCATGGCGGTCCACCCCGGCAAAAACCGCTTGCAAACTGTAATAGTCCTTTTGAGAAATTGGGTCGAATTTGTGATCGTGACATCGCGCGCAGTGCGCCGTGAGGCTTTGAAAGGTGGACATCGTCGTCATGACCATGTCGTCCCGGTCATTGTAGCGGGCGATCAATCCGTCCGTTTTTTCAATCGGCAGCTCGACATGGCCGACGTAGTCCCACGGCCCCGCGGCGATGAATCCCAGTGCAACGACCCCGTCCGGTTCGTCGGGGAATAAAACGTCCCCGGCCAATTGTTCCTCGACAAACCGCGAGTAGGGCTTGTCCTGGTTCAAAGAGCGAATCACGTAGTCGCGATACGGCCAGGCATTCGGGCGCACCTTGTCTTTGTCGTAACCGTGCGTGTCGGCGAAATGGACGGTATCGAGCCAGTGCCGCGCCCAACGTTCCCCGTAGCGCGGTGAAGCCAGCAAATTGTCCACGAGTTTTTCGTAGGCCTGCGGACCGCGGTCCGCGCGGAACCGTTCGACCTCCGCGGGAGTAGGCGGCAGCCCGGTCAGATCGAAACTCAACCGCCGAATGAGTGTGCGCCGGTCCGCCTCGGGAGAAGGTCCGAGCTTCTCCTGTTCGAGCTTTGCCAGGATAAAAAGGTCGATTGGGTTTCGCGCCCATTTTGTGTTTTTGACACTTGGCAATGGCGGATGCGACACCGGTTTAAAACTCCACCAATCGGACTTTGCTTCGGTTTTGACCTTTGTGGGCGACGGCGCGGCCAGCGGCGCTTCTGCAGCGTTGACCGCCAACGCCCAAGCCGTCCAGGCAAGCAAAATGACCGGTTCTGTGTTCAAGTTTCCGCTCTCGAAGCGCGTCTTAAAATTGCAGGAGCCGACGTGAGGAGGCTCTGATCAAAAAATCCAAAATCCAGAATCCAAAATCCAAAATTGATCAGAGCCTCCTCACGTCGGCTCCTACAATTAAATGGATTTTCCAAACTTGCTCTCAATGTCGTCGTCCAATTCTTGTCACATTCCGCCGGCGCTGCATGCGTTCACGCAGGAAATCGAAGAGTGCGAGCTCCAGTGACCGTTGAGTGCTGAGACGGTGGCAGGCCATCCCGAGCCGCTGGCACGCAGCTCGCAGGGCCGAGCAATGGGCCTCGAGTTTGCGCGTGTAATCCTTCCGCGCCGCGCCGGGATCGATAAACAGCATGCGCCCGGATTCCATGTCCTGAAATAATGCCACTGAGTCGAAAGTGAACGCAAGTTCAGCCGGATCGAGCACCTGAAACACGACGACTTCGTGGCCGCACGCGGCCAGGGAAATCAGGTCCGGCTCGAGCCGTTCAATCGGCGCCAGAAAGTCCGAGAGCAGCACGATGAGCCCGCGTTTGCGGACGAGCTCGACGATGCGCCGGAGCGGCGCGGCCAAATCGGTGGCCTGTCCGGCGGCCGGTTGCTCCAGCGCCAGCATCACCTGCCGCAAATGTCCGGTGCGATGACGCGCCGGCAGGTAGGCGCGGATTTGTTCGTCGAAAGTGAGAAGGCCCACGGCATCCCCTTGCAGGTAAAGGAAGTAGGCCAGGGTGGCAGCAAGAGTCGCCGCGTACTGGGATTTCGTATAGCCGAGCGAGCCAAACGCCATCGAGCGGCTGTTGTCGGCCAGCAGATGGCAGCGCAGATTCGTTTCGTCCTCGAATTTCTTGATGAAATAACGATCGCTGCGGGCGAACACGCGCCAGTCCAGATAATGCGGATCATCGCCTGGTGAGTAAGGGCGATATTCGGTGAACTCGACGGAAAAACCGTGGTAGGGACTGCGATGGATACCGCTCCAGAAGCCCTCGACGACAACCCGGGCGCGCAATTCCAGGTTGCGAATGCTCATTAGGGCTTGCGGATCGATGAGCGACGCGGCCTGCAACGCTGGAGCGGCGGCTGTAGTCACAAGAGCTCCAACCCCGAAAGCTTTCGGGGCAGAGAAACACCAAACTTAAACCTCCAAAGCGAGAGCGTGGCGGCAAGCTCTACCCGGCGCATAACTTGGGCCTTGCGGACAGTCATAAAGCATCCAAGCTCCAAACCTCAAGCTCCCAAAAAACACCAAACTCCAAGCTCCAAAACCGCCGTTTCGTGACGGTGGCCACGCAGCGCTTTGCTTGGGAATTGGGATTTGGAGCTTCTCTGGAGCTTGGAGCTTGGAGCTTGGGATTTACTTCACTGTCTTTCACGAAGCCAGCGGCGGTTTGATGAATTCAAGCAAGCGCTTGATTACCGTTTCGACATTCACGCCTGCCGCTTCGGCACGGTAATTGAGCAGGATCCGATGGCGCAGAGTCGGATAGGCCAGCGTGCGGATGTCATCCACGGTCACATGGGCGCGGCCTTTCAACAGCGCGCGTGCCTTGGCTCCCAGGATGAGGAATTGCCCAGCGCGCGTGCCGGCGCCCCAACTGGCCCAATCACTGATGAAGTCCGGGGTGCCGACCTGATGCGGGCGTGAGGCGGCGGCGAGTTGGACGGCGTAGCGAACGATTTCCTCGGCCACAGGCACCTTGCGCACGATGTCATGGAAACTTAGCACGTCCTCGCCGGTGAAAAGAGGCTCGATGCCCGCCGGCAGTTCGGAGGTCGTGCGCTTGACCACGACAACTTCTTCGTCTTCCGGCAGGTAATCCATCACCACGTTGAACATGAACCGATCGAGCTGGGCCTCGGGCAAGGGATAAGTGCCCTCCATCTCGATCGGGTTTTGTGTAGCGAGCACGAAAAACGGCTCTTCGAGCGAGTGCCGCACACCCGCGGCGGTGACCTGGTGCTCTTGCATCGCCTCCAGCAATGCCGCTTGAGTCTTGGGCGGCGTGCGGTTGATTTCGTCCGCCAAAATCATGTTGGCAAAGACCGGGCCGCGCACGAACACCATTCTCCGGCCTTCGCCGGTGTCCTGAAGAATTTCCGTGCCGGTGATGTCCGCCGGCATGAGATCGGGCGTGAACTGGATGCGCTGGAACTTCAGATGGAAGATGCGCGCGATGGATTTGACCAGCAGCGTCTTGGCCAGGCCGGGCGCACCCGTGATCAGGCAGTGGCCGCCGGCCAGCAGCGCGATGAGGATTTGGTCGATGACCTCCTGCTGGCCGACGATGACCTTGGCCAGCTCGGCCACGATTTGGGCGTGGCCGGCAGTAAGACGCTCAACGGCGACGCGTTCAGCGTGGTGCGTGGGCGAGAGGGCCTCTTCGGGCATAACTTCTTCGATTGGGTTCATTCAGTGGGTCATGAGGTAAAAAAGCACATTGATGCCGAGCGGATAGGCGCGTTTTTCGGAGAACTCATGGAAAAAGCCGTCATCTTCGCCTTCGCGTTCCCAGCCGTCGCCGTTGTCGCAGTTGTGGGTGGCGATGACCATGATGCGGCCTCGGTCATCGTAAATCGCGCGCACGTGCATGTCCTTCGCTCCCTCCGGCACATAGTCATCGTGGTAATATTCCCAGGTCACGCCATAAATGCCGCTGCCGGGATCCAGGCTCCGGATCGCCTGGTGCATATTGGGCGTTTGCAGTTTGTTCATGGGAACTTTGATGTCGAAGACGCAATGAAAAATCTGGTTCGTCATGTCCAGGTCAACGAAATCGCTTTGCGGGAGCACGCGTTTGATGGCTCGCGCGAAGTTGTCCCATTGTTTCTGTCCCCAAAAATCGTCGGCCCAGAGGACGCCGCCATTGAGCAGATATTTTCGGAGCGGCGCGATCTCCTCGTCCAGCAACAGGAGCCGCCCGGGCTCGACCATGTAGATCCAGGGATAGTCAAAGAGAGCTGGATCGGTCAGCCGGAGTACGCGCCCGTCCGGATCCGTCTTCATTGCGGTGACTTGCTGTAGCCGAAAGGAGAGATTCAAGTCGCTGTCGGGAAAATCGGTGATCCACCCCCAGCGGCTCGCGCTCCAGGAAATGTCCGGGCCCTGCGGCGCGCGCGTGTAAAGCACGCGAACGAACGTGAAGACGTCGCGTGCGAATGCCGGATCATTTGTCCACATTGGCGTGCCCGTGCTGTGCGAGGCAATCTCTCGCGCCGTGCGCACGGTCTCCTCGTCCACCAGATCGCCTCCTTCCGTCGTGACAACGTGCGAGCCCGCTCCCCAACCGCGGCCCAGTCGGCGTCCGTCGCCCGGACGCCGCTGCGCCAAAAGCACGCCGGCGGCAATGAGCAGCAGCAAAAAAATCAGAGCGGTCTTTCTCATTGGCTCGCCTGAGCCGTCGCTGTGGCCGTCGCCGGTTTGAGGCTGGTTCGCGGCGACTCGCGATTAATTTCCAACAGCAACTGCAGCGCCGCGCGATAGCGTGGGGCCTCCTCAAGCGCCTCGAGCACGTGACGCCGCGCCTCCGGATCGCCCAGCCGATGAAGAAGCTGAGCCAGGCGAAAGTGCACCTCGGCCGGATCCGGCGGATCCAGCTCCAGCAAGGCGCGATAGGAAGCGAGCGCGTTCGCATTAGCGCCGGTGGCCTCGCTGGCTTTCGCGAGGTATCGGTAAGGCGCGGCCACCAGCGGGTTCACCGCCAAATACCGCTCCGCATTCTTTAGCACGTCTGACCATTCCTGCGCGTCTGCGCCCAGCTCCATCAGCCGCAAATAAGCATCGGTCGCCTCTCGGTCCAGCTCGGCAAATCGCGTTAGCACTTTTTTCTCAGCGTTGGTCTCGCCCAGCGCCCGGTGCGTCGCCGCCAGCAGACGATAAGCGCTCTCCGGGCCGGCAAAGCCCGGGTAGAGCTCGAGCAATCGTTCCAAGACCGGTTTTGCTTCGGCCCACTTCTTAGCCTCAACCAACTCCCGTCCTTTCAGCGCCAGCGCCCAAAAATTCGTCGGGTGGTTCTTTGCCCATTCATCCCACGACTCCCCGCCTCCCGAACCAGGCTTTGGCGTCGGCCGCGGCAGACGGCTTGCTCCCTTCTCCGGTTCGTGCGCTACGAGCGCCGGCTTTTCGAAATCAAGGGCGGGCGCCAGTTTTTCGGCCCGCTGTCGCGCGAACGCTTCAAAGTCCTCATCGAGTTTTGAGATCTCCGCGGTGTGTTTTTCCAAAGCCTGGTGAATTCCATCGCCCTGGCCGAGATCGCGCAGAATGGCTTTCAGCGAGTCGATGCCAAACCGCTGCACCAGGAACTCGACCACGAGCGAGGCCTCAAAGTAAGCAAACTGAAGGTGCATGTCGGAGCGCGGCGAAAGAAAGGCCGCGCTCAACTTCGACAGTGGAGTGAGGTCATCGCCCAGCACCATCTCCCGATACTGCGGATTCATCGTCTGTCCCCAGGACGGGTTGGCCTGGATCTCCTCATAGACCGAGATGCCTTCGCTAAGCCAGCGCGGCATCTTGTTGCCGGTCAGTTGCAGCGTGACCACATGGCAAAACTCATGCCACAGGACCGCCTGCCAATTGACCGGGCTGCCGGATTGCGAAGCGGGGCTGTTGGCCGTAACCACGCGCCCGAAGCACACGCCCAGATAGCCCGGGTTGCCAGGCATGCCGAACGTGCGCACCGCGAAATCCTTTTGGTCGGCAAAAATTTCCACGATGGTCGGCCGCTGCAGCTCGACGCCATATTTCGCGCAGAGGTTGCTTCGGGCCTGGCCGAGCAACTGCAGCACCCGCGGGCCATAAACAGCCGCTTCATGACTGTTCATCCGCACCAGGAAATCGCCGTTGGTGAGCGTGGCAAACGCGCTCATTTTTTCATGAAGACCGACCAGGTTGTAGGCCTGCACGTCATAGGCGTCTTTTTTCTGCACCTCCAGGGCGAGTTTCCACCCTTCCGCCTCCTGGCCCAGCCGGAGCAAGTCCTCGGCGAGCTGGGCTTTTGCCGGAAGAAAGTCCGGATCGAATTGCAGGGCCTGGCGCTGGTGGGCGGCACCCTCGGCGAACCGGTAATTCTGGGAAAGCTTTTGTCCGATCAGGTGGTCCACTCGTGGATTGTCCCGCCAGAACTTTAAAGCATTTGTCCTCGCGCTTTCTTCCTCTGCCGTCTGGTGTTTCAGATGGGCCACCACTGCCCGATAAGCCCATGCCTCCGGCTGCCACGGATTGATCAATTTGATCCGGTCCAACTGCTCTTCCGCTTCGCCATAATCCTCGGCGTCAATGTCGTGATCGGCCAGCAACAACAGGCTGCCGATGTGATTGCTGTTCTTTTCCAGCGCGCTTTCCAGCGCCCCCAGCATCGTGGCAGTCGCGCTGGGCGCATAGGCCCGCGCTAAACCGAACTGCAGATCGGGATCGTCGGGCAGTTGTTTCAAGCCCTCCTCGAATTTCTTCGCCGCCAGCGCAAAATCATGTTTGTCGAGCGCCAATTGCCCGCTGGCCAGATACAGCTCGCGCAGCTTGGGGTCCACTTTTCGGGCATTGGCAAATACGGCATCGAGAACGCTTTTGGGATCGACGCCGCGCAACAGCAATGCCTGGCCGATGGCCACGAGGCTGGCGGCATCGTTCCGGTAAGTCCAGGCGCGGGCCGTGCCGCGCTGGATTATCTCCTCGACCATTTGATTGGCGGCCTCTGTGTCGCCGTTGCTCTGAAACACTTCACGCGCCTGCCAGCGCAATGCCAGGCTCCGCGGCTCGTGCGCCAGGGCGTTGGTCATGGCGCTGCGCGCTTCGCTGTACTTGCCCGTGGCCAGCAACGCCTGGCTCAAGAGCAATTGCCACCCTTCGTCCTCAGGCCGCGATTCGAGAGCCTTCTCCGCCTGGGTTGCGACCTCGTTGTAGTGGCCCGTCAGCAACAGTCGTCGCGCCTCCTCGAGCTCCACGCTGAGCCCGCTTGAGCCAGCCGCTAGCATCAGCCAGGCACCGAGCCACGGCCCATACTTCACGCGGACGAAAAGGCGCTGCTGTCTCACTGGGCGAATCGAGTCAATGGCACATGTTAGTGCACTCGCGCCAAGTGCTCAAGCCAGCAACGAAACATTGTGGCAGACGATGTATTGTAGGATACGACGTGAGGAGTCCGTAATAAGAAAATCCAAAATCCAAAATCGATCATGGCCTTTCCACCTCGATGTTAGAGGCCTCCACCTTGAGATAGTGCAGAACCACCGGCGCCAGGACCATTCCCGGCAAACCCATCAGCCGCTCGCCCAGCACCAGGGCCAGCAACGTCAGCCACAGGGGATTCCGAATACGGCTCCCGATGATTTTGCCGTTCAGAAAATATTCCAGCTTATGGATCAACACCAGAAACAACAGTGACAGCAGCGCCTTAACTGGTGATACGGTCAGGGCAATCCCAACGATAATCGTGTTGCTGATGAGATTGCCAATCACCGGCAACAGCCCAAAAAGGAAAGTCAGTCCGATAACCACCGTGGTGTGCGGCAATCTGACCGCCAGGACGAAGATGGCGGTAAAGACGGTGTTGATGGCGGAGATGATGATTTGCGCGCCCATTACCATCGCAAAGCTCCGATACAAGGTGGCAAAGCGCCGGGCGATATGTTCGCAACACGACGAATAGAAATTCCCCGACTGGTTTCCTGGCTCTCGACCCAGTTCGAGTTGGGGATTCAGGAAAATGCTGATCCCCACCACGGCTCCTACGACGAGGAATACAAATTGCGTCGTGGCGCCGCGGGCGAATTTGGCAATGTTGCCCAGGTAATGCGCCTGGCCCTGCACCAGGTCAGTCGCCCAGTCCTTCAAACTGTCGTAATCGGTAAACGGTGGTTCGATCTGGTGCTGCTTGGCCCACTGAATGCCCAAAGGGATCGCCTGGTCGGCGAGGACGTCCGGCAGGGTCTGGACCGCCTGGTTGATGACATAGCCGAGGCCGTAGGCCAGCGCCGATACCAGCACGAGAAAGAGCGCCACCGCCACCCACTTGCCTCGATGCTTCAGAAAATTCAGCTTCGTGAGAGCAAGGTACGAAAAAAGGATCGCCAGCAGCGGCGTCGCCAGGTGAAGCCAGCCGACCACAATGAGCGTGCCGGCGATGAACCAGTAAGAAATCCTGGCCGGTTTCCCGGGAGTACGATGTATGAGCCCGACCTCATCCATTCACGCTCAGCAATACACCCACCAGCGGCGTCGTGCGAGCGTTTTGGCGCAGATCGCCTATGACAGGGCGAATCTCAAAATCTGAGAGGGTCAGGGCAAGCAGAAAACCTGGTATCTGCAATCTTTTCATTAACACCCCGCTTCAGCGGGGTGGTTTAGAGCGGCTGGTACTCCATAACCGCTTTAGCGGTTTACCACGCAAGCGCACCGCCGAAACCCTTGAAGTTCCGGCCTGTTCTAAAGATGACTCTTTCTTACACCCTTTTTACAATTACCTGACAAACCTGCATTTGAAATGCAGTAAGGATTCGAGCATGTTTGACTGCGAAAGTCAGCAATCCCCAATGCAACCAACGAGAGCCTTCAATTGGCAGAGCTCCCTCATCCGCCGGCGCCCATAAATCAGCGTTACCGGAGAGCTCGAACTGCTTTCATGTCCGTTCTCTCGGTTCTGGTCACTGTTTTCTGTGCGCCAGGTCAGCTCGCCGCTGCACCGAAAGTCACACTCGTGCCTGCGCCGGGTTCTCCACTGCCGTTAGCGGCCAGTTGCGTTGCCATTGCCGATTTCAACCACGATGGCCACCAGGACCTGCTGCTCACGGTCGAAACGCGGCTGCAGACTTACTTTGGCGACGGCAGCGGAAGGTTTCGCGCGACACCCGATCGCGAGGTCCCTATGCACGAACGGGCCTCGGAGATGGCCATCGGAGATCTCAATGGTGACGGATGGCCGGACGTGGTAACAGCCGACCACGACCGCTACAGCGTTTCCGTGTTCCTCGCTGACGGTCGAGGCGGGTTTACCACCACACCCGGTTCGCCCTTCTGGCCCAAGCATGGCCTGCACCCGCACACCCATGGCCTGTTGCTCGCCGACTTGAATCATGACGGCAAGCTTGACCTGGTCACCGCCAACAATGCCGACGGCGACATCGCAGTCATGCTGGGCGATGGACACGGCGGCTTCGTGTCTCCCCAAACGGCTGTCTTTCCCTGTGGCCCGAGTCCGTATCCAATCGCTGCCGCCGATGTGAACGGTGACGGCAATCTCGACATCCTCGTTCCGAACAGCAAGCCTGGCGTCCGCACCATGACCGTCCTGCTCGGCGACGGGAAAGGCCAGTTCACCCCCGCACCGGCTTCACCGATTAAGACAGGCGATGATGACGTCTATTTCGTCGCGGTCGGCGATCTGAACGGCGATGGCCGGCCCGACGCCTTCCTCTCCAACAACCATAACGATCATGCAACCATCCTGCTCAACCAGGGCGAGGGCAGATTTACACGATTGCCTCCACTGAGCATGGGCAACCGAGGCTGGTATCTTGCGTTTGTGGATTTCGACCACGACGGCAAGCCTGACCTCATTGCCGTCACTGAAAAGAGCGTGCGGATCTTCTTCGGCAATGGCCGCGGCGGTTTTGGTTCCGAGCCGCTCATCGTCCCTTCCGGCGGAAAAGGTTGCTGGAAGCTCGCCCTGGGCGACCTTAACGAAGATGGATTCCCCGACGTCGTCACGCCCAATGTCGAATCTCACGACCTTACAATCCTCCTCAGCCGAAAAGTGGATCAGTAAGTGTCGTAAGCAGTTTCGTCCTCGTTCTCGTCCTCGTCCTCGACTATCGGGTCTTCGATTACGAGGACGATGTGGTTGCGCCTTCGCCGCGCTGTGCCCGTCCCTGTCCATCTGTAGCTAAAAGCCTCCTTTCTGCTCTTTCCGGCGTGGGACTGAAAGGCCAATGGACGAGTTGCCATGGATCGGGCAATATTTAGATCATGCGTCACGGCTGGAGAAACCGAAGCCTTTCCCGGATTGCTCTCGTCATTGCCGCCCGCCTCATCACGTTCGATCTCGGTGGAACCGCCGAGGCAGCCAATCCTGGGCTGACGAATTCCCCACCACCAGTCAATCGGCGTGTTGACTTCGCGACCGAAATTCTGCCGCTCCTGACGAAGACATGCTTTGAATGTCACGGCCCGGAAAAGCAGAAGGGCGGATTGCGGCTGGACCAAAAGGCGGCGGCGCTCAAGGGCGGCGAATCGGGCCCGGCGGTAGTGGCCGGAAAAAGCGCTGACAGCCTGCTAATCCAGGCAGTCTCGGGGACCAAAAAGGATCTGGAACGCATGCCGAGAAAACGGGAACCACTGACAACGGAGCAAATCGCTTTGTTGCGGACCTGGATAGATCAAGGAGCGGCCTGGCCGGAAGCCGCAGCGGCGACGCGCAAGGACTGGCGCACTCATTGGGCTTTCAGACCTCCCGCCCGGCCGGAACTGCCGAAGGTCACCGAGAAACGATGGATTCGCAATCCGATTGACCACTTCGTGCTCGCTCGACTGGAACAGGAAAAACTCAAACCGTCACCTGAAGCCGCTCGGGTCACGCTCCTGCGCCGTTTGAGCCTGGACCTGATCGGTTTGCCGCCGACGATGGCGGAAGTGGACGCGTTCCTGGTTGATAAGAGCAAGGACGCTTACGAGCGTCAGGTCGAACGCCTGCTCGCCTCGCCGCATTACGGCGAGCGCTGGGGCCGATTATGGCTCGATGCGGCGCGGTACGCGGATTCGGACGGGTACGAGAAAGACAAGCTGCGTTACGTTTGGTTTTATCGGGATTGGGTCATCAACGCGCTGAACCGGGACATGCGGTATGACGAGTTCATCATCGAACAAATCGCCGGTGACCAGCTTCCCAATGCGACCCAGGAACAGATCGTGGCGACGGGGTTTTTGCGTAATTCCATGGTCAACGAGGAGGGCGGGATTGACCCCGAGCAATTCCGGATGGACGCGATGTTCGACCGGATGGATTGCATCGGCAAGAGCGTGCTGGGCCTGACGATTCAGTGCGCCCAATGCCACGACCACAAGTTCGATCCGCTCAAGCAGGAGGAGTATTACCGGCTGTTTGCGTTTCTCAATAACGACCACGAAACGCAGCCGGTAGTTTATACGCCCGAGCAACAGACCAAGGCGGCCGACCTCTCGCGCAAGATCAGAGACCTTGAGGCCGGTTTGCGCCTCAAGATGCCGGACTGGGAACAGCGGATGGCGAGTTGGGAGGAGTCGGTCAGGAACGATCAGCCGGAGTGGATCGTGCTCAGGCCCTGGGTCGAAGAAATCTCGACCGGCGGCCAACGATACCTGCCTCAGCCCGATGGTTCGTTCCTCGCGCTCGGTTACGCGCCAACCAAGCATACGGTGAAGCTTTTTCTGACAAATGATTTGCAGAACATCAGCGCGTTCCGGCTCGAATTGCTCACCTCGCCGGACCTGCCGTGCAATGGCCCGGGTCGCTCCTTCAAGGGGACCTGTGCGCTGACGGAGTTCAAGGTCGAGGCTCTCGAGGCCAGGAGCCCGACGAACAAAATGAGCGTGAAATTTGAGAAGGCGACGGCTGATTTCGAGCAGGCGGAAACGCCTCTGGAACCAAATTTCTACGATAAGACCGACAAGAAACGCGTGACCGGCCCGGTGCAGTTCGCCATCGACGGCAAGGATGAAACGGCCTGGGGGATGGATGCCGGCCCCGGCCGCCGCAACCAGGATCGCAAGGCCGTCTTCCAATGCGCAACCAATGTCGGCTTCGAGGGCGGAACCATTCTGGTGTTTCATCTCACGCAGAACCACGGCGGTTGGAACAGCGACGATCTGATGAACAACAACCTGGGCCGGTTCCGCCTCTCTGCCACAACGAACGCTTCGAAGCCGACGGCCGATCCGTTGCCCGGTCGCGTGCGAGACATCTTCGCGATTCCGCGCGAACGCCGCACGCCGACTCAGACCGCCGCGCTCTTCAGTTATTGGCGCACCACGGTTTCTGAGTGCAAAGAGGCCAACGATGAAATCGAATCGTTAGGGAAACAATGGCCGGAGGGCGCCACCGCTCTCACGCTGACGGGCCGCGACCAGGCTCGCGACACGCACATCCTCAAACGCGGCGATTGGTTGAAGCCGACGACCTCCGTCTCACCCGCTGTGCCGGCATTTCTGCATCCATTGACGACTTCACCAGGTGCGGCATCCCGGTTGGCACTGGCTCGATGGCTGACGGACAAACAGTCTCCCACGACCGCCCGTGTTGCGGCGAACCGGCTTTGGCAAGCTTATTTCGGCAGCGGCATTGTTAACACACCCGAAGACTTCGGAATGCAAAGCGAGCCGCCTTCACATCCAGAGCTGCTCGATTGGCTCGCTTGCGAGTTCATGGAACCGCTCGTAAGTGACGAAGCCCGAATGTCGAAATCCGAAAGGAATCCGAAGGCCGAAAACCGAATTCAACCCTGGAGTTTGAAACATATCCATCGGCTCATCGTCACTTCCGCCACTTACCGTCAATCTTCCAAAGTCACGCCGGCGCTCTATGCGAAGGATCCCTATAATCGGCTCCTGGCTCGAGGAACGCGCCTGCGCGTGGACGCTGAGATTGTCAGGGACGTCGCGCTTGCGGCCAGCGGTTTGTTGGACCCGAAAATCGGCGGGCCGTCCATTTTCTCGCCTGCGCCGGATTTCCTTTTTCAGCCGCCGGCCAGCTACGCCCCTTTCCCCTGGAAGGAGGAAACCGGCTCCGATCGATATCGGCGGGCAATCTACACCTTCCGCCGCCGTTCGACTCCCTATCCGATGCTTCAGGTTTTTGATGCGCCGAACGGCGATTTCTCCTGCGTTCGCCGGATGCGCTCGAACACGCCCCTGCAAGCGCTGGCCTCGCTCAACGAAACTGTCTCTGTCGAATGCGCCCAGGCGCTGGCGCGCAAGACGCTCCAGGAGGGCGGCAAGACCGACGGTGACCGGATTCAGTACGCTTTTCGCCGCGCCTTGTCGCGCGCGCCAATGACTGACGAGAAAAGCGAGCTGCTCTCGCTGCTTCACGAGCAGGAGCATCGAATCGCTGAGGGCTGGGTCAACGCGAACGAAGTGGCTACCGGGAAGAATGAGGCCGCTAAAGACTTGCCCGGAGGGGCAACGCCGTCCCAACTGGCGGCTTACACCGTGGTTTCGCGCGTGCTGCTCAACCTGGACGAAACCATCACGAAAGAGTAAGCCTATGAACTGCCAATCGCATTTCTTCCTGGGTGCAGACCGAAAGCTGATCACACGCCGCTGGTTTTTTGAGCAGTGCGGCGTCGGGCTGGGCGCCATCGCGCTTGGCCAGTTGTTCCAGCAGAACGGCTGGGCCTCTTCGGTCACTGCCGTCAATCCATTGGCTCCGAAACAGCCCCATTTCCCAGCCAAAGCCAGGCGAGTCATCTTCCTGTTCATGGCGGGCGCGCCCAGTCATCTCGAGCTTTTTGATTACAAACCTGAGTTGGCCAAATGGAACGGCAAAGTGCCGCCGGCCGAGCTGGTCAAGGGCTATCGCGCCGCGTTCATAAACCCAAGCTCGACCTTGCTTGGCCCCAAGTTCAAATTTGCCAGGCACGGCCAATCGGGCGCCGAACTCTCAGAACTGCTGCCGCACCTGGCCGAGGTCGTCGATGACATTGCCATCGTGAAATCGATGCACACCGATGCCTTCAACCATGCGCCCGGGCAGATTTTCATGAACACCGGCACTCAGCAATTTGGCCGGCCGAGCATGGGCGCCTGGGTCACTTACGGCCTGGGCAGCGAGTCTTCCGACCTCCCGGCTTATGTCGTTTTCAGTTCAGGGACCAAGGGGACCAGCGGCGGGGCGTCAAACTGGGGGTCGGGATTTCTGCCTTCACTCTATCAGGGGGTCTTGTTCCGCAACGCCGGCGATCCCGTGCTGTATCTTTCCAACCCGAAAGGCATCGATCCACAGATGCAGCGTGATTCCCTCGACACGATCAAACGCCTGAATCAAAAACATTTGAATGTTGTCGGTGATCCGGAAATCGCCTCGCGCATCAATTCCTTCGAGATGGCCTACCGGATGCAAACCAGCGCGCCGGAGTTGATGGACATTTCAAAAGAATCGAAACAGACCCTCGAGATGTACGGGGCCGAGCCGGGCAAATCTTCTTTCGCAAATAACTGTCTGCTGGCGCGTCGCCTGGTCGAGCGCGGCGTTCGGTTCGTCCAATTGTTCCATGAAGCTTGGGACCAGCACGGCAACCTGGTAGCGGATCTCAAGAAGAATTGCCTGGCCACGGACCAGGCCTGCGCCGCCTTGATCAAGGATCTCAAGCAGCGCGACATGTTGAAAGACACTCTCGTGATTTGGGGCGGCGAATTTGGCCGCACGCCAATGGTCCAGGGTGGCGACGATGGCCGCGATCATCACCCGAACTGTTTCACCATGTGGCTGGCCGGTGGTGGCGTGAAGCCGGGCATCACGATAGGCGAGTCTGACGAATTCGGCTTCAACGCAACGACCGACAAAGTGCACGTTCACGATCTGCACGCAACGCTGCTTCACCTCTTGGGCTTCGATCACACGAAGCTGACTTATCGGTTTCAGGGCCGCGATTTCCGGCTCACGGATGTATCGGGCGAAGTTGTGGAGAAGTTGCTGACCTGAGCACGCGTCTGATGCGCCCATCGGCCCTGCTTTCGTCCTCGTCCTCGTCCTCGACCATCGGCTCTTTGATTACGAGAACGAGGACGAGGACGGTGTGCTTGCGGCACCACACGCGCCAGGTCCATTCGTCTTCCCTCCGCAAATCCCTGTTCACGAAACTCCGTAGGAGTGACCAGACAAACAGCCCCTGTAAGAACGCCTCCCAGACAATGTCAAACGCTTCTAAACAATCACTCCCTCAACCTCAGCTTCCAGCCGGCATCTCCTCCAGATGCCGCACATACTGATCAATCTGATCTTGCAACTGGCGGATTTGTTCCAGTGGTCCTTCGGCTAACACGGCGAAATTGCGAGCGTTCTTCGGGAAAACCTCCTCGCGAAGGGAGTTGATGGCTTGGCAGAGGTTCTGCATCTGCTCGATCGCCTGTCGGAGTTGCGCCTCGGTCTCAATCATAGATTTATTCTTAATATGCCTTTTATTTGGGTCGGTTCAAATCTCACCTGCTCAAACAGTTTCAGATAGCGCTGATATTGTTCCGAGTTTTCACGCGCCACCAGCATATCTAATTGGTGCCGCCGCTTGACCCTTTGAGCGGACAACACATTGTACTGGGCCGTCAGCAGCTCCAGCGAGAAATTATGGCTTTCGAATACCACAACAATAATATCGATGTCGTTGGGATCAGGTTTGGCGGTCACAAAGCTACCGTTGATCAGGATCGCCACAACCAGGCCCGTTTTCCTGGCTTCCTCATGAAATGCGCTGAACTTCTCCCATAGTACCGGGCGACGGTCTGTACGATTGAAGCCGCCAAAACTGCGCTCGACCTCTTCAAATGTGCAATCATGAACTCCCGGAGGCAGTAAGCCATCGACGGTTAAGTCAGGTATAGGCATAAACGACTTGTTATGGCCATCGAACCAATTTTCGAATAAAATTAGTGAACGATGCGGCGAATAGCCAGAACAGGCAACGACCGGCTGACCAAAGCGCGGCGAAGCTCCCGCCTGGCGCGATGAGCCGCATTCGCGGAAAGCATCAAGCCGGAGCGGGTTGGATTCGGGTTTCACCTCATCTGTCTCTCCCTTCTCCTTCCAAAATTCGCCTCCACTCGCCTGTCTCTCAATCAACAATCAACCATCCACCATCCACTTTGGTTGCGGCTTTGCCGCGCTGTGCCCTCTGCGTTTTATCTCTTCTCCGTTTCCTCATGTTCAAACCCGTGTTCGCAAAACTCCGTAGGAGTGACCTGACAATAGCCCCGGGTAAGAACGCCCCATTCTGCAGTCTGAACGTTCGCCACCCGGGGTTCACGTTCCCCTCAAAAAATTTCAGTGGCGCGGCTCAAATCTTGTTCTTCCTTTCTGCCCGCGCCGCCAAACCCGAACGCCCATCAATAGATTTCCAGACAGCCCACAGTGGGATCATTTTCGAAAGACGTGATTCGCCCGCAATGATCGCGAAGGAGTTTTTCGATAACCGCCGTTTTCTGATTGCCGCAGCAGCCAAATCAGCTTTGGCGGTTGGCCGCGCAAGCTGCTTAGCTCATACATTTCACTGTCCTGCGATACGATCGTGAACCCATTGGCCCGCGCGTACTCGCAAAGAACTGGATCGTCTGCGCGATCAAGTCCAATAAGACGAGCTTGGGTACTTTGGGGAAATTAATCAGCCAATCTCCCACACAATTTGAAGCTGAGGTTCTGATCGAACAACAGCTTCATTCAGGTCGCGACGATCAATCGCCGCTCACGGTCTGCCGCATACGCGAGGCAAGCCCGGATGTCCTCCTCCGTGATCTCGGGGTAATCCTCACGAATTTCGTCATGGCTCATACCTGCTGAAAGCCAGCCCAGGACGTCGGCGACAGTAATCCGCATCCCGCGAATACAAGGTTTTCCTCCGCGCTTGCCAGGTTCGATGGTTATCGTCTTGCGGTAGTCCATAGTGAGTCAATGTGCCTGCAAACCCATTAAATGTATCACGCTGAAAGCGTCTTCCAAGCGCAAATGGAAGCTGCGAGGGAAAATAGTATCTTCTCTCACCCGCCTCTCGGCACCTTTGGTGGTCGCCGATGCGGCCCCAAAGCCGCTGGAGCTTTCGCGTGCCTGGATTCAACGCCGGCACCTTCATGGCCTGCCTTCACCTTTCAGCCGAACAACTTCAAAACGTCAAACCGAGCCTCCGATCCCCCTTCAATTTGCGCTGTGTTCATTAGCGTTCATCAGCGGTTCATTAGCGGTTTCAGCATTAGTGGATAACTCTCTGTTCGCTCCGTTTCCTCATGTTCGAATCCGTGTTCATCCCTTCTTATCCGTGGTTAAAATCCTCCCCGTTCCCCCTTTTCAGAACTCGTGTCCATTCATATGCATCGCCTGCCTTTACCTTTAAGCCGACCGACATCAAAACGTCAAACCCGAGCCTCCGATTCCCCTTCAATTTGCGCTGTGTTCATTAGCGTTCATCAGCGGTCCATGAGCGGTTTCAGCATTAGTGGATGACTCTCTGTTCCCTCCGTTTCCTCATGTCCGAGCTCGTGTTCCCCCGCGCCGCCAGCCCAGATTTGGTTTCCCTTTTCCAAAATTCCCGTCCATTAGCGTTTATTAAAGCGTTTCAATAAAAACTATAGCCATTTGGGAAGGGGTGTGCTAGGCTCTGT
>CAYUPI010000064.1:0-31597 GCA_964446585.1 uncultured Verrucomicrobiota bacterium
TTGAGGTTCAGTTCGCAACACACTCCCAGGCCAAATGCAAAATCCGGGTTGAAACGGTTTTTCTAAGCGCTTGTTTCGGCCGCTGCACCCCGCTGAAGCGTGGTGTTAATGAGAGGGGACTGGCCCGCGCACCAAGCTCAATTTCTTGTTTGCTTGGGGAATGCTGAACGACTCCTCACGAGGCGATTTTGTCATTCATCATCTGACTCACCGCTACCTTCAGCGAGTCCTCAGTGGGGTGGGCGGCCAGGTCGATCGCCTCGGCGGTTTGTTCCAACGGGAATTCATGCGTGATGAGCCTCCGCACATCCAGAGTGCGGCCAAAGACCAGTCGCGCGACTTCCTTCTGTAGCGTGAAATCGGCGGAGTAGCTTCCGATCAGATCCTTTTCATCGACACAAATCGCGGCCGGGTCGAGAGCGGTTTGCTCGCCCCGGCGAGTATTGGAGAAAAGCAACACCTGGCCGCCGCCGCGGACAAGTTGTTGCGCCTGACGAACCACCTCGTCCGAAGGCACGGCAATCACCGCCGCGTCGAGGCCCCGGCCCTGTGTGACGCGCTCGACCAACTCCCCGAGTGTCCCCGACGCTCCAACCAGGCTTCGGTTTTTTTGGGGGCGATCGGGATTCCGAATAACGCGCTGCGATTCTTGGATTTTGGATTTTGGATTTTGGATTTTGGATTTCTCCCGCCACACCCACGCAGCCCCGAATTCTCTCGCCGGCCCCAGCCGGGTCTCGAGCAGATCGGTCGCCAATACCCGCATTCCCAAACAGCTCAGCAACCGGGTGAACATCAACCCAATCGGGCCTTGACCGGCCACGAGGATGATGTCGTCAGGCAAAAGAGCCAGACGTTTGACAGCTTTAAACACGGTGTTGACCGGTTCAAGCATCGCACCTTCCAAAAAGGAATTGCGCGGCGGGATTTTGACCACGCCGGGCAGGACGAATGACATTACGCGCACATATTCGGCATAGCCGCCGCCCGCAGGCTCAAAACCGGCGGTGATCCCGGTCCGCTTATATTGCAGGCATTGCGCGAAGGCGCGATGGCGGCAGGCATGGCATTTCAGGCACGGCACGTGATGATGAAGCGCGACTCGATCACCCAGCCTGAATCCGTTGACTCGTGCTCCCAGGCGCACGATCGTGCCGGCGGTTTCATGGCCGAAAACGCGCGGCGGCAAGACGGTGCCATAATGGATTTTCTTGATGTCGGTGGGGCAAACGCCGCAGACGGCGACTTTGACGAGAAGCTCGCTCGGGCCAATGCGCGGCACCGGGATGGTTTCGAGGCGCAGATCATTTGCGCCGCGGTAAACGACCGCGCACATGGTTTTGGGGAGCGCAGGCACGGAGTATTTTTAACCACAGATGCGCTCAGATAAACACAGATTTCTTGAACCGCCTTCGAGCCAATCCATGAAAGCGGTCGCCGCGAACGTCAGTTCGCGGCAATATTTCTGCCCGAGAACCCTTGCAGCACGAGCAGGCCTCTTGCGCAAGAAGATCAGCGCGAACTGACGTTCGGAGCTACTTTCTCAATTGGCTCCTCCTCGAGCCAATCCAAAAACCAAGGCTCTGGCTCTGCACGGAAGACTCTTTCTTGCGCGCGCCAATTGAATCGCACTTCGCTGGCGTGCAACCCGTGATTCGGCAGGAGCAATTGGTCCCGTTGCTCAGGCGTAAGCCGGTTCTGTACGAATGCTAAATACAGACCCTCATCGCCACCGTAGAGTTTGTCGCCTATTACCGGGTGGCCGATGTGCGCCAGGTGAATGCGAATCTGATGCTTGCGCCCCGTTCGCGGGCGCAGCCGTAACAAGGAAAACGGCACAGGAGCGGCGCGAGACGAGCGAGGCCCGCTCTCTGGAGCCGCACCTGGGAAAGGAGACGCAAGCCGTAAACCGCGCCGCTCGACCCAGTACTCCGTGGATGCAATCGCTCCATCCGCGCGAACGCAATCCTTGATTGCCACTTGACTGTGGTCGTCTTTGCCGAGTGGAGCGTCGACGATGCCTTGCTCTCCGGCCACATGGCCGTGCACGAGGGCCAGGTATTCCTTTTCAACCGCCCGGCTCTCGAAGAGTTTTCCCAGGTCGCCCGCGGTCCGGGCATTTTTCGCCACGAGCACAACGCCGCTCGTTTCGCGGTCCAGCCGATTGATGAGGTGGGGTACTGGCTGGCCGGAGGCCGGCGCTCCCAGGTAGAGTCGGACGCGGCCGATCAAACTGGAGCGCTCATCGGTCTTGGTGGGATGACATACCAGGCCCGCCGGCTTGTTGACCACGAGCAGCTCGTCATCCTCATAAAGAATCTCGAAAAGTTGCTCCACAAGCAGTCGCGATTATTTGATGATGCCGACTCGCACGTCAGAAATAGCTTATCGAGAGACGTTGCGCGAACGGATTTTTTCGCCGTGAATTTTGTCAAGAAACTTGCGGAGCCCGAGGGCCGTCTGCGGTTTGGCCAGGGTGCCGTGCTGTTGCTGGTGGTGCTCGCGGTCTATTGGCCGGCTCTGCACGGTCAATTTGTCTGGGACGATGCCCTGCTGGTGGACAGGAATCCGCTCGCCATTGGAACGCTGAAACTCACCTCAGTTTGGTTTCGGACGGATTTCGCTCTCACGCTGGTGGTTCTTTGGCTCGAATGGCTCGTCTGGGGCAGTCACCCGGCCGGGTACCACGCGGTCAATGTTTTGCTCCACGCCTTGAGCGCCGTCCTGTTGTGGCGAGTGTTGCTAAAGCTTAAGATTCCGGGCGCCTGGTTCGCGGCGCTGATTTTTGCGGTTCATCCTGTTTGTGTGGAGTCTGTCGCATGGATTTCCGAAATGAAGAACACCCTCTCGCTGCCGTTTTATCTGTTGAGCATCTGGTGCTATCTGCGGTTCGAAGAAGTGCGGAACGGGGAGCGGTCGGAGGAAGGAGGGCAGAAACCATCCACCATCTTCTATCTTCTATCCCTGTCACTGTTCGTCCTGGCTCTGATGAGCAAGACCTCGACGGTAATGTTACCAGTCGTGCTGCTCGGATGCGCATGGTGGCAGCGCGGGCGCGTCGCGCGCCCGGATGCGTGGCAGACCAGCCCATTCTTCCTTCTGGCACTGGCCTTCGGTTTGCTGAGCGTCTGGTTTCAGAAATCCATCACGACCGCTCCGGTTCAGACTGAGAACTTTTGGGGGCGATTAGCCGGCGCGGGCCAGGCTGTTTGGTTTTATCTGGGCAAGTCCGTCTGGCCAGCGAAACTGTGCATGATTTACCCGCGCTGGATGATCGACGCGGCAGCGCCCACAGCATATCTGCCGCTGCTGCTGCTCGGATGCGCACTGGTTGTGTGCTGGAGGTTTCGACGTGGTTGGGGCCGAGCTGCGTTGTTCGGATTGGGTTATTTCACGGTCACGCTCTTCCCGGCAATGGGTTTCTTCGACATGTACTACCTGGCCCTGTCGCGGGTAGCTGACCATTTCCAATACTTGCCAACTATCGGAATCGCTGCGCTGGCGGCGGCGGGGCTGATCAATTTTGGATTTTGGATTTTGGATTTTGGATTTTTTGTTCAGAGCCTCCTTACGTCGGCTCCTACAATTCTAAGACAGAGGTTTCGTGTGGCGGTGAGCGGCGTTGCGGCTACTACATTGATCGTTGCCTTGTCGCTCTTATCAATGCAGCGAGCGCGAGTGCTGGCCCGGGACGAACCGTTGTGGCGAGATACTTTAGCAAAGAATCCAGCCGCCTGGACTGCTTACAACAACCTCGGCTGCCTGCTGGCGGAGCAGAAGAAGTACAACGAGGCGATTGAGCAATTCCTGGCTTCGCTCCGGCTGAATCCCTCCAACCCGGAAGCCCATAGCAACCTCGGTCGGGCTTTGGCGGAGACCGGTCGCGTCGCCGAAGCCGAGAGCCACTTCCAAACGGCCCTGGCGCTCCGACCTCAAAATGCGGGCATTCAGAAATCCTTTGCCTCGTTCCTGGCCGAGCATGGGAAAATCGAGGAAGCAGTATCGCACTTGCGCGAAGCGGTGCGGCTGGAGCCAGTGGTTCAAACACGGCTGCAGCTTGCGGAGTTGCTTCATCGAACTGGCGATGACCGCGGAGCGGTGGCGCAGTATCGCAAAGTGCTCGCGGCAAAGCCTGATTCTCAGGATGCCTTGAACAACCTGGCCTGGGTGCTGGCGACTTCCCCGGATGCAACCGTGCGCGACGGGAAGGAGGCGGTGCGCGTGGCCGAACGCGCCTGCCGACTCACCAGGTACACAGAGGTCCGGCCTTTGGGCACTTTGGCGGCGGCGTACGCTGAAGCGGCACGCTTCAATGAGGCTGTAACGACCGGGCAAAAAGCACTTGAATTGGCCACGGCCGCCGGTGAAGAGCGGTTGGCCGCAGTGAGCCGTCAATTGCTCGATTACTACCGGGCTGGAAAGGCATGGCATGAGCCAATGCCGAAGAAGAATGAAAAATAACAGAAAATGAGGAACCGCTAATCTTCGCTCATCTTCGCTAATGATTTTAGTAGCGCTTATTAGCGCACATCTGCGTGTTCCTCTTCTTTCGTCAGCTAGACTTCAACTCTGCAATCGGCGACTTGTCATCCCTGCAGCTCGGCTTATGCTTAGATCGTGAAAGAGAAATGGCATCGCGCGGCGCCGTATCTGTTTATGCTGGTGGCAGCGTTGTCGCGCTGGCCGGGCCTGTTTCCGCCCAATTTTAGCGCCTTCTACGCGCTGGCTTTCTGCGCCGGAGCATTCTTCCCGGGACGCTCCAAATGGTGGCTGCCGCTGGGCACGATGCTGCTGACCGATTTCCTGCTGAACGCGTTCTACTACCATCAAACGTTGTTCAGCGTTTACATGCTCATAAAAACGCTTTCCTTCGCCGGTCTAATCGCGTTGGGGAGTTTTTTTTCCGCCCGCATGTCCTGGCTAAAACTAGTTTGTGGTGGATTGCTCGGCGCGGTCCTGTTTTACCTGATCACTAACACCGCTTCCTGGCTGTACAATCCGGAGTATGCGAAAACGGTGAGAGGCTGGATTCAGGCGCTGACGTCCGGCACGCCGAATTATCCGCCGACGTGGACCTTCTTTCGCAACACGCTGTTGAGCGGCGGCCTCTTCACCGGCTTGTTTGCCGGCGCCGTGAAATTGACCGAGGCGTCTGCACCGGCGGAGGAAACGCCGGAACAACCGGAGGAAGAGCCCGAGGGCGAGGCCACTCCGGACGAAGCAAAAGCATGAGACGCGGACGCTGTCTCTGCTTTGCGAGATGCGTCTGTCGGTCGTACGAAGTGGCTGACTGCAGTGAAAATCGGCATTCTCTCCGATACCCACAATTACCTTGATCCAAAGATCCCGCTGCTGTTCACGGGAGTGGAGCGGATCTTGCACGCCGGGGATGTGGGCCTGCCGTGGCTGATTCAGGAATTGGAAAGCATCGCCCCGGTAACGGCGGTTTCGGGCAATACGGACGAGCCGGGATTAGGCTATCGCACGACCGAGCTGATCCAAGTGGCTGGTCGGAACTTTTTGGTGCACCACATTGTGAATCCGCATGTCCTCACTCCGGAACTCGAGGCAGCGATTACACGAGCGAAGCCGGATGTCGTCGTCTTCGGCCACACGCACAAACCATTCTCAGCCATGCTCGACGGGACACTTTTCTTCAATCCCGGTTACGCGGGCAAATCACGGTTCGGTATGGAACGCAGCGTCGCCATCTTCCATTTTAGTGACGACCTGATACAACCAGAGTTCCTCAAACTATGATGCTCATCTCCTGGCGACAGAAAAGGTGAGCGCAATTTCCGGCCGGGAAGGCAAACCAATCATTGCGCACGGGAAGAGAGGTTCAGCGCCAACTCTTTCACTTTTCGCAAGTCCAGCTTACCGGTGCCGAGATAGGGGAGCGCGTCCACAGAGAGGAACTGGTCGGGGCGCGGTTTCCAGAGGTTGGGCAAGTCAGACTGGCCCAGCTTTTCGAGGCACGACTGGAGCTGCGCGTCGGCCAGCTTGTGCAGGACCACCAGCCGCTCGCCCTTCTTGTCGTCCGGCACGCCCGTTACCACAAAGGTTTGTTCGGCCGTGCCGGCCAACTCGTGCAACTTCTCTTCGACCTTAATGTGCGGCACCATTTCGCCGCCGATCTTGCTGAAGCGCGTCAGCCGATCGGTGATTTGCAGAAAACCATCTTCGTCCATGGCAGCGATATCGCCGGTGACATACCAACCGTCGCACAACACTTCTGCTGTCTTTTCCGGGCGGCCGAGATATCCCTGCATGACATTGGGCCCGCGCACGCGCAACAGGCCGGGCTGGCCGACCGGCATTGGCGCGCGGTTCTCCGGATCGACAATGCGCACCGTCATGCCTGGCAGTGGATGGCCAATCTTGCCCCGTTTGGCGCCGACCTGGCGGAAACCAGCGGCGCGGAAATCGTATGTGTTCACCGCCACGACTGGAGAGCATTCGGTGCAGCCATACCCTTCCAAGGGCCTGATGCCGAATTGCTCCTCGAAAGCGGCCGCCAGCCTCTCGGAAAGTTTTTCCGCTCCAGTCATAACGACGCGCAAGCCGCCAAATTCCTCAGGCGAACATCCGCGCAGGTACAATTGCAGGAACGTCGGCGTGGCAAGCAGGAAAGTGATGGCATACTGGCTGACCAGGGGACCAATGCTCTTGGCGTCGAGAGGATTCGGGTAAAAAACTACGCCCAGGCCGAGCGTGGCCGGCGCCCAGAGCGTCGCGGTAAAGCCGAAAGAGTGGAAAAACGGCAGTATCCCGATCAGCCGATCGCGCCGGGTGAACCCCAACACTTGATCCAGTTGCTCGATGTTCGAACCGACGTTGTAATGACTAAGCATCACGCCTTTCGGGTCGCCGGTGCTGCCACTGGAGAAAATGATCGTGGCCAACTCGTCGAGCGCGTCGGAAGGGGAGAGTGTCGAGGGTCGAGTGCCGAGTGTCGAAGTTTCGCGGAGGCTGCGCTCGAGCATGCGGCATGGCAAGAGCCAGGCGCTCAGAAAAGCTGACGTCTTTTCAAGAGTTCGAGGTTTGCTGGCGATTTCTTCGAAGAGTAGAGTTTGGACGGGAACTTTGAGTTTTATCTTCTCAAGAAACTGCCTGGACGTGAGAACGGTCTTTAGGTCGCACTGCCGGATGCAGGAGGCGAGCGCTTCGTCGGACAGGGTGTAATTCAGGTTCACAGGCACTTTGCCCATCAGCAGAGCAGCCACATTCGTCAGCGCGGCCGGCACTGAGGGTGGCAACAACAATCCGACCATCTTCTGTCGGGCCCAAACCTGCTTCAGCCGTCGCGCGAGAAAAATAGCGCGCACCAACGCGGAGCTGAAATTGACTCTGGGAGACTGCGTATCTGCCATCGCGAAGCGAAAGGGATGGAGCCTCGCTGACCGCACAAACGCGCGATGCAGCGGCTGCATGCGCTTCTTCCGCTCGAGCCAAGCTTCAGCCATGAGTTCCTGCACGGCCTGGCGGACTTCGATCGGCGTGGCGGTCGCGGGCAGTGCCGTGCCGAAATTCACCGTGACCGGATAAGGAATGCGCCGCGGCAATTTCCAGATGAACCGGTGCTTTTGGAAGCTGAAGATGCTGCCCCAGATGCCATCCAACGCAACCGGAATGATCGGCGCCTGGACGTCTTTCATGATGCGCTGGAACCCGCGCCGGAACGGCAACATCTGGCCGATGCGCGTGATTTGCCCCTCGGCGAAAATGCAGACGACTTCGCCACTGTTAATCGCCTCACTGGCATCGCGGAGGGCCTGGATCATCTCGCGCGGCCGCAGCTCGGACGAAATCGGAATGACCTTGAGAATGCGCGCCAGCGGCTTGATCCAGGGCAATTCGTAAATGCCCTTATACATGATGAACCGGATCGGGCGATCGGTCGAGGCGAGCAACAGAAGCGCATCGACATGCGAGAGATGATTGCAGGCAAACAGCGCCCCGCCTTTCTCGGGAATATGGTCGCGGCCCAGCACCTTGATGCGATAGAGCGTGTGAGTGAGAAACCAGAGGACCAGCCGCAAAAGCGAATCCGGCAGTAAATAAAGCACATAAACTGTGCCTGCGAGGGTAATCAGAGCGCTGACCAGGAAGATTTGCGGCGGAGTCAGCTTGAGAATGACGGCAAAGAAATAGTAGATCACAGAGGCGAACATGATCCCTATCCAGGAAAGGAAGGCCGAGGCGGCGATGACGCCGCCTTTGTTGGCCGGGTCCGGGCGATGTTGAATCAGGGCGTTGATGGGAACCGCGTAAAAGCCGCCGGAGGCTCCCAGCAACGCCAGGTTGACGGCTACTAACTCGAAGCTCAAGCCGCGCCGGGCCAGCAGCGCTCCAAACACGCTCAGCCCGACTGCGCCCAACGGCACGAGGCCATATTCGATCTTCTTGCCGGAGAGATAACCTGCAGCCACGCTGCCTATACCAATCCCGAGGGCGAGCGACGCCTGCAAATAGCCGCTGTGAGTGTCGTTCAGGTGCAGAACATCTTTTCCGTAAAAGATTATTGTCGGCTGGAACAGCGCAGCCAAGAACCAAAGGAACGTGCTGCCCAGGACGGAAAGCCATAGCACTCGATCCATTCGGATCGCTTGGAACTGCGTCCAGAATTCACTCAGAAAATTCAACCGAAACTCTTTTGTAGGATTGGCTGCCGGGAGCCGGCTGATCCCCATGCTCATGAGCGTCCCGAACAACGCCAGCCCGACAAGAATTGCCCCGGACCAAATCTGATTCTTGCCGAAGGTGTCGGAAAGCAAGCCGGCCGCGACCGTGCCGCTGATGCTCGCGACGAACGTGCCCAGTTGGATAATGCCGTTTCCCCACGACAGCTCCTTTTCGCCCAGCAACTCCGGCAGCAAGCCATATTTGTTCGGGCCGAAGACGGCGCTGTGCGTGCTCATCAGGAAAATCACCCCCAACAGCAAAACTACATTGTGCCGCCATAATCCCAGCATCGCGAACGACATGATGCCGATCTCGGCCAGTTTGATGCCGATGATGACGTTGCGCTTGCTGAAACGGTCGGCTAGAAAACCGCCGGTCATCGAAAAAAGAACGAATGGCAAAGCAAATACGAGCCCGACTAGTGGCACGAGTTGGTCACGCCGCTCCTGGGAAAATCCCAATGCTATAATGATGAAGGTCGTGAGAAACTTCAGGACGTTGTCGCTGAACGCATTTTGGAATTGCGTCACGAACAGGGACCAGAAGCCTCCCAGCCGCGTCTGGGTCCTCCTCTCCACATCCGACGGGGACTGAGCTGGTTTCGTGTTTGCTACTGTCTGATTCATCCCGCTGCGCACAGTTTGGTTAAATCGTGCAAACACTCAATCGGTGAATTGAGAGCGGAAGTCACCGAATGGCAAAGCCGAATCATCCCGGTTGATCCCTCGCGGCCGCGGTCATTTCCGACGAGGGCGCCAGGAGCATTCGTCGAAGCGCCCAATGCGTTGGCACGTACGCCAGAGCAAACAAAGCGAGCATCCAGACCGCGAGATATACTCCTGGGGGCATCCAGGTTTGCGGGCGGCTGTCGTTGAAGCCAAAGACGAGGTTGACGTTCAGAGGTTGTTTGGGATCGGCAAGCTGCGCGCCGGCGGGCGGCAACCAAAAGAAGGCAATCAGACAAAGCGCCCAGCCCAGCGCCGTCCAGGCCTTAAGCGCACGCGGGTCATAACCGAGCCGAATTACCAAATAGAGGAGCAGGAAGGGCAGCCAACCGTGAAAAAGCGAAAGGCCGCGGAGAAACAAAGAGCGGTGGGTGTCGAACATGTAGCTGGTCAGGCCGGTGAGATGAAAGCCGAGCAGTTCGGCGGCGAAATCAACACACCAAAAAAACTGTGGAATGAGAAGTCCCACCGCCGCCATGGAAACCGGCAGGGAGCGCTCGCCCCAAAGTCCGAGCAGCGCCAGAAACAGGGACATGTCGCAGAAGTAAACGAAATTGGTTGGCCCATAATTTTTCAAATAGACCGGCACCAGGACCGCCATGAAGGCCGTGTAGGCTAGCTTGAGCCAGAGCGGCACCTTGCGCCTGGGTACCCGGACGGCTTCGGCTGCGAAACTTTCAGCATCCGTGCGGGCGGTCATGCCGGTATTATTTCCGGCTTGGAGCCAAGTTCCAAATCGATAAAAGAGGCAGCATCATTGATAAGGTCGATTTAGGCGAGCTGGAGTCAGTGTCGCCGCAGCTCGTTCTGATCTAAACCCGAGAGGATCTTGGGTTGTCCTCGGATCCAATCCGGAAGGCCATTAGCGTACCACCGTGAGAATGGTCGGTCGCTGGCACCACCTGCGAGAGTGGTTTGGATTTCGTCGGTCGCGAGGTCGGTTAGGAATCGCAATGATGGCGCAAAAGATAACTCGCGCCCTCCACCGCGATAAATCTGCCCCTGGTGCACCGTGGCGCGATTGCCCGGCATCTCGAGCATTCGGTCGAACCCAAAAAGCAGAGGCAGTTTGCCGCCAAAGAGCAGGTGTCTCATGCGCAGCTTCCGCGTCTCACCGTAGGGTTTTGGCGGAACGGCAAACGCTTTGGCAAGCGCCGCTCGGTACAAATCAGTGCGAGACCGCTTGCCGAACCAAGCAGACTTCTCGGACAGCAAGACGCGATCGAAATTGCCGTAGAAATCGAAAAAGAGGCAAGTTTCGTGCATCACACGCTCCAGGACCGGCCGGCCGAAAGCACCCTCGCATTCTCCAAATACTTCGCAGATTAGGGCACGGTAGAACTCCTCGAATTGAAAGGCCGCTTTGGATTCGCTCGAGTAATTCAGGTCCCATTCCTGGAAGCACTTAACCGCCGCTCCGTGCGTGCCACTAAATTCGCTGAACAGCGGCCGGATAATCTCCAAGAATTGTTTCGCCTGTGCCGAGTATAAATCCATTTGAAGCTTGCGCATATTCTCAAGCGTAAGAGGGGTGGAATCGGCTGCGAGGCACTCAGTAATTCTGTCCGCCCGATAAGAAGCCATGCACAGGTTGATGGGATGCACTTTGCCAAGGTGGTTTAGATCGTGATTCGCCGTCACGATGAATCCTTCGCGCGGGTTCAAGGCGCGCGGCAAAGCTTCCGGCGCATGAAATCCTTTCCAATCATTGGCCGGATCCCAACCTGGCAACGGCACCAGCCCGCTGACGCCGGGAGGCCGAATCGGCATCTTGCCCGACATCTGATAGCCGATCGAGCCAGTGTGGTCGGCTAACACCCAGCTCCAGGAGGAATTGGAAACCCGCCCGAGCGCCGCCTGTCCCACTTCGACTGTCCTGGCTTCGAGGAGCGCGCAAGAGCCGTCGAGCGCGGCACCGCCCGCATCCTCGCGGGCGGACCAGCGCGTCGCCAGGTAATACCCCGCCTGCTTCGGATTACCGTCAAGCACGCCATGAGCGTTCTCGTAAAAAACCAATTCCAGAGGCGGATGTTTCTTCCGCCGAATCACTTCCTTGCGGGTGGCAAACGGCAGCCAGGCGTTTCCACGGCGATACGTTCCGCCGCGGCACTCCTCGATCCAGGAATCAATGCAATCCATGAAGGCGTAAGTCACGCCCCAGGCCAACTCAGGCGTGCGGCCGATTGCCACTCCGACGAGGCCCGGGAAAGTGGCGCCCATCGCGTAGCGCGGCCCCTGCCGCGATTGCCAGCGCAGCACAGCTTCATACCAAACCGGCGGCAACCGATTGATCTCCAGATGCGGATCATTGCAGAGAAATGGTTTGCCGGAAGCGGTCTTTCGACCCGACACGACCCAATTGTTCGAAGCCATCAGCCGTGGCAAGGACGAGGCCCATTGTAATGATTCAGGCACCAACCGTTCCGAGAGCTTAACGCGCCGCAGTAGTTCTTCATCCAGACCCTGGAGCTTGCCCTGGAACAGCTCCTCGAGCCGCTCGCGACTGATGCCATGTTGGACACACTCGACGATGAACCGCTCCATGTCGGCCTGCGATTGGGCCAGAACAATCAGGCCCGCCATTTTACCGGTCAGGCCGGAATCGACGGCGGTCCAGGGCTCGAACCGATAGCCCAGTAATCGCAATTCCCACGGAAGGCGATTTCTGGAAAAGTAAAAATTGACGCCCTCGCAATAAGCATCGACGGCTATTCTCGCTCGTTCGGAAAGCTGCGACTGTTCGGCGGCGGCTGCGGCGCCAAGATTCCAACGACGAAAATACCGGTCCAGCTCGAGCATCTGCTCGGAATCCTGGAGCAACTCGCAAGCTCGGCCTTGACCCAGGATCCGGACAAGGAGCATTTGCAGTCCGCGGTCGCGAGCGTGACAGAAACCCAAGCCGAAGTGCGCGTCGCGGAGGCTGGCCGTAGTGATGTGGGCCACACCATGGTCATTGCGGGTCAACCGCACCGAGCCAGCCTGGCCGGGAATGTTGACCGCGTGCCCTCTCATCCGTTCAAGAAGGTTAGGACACCTCGGCTCTTAACACGGTCGATCCTCTGCTTCGCTCTGCACAAGACCGCGAGGCATTTCAGAGGCGGCATCGCTCGGGTCATCGAGCGATTCCACTATGTCCGGCTGAGAAAGACAAGGTCACTTTGGACACTTCCTTGAGCGAACTGCCTCTGTTCGTTTCGATAATTTGATTTAGGCGGGCTCTTAAGGAGCAACCGGCGGCGAGAGAAGCATAAATGAACCCGGTTGATTCGTGCCAAGGAAATATCCGCGCGCAGTGCCCTGGTTCTGCAAAAAGACGCCATGGAGCGGAGTCGATCTCCCGGTGAGCGGATGCAAGAACGAACCACGCACGAGGCCGTTGATGTTGTTCCATTTCAGAGTCATCTGGTTGGGTCCGCTTGGGCTACCGTCGGCGGTGAGCACATTGGTGATGGCAACTGGCAAATTGCCCCCGGCCAGAGTAACGATTGAGTTGGTAAAGTTCACCTGACCAAATCCGCGAAAAGGGGTGGACACAAAGAAAGACGAGCCGATGGCTGAAGTCTGGTTGGTGAGCCCGGTGGGAAAATACTTGCTCGCTGGCAGGGCGGGCTTGAACCACACCAACTCTCCTCCGAGGGAGCTCGGCGGCATATTGCTGAAGGTAATCCAACTTACCAGGGACCCTTTGCGGCCATAGAGCGGCACGTAGAGAGGCCATTGCCCGTTTTGTGAAATACGGACCGATTGACTAATGTGCGTGCCATCACACAGCTCACCGGACATGTGGATTGCGCCGTTAAAATCAATCTGGACAGTTGCGTACCCATCGCCGATGAAATTCGGCCCCGGCCGGTCGTTCCCCGGGATTACCATGGTGTAAACACCAACGTAGTTAGTCAGCGGATTGTCGGCGCTGGAGAAGGCGTGGTCGGCGGTCAAATCAGCGGTCCAGATGCCATCCGAAACGGTGCCGCGAATTTCCCGAGTCTGGGAGTCTAGCTCCAGTACGAAAATGATCGGCGATTTCGAACCGCGCCGAATCTGGAGTTGAGCCTGGCTGCTCAGATCAAATTTCCCACTAAATGAGTAACTGCCGCTTTCCATCAAGATCTTTCCCGAAAAGCTGCCACTGGTGGACAGCGTCAAAGCAAAGAAGCCCGAACTTGGCGGTTGGACTGCGTTGCTCTCGAAAAAAAGCCCGTTATAGGCTCCCTTCGCTGACGGCAGGACCGGGCGGTAATTGGTCACGAAAGTGGCGGTCACGGCGAGATTGGATGACATGCTGAAGGTCAACACGGAGTTGGTGATGACCTGATCGCCGACCATCCAGTTGCTGAAGAGGTTGTAACGCGCGGGCGTGGCGGCCATCGTATAATCGTTGCCTATGACGAGAAGTTGACCGTTCGTCAGAGGCTGCACAGAGCCACCGCCATTGATTGTGAGAGTCAGCGGACTGGTGACGGCGAAGTCTACTTCTTGACCCGCGACGCTTCCATGGAGCGACCCGACCACCATGTCGGGTCCGAAAACACGAATGATCAGCTTCGATTCATCGTTTTGCAACAGCAGCTCGGAAATTTGAGTTGCCGGGAAAGTTGTGCCGGTCACCTGGAAGTCGATGGTGCGGCCGGTCGAAAGAATGATCGTGGCTCGACCGAGGCGCTCGTTTCCGTTCGGAGCGAGTTCAAGACTGAGAGTCCAATAGCTCTGCAAGGAAGCCGGGAAAGGAAAATTGAAGAGTGTGTCGGTCGATTCGCCGGATCTCTCGCTCAGGACTACCCACCGGCCGAAAATATAGTTCAGGTGCCAGGTCGTGTACTTGCATTCGCGGGCGCCAGTCACCATTTTCGTTTTGGCGTCGATGCTAAGGTATCCCGCGCCGCAACTGGCATCCGTGTCGTCTCGCACCCATCCAAGCATCGAATCCCAGTATGGGCCTGACGAGTACGAATTAGTGCTGGCGGCTGGAAGCGATGGCGCCAAGGCAGAGAGATAAACGTAATCCCAAATCGGTGGTCCGCTGGCTGCGGTAAAATCCTGCTCGAAAGGCAGGCGCAACTGAATCGGAGCGCTGGTAATCGACCCGGTCGAATTGCTAACTACGACGGTGTATACTCCGGCATTGGCTGGAGTCGTGTTCGAGATCACCAACTCGGTGCTTGTCGCGCCGTCGATAGCTGCGCCCTGGAAGTACCATTGATAGCTCAGCGGCCCAGGTCCATTCGCCGAGACCTGAAGGACAAGGTTCGTGTTGGAACGAAGTAGCTGGCTGACGGACTGAGAGCTGATCGCAGGTGGACGGAGTGGCAGAACCTCTAAGAGAGTAGAATTTGTAGCAGATCCCAGGAAATTGCTGACAACGACCAAGTAAGTGCCAGCATCTGCCAACCGGACAGAGGGCAGAACAAGAACGGTGTCTGTTGCTCCAGGAACATCTACACCATTGAGGCGCCACTGGTAGCTTAGCGCATCGCTTCCGTCAGCGGCTGCCTGCAACCGCAAATCATCACCTTCAAAAAGCTGCTGCCAGCTCGGCTGGATGGAAACAGTCGGCGCCCAGTGACTGAGGATGGCCAGATTGTAACCGTAGCCTGCGGCAATGGCGACGACGTTTGACAGATAAGTGGGTGAATCGTTGAGAGGCCAGGCGCCCCAGCCGGTCACGGTGCCATCAGCCTTCAACGCCACATTTTGCTGACTGCCTGCAGCAATCGCGATCACGTTGGTCAGGCCGGCAGGGACGTTGGTCTGGCCGTAATAGTTGTCACCCCAGGCCACCACCGTTCCATCCGCACGGAGGGCAAGCGAGTGGTCCCAACCTGCCGCAATGGCTACGACACCAGTCAGGCCCATTGGCGGCGTCGCCTGTCCAGCGAACCGGCCCTCGGCGAAATTCTCTCCCCACCCAACCACGATTCCATCGGCGCCCAAGGCAAGTGAGTGGTGCCCTCCGGCCGCAATCGCAATTATGTTAGTCAATTCGGCCGGAGCCGCAGCGGGAACGTTCGTTCCGTCAATGTAGGCTATTGATCCCCAGTCAACGACGGTGCCATCCGCTCGAAGCGCCAGGCTGTGCAAACCTCCGGCGGCGATCGCTACTACATTTGAGAGATTCGCCGGCTGGCTGGTGTCCGGGCAACAATACTCGCTCCAGATTGCGACGGTGCCGTCCGCCCGCAGGGCGAGCCCGTGATCTTGCCCGGCGGCAATCGCCGTGACGTTCGTCAGGTCGGCGGGTGGGTCGCTCGCTCGACGAGTGTAATCCCATCCTGAAGCGGCGACTGTTCCCTTGTCGAGCAATGCCAAACTAAAGTTTTCGCCGGCAGCGAGCGCCACCGCGTTGCTCCAGGCTGGAACAACCCCGGCGCCCCAGAGCACTATCTTCTCGGCGGCGCGGCAATCGGTGACGGGCCATGCGAGGCTCTGGATGCCAAGCGCCCAAAGTCCGCAGCGACTAATGGACCTCGGAATTTTCATAGTTGTTTCCCGGTCTCACAATTCCCTTCTGAATTGGGGACTTAGTTTAAGTGAAGCTAGCTTAGAAGACAATTGGATCCGAGTGTTAATCGATAATACTTTCTTGAGCATCAGTTAAAGTGAACTGGGTGCTGAGGAAGTAAACGTGGCCCGGGGACGATTTCTTTCAGTATTAGTGAGGATTTTTCAGTCAGAGCCTCCTGACGTCGACGCCTACAATCGGCTCACTTCTTCCACCACCTTTGGAAGTCCTCATTTTGCAGGATTCGTTTCGTCAGGAGTTCGTAGCCTTCGGTGAGGGGATGGCTGGCATCGGCGTACAATGCGCTCGGCAAAACCTCGGGCACCACATTCGGAATATGGTTTTGGGCGAGCCACGCCTCGACGCCGGCGCGAAGTTTCAGGTACGCGGGCCGGTTCTCGGCTGCCATGATGTGCTCATTGAAAGGACCCAGAAGCACCATTACGTCGTTTCCCCGGGCTTGAAGTGTTCGGACGATTTGGCGAAAGGCGCACCACTGCAAAGAGGAGTCCAAGTCAACCCAGTCGAACTGCGCTGTGCCGACGCCCGTGTCGGACCAGGGCTTGTGACGCGGGCTATTGGATCCGCGCTGCGGATCTTCTCGAGGAGCGGAAGGCACGGCGAAGGTAATTTGCGAGAGGGGATTCTTCGCTGCGTTTAGAAAATGCGGAGGGTCACCGCCGTCGTCTAAGAGCGTCCATTGCAGGATGCTTTTTTGCCCAAAATAAGCGTTCTGCAAATGTTGAGCCCAGCCGAGGAAACCAATTTGCCGCTCGATAAGGGCCGTGAGTCGTTCATTGGCATCCGCTTTGTAGCACGGAATGCGAGGAAAAAACTGCGGCACGAGCCGGGAATGGTTGAACCGCTCTTCCTTGTCGGTGCTCAGGTCCGCCTTAGGGCTCGTCATCCAGAGGAGATTGCAATGGAGGAGCACTTTTTGATGACGCAGTGAGTGAGCATAGCAGTCGAGCAGCCCTTCCTGGGCCAGCGGGAAAAGGCCGTTGAGGCCGCCATTGACGAATTGCTCGGCCGTTCCTGCTTGCTGATTCAAAAAGTGTGACAAAGTTCCGTCCGGCAACACGTATTCGCCCCAGACTACGGAATCGCCCAGCATGATGATCTTGTCGGGTCTAGCTACCTGGCTCATGCGGCGGGCGTAGAGCCAGTAATCTTTGCTGAGGTCGTAGGGTATGCGGTAGTCCGGCCCGGTGTCGAAGCGTTCGATGCGCGTCCACACCCGGGGCAGCAGCAGCGCGACAAGCCCGACGATCAGAAAGACAGCCAGCCAGTGTCGGGCGTTAAGGCGAACTTCGTTGACGCCAAAGGGCACGGGCGGCTGGGCCGGGATCGACTGAGCTCCGGCAGGGTTGGGTGCAAGTAGTTCGGGTTGCATTTTAGAATTGGAAATAGATAAACGCGCCGCCGCCCGAGGAACAGAGGCAGAGATAGAGCACGATGAACACCGCCACACTCACCCGGACCATTCCGAGCTTCAAAACGTCGCGAAATTTGGATTCATAAAGGAATTGATAGAGCCAGACCGTGGCGATCAGCACGACCATCAGGACCGTGATCTGCGGAGGTTGCCAGGCGGCCGAAAAAATGCGCCGAACGATCAACAAAGCATCGCTAAGAGAACTTGCGCGGAAGAAAATCCAGGTAAACGAGACGAAAAGGAAAACGGCGGCCTGCTTGAGGAGTTTCGGGACCCGTTCGTGGTAAAACGCGGACCGCTCAAGCTCGCGAGTCACAACTACGCCCAAACCGTGGAGCGCGCCCCAGATAACGAACGTCCAGGCGGCGCCGTGCCAAATGCCGGAGAGCAGGAAAGTCAGAAAAAGATTGCGGTAGGTGTTCAAAGTCCCGCCCCGGTTGCCGCCCAGCGGGATGTAAACGTAATCCCGGAACCAGCTCGAGAGGCTGATGTGCCAACGCGACCAGAATTCTCCCAGGCCTGTGGACAGGTAGGGATTGTTGAAGTTCAGGATGAGATCGAAGCCTATCGCTTTGGCGATGCCGCGGGCCATATCCGTATAGCCGCTGAAATCAAAGAATATCTGCCAGCCGAACGCCACCGTGGCGGCCATCAGGGCCGGCGCGCCGAACGCCCTGGGGTTGTCATAGACGCGCTCGACAAAGAAGGAGAGATAATTTGCCAGAGCGATTTTCTTGAATAAACCGACAAGGAATAGCGACGCGCCATCGGTGAAATTCTGCAGGCGCACCTCGGGGAAGCGATAAAATTGCGGCAGCAGATGGCGGGCGCGTTCGATCGGACCGGCCATGAGCTGCGGGAAGAAACAGACAAAGGTGGCAAACCGGAGAAAGTTGCGCTCGCGGTGAACTTTGCCGAAATAGAAATCGATGGTGTAACTGAGCGATTGGAACGTGAAAAAAGAGATTCCGACCGGCAGCAGGTATTCAAAGCCGAACGGCATTAGCGTGGAAGGGTCGGACAGCTTCAGCGGCAGGTGCAGCCGGGAGAGAATGGCGTTCAGGTTTTCCGCCACAAAGCGCGCGTACTTGAAGAAGAGCAGCAGCGCCAGGTTGTTGACCAGGCTGATCAGCAACCAGATTCTGCGGCTGCTGTAGAGCGCACCCAGGGCCATGAGCAGGACGAGAACTCCGAGCAGGGCCAGCACGGGCCGCAATGTTTTCGGGCCCAGCGCCGCCAGCACCAACAGACCGAGCGTAGCCGTCGCTGAGCCGAGGAAGGCGCCCTTCAGAAGGCGATCGCCAAACTGCAGGCGGGTCAAGCGCGCGACGACGTCCACCTTTTGGTCGCCACGGGGACAATGGTCCATGAGCGCGACCAGGCAGAAGTCCAGCAGAGTCGAATAAGCAACCAGGAAGAGGTAATAAGGATTCCACCAGCCATAAAAGAAATAAGAAGCAATCGTCAGCCAGGGAAGCCAGAGCGAGGTCTTTCGCAGCGCGAAAAAGACCGGCAGTACGACCAGGAGAAAGATGAGGAATGTCCAGGTGTGAAACAACATTGGCGTGAGAAGGATATTGGGTGCGCGAGCTTTTTCAATCCCAGGCTCCCGCGGTCACCTGCCAACAATTTCCGTGTCCGGTTTTTCCGTGGCCGGGTACTATAGAATGATCATGGCTCTCGATGGTGAACTGCTTAGCCGCTATTCGGACGACAAATCCGAAGAAGCATTCGCCGAATTGGTCCGGCGTCACGTGGACCTGGTCTATTCGGCGGCGTTGCGACAGGTCAATGGTGATGCGCACTTGGCCCAGGACGTAGCGCAGATGGTGTTCACCGAGCTTTCGCGCAAGGCAGCGCAACTTTCCCACCGGGCGGTCCTGACCGGCTGGCTCTATACCTGCGCCCACTTTTGCGCCACCAAAGCCGTCCGCACCGAACGCCGCCGGGCTGCCCGAGAACAGGAGGTCCACTCCATGCATGAAATCCCCTCCGCTCCAGCTCCCAACCCCGAAATGGACTGGGAAAAGGTCCTGCCCGTCCTCGATCACGTCATGATCCAGCTCACCGAAACCGATCGCGAAGCCATCATCATGCGCTACTTCGAAAACCGCCAGCTCGCCGACATCGGCGAAAGACTCGGTCTCAGTGAAGATGCGGCCCGCAAACGTGTCGATCGGGCGCTGGAAAAGCTTCGCTCGTTTCTGTCCACCCGCGGTATTACCACCACGGCTTCATTGGCAGCCGCGCTGTCAGCCAACGCAGTTCAAACCGCTCCTGCCGGCCTAGCGGCCGCCCTTACCACCGCCTCTCTCGGCGCGACCGCCGCGGGTGCCGGAACCACTGTGACTCTCCTAAAACTTATGACTATGACTAAACTTCAAATCGGAATCATTGGCGCCGTCATCGTCGGCGGCGTAGCCACTCCTTTGATTATAGAATATCAGTCTCGGGCCAAATTGCGTGATGCACGGGCCGCGCTAAAGCGGGAGAACGACCAGTTGGCCCAACAAGCTGCGGAGAACTCTCGGCTTTCCAATCTTCTCGCCCAGGCCAACGCTGCCCAACAACTGACCACCGGCGAGGCGGGTGAATTGCTAAGGCTTCGCGGTGAAGTCGGCAACCTCCGCCGCCAGACGAATGATCTGGCAAAGATGCTGGCTGACAATCAACGCTTGCGCTCGATGCTGACTAAAGCGGCGAAGTCTGCTCTCGAGCAAAGTACCACGCCGCAGGAATCCATTCCGAGAGATTCGTGGGCATTTTCCGGTTACGCAAATCCTGAGTCCGCTTTTCAGTCCGCCATTTGGGCCATGAGCACAGGTGACGCGAAAACATTTGTAGCCGGCCTGTCGCCACAGGGCCGCGAATTCCAGCATGCTCAGTCCAAATCCGAGGCGGAGCTGGCAAAAGCGAACAAGGACGAGCTCGAAAAAGTGACCGCGTACAGGATTGTCGAAAAGGAGGCAGTCTCTGAAAACGAAGTTATTCTGACGGTTTATGCCCAGGGAGAAAACGCAACGACGCGATTCAAATTGCAACGAATCGGCAACGAATGGAAGGTCGCCGGCCCTGTGAAAGGGGACGGGTCGGATGCGAAGTAATCGCTGGATCGTGCACGACGTCGGCAATGATGCGCCGTGCGTCGGCTGTGTCTCCTCACCCGACGACCCCAAGTGGGGTGGTCCGCTCCCGCGTCACAACGAGCGGAGCAACATTCTCGTTGCCGATGGCCAAGTCCAGTCCCAGAAGCCCGCGCGATGGTACTGGGCCAAGACTCCGTGGTCTATGCTGGCGGCGGGCGGGCAGTATCTCTTCAAACCCGCCGAATCCTAGTCCATCATTCGACCACGCCCCATGACTTGCCATTCCTAGTCCTCAAGCTTATCCGGGAATCCCTAGTTCCAAAACGGAAAGGAGCCGCGACTATCTGGTTCGTACAAGTCCGAACGCAGGATCAATTTCACATGCCCATCAAGAAAGCCGAGGTTAATGCGCTTGTGGCTCCAATACCTTAGTGGCCCAATCGGTCCCGTCTAGCGCGGCCATGAACTCGGTCGGCACAAGGGTTGTGCGCTCGCTTTTTATAATTTATTCGACTGTAAGTGCGATCATAAAGGGCGCGGCGCTGCCCATGGCGGAAACATAATCGATGTTTTCGATGGGGACGCCTGGGCGTGGATTCTCGAAGGTGGTCTTGTAGATGCAGAGTCGGAAGCCTCGGCCGCTTGCGACGGGATTGCTCCCAGTCCAGGCCAGGGTGGTGTGGCGGTCGGTGGTTTTTTCGGAGTGCGAAAGTCGGCCCCACCAACCCAGGACATGCTCACCGAAGCGAATCTTGATTTCGGTTTCAGCCCCGTCCGCATAATGCAGCACCAGTGTCGCAATGGTCTTACCCTCTCCGGCGTCCCAACCTGCGCCATGCAGCAAATGCAGGCGGCGGCATTTTTGGCTCACTCTCAGACCAGTGACCCGCTCCGGATATTCCTTGTGGACCATCCGCAGATGTCGGCTCCCCAGTTGGACTATACCTTGGACGTCAAAGAGTGTGCCGCCTAAATGCAGTAAACCCTGAGGAAAGGCGGCCAGATTATTTGGGCCGTCGTTGCCACCCACCGCACACACCGATTCGGCCAATTTCGCGTTCAGCTTTTCAGCAAGATTCACCGCGTGAAATCGGTGACGGGCTGTTGTGGCGTGGAAGGAGACCATCACCAGGAGAATGACCACCAGCACGGTGCCGGTGATCGCTGCCAGAATTATGGCTGTCTCTTTGCGACCTGATTTGATCACAAGCCGGCAGTCCTGCTAGTCCTCAAGTTTATCCGGGAAGCCCCAGTTCCAGAATGGAAAGGAGCCGCGGCTATCTGGTTCGTAAAGGTCGGAGCGGATAATCAGCTTCACATGGCCATCGAGGAACCCGAGGTTGATGCGCTTATGGCTCGAATGCCGCGGCGCCCAATCGGTCCCGTCCAGAGCGACGACAAACTCGGTCGGCGCGAAGGTGTTCATCAGGTACTTGGTTCCCAGGATTTGGCCTTCCCCGTTGGTCGAGTAGTTAAGCCGGAGATTGTCATTAAACTTATACTCCGAAACCCAGGTCGTGCCGTCGCCATTCGTGATCGTGAGGAACTGGCGGATCGGGTAATCGGCGGGGGTTAATGAGCCCTGAGGGATTCTGCCGTGCGCAGCCGGGCAGATGAAGAGCTTTTGAGCATCACGCAGATAGGGGACGAGTGAGTAGTACTGGTTGTACTGAGTCCAATAGGTGATCGAGGGGTAATGATCGTGGTTATCGGCGAAGTACATGGTCATGGCCAGACCCATTTGCCGCAGGTTCGACGCGCATTGTGTCGTGTGCGCCGTGTCCTTGACTCGCCCCAGCGCGGGGAAAATGAGGGCAGCCAAAATGCCGATAACGGCGATTACCACCAGCAGTTCGACCAGGGTGAATGCGAAACCAACCGAGGACTTCGCCACCTCATCCGGACTTGCCCTTAATTTACTTTCTTTTTGAATCTTCATAACAGTTCGCGGAGAGAGATCATTCCAAAGTCAGGCCCAGCATAAAGGGCGCGGCGTTCACCATCGTTGACACGTAATCGATGGTTTCGACTGGCAGATCGGGTTGCGGGTTCTCGAACGTGGTCTTGTAAATGCACAAGCGGAAACCTCGGCTGCTTGCGACAGGATTGCTCCCGGTCCAGGCCAAAGTCGCGTGCCGGTCTGTTGGTCTCTGTGGGTGCGCCTGGTGCCAGTCGAGCACATGCTCGCCGTATCGGATTTTCAGCTCGCGCTCTGAACCGTCCGCATAATGCAACACCAGTTTGGCAATCGTTCTGCCGTCGCCAGCGGCCCAACCAGTTCCATGGAGCAAATGCAACCGGCGGCACCGCTCGTGCACTTTCAGCCCGCTGACCCGTTCCGGATATTCTTTATGCTCGATTCGCAGGTGCCTGCTGCCCAGTTGCACGATGCCCTCCACATCGAACAGCGTGCCGCCAAAATGCTGCAAGCCCTGGGGAAACCCGGCCAAATTATTCTCGCCGTCATTGCCGCCAGCCGCCAATACCGATTCAGTCAGTTTAGCATTCAACTTTTCGGAGAAATCAATCGGCAGAAATCTTCTTTGCCCACTGAAGCCCAACCACGACCCTGCATCGGCAGCAGAAGATCCCGCGGCATCGCGGTTGGTAGAGAGCGCCACAAAAGATGTCCCGCCAATCAGCAGCGCAGCCGCCCCGATCTCCGCTGCTAACTTCAGTTTCATCCAGGTCATCATCTTGAGTGTTCCGTGGGCTAGAATTGAGGCTGAAGCTCCGACGGTGGTCCCTTTAACGGAAGTCGCGCTGATGGCAACCGCCAAGCCGGCAGGCGCCGCTTGAATAGAGTTCTCAGAGATGGCTGCGCCAAGCGCTATGGCGGAGACCGCCACCCCTCGTTTTATGAAAAACCCGCGCAACTTCTCCAGAGCGCGGCCCACCCGCTTCTTGGCCGCGTTCTCGCTCGCGCCAAAGGCTGCGCCAACCTCGCGCAAGCTCCTGCCTTCAAAGAACCGCAGCACGACTGCGTCTCGCTCCTTCTCCTTCAGAATACCCATGGCCGGTTCGAGGAGCGGGGCTATGGATTGCCAAGTGTCAGGTTCAGTTTCGGTGGGAATGGTTCGCATGTATGCCTCATGATCGCGTCGGATACGTCGGGCCTCGTTCCGCCGGAAGTTGGCGGCTGTCAGGCGCGTGGTCTGGTACAGCCAACCAGACAGGATCGTGTTCGGACTCAACCGGTGCGCTTTTTGAGCCAGGATGATAAAAACTGCCTGCGAGATTTCTTCAGCGTGGTGAGCGTTGTTGACAGAACGAAGTGCGGCAGCGTAAACTAGGTTCGTGTAGCGCGCTACCAGGCCGCTAAAGGCGCTCTCCGAGTGATCCTCAGCATATTGGCGCAGCAGCGCTTTATCGTCCTGTTCCATCTCCATTTATTGAATGTCCGCCACGGCGAAAAGGGGCCGATTTATTTGGACTGCGACTGACCCACCGGGCTAACGAATGCGGGCGGTGCTTGTTTCATCGCGGGTCCCCACCCACAAGATAGCACCTTGAGAATTTGTCAGGGGCTTGTGCACTGTCCCCAAAACAGTGGACACCGGGCGGCATGCTTTGTGCCCTTTCTCACCCTCGCGCGCTCTAGGATGCCCTGGCCGACCTCGGCGTGCAGACGATTACGAATACGGGGTCCCAACTCTGGTCGTCCGCCGCCTCGACCGATATCGAATTGGCACCGCTGACGACTTATTGGATTGCCGTGGGAAATGTATCAACGGAGAAGGGTCTAAGCGTGGATCTTGTGGTGACAGGCCGTTTTCATTCAAGGGCTCTGGGGCCACGTCGATGGCGTTCAGCGGCTCTTCGGGCATAGGCTCCGGCCTTAATCCTCCGGCGGCCTTCGCTCCGCCGGGCGCCGGAGCCGCAGTGCCTTTTCAAGCCGATGGCACAGCAACAAGCGACCCCGAGCCGGAGGCATTTGCCTTCTTATTTGCCGGCGGCACCTTTTGCGACCGCTGGACATTTACATATAGATGCAGGAGACAAACGACACCACGTTGCTGTACCAGTGCGTCAAAAAGGGGTTGCTAGCCACTGCGTGCCGCTTGAACCATCTGGTCGTGATGACGATCGGTTTGCGCGACGTAGCGCGTGCAAAAACGACAGGTGAAATCGTAAAGCAGTTCTGCCACCTGATAGGCTCTGAGCTTCCGATAACCGCTAGGCCGGCCATATACTCGTTCTGCAGCCGACGAGGACATGGCCTTGTGCTGGCCTTGACCTCCGTCGCTCTGTCCGTTCCGTCCGTTGGGTCGGTTCATGAGGTTTTCTCAATTATCCCGGGCGGCAATTGGATGTCGAGTCTCCGCGTCACAATTAGAGATTTGGTCTCATCTCCTCTTACCGGCGGCCCGCACATTCGTTTTGCGTGGTTTGCTTGTCCTTCGCCTCAAATGAGACCGAAATTCGCGCTTGCTCCAGCCACCGATGGATTGCCCATGAATTGAGAATGGGAAGCAGGACTTGCGCTTCCAATTTGGTCAGCAAAATGGGACCTGTCTGTGCAAGTCTGCAAATCCATTCATTAAAGGGAGCGCCAGTAACGGCATCTACCTGACAGTAGTAAATGGCCCGATCATTGGGCCCGGTTGGGATGGAAATTAACGACGATGCCTGCCATGCGCCGGTCAGCGGCTGAGGCATGAGAATCCATGAACAGGATATTGGCCCATCCAGAATGTCTGTAGCCTACCTGGTTGGTGACCATCGGGTGAGGATCATGGGCCAAGGCCTCGGCATAGTCAGGATGGTCGAAGATGGGGGGATGGTTGTGGCCTGTGGAAAGCTCAGCGATGAGGAGAGTTTGCGATGGCTGAGGAACCGATGTGTGAAACACCGTCCTGGGATCTGCGTTCGTATAGTTCACCGAATTGTGGAGGTTCATTCCATAACTGATTATCAACTTGGTATGGTCACCAGGCGGTTCGTGCACACGCACTGGGCAACGCGACACACCGGTGATGAAGTCTCTTTTGGAACTGAATGGCAACTTTGCCAGATAGGGATAGAGCAGGCCATGGAAGTTATTCACGTTGGCGTCGCGATTCCAGTAAATCGAAAAAGGCAGGTGATCACTGTTGTCGCCGGTGTAAAGGGTTACCGCGAGGCCCCATTGGCGCAGGTTGCCCAGGCACGTCGTTGCCCAGGCCTTTTGTCGCGCTTTGCTCAGAGCCGCGAGCAGCAACGACGCCAATACGGCGATGATGGCAATCGTGACCAATAGTTCCACGAGCGTGAAGGCGTTCCGTGGTGTCCAGGCGATTTGTTTCATGTGTTTCATAAAGGCTAATGGTCTGCTCTTGCAAGGGTGGCGATTGGCTCGCGAGTTTCCATATCCCAAATTTTTGCGGTGCGGTCCCAGGAGGCGGTGGCCAGGTACTTGCCGTCACGGCTAAAGGCTAATCCAAAGCATTGCTCCGAGTGAGCTTGCAGGACCGCAATGCGGCGGCCGTTCGTTATGTCAAACAGCAGTACCGATCCGTCACCGCCGCCTGAGGCCAACGTCCTGCCATCGGTCGAAAATTCCGCGCTCAGCGCGCCGGACTGATGCCCGGCCAAATCGCGGAGCAGCCTTCCGGAGGCTGACTCCCAAAGCCGAAGCGTCGAATCCCAACAGCCGGTAACAAAACTGTTGCCGTCAGGAGCAAAGGCAACCGCTTCCGCAACATCTTCTTTGCTGGCTTGCAGGCAATGCACCTCCTTGCGTTGGATCAAATCCCACACATGAGCTTTTCCGGAGCGGGTGACGGCAGCGAGCTGTCGGTTGTCCGAGGAGATCGCAATTTTGACAATGGACTCGTCCGGCAGCGCAAAGGTGGCCATTTCCTTGCCGGTCGAGACATTCCAAAACGTGATGGTTCCATCAAAACTGCTGGTCACGAGCGCAGTATCGTCCGGAGTAAATACGACGGAGTTCACGAGCTCAGTTTGCCTTGGCAGCGTGCGAATCGTTTTTCCGTCGTAGGGATCGATCAGTTTGGCAACGCCGGCAAAGTCGCCCATGGCAAGCAGTTTTCCGTTTGACGAAAACGCGACCGTGCGAATAGTCGATTGTTGCCGCAGAGCCAAGGTCGTCTTCCGAGAAAGGATGTCCCAAATCACCAGTTCACCCGGCTCGTGAGACTGATCCCAGCCTCCGGTGATGGCCAATTTTTTGCCGTCAGGCGAGAAGGCAACCGCCCAAAGCCGCGGTATGACATGCCGCAGTTCACGCGGCGCCCGGTCCAGGAGCCTTGTCCCCGGACTGAACGAACCATCGGATGAACGCTGGCGGCTCACGACGACGCCGTTGGAGTTTGCGTGTGTAATTGCGTCGGTCAAACCAACGACTGCAATCCCGGCGGCGAGCGCTCCGGCGGCCCAACGCCACGGGTAAGCTCGGCTCTGGACGATCGCGCCGAGGCGTTGCTTGATGCTCGCCTTGCTCTCGACGATGCCGACCAAATGCGGCAAGAGTGACGGTCGATTGAGTCGTTCGATGAGCTTCAGGATAGTTTCTCCATATGCTCGAGGAGCGACCTGGCGTGCCGGGGCCAAAGCCAGCGCGTCTGTGGCAAGCTCCCGATCCTGGCGCATGCGGGCAAAGGCCAACCAAAGAAGAGGGTTGAACCAATAGAAGACCCGGAGCAATTCCACCAACCAACTGATCTCGAGATCGCGCCTTTTTATATGCGCCAGCTCGTGCAGAAAAATGTGGCGAAGATCGACGGTGGAAAAGCTTTCGAAAATACCATCGGGGACCAGCAGACGCTTGCGCCAGAGACCGCAAACGGCGGGAGATTCGACCTCCTCAGTTTCGATTATTATGGGACACTCACGCAGTCCGAGTTCGGCAGCGCATTCTTGCAGTGCCTCAAGGACCTGCGGGTTATCGATCGGCAGGAATGGCCGGAGGCGGCGCCGGAAATGAACATTTTCGACCAAAAAGCGGAGGCCGAAAACGCACATTCCCGATAGCCACAAGGCAATAAAAATATCGAGTCGGGTCATAGCTTTAGCTGGCTTGACCGGCTCGTTAACTGACTCCATGAAGCTGGGCACTCGAACAGGCGGCATTCTAGACTCGGGAAGCGCCACCTCGGCGGGCGGCGAAATCTCCTCCGGCGTGTTGCTAACTTCGAGCGTTAACTTTTCGGGCAGTCCCGCGACATTGAAAATACTCAACGGGCTTGGCGGTGGCACCGGCATCAACAACCGAGCCATCAGCAGAAACCAGAGTCCGTAGCGCCAACCCGGAGAAAGTTTCTTTCGGAAGATCACCTGGACCGCGAGGATCAGGATGGCAAGGATGGAGGCCTGCCAACTGGTGCGGACGACCCAATCGAAGATTCTTACGGTGAGCTCGCCGAGCGCCTGCATGAGCTACTCCTGCTTTTGCCGCAGAACGCGCCGCAGTTCTGCGATGTCGGCGGCGCTGAGATCGGCCTTGCGCACCAGGTGCAAAAGGGTCGCGGCGGGGACACGGCCAACCACCCGATCCAGGAACGATTCGCTCTCCTGCCGAACGCAATCTTCCATCGTTACCCGAGGCGTGTACACGTATTTTTTGCCTTCGGTTTCGTACTGGAGAGCACCTTTATTGACGAGACGCCGCAAGAGAGTGCGGACGGTCGCCAGGGTCCACTTTTTCTTCCGCTCAAGGACCTCGGCCACCGTGGCAGCATCGACCGATGCGTGTTCCCAGACCACAGCCATGACCTCCCATTCGGCCGGCGAAATGCGAAACGATTTTCTCATGCCACTTTACAAATGTAACAGTTGAATATGTTACATAAGTCACACTTGTCAACGGAGATTTTGAAAAAAATGCGAGCGGCGTCTGCAGGTTGGTTCCTTCATTTTCTCCGGCCCGACCAGGTAACGGATTTTCTTGAGAGCGACACACCCAAGGCAAACCGACTGCGGCAATGTTCTCCCCTTCATCGGGCAAAAAAGTGCAAGACCGGTAGTGCGACCGTCGCCTTTGTGGGTGACACTTACCGGCGATTTCAAACCAATTCGGAAGCCCAACCTTGCACTGGAAGGATACGGCGCGCTCGGATCAGAAGAGCACGTTGGCGATAAAGTGATTAAGGTGCTCCGGCGTTTTCCGATGCTTACGAATCACAACGACCAGTTCTCGTCTGAATCGCGTCGGGAGAGGAACACGAATCAACGTACGCCTCTGATTGTAGAGGGCCAGCGCGCGAATCGGGACGAAACTCACGCCCATTCCGAGGGCAACCAGATTGATAATTAGGTCAAAACTGTCGAGCTGCATGGTTGGCTCGAACCGCCATGCCTGCCGGCGCATCCAGTAGCGCAGTTGCTGGCCGGTGTTGGAGCGCTCATCGATCAGAAGCCAATTCTGTTTCTTCAACCACTCGATTAGCGCTTTCTCTGAAAATGCTGCAACTTGTGACTCGACGTTCCTGGACGCGATAAGTGTGAACGAATCTTCAAACTTGTGCGTGATGCGAACCGTCTTTGGCAAGCGTGAGGGGGGACATAATACTCCGAGATCCTGTTCGTTTGCTTCGAGTGCGCTCAAGATCTCGCCACTAGACTGGCAGGACACTCGATAGCCGAGTTGTGGCAGGCGGCGAAGATTGGCGTGAAAGAACCCCGGCAGATAGGCGAGGCCGATGGTTCGCGAAACGCCGACGCGTACCTCCTTGCGGGCTCCGGCGAACTCTTCAGAAAGCTGCTGCAACGACTGCTCGACATCGCCGAGCAGTCGTACCGCTTCACGATAGAGAAATTCTCCGGCTGCGGTAACGCGGACTGTGCGCGTCGTTCGCTCCAATAATTGAATGCCAAGGCTGTTCTCAACGCCCTGGATCTGTCGCGTGATGGCGCTTTGTGTCAGGCCGGCAATTTCCGCGGCCTTGGTGAAGCTGCGATGCTTTACGACGAGATGTAGCAAAGCCAATTCGTAGAGATCGAAAGGCAGCGTAGTGAGAAATTGATGCATTTTGAGAATCAGTCTATTCTACTAATGAATTTTTCACAATGATCTTTCTAGGATAATCTGCCTCTCAGAAAGGTTAAGACTATGGCCGAGATAACGAATAGGTTACCTCAGAATGTGGCTGGAACGTATTATGTGGATTCCACGTGTGTGGACTGCGACCTTTGCCGCAACACCGCGCCGGATTTCTTCAAGCGTGATGACGAAACTGGATTTTCATTCGTTTACCGGCAGCCCGTCACGCCTGAAGAACGCGCATCCGCCGAGGAAGCCAAGCGATGTTGTCCGACTGAATCAATTGGTAACGACGGGCTGGAAATGGAGGCCTGCTTCCTACTGTCAGGCCACTCGTAACGGAGTTTCCGCGGTTCAGGGGCCTTTGTGGTATCGACGATCCGGATGAGGATTTATCATTGACCAAGACTGGCACAGACCGACACGGACTGGTATTAGCAACAATAATGGCCAATCCAAATAGAGTCATCCCGCTGCGTGAGCGCTGGCGGGAGTTGCAAAGCGTCCCGATCGCACAATAGGTTTACGACATGATTTTGGGAAAGAAACAAATTAACCAAATTCCCATTAGTTGCTGCACCTTCGCATTCTGTCCGGGTGTGCTGGCGTGTCTCGTTCACGTTTCAGCACAGAGTGCCGCAATCGATACGTCCGTTGCTCACCAGTACTTTCTCGAAGCCCGGAAGTGCAGCGAGCGAGACGGAGGGAAACTCTGGGGCAGGCCGCTGTATGGCCCGATGCTCTTCGTTGACCCTGCAACTCATTCGGTGGTGGCGAACCAGAATGATCTTCAGGCAATGCTCGGCAAAAAGGACGAGGTCTATGTCGGGCGACTGCCGGAAAAGCAGCCGGTGGCAAACTTCGCGACTACCTGGGCCGGGGTCAAATGGACGATGATTGTCTGGCCACTACCCAGCGATGACTTTCGGAGCGGTGCCTTGATGCTGCACGAATCATTTCACCGGATTCAGGATGACCTGGGGCTTCCGGCATCCAATCCCAGCAACGATCATCTCGATTCCCGGGATGGTCGTATCTGGCTCCAGCTCGAATGGAGCGCGCTCAAAAAAGCTCTGCGGAGCGCGGGTGCTGAACGGCGCCAGGCCATTGAAGATGCGCTTACGTTTCGAAATCACCGGCGAGCGCTGTTCCCAAATTCCGAGCCATCGGAGCGCGCCCTCGAGATGAACGAAGGACTGGCCCAATTTACCGGGTACAAGTTAAGCGCAGGCTCCGATACCGAGCTCATCGATCGCGTCGTCAAACAAATCGACGATGCCGCCAAGAGACCGACCTTCGTCAGATCGTTCGCCTACGTTTCCGGCCCGGCCTATGGGGTTCTGTTGGATGATTCAGGCCCAAGATGGCGCCCGGGACTGACCGTTTCGAATGATCTTGGCTCTTTGCTGCAAACATCGATGAAGATCAAACTATCCGATAACCCCAAAGCGAGGGCTGAAACGGAGTCGGCGAAGTATGGGCGCGCCGCGCTGGAGACCACGGAGAATGAGCGCGAACTGGCTCGACGAAAGAGAATTGCCGATTACAAAGCACGGTTGGTCGATGGGCACACATTGCTCATTCCACTTACGGACAAGGGGAATTTCTCTTTTGATCCGAACAATCTTATCCCACTCGACAGCGCGGCCACGGTGTATCCGACTGCGACGATAAAGGATGATTGGGGCGTCCTGGAAGTTTCCAATGGGGCAATTTTGGTCCGTGAAGGGGGAAGGGTGACAAAGATATTTGTTTCGGCGCCCGCCGACGCCAAAGCGCGGCCCCTGAAGGGTGATGGTTGGACGCTTGAGTTGACTGCCGGGTGGAAGCTAACTCCAGGACAGCGCGAAGGCGATCTGGCATTGACGAATACCAGGTAGCCTACCACAGCGAAACGATCCGATAAAACCCCATTTTAATTCTTGCCGCGCCAGAGTCCTCAAATTCAAACTCACCTGCTCCCCGTCACAGGCCACCCAATTTACTCCAGAATGATGAGCTGCGATCTTTCTTTCATAGTCATTGCGTCCGGTTGGGGCGGCGAGCGCGTGCTCTCGCAGGGTCGACCCTATAAGAGGACGAGGAAGACGACGAGACAGAGGCGGAGAAAGGACTAAGAGCAAGGAGGCGGGGGCTAACAGGTTGCTGAAAAACCCCGCTGAACTTTGAATTTCTCTGGACTTGGGA
>CAYUPI010000065.1:0-30496 GCA_964446585.1 uncultured Verrucomicrobiota bacterium
GCGGATGGGGTGCGGCTCGAGCACGTCGCGGAAATGTTTCGCCTGAAAGGCGGCGGGATCCACGGCGACATCAAGCCGCTCTCCGCATCGCGATTGGCCATCTTGCCCGCCACCACCCACGTCACGCTGATGCAGCGCGTGGCCGTCATCGTCCCGATGGTGAACGACTTTCTCGACGCCAAGCCGCCAAAGCAATAGGAGAGGCCCAGTGGTGCAAGAGACCCGGCATCCGCGGCGTAGGCACCGCATAACCCCTATCAAGCCCGCGCGGTCAATAGATAAAATCTCTCTGTTACGGAGATTTTTTCATTTCCGTTTGCTCGACCTCAGAACGGGAACTTCCTCCTCCGCTCAAAAGCAGCTACGGCGGGACCGGCCGTCTTAGTTTTCCGTTTAGCAGCGTTCGAACTGCGCCCCGAGAGCACCCGCCTTCGCACAAGGCTATGGCGAGGCAAGGAGTCCCGGCAACGGAGTCCGGCTAAACACCTATTCGGACTCGATCGGGCTAGTGCGGAGTCTTGCCTAACCCCTAAACCCCGCGGAGCCTTCCAGCGCCACGCTGGCCGCGGTGCGGCGCCGTGGCGCGGTCCAGAAACACACAATCCGGCTGCAGGCAAGGGCGGGATCGCTGTTGTGTGGCGTGCCGGACGCGCTTGGTCCGCCCTGCCTGACCGCGAACGTTACACCGACCGAGAAACTTTGAGACGCAGACGAGCTATTTACCCAGGCTGCGCACGAACTTATCTATCCGCTCCAATCCCTTTTCGATATTGGCCATGCTAGTGGCGTAGCTGATTCGGAGGTAATCATCCGCCCCGAAGGCAATGCCCGGAACGGCGGCCACTTTCTCCGCTTCGAGCAATCGAGAGCAAAAATCCGTGGATTTCAAACCGGTCTTCGAAATGTTCGGGAACAGGTAAAACGCACCCTTGACGTTGACGCAGGAAATGCCAGGAATGGAATTGAGCTTCTTCCAGGCGTACGAACGGCGTTTATCGAATTCCGCCAGCCAGGTCTTGAGATGATCTTGCGGCCCAGTGAGGGCGGCTACGGCGCCCTTCTGCGCAAATGAAGTCGGATTACTCGTAGTATGGCTCTGGATGGCGTCGATGGCCTTGGCAATCGGTTCGGGCGCCGCACACCAACCCAGGCGCCAGCCGGTCATGCTCCAGGCCTTGGCGAAGCCATGAACCACGATGGTGTGGTCGTAGTGCGCTTGTGAAAAGCTGGCGACACTCTTGTGTACGGCGCCGTCGTAGAGCAGGTGCTCGTAGATTTCGTCGCTCATGATGAGCACACCCTTTTCGACGCAAATATCGCCGAGCGCCTTTACTTCATCGGGAGTATAGACCGTGCCGGTGGGATTGCTCGGCGAATTCAAAATGAGCACCCGCGTCCGCGGCGTGATTGCCGAGCGCAGTTGCTGGGGCGTAATCTTGAATTCGGTTTTGTCTGTGGTTTCGACGATAACCGCCTTCGCGCTCGCCAGCTTGACCATTTCGGGATAGCTCAACCAATACGGCGCCGGGATGATCACCTCGTCGCCTTCCTCGCACGTCGCCAGGATGACGTTGTAGCAGGAATGCTTCCCGCCGCAGGAAACGATGATTTGCGACGGCTTGTAGCTCAGGCCGTTCTCGCGTTTGAATTTGTCGGCGATAGCCTGGCGCAACTCTGGAATGCCGCTGGCCGGAGTGTATTTGGTGAAACCGGCATTGAGGGCCTTTATTGCCGCGTCTTTGATCGGTTGCGGTGTGTCGAAATCCGGCTCGCCAGCGCCAAATCCGACGACGTCTTGTCCGTCGGCTTTCATTTGCTTCGCCTTCGAGTCGATGGAGAGAGTGAGCGAGGGAGAAAGCGCCGCCGCGCGATGTGAGATCTTATAGTTCATGTCGGCCGAGACAAATAACATCCGAGCGGGCGACTGCAAGATCGATCGAAAGGGCCGAACTTAGGCTTACAGCGTGCTTGAATAATCGATTTGAGTGGAGGAGCTGACATAAGGGCGTGTTGTCCAAACGCAAAACCGCAGGAAAAGGGCGACTCTCGGTCCGACAGGTGTGTCGAAATTCGAGAGAAACAGGCCGTTCAACCATTGCTGCGGCCGGGGACAGCCGCGCTCCGGCATTTGAGCAACACGCCCTTACGTCGGCTCCTACAATTCCAGGAAGCGCTCGCAAAAAGCTAGCGGTCCGCCCAGGTTTTCATGGCTCCTTGGACCCGGAGGTAGTCCGGCATTTCCTGTGGCGTTGCCCTTTGGCCGAGGTATTGAAAAATCTTCGGGACCTTCCAATGCCACCTTTCGGCATGGCTGTCCGCAAACGCAAGACAACCGTCCTGGTTGTGGCGATCGGAGGGCATGTCGAACCACATCTGTCCGTAGCCCGCAAAAGCTGGAATCCCCACCGGATTGCCGAACTGCGCATCGAGCAGCGTGTCTTGGTGCTCATCAATGAACACAAACAGACGGCTGGAAGGAGGTCGAATGATCTCGGAGAATTTCTTCCAGGCTGGGATATCGCTGACGCCGGCCAGGTTCAGCGCAATCAAGTACTCCGGGTATCCATTCACGGATTGGCTCATGTTGTAGCTGCGGTTCCGGAGTTGAGGCAGCTTCTCGCCGTCCGGCGTCTCGACGGTCGAAAAGTCTGCCGGGCAATGATAAATCGCCACGGACTTGTTGTATGGGAACAAGAGTCCTCTCTGCAAATCGACGCTATTCGTATCGGTTCGAGCGTGATCGGGCGCCCAGGAAATGCTGTTGGCAATGGTCGTGTCGCTCAGAGACATGACGGAGTCGTTGGGAGGCAGTATATCCTGGTTATCCACGGAGTACATGTGCCAACAAACCACGAGTTGCCTGAGATTGTTCAGGCAACCGACCATTCGTGCTTTGTCTTTGGCCCGGGACAGCGCAGGCAGCAGCAGGGCGGCGAGGATGGCGATAATGGCGATGACCACGAGCAGCTCGATGAGAGTGAACGCGACGCGCTGGGAAGGGATTCCGAAACGAACAAACTGGTCCCGGCTTTTCGACCAGCGGTCGTTCGGATGAACGCCCTTTTTCATAGCGTGTGTCACGGTTTCGGATCACTCGCATTGTATCTAAGTGCCGCCGAAGTTGCCAGCAAGAATCACGGACGCAGGGTAGTTGGTCAGTGCAATCGGACCGCGGCTGTGGCGAAGCCCAGCCGCAGCGCGGCCATATTTGGGAGTCTCCCGCGAATCGAAGGCGGAGTTCATTCTTGCGTGCTGCGGCAGGGCTTCGCCACAGCCGCACTCCCCGCGGTCCGCCTCCACCGATCGGTTACAATGTGGATGCCACCGGCCGGCGCTCGAGCTTACTCTGGCTTTTGGCCCTGTTTTTTGGCGTGGTTGTTCAGGCCCAGAGCGATTTGCTCGGCTTCTTCCCGCGTGGCATCCGGGGTGAACTGCAACGCACCGGTCGTGATTCGTTGGTTGATTCGAGGTGCCGCCAGCCAGCGGCCTTCGCTGACTTTTTCATCGGAAGGACTGGCGAACTGGCTGAAGATGGCAAAATGCTTTCCGGAGTTGGCGGTCGAATATTGTTCGAGCAACCAACTTCCCTGGCGATCGAACCTGATACGCAGTGCGAACCCTCCGATGACCTCTACAACTTTCGCCTCCGTCACCGAGGCTTCGGTCAGAAAAGGTGATTTCTGCACATTGACCATGACCGGAGCCGAGCGGGAGATCAGCACTACCTCGTTGCGCTCGGTTCCATCTCGATTGACCTCCAAATGGAGGCGCAGCGTGCTGACTCCACTGTGGCGTTTGCTTTGTGGGCTCTGGCAGCCGCACAACAGCGCCACGGGCAGCAGCAAAATGGTGTTGAATCGCTTCCCGCCGATGATCATAGTGCCTTAAGCAATCGTATCGTGCTGGTAAAGTAAAGAGACTTATGAGCAAGCAATCCAACAAAGTCGAAAAACGCAGCCGCCGGCGAGCCTACCTGAAGCGGAAGAGAACAAGGGAGAGAATCAAAACCGCCCCGCCGCCCGCAGCGCCGCCCGCTTAGCGGCAGGGCTTCTTTTCGGGGCCGAGAGTTCGCGCCCGCTTGATTCCCGTCCGGAATGGATTAAGGTCCGAGTAGAACCAACAGAGAGGAGCATTTTATGCCAGTGAGAAAATTGAAAGAGTTTCTGGACGGCGAAAATGTCAAGTACGTCAGTATCATTCATTCCACCGCCTATACGGCGCAGGAAGTAGCCGCGTCCGCTCACATTACGGGCAAGGAATTAGCAAAGACCGTCATTGTCGAGTTGGACGGAAAGATGGCGATGGCTGTGTTGCCCGCGAATCGGAAAATCGTGCTGCAGGATTTGCGCGAGGTGACCGGTTGCGATGAAGTTAAGTTCGCCTCGGAAGAGGAATTCAAAAGCAAGTTTCCCGAGTGCGAGACGGGGGCCATGCCGCCGTTCGGCAATCTCTACGGCATGGACGTGTACGTGGCGGAAGCCCTGACGCGCAACGAGGACATTGCGTTCAACGCAGGATCGCATACCGAACTTATTCGATTGCGCTTTCACGATTTTGAGCGCCTGGTGAAGCCACGCGTGATGAGTTTCACCACGTGACGCTTCAGACTAAGGCCAGGGCTTTTTCTGCGCCCGATAGACGAGGAACATTTCCGACCCGATTCGCCTCCGGGATTTGAGCCGCAGTTGAGTCGCTCGTGAAAGCCGACGGGCTCCCTGACCGTCCGCCATTGTTGGCGCATTGCGTCCGCCAAAAACCAGCGGACAGATCGTCTGAAACACCTCATCCACCAACCCGGCGCGAAACAACGCGGCGTTGAGCTCGCCACCGCCTTCGCATAACAGGCGCCTGACTTTCCATTTCTGGCGCAACCAGGTCAAAGCTTCGATGAAGTCCAATTCTTGCTTGCCAAACACCGCTACCTCGTCCGCGACGCGGCGGAGCCGGCGCAGCTTGGCTTCGGGCGCTCGGCCAGAGGTCAGCACAATAATCGGAGAAAAGCGTCGTCGAAAAAGTTCAGCCTGCGGATTCAAACTGCCTGAGCCGCTAACCACGACGCGCAAATTGTATTCCGCCAGGCCGTTTCTCAACCTGAGGCGGCGATACTTTGCCGGGCCGGGGCCGAGATTGACCGGGACGAGATCCACCGTGCGCGCGCCGGCCATGACGGCATCAGCGCGTGCGCGCAGTTCGAGCAGCAGCCGCTGGTCGCGCCGGCTGCTGAAGGTCACAAATCTGCGGTCGGCAGGAGCGAGCTTGCCATCGGCCGTGGTGGCGACATTCAGATAGACGAACGGCAACATGGATTTGTTTCCTTAAGATGGGGTCTAATTCCGTGACTCGCCAACTCGAAAAATATCCGGCCTGAGTCGCCGACTTCGACCAGGTCTCATTCCATTTTCCCGTAGGTTCCCTTTCGCCGAGCTAAACGCTTTCCGCACGTGGTCTGTTCGCTCCAAAAGTAGTTTGACTCATGAACACCATCGTTCATGAGCAAGGTTTCCGCAACATTCAGCAGCATGAATGCCAGCAGGGGGGGCCGTGGAACTACGGAGGTGGAATCAGGCTCAAAAACTTTAAATCATGCTGACAACGCCCGTGGCGCTTGGCCTTCCCTCATGCAAAATGCAATTGATCCCTCTGCGTCAGATTGCATTTTGCAGCTTCCAGCAACGACCTCAACAGTAAGACGAGATGAATGACTTAGTACCTATTCGACTCGCTGAATGGAGCAATTACGTGTCGAGTTGTTCTTCCTTGCGGGCCTGATGCAGAGTGGTCATGCGAGTGCTGATGCGGCATTATCATCCCAGACGATTGCCCGCTGCCATTAATGGCGCGACGGCGCGGACGGAATCAGCACGTATGTCAGATGGTTATCAACGGTGGCGATTGCTGCTCGTAGTATGGACGAGCTCTTGCTTGGCGGCCGTGCTTTGGGCCGAGCCTGGCCAGGATCAATCGCTCATCCCGCCGCACTCAATGGTGGTGTTGATGAGCAGTTTGCCGGGAGATGTCGAAAGCGAAAATGCCTACCGGGAGCAGATGCAGACCTGGCTGGAGGTCGTGGCTAACAGCGAGGCTCGAAGGGTGATCGTGCTGTGCGATGCGCCGGAAACGCTGCCGCCTCCGGCCAAACGCGGTGCCACTACTCTCGAAGCTAATCGCGACAATTTCGGCAAGCTCGGCACCATGCTCGCTGGGGAAACTAACGGCCTTCTCGTGGTGGCCTGGGGCCATGGCGGCCGGCAAGGCAGCCTGCCAGTTTTCCACGTTCGCGGCCCGCGGTTGACGCCGGCGGATTTTCAGACGCTTGCGGAGCGTCTCCCACGCGTCGAGTCGCGTTGGATTCTGTTGTTCCGTGGCAGTGGGGCCTTCGCCAGCCGGCTTGCCGGCCCGGGCCGACAGGTGTTGGCTTCCGAATTCGAGACTCCGTTCAGCAGTGACCCGGTGGGAATGCTCTTGTTGCTCAAAACGGTCAGGGCCAATCCGAAAGCATCGATCGGTACGCTCGCCGAGAATTTGGGAAGAGCCACCGCGTCGTGGTACGCCGAGCGCCACCTGGCTCGTACCGAGGAGCCAACCCTGTGGGTTGACAATGACAAGCCGCGGCTCTTGGCCGAAAGTTTCGATGAGCGTTCGCTCGCGGAGCCCAAGACTAAGGCCTCCGCGACAGAGCCTGAAGCGGCGGCGCTCGGATCAGACTCCGGCGAGCTGCCACCAGCATGGAAGAGAATTACTCGAGTCGCTCAAGAGAATTTTCCCGGCGCTGATGGAGTTATCCTGCAGCGAAGGCTCAGTTATACGCTGGGCAGCGCACCAGCAGTCACCAGCGAGCAGGAGGAGTTCGTTCAGATCCTCAAGCCCGAAGGCAAGCGGTTCGGCGATTTTGACATTCCCTACGCGCCGCCTTATGAGGAACTCCACTTCCTGGACTGCGAAGTACTTCGTCCGGACGGAAAGCTGGCACGGTTGGAACCCGACGAGATCCGGGAACAACGGCCGGAATCGGCCGGTGATTATCAATTCGGCCAGCGCAAATTTTTCTCTTTGCCGGGCGTGGCGCCTGGCACAGTGCTGCACGTGCGCTATCGGACCGAGTGGCAGAAATTTCCTCTGCCGAGTGTGTCGATTTCCATCCCGCTGCGGGATGATTTGCCGGCGCTCAAGACCACAGTTCAGGTCAGCCTGCCCAAGGACTCGTCGTTCCATTTTGCTCTCGAACAACTCCCGCCCACCGACCCGGCGATTCAGCAGAGCAACTACGGCACGACCTATGTCTGGACGTTCGACAACCTTCCGGCGCGGGAGCGCGAGGCGCTCGCGCCGCCGCGGCAAGGACCGCAGTTAATGATTTCAACCTTTCCGGACTGGTCGGCCTTTGCCGAATGGTATGGGCGTATCAGCAAGCTGGCCGATGAAGTGACACCGGAAATCGCCGCGCGGGCCGCCGAACTGACGCAGCGGGCGGCGAGCGAACGCGAAAAAGTTATCGCGCTCTACAACTACGTGGTCGGCCTGAGGTACGTCGCTGTTCCCCTCGGCGTGAATTCGTTTCGACCGCACGCCGCAGCCAATGTGCTTCGGAACGAGTTCGGCGATTGCAAAGACAAAGCCAACCTGTTCAACGCGCTCCTTCATGCGGTGAAGATCCCGGCCCACCTGGTCTTGCTGCCGCGTTTCAGTCAGGCCTACGACGATCTTCCCGGCCTGGCATTTAACCACGCGATTTCGCGAGTACTCCTCGGCGGCGAGCCGCTCTGGATCGACACGACCGACGATGTGTGCCGTTTTGGGCTCTTGCCGCCCGGCGATCCAGGCCGAAAAGTGCTGGTCATTGACGGAAAAACTACAAACCTGACCCAACTGCCGTCGCCGCAACCTTCCGAACATCAACTCAGCTTAGTGGGTACCATAAAATGTGAACGTCTGGAGGAACCGCTGCCAATGAGTTTCACTCTTCACGCTCGAGGATACGCTGATTATGAAATGCGCTCCGTAGCGCGTGAGGCGAAAGCGAACGGCGCCGCTTTACCGCTGCTGGCGGCACGATTCCGGCCGGTCGCCGGTGCGTTCGCCCTCCAACACCAAAGCTCGACGCAGGTTGGGATCCTCGACGCAGATTTTTCCTCTCAAGCGGAAGGCTCGTGGGTGGGAGGGGCTTCCACAAACGCGGGGAAGTGGCTGTTGCACTCGCCTTTTTGGTTTCCCAAGCAATGGGAGCTGGCACTGCATCGGCGCAAGAATCCGCTGTTCCTGAACGAAGGATATCCATTTGTGCTGGAAGAGGATTTCGAGTTTATCCTGGCGCACAAAGCACGAGCAGAGGAACTGCCGGCAGCGCGGCAGAACCCGGCTGGACCGCTGCGGTGGCGGGCCGAATGGGCGAGACTCGGTGACCACAAACTGTCCGCCAAATTTCACATCGAGCTTGCGTGCGTGGAATTGTCCATGGCCGAGACCGCGGATTTTCAAAAGCAATTACGCGAGCTGCTTGCCGCGCTCAGCAGCTGCGCGAGCATTTTCATTCCGCCATAAGCGCAGACGCTTTTTTGGCGCGTGGCCTGATCGAACTAAGGCATTATTTGCTTAACAAAATGCACGGTCCGGCAAGTCTCCGTGAACCCAGAAGCGAGGTGGGCCCGAATGCCGGTCGGATTTGAGACCTCGGCATCGCTCGCCAATTCCCTGAACCCGCGAGCCGTCGCCCATTTCTCGGCGGCCTCAAGCAGTTTTCTGCCGATCTTTTGGCCGCGAATTTCCGGATCTACGTACCAGCCTTCGACGTAGGGCACCGGGACCGCCGAAGTCCCCTCGACGTGGTCACCACGGATCGAGATTTCGATGAAACCGCCCAGTGAGCCGTCGTCGTTCGTAGCAACCAGTACGATTCCGCCATTCGCAGGTCTGGTGAGCTCTCGAATTTCTAAGGCATGGCGCTCGGGACTGCATTCGGGCCAGAGCGCGTTCCTCATTCGAACCCATTCTGAGGTATCTTCGGGTGCTGCGGGTCGTATCATGCGATTGATCGTGCTTTCTTGAATGGCCGAATCGGAATCAGCGAGGTCTGCTATGGACGCCATTAAACAGCCTGCCTTTGCAGTCAATCAGTCATTTCCGCTCGCCCACCGCTACCAGGCGCCCCTGGGTCCGGAAGTAGATTGCGTCGCCTGATATCGCAGGCGTAGCCATGCAAACTTCGCCCATTTGATTCGTTGCCAGCACGCTAAATTGCGCGACTGGTTTCACCACGAACACGGATCCTTGCTCGCTCGTGAAATACAGCTTTCCCTCCGACGCGACGGGGGAAGCCGTGAAGCCCTGGCCGCCGGTTCCTAGGCGTTCCTTGTACATTTCCTTTCCCGTCCTGGCTTCGAAGCAGGTGAGGATCCCATCCACGTGGCAGCTATAAAGGTAGTCCCCATAAATCAAGGGAGTCTGCATGTAAGAAGCCCCGCGCAGCGAGCTCCAGGCGACGTAACGATTCGTGCTCGCTCCATTGCGCAGCGACACGTCGCCTATAGCGTCGGTGCGCACGACGTAAATCGGTTTGCGCGGCCCGTGCGAGCTCATCAGGAAAACCAGGTCGTTCCACACCATGGGAGTCGGCACAGGACAATCGCCGCCACCGGACATCCGCCAAATCTCCTCTCCGGTCTGCAGGTCGTAGCCGCCCATGTGCTTCCAGCCATTGACGATCAGTTGCGGCCGCGGTCCTTCGGCGCAAACGCTAGGCGTGCTCCAAGTGGCAGTGTCATCCCGCTTTGTGCGCCAGACTTCTTTCCCATCGGCGAGGTTGAAGGCTGCAACGAATCCATTCGTGAACACGTCGCATTGCACAAATACGAGATTGCTGTAAATGACCGGTGAGCTTGCGAACCCCCATTCCAGTTCCGCGCCTTTGGGGTCCGGCACGTCGTTATAAACGACCGGACTGATCCGCATCGTTCCCAAATCATTTTTCCAGCGGAGCTTCCCGTCCATGTCGTAGCAGTACAGGCCCTCGGACCCAAAGAAGGCTACCACGTTGGCACCGTCTGTCGCCATCGTGCAATTAGCGTGCGTGGCTTTGGAATGTCGTTTTTGTTTCGGCGCGCCTTCGTGCGCAGTTTTGTCCCAAATAATCTCCCCGGTCTTCTTGTCCAGGCACAGGATTTTCCACTGCTGAACGTCGTTGTCCTCCGCCGAGGCCGGGTCTCCGTAAAGCCCCACCTTGAGAGGTGCGGTTTTGCGCTGGTTGACGGCAGTCGTAACAAACAACCGGTCTCCCCAAATTATCGGGCTGGAGTGGCCGAGGCCGGGGATCGCCCGCTTCCAGAGGACGTTTTCAGACTTCTCCACGTTCCACACGGAAGGAGTCGTGGCGCCTTTCACCATCCCACCGGCGTTAGGTCCCCGGAACGAGGGCCAATTCGTCTGCGCCTCTGCTGTCTGCACAAGCGCCTGCATGGCGAGCAATAGGCTAAAGTATTTTGGAGACATAAGCCTCTCGGGCTTCTGTAATGTGGATTTGTGACTCATGAGTTTTTCGTTTGCTTGATGCTCAATTATTCAGGCATCAGCGATGCAATTCAACGTGAATCGGCTGAGCGCTTTTGCGGATATCATGCAGGAAAATGGCTGCACTTATTCTCCCGAACGGGTAAAATATCACATCATGAAAAATTCGGGACGGCTGCGCATCGGCGACGATTGGAACGCCATCACGATTATCGCGCTTTCGCAACAAAATCCTCTGAAAGCCGTGGCCGAGTTCGTCGAGAACAGTATCGACGCTGCGGCGCGGAACATCACGATCGTTCGCGGCCGTGACAGAGGGCAGCACTTTTTGCGCATAAAAGACGATGGCCAAGGCATTCCTCGCGACGAACAGGGCCTCCCCAATTTTCAATATGTCGCCACGCACATTTGCGATTCCATCAAACGGCAACTGAAGCGGAACGGCGCACAAGGAATGCAAGGGGAATTCGGCATCGGCCTGCTGAGCTTCTGGACGGTGGGCCAGGAAATGCTGCTCACTTCGATGGGCGGCGACGGCCGGGCCTACCAGATGCACATGCGCAAGGGTGATCCCAAATATGAAGTGAGACAAAAAGGAATACTGTTTGCGGATGGCGGCACGGAGTTGACCATTCGCCCATTGCTGCCGGGCATCAAGCAGTTCAGCGGAGAGAAATTGCAGTGGTACCTGGCTTCGGAGTTGCGCGATCGCATTCGTCAGACCAGAGTCCAAATCAAAATCATCGATCGAACTTCGCGCGCGGAATATAAGGTCGAGCCGCGCCAGTTTGAAGGCAGATTGCTGCATCAACTGGCCCGGCAACCCTCGCCTCACACGTATATCGAGCTGTATCTGAACCGGCCAGATACAGGAAATGTCGTTGGGCTCTACCGGGCAGGAACGCGTGTGCTCGAAAACATTTGCGAACTGGCAGTCTTTTCCAAGGCGCCCTGGACCGGAGGCTACCTGCAGGGAATCGTCGAAGCTGGCTATCTGAATCTCACGCCCGGGACGCGCACAGGAGTCATTCAGGACGAGGCCTTGGCGCGTCTGGAAAAGGAACTGCAACCAACGGAGGAGCAGTTGCTGCGGCTTATCGAGGAGCAGCGCCGCGCCGAGGAAGAGCAAACCAGCCGGGACGTCCTGCGCTCGATTCAAAAGGCGATCAAGGAAGCCATACTTACTTTGCCTGCGGAGGAATATGATTGGTTCAACATCCGCGAAGAGACAAGATCTGAACGTCCGTCGGCAGCCGAGCCGTCACAGGAAGGCGAGCCGCTTATCATTAACGATAGGCCGGCGGAATCTCCGACTCCCGGCCGTGAACAAAAGCAATTCTTCGATTATCCTGGCCCTCTTTTCAGCGCCCGGATTTCGCCTTCTTCCGCAGTCGTGGCAGTTAATAACGCCAGGAGTTTTCGCGCCATCCCTCGGGATCGCGCACAACGATTGGTAGAAAACGACCTCTGCTTTCAATGGCAAATTGCCGAAGGAGAAGGCCGGCTGGAAAATGACAATACAGAGATCACCACCTTTCGCGCGCTGGCAGAGCCGGGCTTAACCAGAGTTCGCCTCGTCGTCACTCAAGCCGACGTTCGGTGTGAAGCCGAAGCGCTAGTGACGATCACCGAATCGCTCCTGCCTCCGCCGAAGGCTCGCGACACGACGCGCCAAGGAATTCCTGCTTACACCTTCCAGCGCGCTCCCGGGGAACTCTGGCGTTCTCGCCATGACGCGGAGAAGAACTTGATTGTGATCAACAGCGGACATCGCGATTTCGTCTTCGCCGCGCGCAACAAATCCCTCAAGCTGCGCTATATCTGCCGGCTCTACGCCAAGGAATTAGTGCTGGGAAACTTTGTGGGTGTGCCCGCCGAGCAATTGCTCGAGCGCCTTATCGAGTTGAGCCTTTACACTGAGGAGAATCTTAAGTGATCGCGCCTGGAAATTATCAGGACGGAGTGAGGCGCGCATCAGGCCTGGTCGATAATTCATCCTCATCGATCACCAAGGTCCGGGGCCTTCTTTGGCTCAAAATCGCCAGCTAATCCCCGCAAATGCGTACCAATCGTCGGCCCACTTGGTCAGGCCAATGTCCACGCCGGAATCCAACTGTAAATTTTCACTCAACGAGTAAATTAGCCCCAGATTGAAAGTCGTGGCTCGTCCCACATCTTTTTCCGTGCTTACGAAGTTGAAGCACTCAATATACCCCTCAAGATCTCCAATGAGTGTGCGGGACAATGCGGCACTTCCCGTGAAATCGCTGTGATAGTCTCGTTCCGCATTGCTTTGGGTTAGGGCGAAGCTCCCGCTTAACCCAAGGTAGAAGTCCCAGGGCAATTCGACGGAGAATGGCGCAATTAATCCGCCTTCGAATTTATCATTGCCAATCCCTTCCTGGCTGGTGGCAAATTTTGCGTACGGCATCAACGCGAATGCGGTGCGCCCGGAATCGTTGCCCCAGCAATTGAGCTTCAGCCGTACCGTCGTGTCGCCATATCCTCGCCGCGTGACGTGGAAATAGCCATCTTCGCGTTCATAGACATGACTGTATGGCTCAAGGATGAGCTGCAGGTCGAGCCGGTTGAACAGGCCGACCTTCAAATTGATCGGGCCGATGTTCCACGCATCCAATTTGTATGAGACGCCGCCGGAATTGTCCTCATAGGAACTGTACCCGAATAAAGTCATTTCGACTTGAAAATGCCCGGCATCCACTGTGTAGGGGCTTTGTGTCGCCAGTGTGCCGTCGGTGGTCATCTCGCGGAGATACTCCTTCGGGGTAGGGTTAAACAGGTTATAGTTGCTTTTGTCCACCAGGGCGTCGTTCTCCCCAGCCAGCGCCAGCCCCGCTGCCAAAATGCTACAACCGAGCAGTTCGTGCACTGCGGTTTTCATGCTCAAGAAACGCGTGTGTAATCAGAGATGGTTAGTGTGACCCGGTGCGAAACAGGATGGATCAACCCAAAATCACCCTGGCACTCCGGAAGACTCAACAAGCTGCGCCAAATGTGCAACTTCAATTCACCGACAGTCCCAGGCAAAATGCCGCCTTCCAAGGGGCCGTCGCGTTCAACCACCATTTCATGGCGGGAGGCCCGGGACGCAATCGCCCCGCAACAACACCGCTTGCCCGTTTTGCACTTCTGTGCCAGGTTATCCAAGAGCGTTATGAACGTATTGTTTGCAATGGGGACTCCCCCAACGGCGAGCGATGATGGACAAGCTCTCTTGTGGCTCTCTTACAACTGGCGCATTTTCGCGCCTCCGCTCCTTCTCTTTGTGGTTGTCGTTTTCGCCTGGGTATATAGGAGGCTCCGCGCATGGGCCAGCGCGCCTCCGAGTTCAGGTCAATCCGGTCCTCCGTTTCTGGACACGCAGTCGCCACCTGCTTCACCCGACTCGCATTCGGAACGTGGCGCAGCCTGGCCCTTCGATTTGCGTCGATTCCGCCGACTAGGCAATGCTGCGGCTTGAGCGTCGCTAGCACCGCACGGCCGCAACTCCACGCGATAGCAGCAGCGCGATTCGTCTGCGGGCAACTGATAAAAAGTTGCTTCGAGTGCAAGGGAATGTTTAGCGGCCGAGGCCTCGACGAACTCTTTCATGTTCAGGTAGGCGTCGCCGACTTGCCTATGCGGTTCCATTTTGAGCCCGGCGCGTTCGATACCTCTCACTTTAAGGACAAGTCTGGTGAAGCGAAAGGGCGGGCGGCTGAATACTTCGCAAACTCTCGCCGAACGATCACTACACAAAATCCGATGTCATCCTTTTGCCAGGGACAAGGCGACGGCGGGCAAAATCGCCTCAAAGTAGGCAAACCTGATAATCTTGAACGCTTCCCCCGGAACCACCATCGTATCAGAGTGGAAAGAGACATTAAGTTGCGCTACCCTTCAGCCCACTAACGCTTCTTTCAAATGATCGACGACACCACTCTTCCGCCTCTGGTCCCGCCCCCGCCCATCATCGAGCACGATCCGGCGGCGGTGCTGGACCAACTCGCTCCACGGATTCGCCTGCTCCAAAGCGAAATTTCCAAAGTGATCATCGGGCAGGAAGAGGTTATCTCCGCTGCTCTATTTGCGCTCTTCGCCCGCGGCCACTGTCTGCTGGTCGGCGTGCCCGGCCTTGCCAAAACACTGTTCGTCCATTCGTTGGCCCGCTCGCTCGAGCTGAGTTTCTCCCGGATCCAGTTCACCCCCGACTTAATGCCTTCGGATATCACGGGCACGGAGATCCTTGAGGAGGACGCCGTCACTGGCCATCGCCGTTTCATGTTCGCGCGCGGACCGGTCTTCGCCCAGGTGCTCCTGGCTGACGAGGTCAACCGCACGCCGCCCAAGACGCAGGCGGCCCTGCTCGAAGCGATGCAGGAGAAAACCGTGACCGTAGCCGGCAAGATGTATCGCTTAGAGGAACCGTTCATGGTGCTGGCAACGCAAAATCCAATCGAACAGGAGGGAACCTATCCGCTGCCGGAAGCGCAGCTTGATCGGTTTTTGTTCGAAATCCTGATGGACTACCCATCGCTGGAAGAGGAGCGGAAAGTTGTCGAGCAACATTCCTACTCTCCTTTGGACAAGCTCCAGCCGGTGCTGACGCGCGAAGAAGTCATGCGTTTTCGCCAGGCGATCGCGCAGGTACCGGCCGCACCCAACGTGATCGATTATGCCGTTCGTCTCATCCGGGCGACGCGCTCGAGTGACAATGGAGAGGCCCCGGACTATGTCAAACGCTGGATTCGCTGGGGCGCAAGTCCGCGCGCGAGTCAGCATTTGATTCTGGCCGCGCGCGCGCGGGCGGCTTGTCAGGGGCGGTTCAACGTGGCGCGCGAAGATGTCGCGGCCCTGGCCCCGCTGGTCCTGCGCCACCGCCTCATTCGCACGTTCCAGGCCGACGCCGAGGGAAAAACGACTGATGAGATCATCGCGAAGCTGCTGGAAGATGTGGCGCCTGAATAAATCCGAAATCCGAATGACGAATCCCGAAGGAAATCCGAATGACGAAGTCCGAAAAACCGCGGCGCTGAACTCGCGCTGGGCGCGGGCGCAACAAGGCCGAACCGTTTCCGGCGTTTCCCCTCATTCACACTGCTTAATTCGAGCCTCGTTTTTCGGACTTTCTTCGAATTTCGGCCCTCGGATTTCGGGCTTTCTTTGTCATGCGTCATTCGTCATTCGTCATTCCCCCTAGCCGATGGTTGCCACCGCTCAGTCACTGTCCCAAAGGTTCGACCCCAAGCTGCTCGCCGCCCTGGAAGGGTTGGACTTCAAAGCGCGCTATGTCATGGAAGGCTTCCTGAGCGGACTGCATGACAGCCCGTTCCACGGTTTCAGCGTCGAGTTCAGTGATTACCGGAATTACCAGCCGGGCGATGATTTGCGACATCTCGACTGGCGGCTTTACGCCCGGAACGACCGGCTCTGCATCAAACGTTACATGCAGGAGACCAATGTCCGTTTCTACGTTGTGTGTGACACCAGCGCTTCGATGCAGTACCGAGGCGCGACGGCCTGGGGGTCTAAGCTTGACTGCGCCAAAGTCCTGGCGGCGGCGCTGACATGGTTTTTGCTCAAGCAGAATGATGCCGCCGGCATGGTGACGTTCAATGGCGCCACGCTCGTGCCGGAGTTCATCCGCCCTTCACAACGGCCCAACCAATTTGGCCTGATGCTGCGACAACTCGAAGGCCTCCAGGCGGCCGGCGGCGCTTGCCTGGCGCAGCTTCTTCAGCACACAGTCCGCCTGGTCCATCGCCGCAGCGTGATTCTGTTTTTCTCCGACCTGTTGGAGCCGTCGGAGGACGTCGCGCTCAGCTTCAAGCAGCTCCGCTTTCACGGACACGAGGTGCTGATTTTCCAGGTGCTGGATCGGGACGAAACTGAGTTTCCGTTCGGCGAGGCTAAAATCTTTGAGGACCTGGAAACCGGCGCGCGTCGCTCCGTCGTTCCTGGGAGCGCTCGCGAAAGGTACCTCGAGCGTTTCAACGCTTTCATGGACGAGCACCGGCGGCTGTTTCGGTCACTGGAGATGCCGCATTGCACCGTTCGTACCGACGAAAATCCCTGGCATGCCCTGGCTATGTTCCTGGCGGAGCGGAAGCGGCTGAAGTGAGCGACCTGTAACCAGCCGGCCAGCACATGCCCCTTTCCTTTCTTAACCCATGGTTCTGGTTGGGCGCGCTCGCCGTGGCGGCGCCAATCTGGCTGCATCTGCGCAGGAAAAAGGAAACCAACCTGATTCGATTTTCTGCACTGCGTTTCCTGGAGGACCAGCCGGAACCGCGACGCAGCCCGCTGCAGTTGCAAAGCCTGGTTCTTTTAGCTCTGCGCTTACTGGCGCTACTGCTCGTAGTGGCGGCCTTTGCCTGGCCTTACTTGCGCCGCGCCGACACTGCACCGATCCAGGAGAGCCGCGTCTATATTCTCGATAATACCCTAAGCCATCAGGCCAGGGACGGTTTCGCCCGCGATCGAGATCACATTGTGAAGGAGCTGTGCAAAGCACCAGCCAGCGTCCAGGTCGCCGTGATAGAATTGACGTCCGTGCCCCGCGTGGTGGTTGCGTTTGCGGACGAGCGCGAGGCTGCTCGCCAGGCCGTGCGGCAGTTGCAACCCTCCTTTCAGCGCGGTTCCTACCTCGCCGCCTTTCGCCAGGCGAACGCGCTGCTGGCCAATTCGCTCGGCGAACGGAAGCGCATCGTTTTCCTCGGTGACAATCAGCAAAACCAGTGGAACGAAAACGTCAACACGCCGCCCTTCCTGGGCCAGGTCCAAATTGACCTGCCCAAAAATATCGCGCCGGTGCTACCGAATCTCTCGCTTTCGGAACCTCGCGCACAACGGATATTTCTTGGCGACAAATCGTTGGTGAATTTTACCGCCAAGTTGAATCACATTGGCGAAGCCCAGACCGCCAATGTGCTGCTGCGCGCGAACGGCCAGGTGATTTTCAACCGCTCCGTTGATCTCGACAAGCAACCGGAAACCATCTTGCTCCAGGCGCAGTGGGAGGCCGAACCGGGCGCCTGGCTGCGCGGGGAATTGACAGTGGACGGTACACCTGACGCGCTCGCGGCCGACAACCGCGTGTACTTCGCGCTGGCGCCCGTGGTGGAAGGCAAGGTTGCCTTGCTGGCCCAATCACCGTTTCTGCGCGTGGCTCTCTCGCCCGACATCATGCGGGGACAATGGGCCACGCGTGTTCTCGAGCCCGCGTCACTTTCCGCTGAGTTGGCGGCGGACCAGGACGCGGACGTGCTTTGCCTCGAGAGCAATTACCTCCAATCCGGTGACGCCCGCAAACTCGTGTGGCGTTATTTGAGCAATGGCCGCGGCGTGTTCCTGGTAGTGAACCGGATCACGCCTGCCATCAAGGGCCATCTGCGCGAGCTGGGCTTCCAGGCCGAAGAAGCCATCGAACTCAGAAAAGAAACTCCCGCAAGGTTTCAGTTCGTTTCTTTCAATCACCCGGTGTTTCATCCGTTCCTATCGCCCGACTATGGCAATCTGCTGGAGATCAAAGTGACCAAATATGTGTCTCTGCAAGGCAGCGACGTGATGCCGCTGATCTTCGCAGATAACGGGGCTGCTTTGTTTTTTCAAGGAACCAGGCTGCGCGGAAAACTCTTCGTGGCTGCCTTTGGCCTCGACCGCGAGCATACGTCGTGGCCGGTCCATCAAAGCTTTATTCCGTTTCTGGATCTCACCTTGCAGGCCGCCCGGGCGGAAGACCCGACACCGACGGCGTTCGAGCCGGGGGAGATCTGCGTGTTGCAATTGCCCGCGGCCGCCGCAGCCCGGGAGGTCGTGCTGCGGGATGAGCGCACCGATCTGGCGCGCGTGCCGGCAACGCATGGCAGGGTGGAGATCCGTATGCCGGCCCGTCCCGGCCTCTACTCCTTGACTTATGACGATTCAACGCAGGTCGAAAAGATGTTCAGCGTGAATCCACCCGCAAAGGAATCCGAGCTGGCCTATGCCAATGCTTCCGATGCGGTTAAGCTCTGGCGCTTGAATGCTTCCTCGGGGGCAGAAAAATCAGCGAGCGCAGCGGCCGCGACGCGGATGAGTTTGCGCGCGATCTTGCAACAGCGGCTCTGGTGGTGGATGGTGCTCGCAGGTATGCTCGCTTTGATCGTCGAATCGGCGCTGGCGGAAGCCCGGAAGGCACGTGGATGAATTTTCGCTTTACCATTGTCGAGACGAGCCTGAATCGCGCAGAGTTCCGCTGGAAATGGCTAAAGCTCCTGCGTTACAGCTTCCTCCTGGGCGCCGTGTTCTGGCTGATTTGCCTGTCGGCCGAGGCGGCAATCCTCCGAGGGTGGCTCGTCAGCAAGGCGCTGGTAACTTTCATTCTAGCGTCTTCGGCTGTCATTGGCTTCCTGGCCTGGGTGGTTATTCTCATCAGCGTCCTGGCCGGCACGACCGACCGGAACTGGCTGGCCGCTGCTTTAGAGCGCGTGGATCGGCGTTTGATGGATCGGCTCAACACTTTGCTCTTCCTGGAATCACACCGTGGAGACGCACAGACGGAATCCTTTGCACTCCGCATTGCCCGACAAACCCAAGGCGTGCTGGCTGAAAAGCCTTCTCACGCACCCTTTGCTTCCGCTCGCCCTTGGCCGCATTTGCTGGCATTTATGGTTTTGCTCGGAGCGACCGTCGTCCTCTTTCAACACTATTCGCCTTGGGACCACTTGCTGGCGGCGGACAAGACCAGGAAAATTTTGCGTCCCGGACCCGATAAACCGCTGGACCTGGCCTTGCCGGCGACCAACAGCGTCGAACAAGAACGCATTTGGGGCGAGGTGCGCATCACCGATCCAGGCGCGGACCTGAAGGTCACCAAGCTGGACGTCGTGCCACTGCAAATCGAGGCGGCCGCAAGCCAGCCGTTGGAGAAAGTGGCGTGGTACTCCACGATCAACGGCGCTCAGGAGGCAACACATGAGCTGGCCGCACCAACCGAACCGCGCTATGCCGTCTATCAGCCGGAGCTATATTTGGATGAACTGCGTCTCGGCGATTGGGACGTAGTGACGTACTACGCAAAAGCCAATACTGAACAGGCAAATTCCTACGCATCGGAAGTTTATTTCCTGGAGGTGCGACCATTCCGCGAGGACATTCTTAAATTGCCGGGAGGAGCGATGGGCAAGGCGCATCAATGCCTGAATGAAATGTCTATGCTAGTCAGCCGGCAGCAACATGTCATTCGCCAGACCCACCAACACCTCCAGAAACCACCAGAGACCGAAAATCTGCGCGACCAGGATCGGAAAAAGCTTTCGGAGGCCGAGGCCGATCTGAGCGATTCGACCGAACATCTGTATGCGAAGATGGCTGCCACGATGGAAAACAAGCCGATCGGCGACGCCCTCGACAACCTGGCCAAAGCACAGCAGTCGTTGGACAATGCGAGCGACCGACTTCACGCCAACGTCCTGAATGAGGCGCAAAGCAAAGAACGCAGCGCCCTCGCCGAGCTCGTTGCCGCCCGGAAAATCTTTCAAAAAAAGGTGACTGAGAATCCTGGCGCATTCGAGGAACCGAATACCGAGGAACCTCCTCCGCCGGTTGCCGATGCTTCAACCAGGCTCCAGAAAATGACAGAGTTTCGGAACGAAACGAAAGCGGCACAGCAGTTCGTCAACCAAACGTTGGAACAGCAGAAAAATCTCGAGAAAGAGGTGAAGTCCGTGCCCCGAAACGATCTGCCGCGGCTGGCCGAGCAGGAGAAGTTAATGGAACAGGCGCTGCAGGATTTTCAGCAGCAGCACCCGAAGCCGTTCGCCGGAGTCCAGAGCGAGTCGCAGGAAGCCGAGCAAGCGTTGACCAATGCCGCAGCGTCGTTGCAGAAACGCAGCCCCGAGGCCCAGCCCGCGATGAAACAGGCCACTGAACGCCTGGAACAGTTGAGCCAGGCGATGACTAAACGCTCCGCCGAGCAGCAACTGGCCGATGCGTATCGCCTGAAACAAATCCTCGATCAGGAAATTCAAACCTTCGGCAAATGCTCCAACCCTGGCGCCAATGTTTCTGATGCAGACTTGCAAACCACGGCCAGCCAGGCCCGAGAGACGGTCAACCGGCTTAAGGCGCTCGCCGAGCAGGAGCCGACCCGCGATGCCTTCGGCCAGCCGTTGCGCGACGCTTTGAGTGGCGAAAATAAGGTGGACCTGGACGCGCGCCTCAACCGCGTGCAGCAGGCGCAAGAACAGCCGGAAAAGCAGCAGCGGGCAGGCGAAGCCAAAGACGCCCTGAGCAGAGTCAGCCAGGCCTTCGACCAGAGCCAGCCGAAAGCCATGCAGATTGCGCGGCAGACCGATTCTCTTAAGCCCTCACCTCAGGACAGCTTCAACCTGGGCATGTCCGAACTCCAGAGCTTGCTCAGACAATTGGAGCAGTCTCACAAACTGTCACAGGAGGACAGTGCCCGCCAGGGCCACGAGGCTTTGTACAACCTGCAATCCGGCTTGCGGAGTCAGTTTGGCGACAATGAGCGTGGCGACCAAATCCTCCTCCGCCTGGAACAAATCTTGAAGGGCGAAACGCCGCTCGAAGTTGCCGATCTCAAGAAGCTAATGGACGAGTTGCAACATTTCTCCGTCGAAACTTCCGATCGTCTGGCGAAGAAGGAGGCCCAGCCTGAAGTCACCAACATTGATCCGTCCAAGCTGCCACCAGCTTATCGCGGTCGGATCCAGAAGTACTTTCAAAAGCTGTCAGAAAAGTAGGCTGCTGTCGTGACCGCGACCGTCCTCTTCGAATTCCCGCTCGGTTTGCTGCTTGCGGTGCCTGCGGTAGCCGGGCTGGCCTATGCGTCGTGGCGGCAGCAAAAACGCGGCCTGCCGCGGCAAGGCGTGCTCGCCTTATTCGCCTTGCGAGCCCTTCCTTTGTTACTTTTGCTCTTCCTGGTGGCTCGACCTGTCTGGAACGCCCGACAACCTTCCGCTTCGGCGGCGCGCTCCGTCGTTCTGCTGATGGATCGCAGCGAAAGCATGTCGCTCGAAGACCGCGACGGCACTCGTTACCAGCAAGCCCTGGCCTTCCTCCGCGACCGTCTCCTGCCCGGGTTCAAAGCGGCCCAACTGCCTGTGCAAGCGATGCTCTTCGATCAGGGCGCGGAGCCGGCGGATGGCAGCAAGCTGAGCTCCGCCAGGCCCACGGGGCGGCGAACGAACCTCGGCGGCGCCATCGCCCAGGCGGTGGCCAACGCCGCGCAACCGCCGCTGGCAGTGCTCGCTCTGACCGATGGTATCGCCAACGAAACGGCGGACAATGCCCGCGCCCTCAGCGTCCTGGCTGATTCGGGCGTGCCCTTCATCGGCGTGGGCTTTGGAAGCGACCAGGGCGTCTGCACCCTGTCATTGCGCGAAGTCGAGGCGCCACCAAGCGTCTCCCCCAAAACCGCTTTTAGCATCTCGGCCCAACTCGAGGCCGTAAACGCCGCCGACCTGCCCGCTTTCGACTTGCTGTTGTTCCGGGATGGGCAACTCTATCAGAAGAAAAGCGTTTCGCCCGGCAAAGGCTCACGTGCCTGGATTGAAAACTTTGTCGTCAGCGAAGAAAAACCCGGCTCGCACAATTATAAGGTGCAAATGCTGCCGCCAGACGTTCCCAAGCTGAAATGTGTCAATTCTCTGGCCAACACCAGCGTCCGCATTTCAGACGAGAAGGAACTTCGCGTCCTTTACATTCAGGGCGCGCTTACGTGGGACTACAAATTCATCAGCCTGGCGTTGCGCAACGATCCCGCCATCAAGCTGACCGGCCTCACCCGCACCTCCAAGCAATCGGTGTTTCGGCAAAACGTCGAATCGGCCGGAGAACTCATGAACGGCTTCCCCAACTCGCTCGAGGAGCTGGCGCCCTTTCGTGTCGTCGCCCTTTCCAATCTTCGGCCGGCGGAGTTGACTTCGGCCCAACAGGAAATCCTGGCGCGCTTCTGCGGTGAGATGGGTGGCGGCGTCCTCCTGATCGGCGGCGCTGCCACGTTCGACACCTCCTGGCAGCACAGCCGCCTCGAACAGTTGCTACCGGTAGTATTCGCCGCCAACGCAGGAGTCCAGGGCCTAGACCGGCCTTTTCGTCTGCAGTTGACTGAAGAGGCGTTGCAGCACCAGGTTTTCCAAATCGCTGACGATAAGGCGGCCCACCAGGCCTGGGCGCAATTGCCCACCTTCACCCAGTACGGTCGCGTGGACGCCGCGAAGCCCGGGGCCGTGGTCTGGGCGCTGCACCAGTCGGACGAGGGCCCCCAGGGCCGGCGCATCCTGATGGCCTCGCAGCGTTATGGCGCCGGTCTGTCCGCCGTTTTGTGCATCCAGAATTTCTGGCGCTGGCGCCTGGCCAAAGACTCTGAACCGAGCCAGTTCGATCGGTTTTGGAAGCAGATGTTCCGGTTTCTGGGCGAAATCGGGCGCCACGAAGTCTCAATCCATTTGGCCGACCAGGAATTGCAGCCGCCGATGGATGTCCAGGTCGTGCTCGAGCGCCAGCCGAATCCCAAAGATGTCACGGCGACCAGCAGCAAGTTTCTGGCTCGCGTCGAAAACAGCCAAAAGTCCTTGTTGCGCGAAGAAACACTGGAGTTGGAACCGCTCCGACCCGTAACCTTCAAGTTTCATGCCGAGAAACCCGATGTCTATACTGTGTTCGTCTCCGATTCGCTGAAAGTGCCCATCACCAGCCGGCCTATTGAGATCCGGGATCAGAACGTCGAATTTCAGAACACTGCCCGCAACATGGAAACGCTCCGTCAATGGGCTGCCGTCAGCGATGGACTGGCGCTGAAAGTCGAAGATTGCCGCAGTGCTGGTGACCTTGTGGCGCAAACCAAAGCCAAGATCGAAGAAGTCCGCCGCGGAAAAAACCAGCGCCAACCGATTGGTGTTAACGGCTGGATGCTCGCGCTCGTTGTTGGTTGTCTCGGCGGCGAATGGCTCCTCCGCAAACATTGGGGCCTCGGATAAGTATGCGACTCACGCATCACGCATCACGCATCACGCATCACGCATCACGCGTCGTGCCGGCGTTACTGCTGCCACTGTTACTCGCGCTTTCCAGCATTGCGCAGCTCGCCGACGACAAACAGGCCACCTTCTTCATGGGCCGGGTCCGATACAGCGCCAACGACGGCAACGATTGCGTCGGGGTCGGCCAGGACTTGATGAAACTGGTGTCCCGCGCTTCAACGCTGAAAATCCAGGAGGAGCGAAAAATCCGGCTGACCGATCCGGAGCTATTCGAGACGCCGTTCCTGTTCATGAACGGTCACAACGATTTTGTTTTTACCGCCGCGGAGATTGAGAGCTTGCGGAAATACTTGAGTCATGGCGGATTCTTCTTCGGGTCCGGCTGCTGCACCAACCCTGGCTTTCCCAATGCCTGGCGCCGCGAGTTCGGCCGCATTTTTTCCAACGAAAGGGTCCAGCCGATTCCTTACGACCATCTGATCTATCGTTCGTTCTACAAGATCGATCGCGTTCGCTGCTTGAACGAGTCGCGGGACATTCAGCTTGAAGGCCTGTTCTACCAGGGCAACCTGGTCGCTGTTCTGTGCGAGGACGGCCTCTGCTGTTCTTTTAGCGCCAACAACACCTGCAATGAAGGCAAAGGCATCGGCACCGACGACGGTCAAAAGCTCACCCTCAACATCGCCGTTTATGCCCTGACCCATTGAGAGGACGCTCCAAGCCGCATACTCCTTGCCCCAGCCAAGCTCCGAATCCCAAAACTCAGCATCGTGGCACAAGCGAAAAGCCAACGGCCGGTCAACCATGGGAAACAGAAACCTCCGCGATGCGTGCTGACAATTAACGGCGGCTCCTCGAGCATCAAATTCGCCCTTTACCGCGCGGAGCAGTCGGGCGACCGTCTGCTCTCGGGAAAGATCGATCGCATCGGGCTGTCGCAGGCCCGCTTCGTCGCGAATGTTCCTGGCCAGCAACCCTATGTCCGGCCGCTCGTTGCGCCTAATCACCAAGTCGCAGGCACGTTTCTTATCGATTGGCTCGAGCAGCAACCGGGGTTCGCCGCTTTGGCTGGGATCGGCCATCGGATCGTCCATGGCGGCAGCAAATATGGCGAGCCGCAACGCGTGACGCCGCCACTCGTTCGCGAGCTTCGGCGCCTCAAGCCTTATGACCCGGAACACTTGCCAGCCGAGATTCAACTGATCGAGTTGTTTCAGCGACGTTGTCCCAAGGCGGCGCAAATCGCCTGTTTCGACACTGCCTTTCATCGCGGCATGCCGAGCGTCGCAAGGCTGTTACCGATTCCGAGAAAACTCGCAGCAAAGGGGATTCAAAGATATGGCTTCCACGGTCTATCCTACACGTTCTTGCTCGCGGAGTTGGGCCGACTCGCCGGGCCAGATGCGGCGCGGGGCAGGGTGGTAATGGCTCACTTGGGCAACGGCGCCAGCCTCGCTGCCGTGCATGGCGGGAAGAGCATCGATACCAGCATGGGCTTCACCCCGACTGCGGGCGTGCCGATGAGCAGTCGCTCGGGCGATCTCGATCCCGGCCTGGTCTGGTATTTGGCTAGGACCGAGCACCTGACCGCGAAGCAATTCCATCACATGGTGAATCATCAGTCCGGCCTGCTCGGCGTTTCCGGGACCAGCCCCGACATGCGCGACTTGCTCGGGCGTGAGGTCAAGGATGAGCGCGCGGCCGAAGCCGTGGCGCTCTTTTGTTATCAGGTCAAGAAATGGATTGGCGCGTTCGCTGCCGCGCTGGGCGGCCTGGAAACGCTCGTCTTTGCGGGCGGCATTGGCGAGAATTCGCCTCAGGTGCGGCAGCGGATTTGCGCCGGCCTCGAGTTTTTTGGCGTTAAACTTGATCAAAGCCGCAACGAGAGCAATGCGGCGGTGATTTCGTCCGACAGCAGCCCAGCAACGGTCCGAGTGATGCGCACGGATGAAGAAGTCGTGATTGCCCAGGCTGTCCGCCAGGTCGTTGGCCTTGCCATTTAATTCTTCATCGTAATCTGCTTCGAGGACGAAACAGCCCGATCAGATTACAAATCAGATTACAAGCGAGAATACGAGATTACGATTAAGATTGAGAAAGCAGACTGAACGTTAGGACCAAAATTATGTCACAGCCACTTTCCCCCACCCTCCTCCGCAAAATGAACGCGTACTGGCGCGCCGCCAATTACCTCTCGGTCGGCCAGATATATTTGTACGACAACCCTCTTTTGAAGCGGCCGTTGAGGCTCGCGGACATCAAGCCGCGCCTATTAGGACACTGGGGCACCACGCCCGGCTTGAACTTCATTTATGTGCACTTGAACCGCGCGATCAAGGAGCGCGACCTGAACATGATTTTCCTCGCTGGTCCAGGCCATGGCGGGCCGGCGGTCGTGGCAAATACTTATCTCGAAGGGAGCTACAGCGAGCTCTACTCCAATGTCAGCCAGGACGAACGGGGTATGAAGCGCCTTTTCAAACAATTCTCCTTTCCCGGAGGCATCCCGAGCCACGCGGCGCCCGAGACACCCGGCTCGATTCATGAAGGCGGCGAGCTCGGCTACGCCCTGAGCCACGCTTACGGGGCGGCATTCGATAATCCCGATCTCATTGTCGCCTGCATCATCGGCGATGGCGAAGCCGAGTCCGGCCCTTTGGCAGGCAGTTGGCACGCCAACAAATTTCTTAACCCGGTCTCCGACGGTGCGGTCCTGCCGATTCTGCATTTGAACGGATATAAGATTGCCAACCCAACCATGTTGGCGCGCGTCAGTCGCCAGGAACTCACAGAACTGCTCCGCGGCTACGGCTACAAACCGTACTTCGTCGAAGGCGAGCAGCCCGCAGCAATGCATCAGCAAATGGCCGCCGCGCTGGACCAGATGCTCGAGGAGATCAGGTCCATTCAGAGCGCCGCGCGCAAGCGCGGATTCAAACGGCGGCCGATCTGGCCGATGCTCGTTTTCATCAGTCCCAAAGGCTGGACCGGCCCCAAGAAAGTCGATGGCAAGGTCACTGAAGGTTCCTGGCGCTCGCACCAGGTGCCTCTCTCGGACCTGGCAGCCAAACCGAGTCACGTGCGGCAGTTGGAAAAATGGATGAAGAGCTACAAGCCTGAAGAGTTGTTCGATGAAAGCGGGAGGCTAAAGTCCGAGCTCTCAGAACTCGCCCCGAAAGGTGCTCGCCGTATGGGCGCCAACCCGTACGCCAACGGCGGCCTGCTGTTGCGCGACCTGCGGATGCCTGATTTTTGCGATTATGCCGTCGCTGTGCCCCGTCCGGGGTCCGTCACGGCCGAGGCCACGCGCGTCACGGGCGGGTTTCTGCGGGACGTAGTCAAACTCAATGCTGCCAATTTCCGCGTGTTCGGCCCCGACGAAACGGAATCCAACCGGCTGAGCGCGGTCTTCGAGGCCACCAATCGCATGTTCACTGGCGAGATCCTCAAGACCGACGAGCACGTCGCGCCGGAGGGCCGCGTGCTCGAAGTGCTGAGCGAACACCTGTGCCAGGGCTGGTTGGAAGGGTACCTGCTCACCGGCCGTCACGGCTTCTTTTCCTGCTACGAAGCTTTCATCCACATCGTGGACTCGATGTTCAATCAGCACGCCAAATGGCTCAAGGTCACGCGGCACATTCCTTGGCGGCGGCCCATCGCGTCGCTCAATTACCTGCTGACCTCTCATGTCTGGCGCCAGGACCATAATGGCTTCAGCCACCAGGACCCGGGCTTCATCGATCATGCGATGAACAAGAAAGCTGAGATTATCCGCGTCTATCTGCCGCCGGATGCGAACACGCTGCTGTCCGTCACCGACCACTGTCTCCGGAGCCGGCATTACATCAATATCATCGTTGCCGGGAAACAGCCCGCGCCGCAATGGCTTGACATGGACGCCGCCGTCAAACATTGCACCGCCGGCATCGGTATCTGGCCCTGGGCCAGCAACGACCAGGGCGGCGAGCCTGACGTCGTGCTCGCCTGCGCCGGCGATGTCCCGACTCTGGAAACCCTCGCCGCCGTCGAAATGCTGCGCGGTTATTTTCCGGAGCTGAAAGTGCGCGTGATCAACGTCGTGGACCTGATGACTCTCCAACCTCAGAGCGAGCATCCACACGGCCTGCGCGACCGCGATTTCGACGCGCTGTTCACCAAAGACAAGCCGATCATTTTCGCCTACCACGGTTATCCCTGGCTCATTCATCGGCTGACCTACCGCCGCACGAACCACGACAACCTCCACGTCCGCGGTTACAAAGAGGAAGGCACGACTACCACTCCATTCGACATGGTCGTCCTCAACGATCTCGACCGGTTCCATCTCGTCGGAGACGTCATTGACCGAGTGGCGAGCCTCGGCGACCGTGCCGCTTACGCTAAACAGGACCTCCGCGATCGGCTTATCGATCACAAAAATTACATCCACAAATATGGCCAGGACCTGCCCCAGATCCGTGACTGGCGCTGGGGCGCGACACGGAGATAATTGAAGGAGACGACGTGACCGCGTGTTGCCCAAGCGGCGGAGCGCGGCCGTCCCCGGCCGCAGCAACGGTTGAATGGGTTGTTTCTCTCGAATTTCGGCGCAACCGTCGGACTGAGAGTCGCCCCTTTCCCACGATTTCGCGTTTGGGCAACACGCCCTCACGTCGTCTCCAACAATGGAGTTTCCGGCGGTGGAAAACAGTCGTGCGAGCAACCCGACCTCGGCGCCCATTGGACAAATCGCCGCACTCCGGCGCGGCAAAATGTTTTCCACGGTGGCAAAACTCTTTCCGCTGCGGCGGCTGGAACGAAAAGAGACCGCGAACGTAATCGCCCGAATGGCCGTCCAAAAATTGGGCAGGAGGGATGCCGTGCGCGAAAAATCGCTGCCGTTGTAGGAGCCGACGTAAGGAGGCTCAATTTTCGAAGGATTCCACCGCTCAGAAGAGCCCCCTGACGTCGGTCCTATCCCCCGGCCCGGAAGTTGCTCCCAATCCGCCCGTAAATGCGGTTTGTTCGAGTCTTATTGGGTGTCTTTGGAGTAATCGGCACGGTTCGGTCCGTCGATGGGCAATCCATTTACAGCATGGACGGCACCCCAACGGGACTGGAGGAAGAAATACGCTGGAAGGTCAATCGGGGGCGATTCGACAGTACCAGCGAGAATTTGACGCGCGGGACAGCTTACACCGATGTGCCGGCCTCGTCAGGGCCGCTGGCCCCCAACCAGGAAATCACGCTGGCCGCCCGGCATCAAAGCGAGGACATGGCAAAAGCGAATTTGTTTCAGCACAGTACCGTTCCGGGCAGCCTCTACTACAACCCAACCAACCAGCCGAATCCATGGGACCGCATGCATGCGGAAGGGTATTCGTACAACAGCGCTGGCGAGAACATCGCCGCCGGTTACACTAGCTCGGAGTCGGTCTATGTCGCCTGGTGGAACAGCAGTACCGGTCATCGCGCAAACATGTACAACAGCGCCTATCGCGAGGTCGGCAACGGCTACTATTACTGGAGTTCCTCCTTGTACCGTAGCTATTATACAATGGATTTGGGCAACTCGGGCAGCACCTGCTTTTTGACTGACACCCTCTTCCAGGACGCGAATGGCGACGGTGTTTATCAATCCTCCGAGGCCGTCCCGGGTGTCGCGATCCGCTTGCTCGTGGGTGGCAATGTGTTTGGTTTCTGTGATATTTCCACGTCTGTCGGTAGTTTTGCCATTCCGCTGCAATCTCTGGCTACCAACACCCTGGCGCAAGTCGTCCTCTCGAATACGACTACCGCGGCGGTGGTCATGAGCATTCCCCGCGATTACCGGAACTATACCACAGTCTCGCTCGCTCCCGGCGAGAGCCTTGTCTATGGCACCTTCACTCGGCCAACGACTGCTCGCAACGTCGGGCTGAGGGACCTTACTCCGGTTCAAATGCCGCTCGTGGCGGCTCCGCTTTCCATCACCGCGTCTGGCACGAACGTCACCCTTCGCTGGACCTCTGTCGCGGGCCTGACCTACCAACCGGAATGGACAACTGATTTCGTCACCTGGACTGCCTCCACCAATGTTTACCTGTCCGGCACCGGCAGCGACATGACCTACACCGAGACCGCTCCGCCTCAGGGCTCGAAGTTCTATCGTCTGCTCATTAGTTCGCCGTGAGGTAGAATTCCGCGCGTCATTCTCCGCCGCCCGCTGCCGTATCCAGCAGAGCTAAGCCCCGCTCTCTGTGTTCTCTACACCGCGGTTTAGGCTCCAAAATGCCGCGCGGATCTTTCCTCGCAGCCTTGCGACCTTACGGTTTTGCTTTATTCTCACCGCTTATGGTGAGGGAAGGCTGGGACACAACGCAAAGAGGCACTCGACGCCGGAGACGCGATTTGTTTCCTTCAGTGGTATCCTTCACGCGGCGTGAGTGAGTTCTCGCGAAAGCCGACAGCGCCATGCCCGCACTCGATGAGCCAGTCCACATCTGTGAATACCAGGCCACCTGGCCTGCACTGTTTGCCGCCGAGCGGGCGCGCTTGAGTGCGGCACTTGCTGTCAGCCCGCAAACTGTGCAACACATCGGAAGCACGGCTGTGCCCGGGTTGGCCGCCAAGCCCGTCATCGATCTCATGCTCGGCCTAAAGGAGTTTCCGCCCGCCGAGGCCATTATCAAATCGATCAAAATCTTGGGCTACGAGGCGTTCGGTGAGGCCTGCGTCCCTGAGCGCATGTACTTTCGTCTTCGCTCGCCGAAACTGAGCGCGAATCTGCACGTCGTAGTCTGGGGAGGCGAACACTGGGTGAATAACATCGCGCTACGTGAATTCCTTCGATCCAACGCCGCGGCGCGCGAGCGGTACGCGCAGGCGAAGATGCAGGCGATTGCCTCCGGAGCTCAGACCTTGCTCCCGTACTCTTCTGCCAAGGCGGCTGTCATCAAAGCCTTGCTGCGAGAGGCACTGGCCGTCCAGCATGGCGGCTAGTCTCCTGAGTCATTGATTTCTTGTATAATTATTGTTTTTCAATTGCTACC
>CAYUPI010000066.1:0-29436 GCA_964446585.1 uncultured Verrucomicrobiota bacterium
GGATGAGGAACCGTTCTCACGCCTCCATTATGGTGGTAGTGTCAAGATGCGCTCTTTGAGGTTTCCTTCGCCGGTTTCTACTTTTTGCCAGCTAAGACCGCTTCTATGCTTGCAACGACTGTCCGGGCGAGCGCCTCTGAACCTTCGTCCGTGAAGTGCACATTCTGCGGCCTCTGAATTTTTGACAACTGAGGCAAGGCGAAGCCGTAGAGGTCGTCAATCGCCACGCTGTTATCGGCCATGATTCTCTTGGCGATTCCGTTGTAAAGGAAAGCGTCTTCGGGATGTCGAGCGACGCCCTGAACATGCTCGGGCACAGGAGTTGTGGTGGCCCAAATCAATTTCGCTCCAGTTGCTCTCAATTTCGCGACAAGTTGTCGGAGATTTTTGTCATAGGCCTCCGGCGACACCTGGCGTTGGCCATCGGGCATGATTTTCAGATCGTGTAATCCCCAATTGAAATGGATGACGTCCCATTTACCCTTGCCCAACCAGCCGTTAAGTCTCGCCAGACCATTGGTCGTTGGTCCGCCATTTTCGGGGATGCGATGTACATTCGCCTTGCCTTTCAGAAGCATTCGAACGGGGAGGGTGTAGCCCATCGAGATCGAATCGCCGATCAGCAAGACTCGCGGAAGATTCGGAATGTCTGTGACTGTTTCGAAGGTTGGATCGGTCTGTTGGTTTGTTTTTGGCGCCGAGGCTTGTTTTGGTTGCGCAAACCCCAAGAGAACAGATCCGCCGAACATCAGGCCGGCCAATATGGTGATTTTCATGTGTTAATTCCTGCTCCCACGAGCTTCGCCTGTGTGAACACGTTGTTTAGTTCCCGCTTGCACGGCGGAAACACTTCACACTATTGATAGCCCGCGCGCACTAGACAAGATCCCTTCATTCTGTGAGTTCTGTCCGTGTTCCTGCGCATTCCTATGTCAGATACCTTCGATTTCATTGTGGTGGGCGGCGGGTCGGCCGGGGCGGTCATCGCGGCGCGTCTTTCCGAAGACCCGGCCTGCCGTGTGGCGCTCATCGAAGCGGGCGAGCGGCCTCCGGACGTCGAGCTGATGCCGGTGGCGTGCGCGACGATGCAGAAAAACCCCGCCACGGACTGGATGTTTACCGCGGATCCAGGGAAGGCCGGGCTTGGGCTCAATGGACGACGGATGCCTGTGCCCCGGGGCAAGATGCTGGGCGGTTCCTCGGGGCTCAATTATATGGCCTATGTGCGCGGTCATCCAGGCGACTTCGACTCCTGGTCGAAGACGGGCGCCACCGGCTGGAGTTACTCCGAGGTGCTGCCGTATTTTCGGAAAAGCGAGGGGCTTGAGCCGAGCGACGAAATCGTGATCGATGGGCCGGCGCACAATCAAGCCGGACCCATGGGTGTTTCGGTGCGTTCGCCCGTACTTCCATGTGCCCGCGAATTTGTCGAGGCGGCCGAGGCGGCGGGTATTCCGCGTGGCGACTATAACGGACGCGACCGGGGCAGGGCGGCAGGCGTGGTGTCGCTTTTGCAGACGAGCACCCGTCTGGGCAAACGGTCGAGCACGTATCGCGCGTTCCTGCAGGGCGAAGTGGAACGACGGCCGAACCTCAAAATCATTACGGGAGCGAGGGCCACGCGCGTGCTGCTCGATGCTTCGTCGGGACCGATCGAGGCGAAGGGCATCGAGTATCTCAATGTGACCGGGGAGCTCACCACCGCCCTAGCCAGCGAGGAAGTAATCCTGAGCGCTGGCGCAGTCGGTTCGCCGCACTTGCTGCTGCTGTCCGGTATTGGGCCGCGTCATGAGCTCGAAAAGATCCGAGTTCGTTCACTCGTCGATTCTCCCCACATCGGCAAGCACTTGAAGGACCACATTCAAGTGCCGCTGTTATTCGCTGCGCCCGGCGTCGGTGTTTCGATGCGTGAAGTTCTGCTATCGATGGGTCCGGACGCGCTACGCCACCCAAGAGGACCTCTGCCGGCCGATCCTCGGGACGACGGGAAAATGCCGGCCGAGCTTCAGGTGCTGAAGCAGGAAGCTGAACGGCGCTTCGCCGAATGGGCAATCTCTGGGCGCGGCCTGGCGTCCTCCTCCCTCTACGACGCCTGCGCTTGGTTTTCGACCGGCCTCGGCGACCACCACAGTCACGACGCGCAGCTTGGCTACTTCGCCTGTGGAGGCTCGGTGGAGACGTTTGCCTCGCTGAACATCGATCCGGCGTTGTATTTTGACGACCCATCACGGCGCTTGGCCCCGGACGCTGAAAGCATCATTGTGCTCGCCAATCCCGTGCTGCCGCGCAGCGAAGGCGAGCTCGTCCTGGAAAATGCCGATCCTGCCGCGCAACCGGCCATTTACATGAACTATTTCGCTGACGCTTATGACATGAAAGTGATGCTCACCGTGATGCGCCGGGCGCTGGAAGTCGTGGCGCACTGGCCGGCACGCCGCAAGCTCGGGCCCCTAATGGTCCCGCCGTTCCTCGCGCGCAAGCACGGGCACCAGTCGGGCGCGGCTCCGAGCGAGGCCCTGCTGGAGGATCTCGCGCTTCATTTTTCTGTGACCGTATATCATCTGACGTCCACCTGCCGGATCGGCAGCGTCGTCGATCCACGACTCCGAGTAGTGGGCGTCGGAAAACTCCGCGTGGCGGATGCGAGCGTGATGCCGGACATCATCAGCGGTAACACGAATGCGGCGTCGATCATGATTGGGGAAAAGGCGGCGGAAATGGTGGCTGCCGACCACGGCGTGAAACTCGCCGAATTCGTGGGCGAGCGTCCTGTCGGCTGACAAAAAGAGCCGTAGCCGCCGACGTGAGGAGAATCTGAACAAATGCTGTGGAGACTGCTACTCGCTCGAGTGGCGGCACTCAGTTGGGGAGCTTCGCCGAAGATCAGAGGCTCCTTACGGGCGTGTTGCCCAAAGACCAACACTTGGGAAAAGGGCAACTCGCGGTCCGACGGTTGTGCCGAAATTCGAGAGAAATAAGCAGCTCGACCTTTGCTGCGGCCGGGGACGGCCGCACTCCGGCGTTCGGGCAACACGCCCTTACGTCGTTTCCTACGCGCCCTTGCCTCTTCTCGGCAATTGGGCTACTGTCAGCTCCTGAAACGAGGCCCGTTCATGCCTATCGGCATGTTGACGGGCTTTTTGATGTTATGCCCGAAACCTACATCCAGAACCTTTTCGCGGACCGGATCGGCGGCAGCCAATACGGCAAGTCCGGAGCCATCTATAAATTCGAGAAAATCAAGCGCGCCAAACGCGCCGCGATGGCCAGCCATCCGGGAGAGGAAATTATCGACCTCGGGGTGGGTGAGCCGGATGAAATGGCATTCCCCGAAGTCGTGGACAAACTGTCCGTGGAAGCGCGAAAGGCGGAGAACCGTGGCTACGCGGACAACGGGGATGCCGTCCTGAAAGAAGCGGCGGCGCGATACCTGGAGCGCGTGTGCGGAGTCAAAGGCATCAATCCGGAGACAGAAATCATCCACTCCATTGGCAGCAAGGCAGCGCTTACAATTCTACCGGCGACGCTGATCAATCCGGGCGAGTACACGCTCATGACAATTCCGGGTTACCCGGTATTCGGCACCCACGCGAAGTACTACGGCGGGCTGGTCCACAATTTGCCGTTGAGTGAGAAAAATCAATTCCTGCCGGAGCTCGACACGATTCCGCCGCAGGTGCTGAGCAAGAGCAAGGTGCTGGTGCTCAATTATCCGAACAATCCCACCGGCGCAAGCGCGACCGCGGAATTCTTCGCGAAAGTGGTCGAGTTCGCCCGGCGACACAACATCGTGGTCATCCACGACGCTGCCTATGCCGCGCTGGTGTTCGAGGGCAGGCCGCTGAGTTTTCTGGCCACACCCGGCGCGAAAGAAGTGGGCCTGGAACTGCACTCGGCGAGCAAGAGCTTCAACATGACCGGGTGGCGCTGCGGATTCGTCGCCGGCAACGAATTGCTCGTGCGCGCCTATGGCGATGTGAAGGACAACAGCGACTCGGGCCAGTTCCTGGCGATTCAACACGCTGCGGCGCACGGGTTCGATCATCCGGAGATAACGGAGAAGATCGCCGCCAAATATTCGCGCCGGATGGATGCGCTCGTGGAAGTGCTGCGTCGAGCCGGGTTCAAGGCCAGCAAACCGAAGGGCTCGTTCTTTCTCTATGTCCAGGCCCCGAAAGTGGCGGTGCGAACCAATGGCGAGCGCGTTTCGTTCCGGAACGCTGAAGAAGTCTCACAGTGGCTAATCGCGGAAAAGCTGATTTCCACCGTGCCCTGGGATGACGCCGGAGCTTATCTGAGGTTCAGTGTGACCTTCGTCGCGAAGAACCAGGCCGACGAACCGCGCATCCTGGAACAGGTCGCCGCGCGGCTGCGCGATGTGAAGTTTGAGTTCTAATCCGCACTCATCAGATGCAGCAGCGAGCTGCGGACGGTGAGGGCGAGCAGATCATTGATGACGTCGAACACGATGAACTTTCGCACCTGGCCCCAGATTTCGGTTTCGTAGGCGGTTCCGATGTGCAGGAGCAGAGAATCCAGCATTTCGCGCGTATCCTCCCGAGCCAGGATGCGTTCGAACCCGCGCGTGATCGCGGGAAACGACACATGCGCAATATTGGTGTGTTCCATGACGGATTCAAAGGCGAGCCGGAGAAGCACGCGCATTTCTTCAGAGGACAGCCCAGCCTCTCCCGGCGTTGCTCGATTCGTCGCGCGGCGCGAGATGAGCAAGTAGAGCGCACGAAATCGAATTTTCTGCGCTGGCGGTTCCAGCCAGGGCTCTGGACGCAACAGGCTCAGCACAGTGCGTGCAGGGTCAGCGTCCCGCCCCCGAGGGGTCAGCCGCTGGAGCAGGGGCGTTCCCACGATGCGCTCATCTTCCCACCAGCCCTGGATTTCTTCCAGCTTGCGGCGGGACTCTCGAGCCATCCGCAGGTCGAAGTCGCGAACCAGGCGCAGTTCCGGATGAAGATAGCTGTAGGTGAGAGGTGTCAGGACTGCTTTGCGCAAGCGCAACGGCAATGGGACCAAATCCGGAAGGACGAGCCGCACTTCGAGCTTGCCGTTGTGTCGCTCCAAGGCCATGCGCAGGCACAGCTCCCAACAACCCTCGATCTTTGGCAGGTGTTCGTGCAGATTCATCCCTGCCAGCAGTGAAACCGCGGCGGTGTGCGAGATTTCCCGATTCAGCAAAGGCGTCAGGCCGTATCGACTGGCGATGCCGTAAAGAAAATCATAGAGGGGAACGCTTAGCCGGGCTTTCCTGCGGGCGGACCAGTCCGAGAATTGTTTCAGGGTGCACTGCCAGAGCACCTGATCCTCCTGGTGGCAGATGACGCCGAGGCCGTTTTCATGGAGCGCGTAGGCGTATGCGCTCCGCAACAGCGCGCGGCCGCGCGGCCCTTTCCATTTGCCATGTTCCTGCTCCAGTTCCCAGGGCTTGAGCTGTGTGCAGCCCCAGCCAAAATGCTGCGGTGCGACTCGATGCAGCGCGGTGAAAGCCGAGACGCCGAAGCGGGACAGAATCTGAGGAGAGACTTCGTCAAAATGTCGCGCCCAGCAACGAAATGTCCGGGCCGTCTCATAATCAAATTCGGCGCCGTTTCGAAACAGCCGCGGCTCCGAGGCGCGAACACGTTCCAGGACCGTCCGTGCCGCGCGATCCAGCACTTCCCAAATGGCCTGGCGGCTGTCGTGGCAAATCCGCTGTGGCCATGCCGAGACTTTGCCCAGTACTTCCGGCGGCAGATTGCCCTGACCGATGAGGTCGAGACAGCGGGCCAGCACCGCCCGCCAGTCAATCAACCCGCTATCGCGCATGAGGGAGGGCGCCACTCGAACCCCGAGGGAAAGAAATGCATCTTCCCAATCCGTGCGTGCGAACGCGCCAATGTTCCAGTGGGGCACGCCCCCCACGAAAGTCACAAGCCGCAAACCGTGCTTTATTTGCCAGAGCGCGGCGGTGATGAGCAGTTCGACGGCACGCTCGTCGCTCAGTTCCTGTCGTAGCGTCAGTTTCCAGGGCCGCACAGGAGGATCGTCGCCCCGCGTAATGCCAGGGAAAGCAACCTCCGCCACGGCGCTGGAACGGATAAGCCGGAAGCCCGTGCTCCGCAGCAGGTGCCGCAAGTCCGCATTTTCGATATCGGCGCAAGTGCGCAACCCAAACTTTTCGCACAGCAAATACCGCAGGTACGTTGGAGCGCGGCGCTCGAAGAGGGATTGCTTGGCCAGAGAAAGCGATGCGAGGGCGGATGGAGGAGAAGTGTGAGATAGCGGGCAGAGAAGGGCTTTCGGGTATGAGGCAAGAAAGCCTTCCGCCTCGGGACGCACAGAATGCCAGGCCGCGAGTATCAGCAGCGTGTCGTAGTCCGGATCCGCCTGAACATTGGGAACGCTCGCAATGGCGGCGGCGAGGCGAAAGACCTTCTCAAAGTGCGGGATCTCCGGTTCTGGCGAGCTCGACTGCTGTCCGCGCAAGGTACGGAATTCCGCCTCTGCAAAAGGAAAGCGCCCGGAGATGACGCGCGCCTTTTCGAGAAGCAGGTCATCGAAATCAGGCAACTGAATGCGAGCCCGGGCTTCTTCGGGGTCGAGAGAGAGCGACGAAGGCACCGGCCAACCGTACACTCCGCGACGAGGTGCCGGGATGGTGGAAGCAGGAAGCCCTGGCGAATTCGCTAGAGGCTCGTTCGCCGCGAGGACCGGTCGCTTCATCGCGCCCGCATCAATCTCCGCAAATAGGAGCTGCTCAGAGTCAAGGCTCGCCTCTTGCACTTGAGCAGATTCGGTCCTCACGGCCATGTTCGCTTCTAACAAGATCGTCACCCAAAGTCACTATTTTATTCAACTGCGCGCAACGTCCGCTCTCGGGTTTCGACGGGCTCTTGAACTAAAGCAGTATAACCCGCTGGCAGCGAAAGTCTAAGGTCAATTGGCTTGACTTTAGCCTTCGCTCAGGAGCTGCAGCCCTCCCGGTGAAGACCCGGGTTCATTTTCAGCCGGCCCCCGAATTGATCGCGAACGCGAGCTGTGGCAATCTCAGAGCGTTAGTTGTCATTCTGTTTCGTGGGTAGTGGGTTGGGGCGGCTTGGGAGACTAAGCCGCCCTTTCCCTGTAAATGGAGTGAGGGAGTGATGGAATGAAGGAGTGCCGATGTGACGCGGGCAAGAATTTACGGCGTCGGGCAAACGCGCCGATAACCCGGCACTCAATTGTCCCGGCCGCTCACTGGACTGCTGAGAGCCGGAAAATGATCGTGTTCCGATAAACTTCGCCCGGCCTGAGAACCGTCGATGGAAAACTCGGATGGTTGGGAGAATCGGGAAAGCGCTGGCACTCGAGGCAGAAACCGTTCCTGGCCTGGTAAACCCAGCCGCCTTTGCCCTTGATTGTGCCGTCCAAAAAGTTGCCGGTATAAAACTGCATGCCTGGCTCGGTGGTGAATACCTCGAGAACGCGGCCGGTCGTGGGATCAGTGACGCGGGCCGCGAGACCCGGTTCGCCTGACGGTTTGTTGAAGACAAAGTTGTGATCGTAGCCTTTGCCGAATTTTAGTTGCTCGTCATCCTGGTCGATGCGAGCTCCAATTGCCGTGGGCTTGCGAAAGTCGAAGGGCGTGCCCTCGACCGGCCGCAATTCGCCAGTCGGAATCATGGTGTTGTCCACTGGAGTGAATCGGTCCGCGGGTATCATGACCACGTGATTCAGCACATCGCCCTTCTGGGCGAGATTAAAATAGGAATGCTGGGTCAGGTTCAGCACGGTCGGTTTGTCCGTCGTCGCCGTGTAATCGAGCTTCAACCCGCCGTCCTCAGTGAGGGTATAGAGGGCGGTGACGGCCAGATTGCCCGGGTAACCTTCCTCGCCGTCTTTGCTGAGATAGCGGAGCTGCAGCGCCGGCCCATCCGGCGTGGCGCGGATGCTGGGTTGCCAGACGGCTTTGTCGAAACCTTTGAGGCCGCCATGCAGCGAGTTCGGACCGTTATTAACGGCCAGGTGGTATTCCTTTCCGTCGAGCGTGAACTTGCCTCCGGCGATGCGGTTGCCATAGCGCCCGACCAGACAGCCGAAAAACGGATTGTTCTTGAGGTAATCCTCGAGGTTGTCATAGCCGAGAACCACGTCGCCCATTTTCCCACGGCGATCCGGCCCTTTGAAGGAGACGATGATGCCGCCGTAGTTGCAAATGCGCGCCTCAAGCCCCTTGCTGTTCCGCAACGTGAACAGATCCACCGGCGTGCCGTCCTGGGTCCGGCCAAAAGGCGTTCGGCTGATTTGCGGGCGGGAGGGAGCAGGTGAGGCGCAGCCCAGGAGACAGACGGCACAGGCGCCAGCGGACAGGAACGCGAGCCAGAGGTTGATGCTTTGCATGATACGCTGCGGAGTTGAGTTTTCGTGTTTAATGACTTGCAATTCGGCGCCCTCGAGCACCTTGTCCGTACGAGGCGCTCGGACCGTGTTTGCGAAAAAAATGCTGGTCCAGTAATACCCTCCGCATCGGCTTCACGGAAGGGAGAATTCGGAGCGTGTCAGCAGCCAGCCGAGCCAGGTGCTCCAGCACAACCGCATGATGAACTGCCTCGGCGGGAGTTTTGCCCCAAGCGAATGGACCGTGGCTGGAAACCAACACGGCCGGACAGGCCAACGGGTCCTGATGCGCGAAGGCCTCCACGATCACGCGGCCGGTATTGCTCTCGTAATGCTGCTGGATCTCTCGTGGCCGCAGCAATCTGGTGCACGGCACTTGACCGTGAAAATAATCGGCATGGGTGGTCCCCAACGCGGGGAGGGGCCGGCCGCTCTGAGCCCACGCAGTGGCCGCCGGGCTATGGGTGTGCGCGATGCCTCCGATCTCCTGGAAGGAGCGGTAAATCTCCAGATGCGTCGGGGTATCCGAGCTCGGCTTGAGCTTTCCTTCTACTACCCGCCCTGAGTCGAGCGCAACCACGACCATGTGCTCGGGCTTGAGGCGTCCATACGGAACGCCCGATGGCTTGATGATCATCAGACCTCGCCATCGGTCAATGCCGCTGGCATTGCCCCACGTTTGAATGACCAGACCCTCTTTGACCAGAGCCAGGTTCGCTCTCCAGACCTCGCGTTTGAGTTGCCGAAGTGTCATGACCGAGTCATTCAGATTAATGACGAATGACGAATGACGGATGTCGAATGAAGCTCGAATCCCGAATGCCGAACAGAGATCTCCAAGCGAGTATCCAAGAGTTCGGGCTTCGGGTTTCGGACTTCACTTCCTGACTTCATTGCGTATTCCGATTAGTTCTTTCATCATGCCGTAAAGGTTGCCGTTGGATTGCGGCGTGCCGAACGCATCATGCAGCTTTCGATATAGTGCATAGAGCTTCCGGTAAACTTCATTCGCCCTTGCGTTTGGTTTGAAAACGCGAGACTTGAGGCCGGTCATGGCTTTCTGCGCATCCGCGAAATTGTTATAGCCCCCTACCCTGCTGCCCGCCACGACCGCCCCGGCGATGGCGGCGCCCAAAGCACAGGTCTGGGCTGAGCGCGATATTTTGATCGGGCGGCCGGTCACATCCGCGTAGATTTGCATCACCAGTGGGTTCTTCTCAGCGATACCGCCGCAATTGACGATCTGTCCCACCTTGAGTCCGTACTCCTCGAAGCGATTGATGATGGTGAGCGCGCCGAAAGCCGTCGCTTCGATCAGCGCGCGATAGATTTCGCCAGGAGTGGTGTAGAGCGTCTGGCCGAGCAGCAGCCCGGTCAGTCGTTGGTCCACGAGAATGGTGCGGTTGCCGTTGTTCCAGTCGAGAGCCAAAAGGCCGGATTCACCTGGCGCAAGTTTGGCCGCTGCCGCACTGAGCGCCTCGTGCGAGCCTTGTTTCTTTCCCAGTGGCTGCAAGTAATTGACAAACCAATTAAAAATGTCGCCGACCGCCGATTGGCCGGCTTCCAAGCCATAGCAGCCGGGCAGGATGCTGCCGTTGACGATGCCGCACAGACCCGGAATGTCCGGCAACTTTTGATCGAGCGGAACCACCATCATGTCGCAGGTGCTGGTGCCGATGATCTTGACAAGTGTGCCGGGCGCGATGCCCGAGCCGACGCCGCCCAGGTGGGCATCGAATGCACCGACGGCGACCGGGATAACGGCAGGCAGTCCAGTGCGCCTGGCCCATTCGGCAGACAGGCCGCCCACTGAGTTATCAATCGAGCGCGCTTTGGAGCGGAGCCGCGACCGTAACTGGCCTAGTTTCGGATCCAGCGCCGAGAAGAATTCCGCGTCGGGATAGCCGCCCCATTCGTCACTGAACATTGCCTTGTGTCCGGCGGCACAGACGCCGACGGTGAGCTGCTCCGGGGCTTCGGTTCCTGTGAGCATCGCCGGCACCCAATCGGCGCATTCGACCCACAGATGGGCAGCGTCGAAGACTTCGGGTGCCGTGCGCAAACAATGCAAGATTTTGCTGAAGAACCACTCGCTGGAATAAGTGCCGCCGCACTTGGCGAGATACTGCGGGCGAATCTTCCGTGCCAGTTCGGTGATTTCCCCAGCCTCGGCTACTCCAGTGTGATCTTTCCACAGCCAGGCCATAGCAGCGGGGTTTTTTGCAAAGCGTCGGTCGAAGGCTAAGGGTCGTCCGGTGGCATCGACGGGCAGAGGCGTGCTGCCCGTGGTATCGACGCCAATGCCGATGACCTGCTCGGGCTTGAAGCCGCGCACATTGCGTTTGGCGGCGGCAAGTGCCTTTTTCAAGGTGACTTCCGCGCCTGTGACATAGTCCGCAGGATGTTGGCGAGCAAGGTTTGGGTCGCGCGAAAGAATGACGCCCTCCTGGCCATGCACGTAATTCCAGACAGCTGTGGCGACTTCGCTGCCAGTAGAGGTGTTTACAATCAGCGTCCGAACTGAATTGGTGCCGTAATCAAGTCCGATACTGTAGCGCGCGCTCATGCGGGGAGTTGTATCAGGGGCCAAGTTGGCTTTCCAGCACTCTCATCGGTGAATGAATCTGGGGCAGGGAAAGGGCGATCTATTTTAGGTCTTGCATGCCGCATAGAAGCATCATACTTTTTATCTGATGAATGCCAATGCGACTGTTTTGTATCGTTCCCCGGACCGGATCTTTGCCGCCGCGGATCGCGGTGAAACGGTCATAATTCGGAGGCGCAGGTCCGAGTACGTGCTGACCCGGAAGCCCAGCGCCAGGAAACTTTACGGGTGCCTGGCGGGCACCATCAAAAAGGATAAAGGTAAGGCCACAGTGCAATGGAAAGCGGGGTCGAGTGCATCTGATAGACACTAATGCCTGGAAATGGCTGGCATCGGGCAAGCCGCTGAAGCCCGCGGCCCGGGTTTTGACCAGGCCGGATCATCCTCTGTTCCTGCTGGACATTTCATTTTGGGAGATTTGCAAAGCTGTCGAGCACGGGACTTTGGTCTTCACTGTTCCCCCTCTGGAGTGGATCAGGCAGGCGTTGACCACCAATATCACGGTTTTGACTATCACGCCGGAAATTGCCGCCCGCTCCTGCCAATTGGCTTGCGCCGGCCTCGCGACAACCGACCCGGCTGACCAGCTCATCGTTGCGGCCGCTTTGCAGAACCGTCTCATGCTGGCTACCCGCGACCGGGAGATTCGAAAATGGGGAGGAGTGCCCATTCTTGATTACTGAATTCTGATTTCGATTTCTTTCGGTTTTCGAGGTTCGGCCTACGGGCTTTCACCAGCCGTTCGCCCGATGATGATAAACCTCCCAGCCCAGGTACGTCGTTAGCGCATCCTCTATCGACTCGGCCACCTCGGCTTTGGTTGCCGCGACATGATGTTCCCAGCCGTTCTTGCAGATAAAATGCAATAGTTTCTGAAACTCGGGCACTTCGACAACGCCGTAGCCGCCGAAAGTGTCAAGCTTGTCCTCGGTGAATCGACCCTGGCCGACGTAGGAGGCCATGCGGCCATTCAGGTCGTCCGTTGAGACACGGCAATAAGTGAAGGGTCCGGGACTGATGCGGCCCACGATTGTTCCGAACGTGTTTTCCTTTCCAACGGCGCCGGCGATGATCTCCTGGTAATCCATTTTCTGCTCGGCGAAGAAATCTTTGGGCAGGTTGGAACAATGGAACACGACGCCTTTGTCCGGGTCGCGACTGAAGTTGTTGTTCCAATCCAGAAGCGCCGCCGGTTTGCCGGACGCGGCTTGAAGCACATACATGCCGAGCACGCCGGCGATGTCGGTCTCGCACGCGCTGGGCAATAGGTTGTTCGACATCATGCTCATCATGGTGCAGGGGACAACGCCATAGAACTCTTCCAGAGCCGTCCAGCATTGGATGGCCGTAGCCGAAAGCTGCTTGTCGCGCATCCAGCGGTCGATGGCCGCGCCGAGTTTGGCCATCTTCATCAGGCTCTCCCGGGGAACTCCGCGTACACTCGTATAACTCTGGATGGCGGTGAGCTTCTCTTGCAGGTCACGATCGTCATCCTTCATTTTTCTGGCCCAGCCGAGCGCTTCCGAGAGATCCAGGGTCTCGACGCTAATGCCACTGGCCTCGAGCAGCTTTTCGCTGTAGCGCACGGTGTTGAAGGGTGCGGGTCGCGCGCCGAGCGCGCCGATGCGGGCATTCTTCAGCCGGCGCACGACTTTGCACGTGGCGGCAAACCGGCGCAGATCCGCCCGAAATTCCGCGCTGTCCGGTTCGACGGTGTGCAAGCGCGTCAGGGAATATTTCAGTCCGTACTGCCGCAGGTTATTGCAGACCGACATCTTCCCGCAAAAGCTGTCGCGGCGGTCGCGGACCGTCATCTTCTGGCCCTCATCGTTGAAGGCATGGATGAGGACCGGAACATTCAGGCCGGCCCAGCGCAGGGTGTTAGCGACTGCGCGCTCGTCGCCAAAATTGGGGAGTGTCACCAGGACACCGTCGATCTCCTCGCAGTGGGTCTTGAACAGGTCGGCGCACTTCTGCGCTTCGGCCAGAGATTCCACCGCGCCAAAGCGGCTGGCTTCGACCGACAGGGCGATAGCTTTGATGCCTTCCTGTTCCAGCACGCGCAAAACATCGCGCCGGCCGGATTCACATAAATGTGCGGGGAAAAATCCGCGGTTCCCGATGATAAGGCCAAGGGTAGTCATACGATAAAGCGTTCGTGGCCGATGTTACGTCTCGCGCCACTGGCCACAATCAGAAAAGTCCGCACCGGCTTTGCGAGGGCGAAATGAATGGAGCGCGGCTGTGTCGAAGACCAGCCGCAGCATGTTAGTGCTTTGGGATGCCGTATGTACATGGCGGCCGCTGCGGCTGGTCTTCGACACAGCCGCGCTCCATTGTCTCCGATCGGCGATCGCCCTACGCGTTGCGCCACAGAATCAACGTGCAGGCATTCGGGTTGTGCGTTTCTTGTGAGCCTACGTGCTGGCGAAGAAAGGCGCTGACATTCAAGACCTGGGCGGTGAACCCGTGCGAGCCGAACAATTCTTTCGTCCGGGACAAACTGAGCGTGTTCCAATGATACTCTTCGAAAGGACGCACAACGTGCTCGGGGATTTCATCCAGGTTGAAGAAGCCGACACACAGGGCGCGGCGCGTGACGCGGCAAACTTCCCGGACGGCCGCGACCAAACCTTCCAGCGAAAGGTGCTCGAACAAATCGTGAACGAAGCACAGGTCGAACGCCCGATCCGGCACGGCGATTTCGAACACGTTACCAAGCTCGAAGCGCGCGCCCGGGAATAACGCCCGCGCGTTCTCAACGTTCTTGGCGCAGAGGTCCAGGCCGGTGTAATTCAGGAATTGGGTCAGGCCATAGGCGTGAAGAAACCGATAATCATTCGCCGAACCGCACGCGGGTTCCAGGACAGAAAGGGGTTGCGCGGGGAGGGCTTGCGAGCCTGAAGCCAGTGCGGCTTTCCAGAGGCGGCAAAAAGCCTCAAAGCTCGGCGAATGGAGCTCGGGCCGGCCATCGACGTAACATGTGCCGGTAATGAATGATTCGATATAATTCGGGATAAGAGTTTCCCCCGCGGCCGCCGGGAGCGAGGTGAAGGTGTGCAGGACGAAGCGGGGTATGCCGATGCCTTCGGCGTTGTCGAGCCCGCGTTGCAGGGCATCCAAGACTACATCCAGTTCTTCGCGTTCGCTGAGGCGCCGCGCCAGACTGCTGAGCCAGTTCAGGCAGGCCGCAAAACGGCATTCCTGTTCCATCAGCCAGCGGAATTGCTCGCCGAAGAGCGCACGGAGCAAAAAATGACGAGTGAAGATGCTTTGCAGATTGACGCGCGGGTCCTCGACCTCGCGCACTAGATAATCCCGCAGCCAGATCGCGTCGTGCTGCATCCAGGAGCGTGCCAGTCTTTCGGTCTCGGCCTTCAACGACGCTTCCATACCGGTGAGCGAAGACTGGCAATAGGTCAGCGATTACTGATTACCCGATCGAGAATCTGCCAAATCCGTTCCACCCAGTCGGCCTGTTCCGGCTTCATCAGGACCGACCGCAAACAAGTGACAGTATCACTGTCCTGGTCCATTCCCGCCACCGTGAGATCGAAGAAAGATACAGGCAGCGTCGCCAGAGCGAGATGCAGATTCTGCCGGGCGGCCTCCATGAACAAGCGCTTCGCCAAGTCCGACGCCTGCGAGACTCGTGCGGCGCGCGGCGTCCAGACGACAATGTCCAATTCGGGCGCGAAGCAGGTCAGCCAGCGGCGATCGGCTCGCAATCGTTCGTAGAGCGCCACTGCGGCTGCACGGCATCGGTCGAGCATGGTAGCGAACTCGCCGCCCCGGACCAGCGGCAGCAGTTTCTGAGTTGCCCACAGGGCGACCGCGGCCGCTCCCGGCCGCGAGCATTCGAGGCTGATCTCACCGAGGTGCAACTCGTGCGAAGTGAAGTAAGTGTAGGGCGAGTCGTGCTGATAAAACCGGCCGACCGCCGGATCGCGAAATACGACGCAGCCGCAGCCGTAAGGTTGGAGCCCGTGTTTGTGCGGATCTATGACAATAGAGTCGGCCTCGCTTAACCGGTCGAAACTCCGGCGCGCTTCGGGCGCCAAGTTGCTGGCCAGACAGAAATAGCCGCCGTAGGCCGCATCCACGTGCAAGCGAAATCCGTAACGCCGACGCAATTCGAGGATTTCCGGGAGCGGATCAACTGAGCCGGTGGCGGTTGTCCCCACGGTCGCGACGACAGTGCCGACGGTGCCCTGAGCCAACGCCTGTTCCAGGGCGGAAACATCCAGCCGTCCGTTGCGGTCGCAGGCCACCGCCTCGAACTCAAGCTTGAGGACCTGGCTGAGCCGCCGGTGGGTGTAATGCGCCTGATCAGAGGCGAGAATTTTCTGGCCGGGTGCGAGCTGGCCGGCGATCCAAAGGGCCTCGAGATTGGCCATCGTTCCACCGCTGCAGAGATGGCCCAAATGTTCTTCCCGGCCGACCATCCTCGCGAGAGCGGAGACGGCCTCTTTTTCCATGGCCGAACTGGCACGTCCGCCATCGAGCGCATGGTTATTTGGATTGAGCCAAAGTGCGAGCATGTAAGCCAGGCGGGCCACGGGATGCGGCGGCTTGAGCATTTGGCCGGCATAAAGCGGGTGGAAGTAGGGATAATTGTCGCGCAGGCGGCTGGCAGTCTCGAGCAGCACGGATTGAAGGTCGGAGGCGATGGGCATCGAGTTGCTCAAAGCCGGTAGATTGCTGAAACCCGCCCCCAGGTGTGCGAGGGCCTGTTGCAAAACGCGCAAACTGTCTTTTTCGAACATTTCTGCGGCCAGCGCGTTCATGGGACGACATTTTTGCTGAGCACGCGGAAAGATTACCACTCCATGCGCGGAGCACCAATCTCCAAGAGAGGCAGGGCTAGTGACAAAGTCCATCTGGCCGCAGGCATCGACGTCGGTCCAATGTCACCAGGATTTCGCCGTCCATCCCGGAGGGATGTTTGAGAATAGCCCAATGATTCATCATTGGGTGATCATAGTCCGAGATCGTCTGCCTGCTTCCCAAACCCCTACGACGGGGTTTTGAGCGAGCCGGAATAGTTGCAACAGGGCGGAATCGACGCCGGCCAGAACCAATTTTCCTCATCGAACTCCTCCGAGGATGTGGGTAATGACAAGCGCTGAAGCTGGGCTGTTGTCGCATCTCCCTTCGGGAGAGGACACGGTCGCCGCCCGCGGATTCTCCCTCTCCTCCTTTGGAGGCGAGGGCGGGGTGAGGAGGCCCTTGCTAAAGATATCTCTGTTACCCTGCACTAGTCCCATTGGACGTAAATCGGCGGTTGCTTGGTGATTGGCCCTTCCAAGAGAGGCTCGGCTCCGGCTTGTCGGCGCAGCGGCCTTGGGTCTATTATTGAGGAACGGACGATGTGTTCGCGGACTAACCAATGAGTTATACGATCCAATATTTGCAGTCCGAGATGGCGGCCCAGGGCCTGGAAGTGATCGTTCTGGTCAATTGTTTGGTCCAGGATGCCATCCAACTCGGCGCCAGCGATCTGCACATTGAGCCCTGGGAGAGCTCGGTCGCCGTGCGCGCGCGCGTCAACGGTGTCCTGACCGAGGTGGCGCACCTGCCCCTGGAGCTGATGGAAAAAATCTCTATGCGCTTCAAGGTCATGGCCAACCTCGTCACGTACCAGGCAGGCATGCCCCAGGACGGCACGGCGGTGGGCGGGCCGGAACTCGATGGCGTGCAGTTGCGGGTCTCGGTCTTTCCCACGACGCGCGGAGAGAAAATCGTGGTGCGCCTGTTCGACCCGCGCGACCGCCGGTTCGATCTGAACACGCTCGGGTTCGAAGACTCGACTTTGCAAGGATTGCTGCGCCTGCTCAAGCGGACCAGCGGCCTGTTGGCGTTCACCGGACCGACGGGTTCGGGCAAAACCAGCACGATGTACTCCTCGCTGTGCCACATCATGCAACGGGATGGGTCGAGCGTGAGCCTGAGCACGATCGAAGACCCGGTTGAGTTCAATTTGCCGATGGTGAGCCAGACGCAAATCAACCCGCCGCAAGGCTTCACCTACGCCGTGGCGCTCAAGAGCCTCATGCGGCAGGATCCACAAGTCGTGCTGGTGGGCGAGATTCGCGATGCGGAGACAGCGGCAATCGCGGTGCAGGCCGGGTTGACCGGGCATCTGGTGCTCACCACGATCCATAGCGGCGTTTCCGCCGGCGCGTTCACTCGCCTGATCAACATGGAGATCGAGCCGTTCATGCTGGCTTCGAGTATTCTGGGTGTGCTGGGGCTGCGGTTGGTGCGCCGCAACTGCCCGCAGTGCGCGCAGCCGTATGAACCGCCACCGGCCCAGCTCAAAGTAGTGCCCGAATCCATCCTGCCCGGGGCTCAATTCCGGCGCGGCGCTGGTTGTGACCAGTGCAATCAAACGGGATACGCGGGCCGACTGCCGGTCAGTGAATTGCTCGTCGTGAGCGAACCGTTCCGCGAGGCGGTGCTGAAGAAAATGCCGACCTCAGCACTGGAAGAAATCGCGACGCAACAGGGCATGCAAACGCTCTGGCAGAATGGAGTCCAGCGCGCCCTCAGCGGTCAAACCACGCTCGAGGAAATCATCCGCGTGCTGGCGGCCGATATGATGTGAGCGGAGCCCGCCAACCTTCGGCTGCGGACGCTTCAGCGCCTGGGAAATCATAGAAACTGAGGACGCCTGCCCGTGCTCTGGTTTGACCCGAATGGTGCCTCACAGACTAAAAGCTGTCGCTGCAGGTGCCCTAGCTTGCCTCCCGCGCGAGGCCTGGCCGCCGGCATTCTCACACCACCGCCGCTTATCCCGCCCTGGCTAATCGCGCCTTGCCGCCTTAACTCGCCGGCTGCCACGCCCACGCGGCTTCAAAACGGCGGAACCGGAAGGAATTGAGGGAAAGCTGGGTAGATCATGACCCCTGTGGTTGGGGGGAGGCAAGTACGCATGATGCCGTTTAGTCAGGTCCAGAGGACGCCAAGTTAGAACCGCGCCGACCATAGCTGGGGCACTGCTCTGGAGGATTTGTAGGGGGCTTTGCCATTCTTTGCCGCGGTTAGGGCGGACCAGGTTGAAGTAGTACCAGTAGGTGGTGACCTTGGCCCAGAAGTCAGCCAGGCCACTGAAGGTTTCTCGGTCGAAGAACTCATCTTCGACGAGGCGGTGGACGGTTTCGACGTCGCTCTGCCAGGTAAAGCGCTTGGGTGGGATGTAACGGTGGTCCGAACCCAGAGCGCGTACCGTGGAGGGCAAGCCTTGCTCTTGTTTGTTTTCCAGAAACTCCGAGCCATTATCGGTCTGCCAGACCAAGCCGCCCAGATCGACTCCGTGGCCGGCCAGGTGAACGGAGAGCTGTTCGGCCAGGAAGGTGGCGTAGGATTTGGACAGTTCGTCGGCGTAACCGGCGAAGCAGGCGCCGGAGACCGGCTCGCGGGCGGTATATTGAAAACGAGGCAGTTTGAGCCGCGTCATGGGCAGCCAATAGTGGGGAATATCCTGCAGGTATTTGGTATCGGTGGAGAGCTGCCCGAAGAGTTTCCAGTGGCGTTTGACCGAGCGGAGCTGCTTTTTAGTGATGTGCTTCTTTTTGCGGGGGCGTGCCAGTTGATGCTGACGCAGGACTCGGGCAATGGCGTTATGACTGCAGGACAAAGCGAACTCATGTTGAAGCCGCTCGGCACCGAAGCCGGTTTGTTGGCGCAGTTTGACGATCTGGCCTTCCAAGCCGGAGGTGATTTGGTGAGGGCAGTGATGAGGGCGTCGGCTCTGTTCGGCCAAAGAGGAAGGCTTGCCGGGTTGGTAGCGGCGGAGCCATTTGCGGGCGGTGTTGCGGGAGCAGCCGAACTCCCGCGCCGCGGCTTTGAGGCCATGGGTGCGGGCGAAGGCGACCAATTTCTGATGCAACCAGTGTCGCTCGGTACGCATGCGATAGAGCTCAAAATAGGTGCTGTGCACCCGGGCAAGATGGCAGGTTTGGGTCGGGGGCCGTTCGGCCCTCAGCTGCGGCGGCCCAGGGTGCCCCTCGCTGCGCTCGGCGGGGAGGCTTGCGAGCTGGAGGCTTAGAGCCCAAGCCTCCCCGCCCCGAGGCCGCCGGTCTTCGGACCTCACTGAGCAGTCTCAAGAGCTGCTGCTTGCGTCGAGTGCTCAACACTTTGATTTTCACAATCGGGGGGTCACGATCTACCCAGCCTTTCCCAAACCGGAAGGAATTGCCGTTTGACTTCCACCCCCACGTCCCGCCAGAGTTCTACAATGACCTCCGAGACCCAAAAAAACAATTCTCCGGCACCTGCGGAGCGCTCAGTAAATGCGGCCTCAAAAAGTGCATGCGGTCCCAAAAAAGTAATTTCCTATCAATTGCTTGCTATTATTGGACTCTGTAGCATCCAACCGTATTGCTTTGCACAGCAATCCGCCCAACCCCCTCCAGCCCTGAAGAAGCTCGGAATTCTGATCTTCCCGGGAGTTGAAGTTATCGACTTCACCGGGCCGTATGAAGTGCTCTTCCAGGGAAGATCGAAGGGAAAGCGGATCTTCGATGTAGTGACCATAGGCCTTGGGCCAGAAATGATCAAGACGAGCCCACCGTGGGGCGGGCTGAAGATAACCCCGGACTTTTCCATAGACAACGCGCCGAAGCTCGACATTCTCTTGATTCCAGGGGGCGAGATCGGGAATGTGGACAAGAATGAAAAGGCGATGGCGTGGATCGCAAAGACGGTGGAACAGGCAGAGTGCGTCGTGAGCGTTTGCAATGGCGCTTTCGTGCTGGCCAAAGGAGGACACCTAAGCCGGAACGATTCAGTTGATTTCACATAATTAACCTAGGTTTTGCTGTTCATGCTTGGAGATTTCCAACTGCATTGCAGTTGGGCAAAGCTGTTAATTTCTCCAATATTTCACGCCACCAGCTTCGGTGATCCTCCTGCCGCACCGCTAGTTTCAAAGTGGGTTTGCCTCGCGCCCAACTCCATACCGCTGCCCTTCCAAACAACCTCCACCTCAAGGTATTTAACTCACACTTTTCCAACTGCCCCAGCCGCCTTTGCAACAGCACACAAAGGTTATAGGCGGCAATGGCCAAGTGATGCATCGCTTCTGTTCCCCAGAACTTTTGCACACACAATCGCGGAATCCCGAATTGCTGGCCAAGTTCGCGGACACGGTTTTCCAAGTCGGCACGCCCTTGATACCGTCGCCATACATTCAAGCCATCCACCGTCGGCGCCAGGTTGGTAATCAGCGCCTGGAAACGGTAGCCTTCCAGATCCAAGAGCATTTTACCCCCGGCCTCGGGACGCTGCTCAATCCGTTGACGTACTACGATCAAACGCCGACCCGGCTGTTCGCACTCCAGCTCCTGTACCTCCAAGCCCTCCACTTCAGTCCCTTTCCACTCCTGGTCATCATGCCGACAGAGCGATTGGACCTTCTGAGTTAAGCGGGCGGAAAAAATATACTTCAATTTCAGTGCCTCACAGGCTTGTTGGACGCTGTTATCACCAAACCCGGCGTCACCCCGAACCAGTTTCAAATGGATATGTTTAGGCAATCGATTGACCGTCTGGCGTAAGAACTCACCCGCTCCGTTTACACAGGGGCTATTGCCGCTGCGCAACCAGTAATTGGCTACCAGTTTAGCTTGTGCCAACCCGGCAATCAGCGGTCGATGGCACGGTTTTAATCCACGTTTTGTATACCCTACTGCCACACCCTCCTGGTGACCGTCCTCGTGTAACAACGCCCATGAGTCCAAGTCTAATGTGTACCCGGATTGGAGCGACGGTAACCCTTGGACCGCTTGCCGGTATAGTTTACTTAAATCGTTGCAACTCTCCTGGCTAAAGGCTTCAAAGAACCGACTCAAAGTCGACTGACTGGCCACAGCCTCAATCCCCAGCACCTGCGCTATGGCCGGATCGCTCTGCAACCACGCCACTCGAGAGAGTTTGTCGGCGCCGCAAAGTATGCCCCCGATATATCCCAAGGCCACATCGGTCGGATCGTAAGCATTGGGACTGGTCGGCGCATGCGGCAACACCTCACGCAGTTGCATCCGAAACCGCTTTTGGTGGAGAAAGTGTGACCAGACTATCATTCCTCCATGGGCCGTCAGTCGTTGGTCGGTAAACGAAATCCGAATGGACGAACTGCCCTCTTTAGTGTCAACATTTAGACGCACCATTTGGTGCGCCTCCGATTGAGGCGTACGAGCCAGGTTTTTTTGCATAAACACAAGCTCGCCGAATGATGCTTACTTTTTCAATCAAATCGTTCCGGCTAAGAGGACAGTCGGTCACTACGTTCTACTGGTTCCTGGAGGATCTCAAGAAGGACGAGCCATCGTGCATGATCGCATACGATCAGAGGTTTACGGATAACGGCAAGATCATGACTACCGCGGGACTCTCTTCTGGAATCGACGGCGCGTTGCATCTGATCGAACGTTATGGAAGCCGCTTCGACGCCGAGCAAGCGGCCCTTGGGCTGGAATACAACTGGCAGCCTGACTTGAATTGGTCGCGGGCGGGCCTCGCGGACAGGCACCTGATCAAGATGCTTGGCGCTACCGGTTTCGACTTCCCTAAAGGCAGCGAGACGGGTTGGACCGTGGTGGAGAACAACGGGACGGTCGAGGCGTGGACCAAGAGATGGACATTTAACAGCTCTCTAACGAGGCAGGAGCTCATCCCGATCTTCGAGACGCGAATTGCGTTAACCTGGACCAGGACCTCAACGAACGGTGAGGCATCAGACTGGTCGTTCAAGGACGAAAAGGGGCGCGCCTGGACAGCAACTCTCAGACTCACAACGCCCAGTAACACGGCGTGGACTGCATCCATCAATCTTGCCAAAAGCAAATAGGGCGCATCGAAGATGCCCGAAGCGAGCGTAAGTCCAGGAAGGGCTCCATAATGCACCGACGTGAATTCATTTCTTCAACTTTGGCGCTTGGGTTAGGATTGCCCATTGGCGCTGCAGCTAACGATGAGCAACCATCTGGGACCAAGGCGATCGCCGAAGGGGGACCTCTCACGCCCCCCAAAGGCAAACCTATTCAGGTAGCCATAGCAGTTTCTGAAAGGAACACGTGGATCGACTTCGTCGGACCAGAGGCGGTGTTCCAGACCTTCCGGTACGACCCGGTGGAGAAGAGGCACAAGCCCCTATTTAAGACCTTCTTTGTCGGCGAGAAGCTTGAACCTATGGGGCACCTAATTCCTGAATGCACGTTTGCGACCGCTCCTCCGGCACAAATCGTGCTTGTTGGCGCACAAAAGGGGTCGCCAGCACTGATTGATTGGCTTCGCAAGGTTGGCGGTAATACCGATATCACGATGTCAGTTTGCACGGGCGCGTATCACCTGGCGGAAGCCGGACTCTTGAACGGTCAACGAGCCACAAGCCACCATGAATCCATTCCAGACCTTAAGGAGAAATATCCAAAAGTAAAATGGATCAGCGGAATGAGATTTGTTGAAGGAAAGAAGATTTCGACCGGCGGGGGACTCACCGCCGGCATTGACCTCGCACTCCGCGTGACCGAGCGATACTTCGGCAGAGAATGGGCGATAAGCGTTGCGGATCATCTGGAATATCAAGGAAAGGGTTGGATGGTATGAGAGGCCGCATTGGATAGGAGCAACCGGTCTAATGCGAAGACCGGGGCGGCTCGTGTCACCGCGGGCTCTCGATACAAAAGACTCATCTTCGCAAATCAGAAATCATAACCCATAATTCATAAATCTTCTTTGCAGGTTCACGGCTCAGATTTTCGGTGTGACGGGACCAGGTTGAGATTTGATGCGCAGCGCGGATTTGCGGCGCTCACCACCCGGGAGGTGCGACTTCCACACCTGCCCCGCCGACTTGTCTCGCCTTAGCTTCTGAGCGACGGCGGAAGCTGCCGAGCGAAGGCGGGTCGTCCTTACTGACGGCCTTGAAATTCGCCGATGCTCACCGGAACCCTCCGCAGCTAAAGCTGCGCCGTATAATCGCGCGCGTGGTGAAGCACTCGAAAAACGATCACGTCGCTCCTTCTGGTTTGATAAAAGATTTTGTAAGGAAAGCGCTCAATTAAGATCCGGCGGAAGCCCTTGTAGAGCATCCGATAACGTTCGGGATGTTGCTCCAAGCGTGTAAACGCTTCGGCGATCATCGCCCAGTCCGGGTCACTGTCTGTTGTACCACTTTCGCGCCTCGTCGATATCTTCTTCGGCGGCGACCCGTATCAGGACGCGCCACGTCACAGAGCGGGTTTGGCCCTCAGCCGCTGAAGCACTTCGCGCCACGGCGTACCTGGATTGCCATCTCGCTCGAATTCCGCCAGGGCATTATCCAGTATCCTTTTTTCGGCGGCACCTGGTCCTGAACCTCGGATGATTTCCTCCTCCTGAAGTTCACAAAGCCTGCGGAGGACCTGATCTCGCTCCTCGCTGCCCAGGTTCGGAAGTTCCGCAAGAATATCGGCTTTACTCATGCGACAAATTTAGCGCCCCGAGCCTCCAAGGGCAAGCTGCACCGACAGAGGCAGCCTTTGATACCTCCTCGTGCCGCACAATCGAAAACGAATCATAAACCATCAATCCAAAATCATAAATTCGGTGCCAGTTCCCCATTCCGCATTTGGACCGTTCTGCACTCCACATTCGCATTCGCGTCCGTTGGTGGTTCAGACAAACCTTACCTCAAAGTCCATGTAGCCTCGACCGGCGCTGATTCGGCTGTAGTGGAGTTGCCCTTCGACCGGTTTTATCTCGAAGAACACACTGCGCCCGCGGCAGAGCAAGCATATCGGCAAAGTAATCGCCGCGGCCAAACCAATGCCACGACCTACGCGCTGGTACGAATCCGCCGCGGCTCCGGCGTAATCGAGAATGTTTTTGTTGATGGCAAGCCCATTCGGGATGTTGCCCGGGAGCAAAGTGTTGCCAAGCCCTCGTTCTGACCGGTTCATTCCGCGCCGGATTTCCGCTGTGTCGCCATAGGCTCGCTTAGCAAGTCCGGTCAGTGTCCGGTCAGTGCCGACTCCTCTTGACAGAGCCGCCTTACACGACAAACTGCCGGGGTTCGCCGAGCGGCCTAGGCCGCCGCGAAACCCCGAATGGCTGAACGCAGGATCACTCTCACGGAAGCCGAAACTCTTTTTCGAGGGAGGCTGGGTCTCATTTTTGGTCCAGGCATAACCCTAAGTCACGAGTTTTATACCGAGCTAGCGCAATTCCTCTCGAAAAAGTGGAGCATTCCCTGCGACGGAACATACCTACAAGTCGGCCAGAAGGCGTTGGCGCAGGGTGTATCACCAGACGAGGTGAAAGGCGCGCCTGCAGAGTTTCTCAAGCCTCTGACTCCATTCACGCATGTTAACCGCGTCGCGAACGTAAAGTGGTCCGCCGCTCTTTCACTGACGCTTGATGGCATTTTTGAGGATGCCATCTCAAGAGCTTGCGAGCGTCGAACTTCCGGATTCACCGTAACACAGGTCCTCAAGCTCCCCCAAGCGCTTCCACCAAAGACGATTCCCATATTTAAGCTGTTGGGCTGCGTCACGCAGAATTTAATATACTCGGATATAGGCTATACAGCCTATCGACCCAGGTGGCGCTACGCTGTGCAAGAATTCGCCGACCGTGTTCAAGAACATGCTGTAATCTGTCTCGGCCTGAAGGGTTGTGATTGGCTTTTCCTCGATCTGCTATCCCAAGTGCTCTCAGAGCCCAAAACCACTCTGAGGCCGCTCGTGCTAATCGAGGCGGAATTCGCGCAGCAGAGCCGAAGCGCAGTTCTTGAACTGTGTCAGGATAGGACCCAAGTCTTATTCATTGACAGCTCGCTCGGGGATCTTATTGGCCGAATAAACGACGTCGAAGATGCCGGGACGACGGTGCCGCTTGCCTTTCGAAAGCCTCAAACCGAATCAGAGTGGTTATTCCCATACCAAGACATTGTCGCTCCGGTTAATTGGCAGCTGACCTCGCCGCTGAGCGGCGGCGAGAGAACGCAGCTCTTAGATTTACTGTTCTCACCGGCGCTTCCCCGTTGGGATCCATTTTTCCACAAGTTGGATTTCCGCCGGACAGTAGGGACGGCCATGCTCGACGCGGTTATCAAGCCGATAAGGAGCCGTCGAGGCATTCCTGCATTTTGTTTGATCGGCACTGCCGCTTCGGGCAAGACCACGTTGGCGAAGCGACTAGCATACGACCTAGCGTCCAGGGGTGATTACGCTTTTTGGTTCCGCCGTTCGTTTTACCCCAACTTGTCCACGCTCCTGGTCCAATTTTTCTCCACCCTCGCAGAGAAGGCTGAGAAACGCCGCAGAATTTACTTTTTTGTCGACGATCCTTTGCGCCTAGGATCACTGAGCATCCAAGCAATTTCGGCCATTGCGGAAGCCCAGGGGATCAAAGCTATTTTCGTGGTAATCGCCCGCACGTCCGACTGGACGACTCACGATCCACAAGACATGGTCGGCGAGCTAGAGCCGGTCCAGGAATTCCGGCTTAAAGACCAGTTCGAGCCGGAAGAACTTTCCGCCCTCCCCAACTATCTGGTGTCTCTTCAGATCTACCCGGACAAGAAAGCCGCGAAAGCCGAAATCGACGGTTCTCCTAGCCGCTCAACCGCCGACACGCTGGGTCTGCTATATTGGCTCCTGCCAAAAACCCGGCAGGCGATTAAGCAGAGCATTCAAGAAGAGTACCTCAGACTGGGCGAATCGTCTGGGCTTTCTCGAGTAATTGTTGGAGCCTACAACAAAACAACTGAATTTCTTCGGCGGGCTTATTCGATGGTGGCGGTGTCGGAGAACTATCGTACGCCGGTGCCGGTCGAGGTACTCGTCTCCGCTCTCAACGTGCCGTATCGAGACTGGCTCGACTCGGTTAGCAGTGACGGACCCGCTTGGGGATTGCTCTACCGAGAAACCTCGCCGTCAGGCCAGACCATCTGTTACAGAATCAGGAACTCGATCGTCACCAGCATTCTTGTCGACACTATAAACGGCGGAAAGTTGGCACATACCGGCGAAGTTCAACAGCTCGAGGCTCTGCTAAATGCATGCACAGGCACGAGTCCGGTTTATCGAGAGTACTGTGTCAGCATCTTGGTGCCGCGAAAGAATCTGTCGCATCTAGATTATGAGGACGGCTTGCGACTCTACAATGCGGCTTTGGCAGCCCTTCCCTTTGACGACAGGACGATAAGACACCAGAAAGGACTATGGATAAAAGACAAAGGTAACGACCCACTGCTCGCCAAACAAACGTTAGAAGCTGCGCTAAAATCTCCAGTCTATCCGTACGCCGACAGGGCCGAAGCTGAAGAGCACATTCATACGTCACTCGCGGCTACAATTTTGGACGCGGTGGATCATGGCCAGACACACCTGGATCAGGCGCTACCGGAGCTCTTACAACACTTGGATCATGCTAGGTCCGACGCTTTCTTTAACCCCCGAGCTGTGCACGTCCAAGCGAATCTAATGCTCAGGCTCATTTCCCGACTTCGAGACGCCGACTCTGCTGACACGTTCAACCTGCTGAATCAAGCCATCGACGAGGTCGACTCGGCTCTACTGGTCCTCAAGAACCCCTTGCGTCAGGAAAGAGATTATCCTGCAAGGGACATTGAATTTCTCGAGGACGTCAGCGGAAAGTTGTACCAGAGGATACTCCCGCTCGACGAATTGATGGGCAGCGCTGAGCACTTGTGGGAAAACTACGGTCGCCAAGAGGGTTTTGTGATTGCCGCACGGAAGCTATATCATGTAGCCAGGGAAAAGGGCACCGGCAGCTCCTACAACGAGGCATTTTCCTATTGTCAGCGGACGCTGAACGAGATTCAGGCAAAAAGCCAACCTCCCGCTCCCGATCTGTGCGCCGTTGCTGCGTCCATATACTACCACTGGAATGTAAATCGATACGACAGCAGAGCAGCAAACCGGCAGATCGACTGGCCAATGCTCTACGAGCTAGTCAACGTAGTGGTGAAAGCACCGAAATACACGGGGGATGTCTTCTACAAATTTATCGCGGCAGTCGCGTTGGCCCAGCAAGGGAAATGGCGCGACGCAGATTTTCTCTTCTCGCAGATCCGCAAGGCTAGAATACCCAACGACCAGCTATACGAGCCACGCGCAGTTCTATTGGACAGCGACGGCATCCGAATGCGCTTGCAAGGCTACATCACCGGCACAGACGAGCGCCATTACTTCAAGAGTGATAAAATCGACCGTGACTTTTTCCTCAGTCGCTTCGAGAATTGGCCTCGGGTGGGAGAGATCTCACACTCGTACATCACTTTCTCTTTCGCCGGACCCTTGGCTGTGCAGAGTCCGGACTTGTAAGCCAAAAACTCTCTGGCGCCAGTCGCGGAACTGACAATTCTCCAACAAAGTCGCTGAACCTGCTGTGCCCGCCGCCAAGCCGGACCGTCATGTGTTCCAAGAGGCACGATACAAAGATTGCGGTAGCCCGTCCCTCACAAGAGTAGCCTCGCATTCGAGACACGTCTGCTTCGGACTCACGGGCGTAATCGAAAATAAAGCAAACATCAGCCGCGTCCGATATCACGTCCGGTCCAAGGATGTGCGGCATCCCACGATCCACAAGGGATTTGGGAGCTGGGTTTTCGACGACGTGTTTTCTAATCGCGGCGTAAAGGCGACTCGCATCCAAGAAGACATCCCCCAAACTATAGAAGAAGCCTCCACACCAAATACGGTGTGAACTGCAAGCCGACTTTGACGCCACCTTCCGTACGGTGGCGAGGCCCTGAATAACGGATTTCAGACTCACATTGCTCAACTTGCTCTTGATCGAGACCGCGGCAATAACAGATTCAGGAAAAGCTATTACGAGCCCGCCCTCGTTGAAAAGAGGCGCTTCGACGCTCGTGTCAACCACCAGCAGGTCCTGTTCTGAGCTAATCACCTCTGGATCAGCCGCGGAAACCACAAAACCAGACGCAACCAGAGCCGTCGAAGGGCAATGTCTCCGGATCACCTCTTGTAACAACACCTCCTTATGTCGACCATCGTGACCCCAGTGCGCGTCACCGATCAGCTGTCGAACGCGCGAGGCCTGAGAGAGCAACTCAGCACCCAAGGATTGTAAGAAGGCTGCTTTGTCGGGTTTCATCAGCTAAACAGCGCACTAGCGGCCACTGATATCAAGCGCGTCCAACGACGAATAGCAATATGGCTCACAACCCTTGCGGTCAATGCAATATAGGCCTATTCACACGAATCAACCACCCACAAGCCCTTGCGCCCTCGAGGCGCTCAAATGCCCAAATCGCCCCAAGATGTCGGTCAAGTTGAGAGACAGGCATAGGCCTTATGCAATATGACTCACATCCAACCCGCGTCGCTGAATCGTTCGCCACCCTTTTGATCTGAAGGTCCAAGCCTCTCCATGGACCCGATCATGTCGCGAATTTCAATTCCCAAAAGCTTACAGATCAGTCTCGGTCCTCACATAAATGTTGCCGTCGGCTAATGCCGGTGTGGCCAGGATGGCGCCGTCGAGCTTGTTGGTCGCCAGGACATTGAACTTTGCGCCCGCATCGAGCACTGTCACGACGCCCTCGGCGGAGGCAATGTAGATCCGATGGTCGGCAGCAACAGGAGAGGAGTAGTAATAGCCGCGGGTCCCCAGCCGTTCGTCATACAACAGCTCGCCTGTCTTTGCGACTCGACAGAAAACGAGCCCGCCGTCTTTGAAAGTATAAAGGCGTCCGGAAAAAGCGGCTCTGCGGGTTTTCAAAATCCAATTCGTTCGCGGGCATTGCTGCCCGAAAGCCATTGCTTCGCCAAACGCCTGCTAACTGCGGTTCGTGTTAGAGCGGTTTCAGAACTGTTACCGCGTTCGACCAGTGGGCTGCACGATCCGATTTCGGGCTTCGGCGGCCGCTTAAGGTTCAGCGAGGATTTTTGCCCGTTCCTGGTGGTACTGGGCGGGGGTAATTTCGTCGGTTTGATAGCGGGCGAGCAACGCGGCCAGGCGCTGCTGCTTGGCGGCAGAAATTGGCAAAGCGGGGCCTTCAAGGGGTTGGAACTGCGGCGCAAATTTCGGCGTCGATTTTTTGGATTTTTTCGCGGGCTTGGGCGCAGTTGCGGACTGCTGCTGGGCGGCCCGTTCGGCCTCGACGAGCGCGCTGGGAGTGGCTGCCGGGGCCGTCTCGGGTGGCGCCGCGACGGGAGCTTGCGACGCGGGTGTCGGAGCCTTGGCTGCGGGAACTGGCACGGTGGCCGGCGCGGCCACCGCGGGCGGAACAGAGGAGGGAGCGGTGGGGACGCTTTTCGGCTGAGGCGCTGGTTTTGGTTGCGGGACGGTTGCCGCAGGAGGCCGAGCGGTGGTCGCCGGGGGCGGTGGGACAATTACGACTGGCGCCGGCTCCGGTTTTGGAGAGCTTGCAGGCGCCGGAGCGGGCTTAGTAACCGGCGCTGGTTTCCGAGCTTGAACAGAAGGCG
>CAYUPI010000067.1:0-29268 GCA_964446585.1 uncultured Verrucomicrobiota bacterium
AAAACGGGTGGGGTCGGGGGCGCCCTCTTGCGCCCTGCCCCCGACAACACGCGCACACAGAAAACAGCTACAGCCTCATGGCTGGAGAACCCGTCACCGGAGGTGAACGGGTTCGGGAAATACGGGTTCCCGAGTGGGTGTGGGCGCGCCGGCGACAGAGTCTCTGGCGCTACCGGTTTGCCTCACGGCACCGGTTAACCGTTGCGTTTTTTTGAGACTCCACGGTTAGCCCACCGGTGGAGTGTGATCGGACACGGGTTCAGAATCTGTGGAGGTGCCGCCTCTCGGACCCTCGATCTGCATCAACCTCGTTGTGAGTTCACCAACCTCACGGTTGGCCGCAATCAACTGATTGACGTATTTCTCACGTTCCTGCCCGAAGGCCGATCGCTCCTCACGGAGCTGGTCGATAAGGAAATCCTTGCCACGATTCGTGATCTTTAAATCGAACACCTCTTTTTGCAGTTCGGTCACTTGCTTCGTCAGGGCGCCGGTGTCTTCGGAAGAGGCGGACGGCGGTTCGGAAGCGTTCGGAAAGGCTGCGTCGCTTTTCGGAACGGCGCCGCCGCTTTTCTGTTCCCCTTTTGACAACTCCTCCTTGATGGCGAGTTCGATGCTTTCCTGCGTGATGTAGTATTTCCGGTCGTTCGGATCGAAATAGCAATCAAGTCGGGCCAGGCCCTGCCGGTTTGGCCAGCACCAGTTGATTATGCTTCGTTCGGTTCTGGCAACGCCAGCCGCCTCGAACATCTTAGCGGCATCACGCACAGAAATCGTGTGAGTCGCTTTCCGCTCACGCGGCGCCTCAAACTTGCGGAACGTTTCCGAAGCCTTCGGGGCGTTTCCGAACGCTTCCGCATCCGTATTGCGTTCTGGGGTTGAATTCTTTGCAGGAATTTCCATTGAGATGGCGGACAAACTTGCTTCGCCTCTGATTGTACCACATTGCTTTTCCAGCAACTGTGGATAGCTCTAGCTTTCTTCCGAAAGCTTCCGCACTTCCGAAGGTCTCCGAAGCGTTCGGCACCATTCGGAAAGCTGCGGAAGCGTGCCGAATGTTTCCGCATGGTGCGGAAGGTTACGGAATCATTCCGCACGCTCCGGAATCGTTCGGAACTGTTCCGAATGCTGCGGAACTGTTACTTAGAAAAGATGTTTTTTAACCGCCCGTCTCATGCCTTGATAAAACGCGAACCCTCCATCAAACGTCCAGCGAAGGGCGTCGAAACCGGTACCAGCGCCTTCGAATTCTGGATCCTGAAGCATCGAGGTAACCATCCAGTCATCCACATTTTTGATTTTATCCGGCTCAATGCGTAATCTGTGTCCCAGCCGATCAAACTCCGGGTTGATTGAGCTGACTTTGAACTCCGCAAAGAACCTCTGGAAATAGGATGGGTCCCGCACTACCAGAACCGTAGTCACTTGCGGAGCGCAACGGACCAAATCAATAAAAAAACCAGTAACGTCGAAGGATGCATCTCCGCTTCGTTCCATTCCTTCGAGAACGGTTCTCCATTGCTCTTCCGGCTCCGCTCCCTCCTCACCGCGGAAAGGTCCGGCCAGATAGTCCTTCGCAAAGAGTTCCTTGCCCGTGGCCGTCATCACCCTTTCCTTAATGTCGAAGTCTGCCTCAGGCAATCGTCGCCACGTGAAGGCACACGTGCCAATTGTATCGTACAAGCCTTCGGCCCCGCCCACGAGACTGTGAGCTTTCCGTCGTTGGATGTACGGCTTGTATTGATGGGGGGCGCACTTCAGAAGTAAGAGATTGCTCACCCCAACCATCACCGGTTTTTTTGCACAAAACGTCTCGATGTCCGCTTGGTTTTGCAAAAGGGTGTCTCGCAGTGGCAGCCAGTAATTATCGCCAGATTTTCTTAAGGCGAGATTCAGCTCATGTTCAAGACGCCACTGGCACATGATGGTTTCGAGGAATTTGCCCGGGGCGAAGCTCAGAGTAAGTTTCCCCTTTGCCGTGTCCATACCGAGCAGTCGATAGAGATCTCCTTCCCACAGCTTGGTATGGCCCAAAGCCTCTCGAATCTTATGATAGACCTCCAGGAATTCCCTTTCTTCGACTGTTGGACGATAGGGATCCGCGGCCCGCAAGGGTGCCAAGATAAGCGAAGAACGGTCAAGGTTCAGCCACTCCTTCCGCACGAACAGGGGAATCCGGACTCGTCCCCGTTTCCCGCGATATGAAAACAACAACTCGCCCAGATCGTGATAATACTCCACAAGTGCATTACACTGGGCGGCGAAATTGCTTTCCCGCCAAGCTTGAATTGCTTCATTCGCATTCGCTCCTGTCGCCTCCGCTTTACTCTGAATTCCCAACTTGGACTTTTGAATATGCTGCTTCTTCCTGCCAGTGCTGCGCTGGCTCCCGTCTTCTCTAAGGGCGGACTCCAGCAATTTCAGCTCACGTGAAGTGGCACGCTCGTGACCGTCCCATACAATAACCACCGCCTCGGCCGACAGCACCTCTCTCCGAATTCTCACTGTTCGCGGAATGTCTGGGTTTGCCCCAGATCGGTTGTCTCCCTTTTCTAGGGGCTCAAATATCCGCCGCAGTGCCTCCGGTGCCTCAATGATCTCAAACATTTCTTCGAGAACGTTCGCGCTTCTTTCCAACGTGTTCGCCAATACCTCGACGTAATCTTCAGAATCATCGCTTATTGCAAAGTCTTCAGTGATGGAGTGACTCAGAGAACTGATTTTGTAGGCGACGAAAATGCGACAGAAGGCGTTCAGTTGCCGCCCCCATCGGTTGACTTTGAAAATCTTTGCCCTCTTCCGGTATGTAAAATTGGTTGAACTTAGTTTGCCATCCGCCGAGAACCTGAGGCAAAGGCTGATGATTTCGGGATCGCTCTGAAACATAAGTCGCTCCAAATGAATGACCAAATCATGAGGAGGATGTAAAGGTTTCGTTCAATTCTCGCCTCCCGGGTTGCCTCTCGCTTCCACCTCTCTTCCACCGTTCTTCGGCTTCCCTTCATCTAACAAATCGAAGGTCCTCTGCGATTCTACGCACATGCGGTTGGCAAACCAATTCTCTGCTGAAATGGAAAAAGCAGCCACTCCTAGAACGAGTGACTGCGAATTTGTCCGCCGCCTGCATAAACAACCAGCTAAAAGGAAAGCATATGCAAACAACGAACAACATAAGCCTAGCTAATTATTCTGAAAAAGTCAACTCCACCGCCCAGGCACCCGTAATTGACCTTGAAACGGAGTATGCGCAGCTGCTCGCCATCCAGAACATAGTACGAGGCGATATTGGCCGCGCTCCCATTCCATTTATCCACAGACCTGGCTCAAAGGTTCGCCCCGTTCTCGTCTTGGCCCGTCAGGGTGAGAAGTTGGTGGTTGTCCCCATCACCAGCCATGCCCCCCGCGATGAGTTTGATGTCCCGCTCCTGCCCACGTCTCTATGGCCGGTCCACGAACAGAGTACCGCACGTTGCTCGGAGATGATTACAATCCCCGTGTCGGTAGTCTGCGAAGTTGTCGGCCACGCATTGCCGAGTGACCTTGCGCGTGTCCTAGACACTCTCGCCTGTTGGCTGAAACCTATCCGGCTCGCTGCCTAGCCTAAAACGCCTCCAAAGCCACTGCATCAATGCAACGCGCCATGAACAAACTCACCACAGAAGCCATTCGCGCGGAGAGGACCTCTGCTGGCGCGGCTGAATTTGGCCGTTGCGAAGACCTGCGGCTACTGTTCGGCTTGAAACGCGGGACGGCCTACAACCTCCTCGCCGAAGGGAAAATTCATGGAGTCCTCCTCCGGGTTAAAGGGAAAAAATCCGGTATCCGCCTGTTTGACCTGGAATCGGTGCGCCAATTCATTCGCTCGCAGATGCAACCGACGCCTATGAACATCCGAACGAGGGAGACCGGCTCATTTGACCCCTCGGCAACACTTTGCTTTCATGAGAATGACAAGGAGCAGTTCGTTAACAATTCTCAATAAACGGAAAGGATATTTATGTCTCAATGGTTAGATTTCAAGGAACTCCGGCGGAAGCTCGATTTCAGGGCCGTGTTGGAGCACTACGGCGTTGAAGTGAAAGTGCAGGCCAATGGCAGGCAACACCACGGTTTCTGTCCGCTGCCGACTCACAACGGCAAAAAGAACTCGGCGTCATTCTCGGCCAATCTGGACCGGGGAATATTCCACTGCTTCGGGTGCGGCGCCAAGGGCAACGTGATCGAGTTTGCAGCGCGCATGGAAGGAGTGGACCCGGCGAACGGAAGCGATTTCCGCAAAGTCGCACTCAAATTGCAGCAGACATTCCTGCCGGGGGACTGTCGGCCGGCAGCGAACACACGGCAGGTGAAGCCGGACACGAGTAAACAAGAAGAAAAGATTCTCGCTCAACCCCAGAACAGAGTGGAGATAAATGCTCCGCTGAATTTCGAGCTCACAACGTTGGACCCGACACATCCGTATCTCATTGGCAGGGGATTTACTGCCGCAACAATTCAAGAGTTCGGTTTGGGCTACTGTTCGCGCGGCTCGCTCAAGGCAAGAATTGCCATCCCACTTCATAGCCTGGAAGGGAGACTCATCGGCTACGCAGGCCGAGTCGTGGATGACGCGACCATCAGCGAGGAGAACCCGAAATACCGGTTACCGTCGAAACGGGACCATGAAGGGGTGACGTATCAGTTTCAGAAGAGTCTGATCGTCTATAACCTTCACAGGCTCCCGCACGTTGTCGACAACCTCATCGTTGTCGAAGGATTCACGGCGACTTGGTGGTTAACGCAGGCTGGCATTCGTAACATCGTGGCTTTGATGGGGGCAAGCTGCGGCGGCCATCAAGCGCAGCTAATTCTGGATCGGGTCGCGCCGGCAGGCCGGATCTGGCTCATGCCGGATGGGGATGATGCCGGTGCACGGTGCGCCGGGGAATTGTTTTTGAGGTTTGCCCCATATCGTTTTACGCGATGGGTAAAACTCGACCCAGGCAAGCAACCGACCAATTGCAGTCCTGAGGAATTGAAGAGGATCTTCGGCGAAGGACCATGGCAGAAGGAAGCAGCAACGTCGTGAGGCGACAAAAATACATTCAGAACACAGAGCGACCGTCGAGGTCGCTCTTTAAAGTGTCCAGCTCTCAGAGCAGTGAGCAAATATGGTAAAATAATGCTATGGAGACAGCCACAGTGGAGGTAATCACCAAACAGGACAACGAGGCTGTTCACGTCGAGTTGCAGAACCGCGACCTCGATGTGCTTGAGGGCTTATTCGAAATGCGACTGCTCACGTTGCCCCATGCCGCTGCCATTTTTTTTGATGAACGGAGGGAGGCTGCGAAGAAGCGTCTCCAAAAACTCAAAGTCGCGGGGCTGTTAGGCGAGCGGGCGCGGCGCGTCTATGAACGGAGCATCCTGTTTCTGACCCGCAAAGCGTTCGACCTGCTTTCTGCCGAAGGCCGACTCACCAAATACCCAAATCTGACATGGAGTTCATTCGAACGGCGCGCGCGCGTAAGCAATAGCACGCTCCAGCATGAGCTCGCCGTTCTCGACGTGAAAGCGGCCCTCACCCTCGCTCTGCGGAAAGAGGCACGCTATGAATTGGCCCAATTCCTCACGTGGCCACTCCTTTTTGAGTTCGTATCGCGGCCTCGCGCCGGAGAGCCGGAAATTCTCGTCAGGCCCGATGGCTACGTGAGCATCCACGAACGCGACCGGGATAACGGCGGAGCGTGCTATTCGCATAGCTTCTTTCTTGAGCTCGATCGAAGCACTGAAACTCAGGAGACCCTCGCCCGAAAGGCGGCGTGTTACCGAACGTATTACCGCAGCGGCAGCTTCGCGGCGCATCATGGATATTCCCAGGCCGAAGAGTGTCCGTTCCTGGTGCTCGTCGTTTGTCAGAATGCCGAGCGCCGAAATAACGCCGCGGAGCGGTTGCTACAACTTTCGCCGCCCGTGCTCCAGCAGGTCTGGTTTACGACATTCAAGGAAGTGACCACGAATCCGCTCGATCACATATGGATGCGGCCAATTGATTATTACAAGGTTACAGAAGGCACCCGCTTCGATCCTGAGCGTCGCAGGGGAATGACCATATACCGCCGCGACCCCGAGCGGGAGGAGTTTGTGGCCAAATTGGTTCAAAAACAGGCTTTGCTGACTCTCGGAGATGGAAACGCGAATACGCCGGTGGGTCCGGTGAGACGAGAAGCTCTTTTGCGATGACACAAAGGCACCGCTCTGACCGGTGCTAATGTTGAATCCCGGCATGCAAGACCAAAAACTATCGATGATGCTCCCAAGCGAGCTGCCGGTGATCGATGTCCACGCCACAGTGTCACCGCTTCCTGTCGAGCCGCATCCTGACCTCAGAGCCTTCAAAAGGCTGCGGAGATTTAAACGCTTATTCGCCTCGATTTTCTGGATAACGCTCCTCATCGTCGTTGGAAACATCGGCTATACGCTGACTCAGCGTGGCCTCGCAATTGTTCGCCAGAGTATTTCCAAGGGTCGCATTTGGTGGGAGAGACAGCAACACGTCAGCAGATCGAAAGAACCCTTGCGGCCGGTAATGTCATCCCTTGCCGAGGCAACGGAAGCGATTTCGGCAAACCTGCAACAGATCTATACGGCCTTGGACCGAGGAAATCCCACCGTGCTCCGAGGTGTCATTGACCCGAGAGTCTTGGCTGATTACGCAAGGTTGGATGCTATTTGCAGGCCATTTACGCATCGCGCTCACTACGTGGAGGCAATTATTCAGCGGCCCAAAAACTCCTATGAAGCGAGAGTCCGGGTATTATTCAAGCCTTTCAACGAGGAGGCTCAAGTGCTCGTCTTCCGCTTTGACAACAACCAGTTCCTGCTTACCGATGTCCCGCCAAACGGGTTTCATACGTGGGATCACAGCTGGGCCCACGAGGGGTATCCAGAATGGTTTGCGGCCGAGGAAGAAACCGCCGTTCAACTCGCGCGGAAATTCATGTTTGCCGCCAAGGCAAAACGACAGGACACGCTTCGCGACTTGGTCGCCTCAGGGTTCGACACAGCGCGTTACGTTAGTGACACCAATTGGGTTCGGTTCTTTGCCGAAACTGAGGTTCGGAACGTCAAGCGAGTAATCCCTCGCGGCTACAAGGGCTTGAAGATAGAGGTGGTTTTGGAACTAGACGGCCGTATCGTCTGGCACAACGGCGCCGCGACCTTCTTCGTTGAGAACATTAACGGGAACCAAAGAATTGTTTGGGCGCGTCCGTTCTCGTGGTTTCCCGGCTACCGAGAAGCACAGCCGGGCATTCCGTACTTCTGGCAAGGACCGGAAGACGACGACCCGCAGCTTGAGGCGCGAACCCTCGCACGTTTTGGCTTGGACACGGCACCTTTACCCACCCTTTGAATCGTGAATTTGCTCTTAGAAACGGTCCTTCCGCCCACTCGATGGGGGATCGCCGGCGCGCTCGTAGTCAGCGGGACGGGCTGGTTTGTCACCCGTGCCGTTGAACATTGCCGACTCAAGAAACTTCCCTCAATGACTCCTCAGCAAAAACGAGATTTCGGGCTGCTCCAGGAAACAGCAGAACGACTGTATCTCCTCATTCCGGGCTTGCCGAAGTTGCCCATACATCGTTTCGAGTATGGACCCTGGTTCTGGTGGTTCGACGCAATCGCTCCAAAGCGGCTCAAAATTCGCGCGGAGAGGCAAACCGCAGTCGCGCTCACAGAACTTTACGCGAATTACGTGAAGTTCTTTGAAACCTTGGGCCAACTTCGGCGCGTTGGAGCGAAGGAGTCGTTAGAGACGAGAAAACTGGAGGCGCAGCTCGACCTGGCCGATTGCCAGGAGGAGCTCGAGAAAGCGAAAATCCAAATGGAACTGACTAAACTCCGCCTGGAGAAGGAAAAGGCAGAGCGGGAAATCGAACGCCTCAAGTATCCACAGGGAGAGACTTCGAAAACGGCGGCTCAGGAGGCTATTGAACGCAACCTCGAAAAGCTATTTAGCCCGCTTCGCACCGTGGAAGCAATCAGGCGGCGGGCCGAGGAAGAGAAGGAAAAGTTCAAGCATGACCCAGTGCTTCAAAAAGCCATAGACCGCCGTGCCGAGGCTGCCATTAACGACCTCATGGAGGGGCACAAATGAACCCGCTCTTCATCGGTTATGCAGAGGATGGCCAGCGCCTTGAGTTTGGCCCTGACGCTCTCCAAACACATGTCCACGGCGTTGGCGCTTCCCGCACCGGCAAGTCCAAGCTCATTGAATGGATCGCCCGTGACCTTATCCGCCAGGCGCAGGGATTTTGCCTCATCGATCCTCACGGCTTTTTGTATGAGGATTTGCTGCGCTGGCTTGCCTATCTCCAGCCCAATCGTGACATTATCCTCCTCAATCCGTCCTCGACCGGCCATGTGGTCGGCTTCAATCCGTTTCGCCGCGGCGAAGGCGAGCTCAGCGTCCAGGTGGAACGCCGCCTCCAGGCCACCATCAAGGTGTGGGGCCAGGCGAACACGGATGAGACGCCTCTCCTGGAGCGGGGGCTCAAATGCTTCTATCACTACCTGCTGGAGCAGGAGCAACCTATCCAGGTCGCCTCCTATCTACTGCGGTGGTCGCACAGGCGCATGTGGGCACAGCTTGCCGGCACTATCCGCGACCAATTGATTCGGGAGCAGTGGCAGGAATTGCACTCACTCCCACGAGTCACGGAGTTCTGGGACAAGACCTCAAGCACGTGGAATAAGCTCTTCCGTTTCCTTTCTTCAGACACATTGCGGCGAGTGATGGGACTTCCAACAAACAACATTGACCTCAAAGAAATCATTGAAAACGGCAAAATCCTGCTTGTGAATCTCCAGCCGTCCGACTGGCTGACCGAACAGCAAGGTCGATTCATCGGAACGCTTTTGCTCAATGAAGTTTGGGAAGTGGTCAGGCGGCGCCGACAGACGGAGAGCGGGGGAGCACCGACCCCGTTTTTCCTCATCATTGATGAATTCCAGAATTTCTTAACGCCGGACGTTCCTAAAATGCTGAACGAGAGTGCCAAGTATGGCCTTCATCTTTTTCTGTTTCATCAGCACCTGGAGCAGCTTCGCCAGGACGATGCGCTGGTTTTTGCTTCGATGCAGAACGCCAGGACCAAGCTCGTCTTTGGCGGTCTGAGCCGAGACGACGCGCGCCTCGTCGCCGAGAACATTTTCCCAGGGCAGATTGATCTGAAACGGGTCAAGTTTCTCGTTGAACAAACCAAATTCTGGCCCGTTTACACTCGTGAAAAGGTGTATTCGTGCAGCTCCGGCCAATCGAGCGCGATGACGCTTTCGAGCGGCCAAGCGTGGGATCCGGCGGCACAGGAGTGGATTCCTTCAACCAGCCAGACAGAAGCCGACGGTCTGAGCTTTCAGGAAGGTATGGCGGACATACCTTTTCTTTATCCAGTACCCTTCAAGGAAGTTTCGAGCATTACTCCATACTCGCTTGAGGAGAGTCTCTGGGAATTGTCTGATCGCTTGATGGAGCAATACCAACGTCACTTTATGATTCGACTGCCGGGCAAACCAACCCTCGCGGCGGTTACCCCGTTCGTTAAAAACTGGTATGTCAGACCGGAGATCCTCCAAAGCTACACCGAGGAATTGATGGCCGGCTTCCTGCCCGCCGCGGAGGTGGACCGGGCTCTTTTGAAAATCGAAGAGAATCTCACTCAAGCCCTGAAATACAAAGGTGCTCGGGCAGAGCCAGCGATCGCCTGGCGACGTTCACGATAAGGACGTAACTCATAATAATCAGATTTTGGCGACCGACGTTCAGGGCGGAAAAGGCGTTCGGGACTGTTGTGCCCCGTCCATATGAGAAGTCCCCGGTCGCCATCTCTTTCAGCGGAAAGCAGATGGATTGACCCCGCTGGTTCGACGGCTTAAACGCTTCCGGTGAACGTCGAATTCGCCAGCAATATCAACGTTTTGCCACTCTCCCGTCATAAAAGAGGTATTGTGCGACAAGAGGATGTACTTTCCATGCATTCCTCACCACCCCCATCTCTCGTCGGGCCACCATTAGTCTTTCCTCTAATCACGCAAGCGGACCGCCGGGGACTTCCTAGGCCGATACCTGTGTTCCCTTATACTTCTCCTCGAGTTCGACAACGCGAGCATCCTCGATTTTCTTACACAGGGGCTGAATTTCTCTTGCTATCACATGATCCGCAGGGAATTTTCCAGGCGAGCTTGCTTCCTTCCAGCACAGAAGCTCAGGCTTCTCTCTTAAATTGAGCTGCTCAAAAATACGTCCGGCGAGCGCAGGAACCAGAGGAGAACTTAAAATCGCAATGCTCTTACACAAGGCAACACAGTGATACATTGTCGCCGCAGCTTCCTTGGGCGAAGTTTTTCGCGTTACCCAAGGAGCCTGCGTGTCGAAATAGCGATTGGCTGTTGTCCAAACTTCTCGAAGCTCGCGAATCCACCCGTTGAAATTGCAAGCATATAGATTTGCGTCACAAGTGCGGACCAATTCCGACATCCGGTTCCAAAGTTGTACATCGGTGGATCGCTCCACTGGCGTCGGAGGAATCTTACCCTCGAAATAGCGGTTGAGGAAAGTAAGTGTCCGGTTGACAAAGTTGCCGAGATTGTCTGCCAAGTTGGCAACGGCTTGTTGAAGGCCCGGCCAAGTAAAGTCACTGTCCGAACGTTCCGGAGCAATCGTTGTCAAATAAAAGCGCCAGTAGTCCGATGGCAGTTCAGCGATAGCAGCGTCGGTAAAAATACCTCGTTGCGAGGAGGTACTGAACTTTCCACCATAATACTTCAAGTATTCGAAGCCTTTAACAAGATCTGCAAGGATGAAAGTATCGTCAATCCCCATAATCATCGCTGGCCATATTACGGTGTGGAACGGGACGTTGTCCTTTGCCATAAATTGGACCAGTCTTGTATCCTCTCCCATCCAGTAAGCTCGCCAGAGATCAGGGGAGCCCCTAAGTCGTGCCCATTCTTGCGTGATAGCGATGTATGCGTTCGGCGCGTCGAACCACACGTAAAAAACTTTATCCTCAAAACCTTTCAGTGGCACAGTAATGCCCCATTTCAAGTCTCGTGTAATACAACGATCCTTCAAACCTTCCCTCAGCCATTTTTTTGCGATCGCGACGCTCGTGTTCGGCCAGTAATTCTCTTTAGATTTGACCCAGGCGGTCAGTCTGGCCTCAAAGTCAGACAAGCGCAGAAACAGGTGCTTCGACTGACGGTGCTCCAGCTTTCGGCTTCCCGTAACCGCGGAACGAGGGTCGAGGAGATCGATTGCGTCAAGCAGTTTTGTGCAGTTCTCGCACTGATCGCCACGTGCTCCTTGGAAACCACAGAAGGGGCATGTTCCGATAACAAACCTATCCGGCAGAAATCGGCCGCCTTCAACGTCATAAAGCTGAGTGATTTCGTTTTCCACTATGTGACCGTTGTTGTATAGCTGGGTGAAGAACTCTTTCGTCAAAACGTGGTTTTCAGTGCAACTCGATCTTCCGAAATGGTCGAAGGACAGGTCGAAGCGCTCATATATTGATTTTTGAGTATAGAACATTGACTCGCAGTATTGCTGCACTTGCTTACCTTCTAATTCGGCTGCGATCTCCGCTGGAGCGCCATGCTCGTCCGTTCCACAAATGAAAATGACATCCTCTCCCCTCTGCCTAAGAAACCGCGCGTAAATATCAGCGGGCAGAAGAGATCCGATTAAATTGCCGAGATGCTTGACGCCATTGATGTAAGGCAAAGCGCTCGTGATGATTGTTCGTTTCACTGGGCGTGATTGTGAATTGATAACCGGCGAAAGGCGACTACAAAGCTTTCGGCAGAAGAACCGGAGAGGTCAGATTGTGACTTTCCGTTTACCTCTCGAATACATCGTCAGGCAATCCAGGAACCTTTGGTTGGATTTCGGATCTCTTACTGCCACGCGGAACGCCTCTTTCGGCATCATATCAATCTCTGCTCCCCATCTTGGCCGAACGCCGTTCCGTTCGCAATGAGAGCGTAAGGCGGACTCGCTCCCGTTCGAGAGAGTGACAAGAATGAAATTCGCATCGGGTGGAACCACCTGAAAACCCCGCATGGGTGTAATGGCCTCGCAGACTCGTTGACGTTCTTGTGCGATCATTACACGTGACTCGCGAATGAAATCACGTTCAGCGAGTAACCGTTCGAGCAACAACAGAGCAATGTTGTTGACAGAATAACACAGAATTGACTGACGCACACACTTCGTAACAGAAGGGTGGGCCACAACGTAGCCTACCCTGAGCCCCGGGACAGAAAAGAACTTCGAAAGGGAGCCTATCGTGATGATGTTCGATTGTTCGACCGCAACTTGCATCAGTGACCGGGTATGAAAGTCGTTCCGGAACAACAGATATGTTTCATCGACTATGAGGGTACCATCCCCCATTCGCAGGAGCAAGCCGCGCAATGCAGCACCTCTGCAAAGCCGAGATGTTGGGTTGTCCGGATTTGCAACAAACGCCAGGTCCGCTGGAGAATTCACTGACTCTATCACTTCTTGTGTCAACCTGAAAGCGTGCTCTACTTTGCTTTGTGTTGGCTGTACGATCTTTGCACCAACTCGCTCCAAACTCGCGCGATATTCCCAAAATGTCGGAGGAAAGATAATGCCGGACCTGGCTCGCAACAGCCTTGGGAGGATAAAGATTGCCTCGCTTGCACCGCACGTGAGCGTAACACACTCTCGCGGAACCTGCAAGAACGACGCAAGCGCTCTATGCGCAGGGTGAGTATGAGCGTCCGCGTAATAGCCGATAATTCTCGGCAGATGTATCGCCAGATCACGAAAGACCCGCTTCGGTGGACCAAAAGGGTTTGTGTTAAGTCCAAAGTCTAATGCATGCATGCACGATGGGATGGCCGATTTGATTGTTCTAGTGGCATTGTCCAGTTTGCTTCATTGACGACGTACCTCTGCCCCCGCCTACACAGCAACCCCTTCCCAAGGCAATTCGCAAACGTCACCGAAAACGCATCCTCCAGCCAGGATCGTATCACCGGGTTGTCCTTAAAGCCGAGGAACATCTCACCTTTCAAATGTCCAGTGCCAATAAGGCCCCCCACAAACGATTGAAGTGTAAACGATTCACGCCTCAGCAACAATGACAACAGCCGCACCCAGCTGATGCGTGCGCTCGCCTGCAATTTCGCAAGTGCTCTCCTGTCGCCCCCGATGAAAGCGCATTTTCCTGTCAGAGCATTGAGCAGCAGACGCAACCGGAGCCATTCTGAACTCAAAACAGCAGGAGTCTTAGAAATTGGTTTTATTGCGAAACAACCTGACTTCGAGCGAAAACCGTCACCAGCTATCGCGCGGTCAGCATCGTACCAGGATGCTAGGAGCTTCCGCCGATGTGGGACTTCCGAGTCAATCGGCAAACCGTAAGCGGTGTGCAATGCCAGAACCCACCGAGTCAATCTGGCAATACGACGCGCATTTACTAGGTGCGCGAGAATAAGGATATCCAAATCTGACTCCTCGGTTGCGAGCCCGTAGGCGTGAGAGCCGTACACAAAGGCTGCGTATTGTTCCGCACCAAAGAGAGAATCACAAAAGGCCTTTGCCCTTGGTCTGATGGCGAAGCACAACGAATAAGACATGGTTTCGACCGAATTAGGGCAGCGGATTTAGTACGGACGCTTCGTTACTCCATAAGCCGTCGCCAAGAGTCGCAAGATAGTCTAGACACTCGTTCAAAATTGTTTCGGTGGTAAGCGGATTGCCACACATGTACCGCAACACATTTGCCTCGAATTGGCATCCTTGTTCCAGCAAGTTGAGATTGTCGCGCATTCTGAACGAGTGGATATAATAGCGGCCTTGCCGCAGCATATGCTCATAAATAGAACGATTCAGGAGCGAAATTCGCTCGGCGGTATCCCGCGCCAAAGGGCGCTTCACGTCCTTCGGGAGGTACATGAAAATGACCGAATTAATGTTTAGGTGGTTCAAAACGACGAAGCAAGGGTGCGACCTTACCATCTCTGCGAATCGAAGTGCCAGACCACAGCGCTCTTCTACCAATTTGCCGATGCGTGGTACCCCGAGGCTCCTGAGCAACATCCAGAGGCGCAATGAATGGAACGCCTTTGAACCCAACACTGGCGTTGTTTGGCCGAGCGATTGCTGTTGCCGCATGATCAAATCGGACTTTGTAATCACCAAGGAAGCTGACCGAGGATCCCGCAGTAATAGAACAGCTAGGGGGTATGGGACCGCAAGGACTTTATGGGGATCCAGTGTAATCGAATCCCAGAGCTGGATGCCGCGCAATTTATGTCTTAGCCGATCAGAGAAGCATAGCGCTGTTCCGTGGCACCCGTCACAGTGGAGCCACACCTTCGGATCAGCCTCCCGGACGATGTCATGTACCCCTTGCAAATCGTCAATTGTCATGGTGCGGCTGTCTCCGGCATACGCGACCAGCATAATTATGCGGTCACCAGAATTGTTCGCTTTGTACAAAATCCCTTTCAAAGCCTTTTGGTCATACCTAAAATTGTCGGTTGGACACTGTAGAATATTTTCGCTTCCAAGGCCCGCCCAGGCCATTGAGGCCGGGATTGTGTAGTGACCAATACCTTCCGGAACCACGACTTTCACTTGATCTGTATTGAATCGAATGCCACGCTCTGAGGTTCCAGGAAAGGCGTGTTCACGTGCAAGCAGAGTAGCCGTATAGTTAGACATCGTACCTCCGAGCAGTGCCATGCCCCCAACCTCTATGGCACTTTTCGGGGCACCCGCATCGGGATACCCCAAAAGCTGGCGCAACCAACGGAGTATGCAAATCTCCACGTCCGTTGCAATCCTGGAACAGAATGTTGAGTTGATAAGATTCACATTTAGAAAGTCCGCAAGGATGGCTCCACAGATACCAGCCAAGCTATTTCCCGCATCCGGAAATCCCAGGAAGCACGGACTCGCAAAGTTAGGCATTCCTGGTAAGTAATTCTCTTCTAAGTCCTCCAACAGAGACTCGATAGGCTTGCCTTCGGTCGGCAACGGTTGGTCCACGATTGAAGAAGGCGAAAACCCATCCGAAGGGGAGTAAAAAAGTTCACGGTTCTTAAACGCAAGGCCGATCTTCAAGACACGAGCGAGTATTCGAACTGCTTCCTCTTCTGAGACTCCACCTTTTCCAACGAAAAGTGTCTGGCAAGTGGACTTGTCGGATTCAAGTCCTTGGGACGCCGAAGAGGGGTCCAGGCCGCCGTCTGATTCCTTCAGGTAGTCTAGGCTTTTCACAATCTTTGAGGCTCAGAACCGCCTCGCGTTAACGCTCGTTTTATCAGGGTCGGTCCGCTTACAATTTTAGCCTATAATTATCTCCAAGCTTATCCAAAACCTGGTTTTATTTCGAGGCAAAACACTTCCAACCCTCCAACCTCCGCAGTCGAACACGCATTTTAGCCCCCCTGTGACGGGTTTGTCAAATTCTTTCTTGAAGAATCTAAGAATCTCTGAGTGCTGAACTCCTCACCTCAGTGTGGCTGGTTTTGAATCGACCCTGAGTGGCTGGTTTTCAAGTGACCGGTGAGAATACACAGTCAAATTACAGCGACGGGCGCTGTCGAGCCACTGCGCCGCGTAACTCACCCGGGTTTTGTTCGAGATTTCCCCGCGTCCATTTCGCCAATATTTCCAAGCGTTGCTGAGTCTCCCGTCATAAAAGATACATTTTGCGACGGGACAATTCACCATCCCTCCCCCTGGGGATAACTGTGCATCCGAGTATGGTAGAATTGAAATCAACATGTTTTGGGAACGTTGGCCGTATTGGCTAAAAGGAGGTGTTATAGCTTTGACGGTAACATACGCTATGTTACTCATCTCATACTTTTTCTTTCCGTATTCTGATTATGCGTGCCGGTCTCGCGCTCTTTTGCCTGTTTTCCGAGGAGACAGCAAAGCTTGCATTCCTGGCCATGAATTTGTGATGCTTGGATACGCTGCTCTCTTCTGGTTGGGGATTCCCTCGTCTAGTTTGCCACTACCTTCTGGTCCATGGAGGGCCGGATTCGGTATTGCTGAATTCCTCTTGGTGTTCTTTGCGGGAGCGGCAATTGGGAAACTGCTCAGTTGGAGTGCCTGGAAAAAAGTGTCCGACTGGCTAACAGCTGGGCTGGTTGGGAGCTTAACTGGAGGAGGAATCTTACTGGTTTCCTTGATTATAACTCAATCCTGCGTTGTCTTATACAGCCGTGTATATTATCCAGAGGAAGTATATCCAGCGTGCGTGTCTCCACTCGACCTTTTATTGGCCCCCCTTGGATGGTGGATTTTCGGAGCCTTCGACGAAGCTAGGGACTTGATTGCCCCAACTCCCCTTATGAGGTTGGTTCTGATAGCATTGAGAACCCTAGCCTGGCTCGCTGTCTGTTTTTTAATTGGTGCTTTGTTTAGGCGGATCAGGAGATTTAGAAAATGGCTTAAGGAAAGGAATGAAGAACAAGAAGAAAACGGCGGTTACGGTAAGAGCGCACGGTAGAACTTGTAGCTGTAGTTGATTACAGCAGGGTCAATGAAAAGCACCGTGCCGTTGGTGTTTGGCACAGTGGCCATTTGCTCCCAAGTTGTCAAATTTGTGGAGAACTCGAGTAAGTAGTTGTAGCCTGGCGCGCCAGTTAGGTTCAAAACGGGCGCCGTGTTCGTGCCCTGTAGGTGGATGGCGAGTTGGGGTGCCTCGCTGACACCGGTAAAGCCCGTGGCTAAGTTCGTAATGGCGATGCTCGAGGAGGTGTCGTTGAAGGCTTCGAGACGGAAACTCAGCGTATAGAGACCGAATGTCGCGATCGCAGGAAGGAAGAACCGATATGGCTGCAGATCCGGATCGGCCACACGCTCATCAACGAAACCAATTTCATTGGTGTTCCAATACGCAGTGAGCAGACCTTGCGCCCCATTGGTACTGGTGAATGCCGCGTTAAAACTAACGAAGTTCACAGCGCCGGTGACCGACAAGCCGATGGCAATCCACGCCGGCCTATCGTCATGAAGTTTGACGCTGCTGAAACTGATTCCACTTACACCCGTCTGGCTAATCGCGTACGGGCGGGAAGGAATGTCGAGCTCAGGATTTGTGGCCGTCGGAATAGCGCCTTGAACAAGTACGCGACTAGCTGCATTAGTTGGCTGCAGGATCACGGGCCTCGAATTTCCGACAGGATAGCTCCCCCGATTATCCCAGCCCCCGCCTTCTTTGCTACGCGCGAATCCATAAACCCCCGACCCATCGGGGGCGTTGCTCACTATGGTGTCATAGTACCAATAGTGTGGCCACTGGTGTCCTTCTCCGAACCCTCGACGAGCCCAAGCTTCTTCGCCGCATGGCGCAGCAGGCGTGGTGTCATCTGGTGCAGGACAAAACACAGCGGTTGTATATCCCTGAGGATCCAGCCTTGTGACATCAACGTTGTGTGTATACGTTAAGGGGCCTTCCGTGAGCGAGTTCGGGTAAGCAAGGAAGGAAGGAAATAGATCGGCCCAGTAGTCATGAGCAAAATAACTGTCCGCCCAGTCAGCGTTTGTGCCATAGTTGGCTCGTCCCCATTCGTCCTTGCCTACGTAGGCATCAAGAAACGTAGCATGAACAGTGACCGGCGTCGGAGAGGACCGCTTAAGGGCTCGCGTAATGCCCTCAACGACACCGGCGCCGGCGCTGTGGCCAATAAGATGCACATGTTGCCAGCCCTGTTTGGCTAATTCAATTCCGTATAGATAACCTTTTATCTTCGCGTTCCGCAGGGCTGTGTCGGGATCCAAGGTCCAGGCCTCTGGCATCCACTTGAAAGAAGTCACCAGCCAATTGGTTGCTAATCTGTTGCTAACGCCTATGGCCATTTCATCAACCCAATCGACGTTAGCTGGTGGTCCGAGCTGGATTAGAGGCCATTCACGAGGCAGCCAACCGTGGGTCACAATGACCAAGCTATCGTTTGTGAGTTGTCTGGGTGGTGCCGGAGGCGACGTTTGTCGTGCGGGTTGGTTACCGTTCGCGCCATCTGCCAGCACGGCGAGAGATGCAGTGGCGCTGACAACTGAACCGTAAAGGTTCCCTATCAGGACACAGTAACCACCCGAATCAGAGGCATGAGTATTTGTCACAGCGAAGGACGAATTAGTCGCGCCAGAAATGTCCGCGCCGTTTAAGCGCCATTGGTAACTTAAGGGCAGATTTCCCGCGGCGATCACGTTGAAAAGCACATTCGTCCCAGCCAGAGCGACCTGGCTTTGTGGCGGAGCGAGAATGACAGGGGGAGAATTCGGGACGAAAGCCCAAGTATCGCCAAGAATAGTGCCGTCAGACCTCCTTCGACCGCCAAACATCACAGCCTGGGTTCGAGCGGAATCGTACGCCGCCGCAAAATAATATCTTTCCGCGGGGACCGGACCGGTGCTTGGGCAGTCCTCGGCCCAGTTCGACCCGTCCCAGAGCCAAGCCTCGCACCTTTCGTTGAAGTAAACTATTCTCCCCCGACTCGCATCGTACACCATGGCAGCGCTTGGTGTTGCTGGCGGCTGTCCCGCGGGCGATGCTTGAGTCCAATCCGCCCCATCCCACACCCACGTGTCGGTGAAACCACTCCCGCCAACTAGAACGACGTTTTGGTGACTCGGGTCACCGGCCATGGCGAAGGCCGCCCTGGCTGGTGGTCTGTGTGCAGGAAGCTTCTGCGTCCAAGTACTGCCGTCCCAGACCCACGTGTCATCAGACAAGCTGCCGTCCACTACTCCACCAAACAAGACGACTTGGCCCCGTTTCGAATCGTACGCCAAAGCGTGCAGTTCTCTCCCTGGTGGGTTGGTCCCCGGTGACGCTTGAGTCCAGTCCGTCCCATCCCAGAGCCAGGTATCAGACAGATACGCGGTGTTGCAGATGGATCCGCCGAACAGCACAACCTGCGAATGTGCTTCATCATACGCCATTCCGAAGGAGTCTCTAGCGCCAGAACTGGAGAAGGGGTAGCTGGAAGGAAACTGTTGCGTCCACGACGCGCCATCCCACGTCCAGGTATCGTGAGCGCAGCCGCCGAACAGCACGACTTGTTTGTGGACGGAATCATATGCCATTCCGTGGGCGGATCGTGCAGTCGCCGTGGCGGAAGGATGCCTCTCGACCCAAGTGTCACAAACTTGGCAGTCGGCACTTGGCACACCGAGCCGGAGGAGTAGGAACCCAGCTATCAAATTGACTGCTTTCATGACCCAGGAAGGTGTTGAATCAGTCCTGATTAATGGTTCTGATATTGTGCCTTCTCCCTCCAATTTCAAGCATGAAATTCTGGGACGTTACAGTCTATCGACGGTGGTTTGTTCGCTGCCTTCCTGCTTCTGTTTCGCCGAATGGCGGCGAAACTGGAACATCGCAAAGTGCTTGGTCGAGCGATCCGCAAATATCGCAAACGAGCGCAGCTGAGCATTGAGGCACTGGCTGAGAAAGCGGACCTACATCACAATTACGTTGGTGAACTGGAGCGTGGAGAAAAGGCTGCAAGCATCGATACGCTGGTCAAAATCTCCAAGGGCTTGGGCATCCGGCCATGGAAACTCTTGGCAAAGCTTTAGCTCTCGGTGTTGGCACTTTGCTCAGCCAAGCCTGGAATTCACTCCTGCAATCCCCTATCGCCGCAACCAGCGGTCAATCTTCCTCTCCACCAAGGTCCGCGGCGTTGCATACTTTTCGCGCGAACGCCGGATGATGTTGTCTCGACATCCGCAATGGTGCTCTATCGGAGGCATGGTTTTCGCACGATGACTTTCTGTGCGGTCGTCCTGGGCCAGCTTTACAATTGCTTCGTACCGGTTCAGGTCTATGAATTCGCCGGCGTGGAACGCATGGCTGAATTCTTCCTCCAAAATTTCCGCATCGGCGTATCCGACCCGGAACGCGACGATGCTTCCAACGTTGCCAAACACTGCCTTTCGGATTTCGGGCGTCACCTGGTCAAGGTATTGGTGACTCAACGACAGACACAACCGATACTTGCGTGCCTCAGCAAGAATGCCCGCGAACGAATCGGTTGTGAAATTATGGAACTCATCAATGAAGAGGAAGAAATCTTCCCGGTCCCCTTCCGGGATGTCACCACGGTCCAATGCGGCCAGTTGAAATTGTGTCACCAGCAACGAGCCGAGGAGGTTAGCTTTCTCCTCGCCAAGCTTCCCTTTTGAGAGATTCGCAATGAAGATGCGTCGATTGTCCATCATGAACCGTGCGTCAATTTTTCGGCTTACCTGCCCGAGGATGTTCCGGATCGGAGCTGCCATGAGCAACTGGCCCACTTTGTTTTGCACCGGCGCGATGGCCTCCGTCCGGAATTGCTCCCGCCACATTTCGAATTCAGTGAGCCAGAACGCACGGACAACCGGATCCTTCACTTGCTTCACGACCCAGGCGCGGTATCGCTGGTCGGCAAGCATCCGCTGGATTCCCAGGAGGCTGGTATTTTCGCAGTCGAGAAGCGCTGCCACTGCCGCGTAGAGAATGTATTCGAGGCGCGGTCCCCACGAGTCCCGCCATATGGATTTAAACGCACCGACGAGGCCGGAGGCGACCAGATGTCGGCGCTCCGGCGGGACCCGATGCAGCAGGTTGAAGCTCATGGGAAACTCCAGGTCAGCCGGATTGAAGTAGACCACGTCATCTGTCCGCCATGACGGGATATGGTCCAACAGCTCGTGCGCCAAATCTCCATGTGGATCAAGGAGTCCGACGCCGCGGCCGGCCGCGATGTCTTGAATGATGAGGTTCCGCAGGAGTGTGGTTTTTCCCGAGCCGGTTTTCCCGACCACGTAAAGGTGATGTCGGCGGTCGGCCATACGAAGACCGCACGGCTGCTCGCCGCCCCACATCTCACACCGCCCGATGTAACGGATGTCTTCCTCCATGGTTCCAAGCAAGCCTACTCCGCAAGAAAAAATGCTTGTCCCCTTTCGGGGAGTGTGTGGTGTTGCCCTTCTCTTGCCCGCAGACGCGGTGAGCGACATTCGTTTCTTGCGAGCCGCTCAGGTAATAGGCTTGCTTGGATTTCCGAGTCAGCGTCTGACTCTGAAGATGTTGACGCCGAACGAGAATGCATATCCCCTGCTTCCCGCCCTCTCGTTCGCCGTCGCCCTCTCTTCATTATACCCTACGCCGTCAAGGTAGTGCTGCGCCTCCACCTTGACCGCTGCGGGTGCGGCGAGAGCGCGGACGGCGAACGAAAGCCGCCACGCATAAAGGTCGAATAAACTAATACCACTCTACTCATATGGGATATATGCAAGAGTTCGAAGCAGACCTCCGGAAAGTGCTCGCCACTGGGGATACGGAGGCAATCGTCCGGTGGGTCAAGCAGAAGCTCTACGATAGCTACAAGCACGGGCGTGGAGGGCAGACTGGAGGCACGTCGCGTCCACCAAGGAAGCCGGAAACACCGGCAGCAGCATAGGCCGTTGTCACGGCATCAAGCGCATGTCGAGCGCTTGAAAAAACTTATGGCAATCGCAAAACCCATGAACAGACCACTAGAAATATCAGTCGCCGAATGGAGGGAGATCATGCAGTTGCCCATCATTAGACAGTCCTGGGGGCTTGAAAATGAGAGCCCTGAAGAATTCGCTGAGGTGGCATACGGAGTCAAATTCGATTTCGTAAGCGGCGGACCCGGCTATGTGGGCGACTTATATATTCTGCATGGTGACGCTTTGGGAGAGCCGCTTACCCTTATCCGACAGGAGGGAAAGCTGGCCGCCGTTGGCCCAGGAACACCGGACGATTATTGAGTTGCTAGCATGCCGCTGAGAGCGGCCAAGAACCCCGCCCGAGCGCGGGGTTTTTGTTTGCGTCTGCGTGGCGAGGGTGGGCGCGCCCCAACCCCCCTTCCCCCTGCCGGCGGATTACCTCCCCCAGGGGGATTGAAAGAATGGCTAGACAGCATGATGAGGTTTCTCCCGCTGATGCTGAGGACACATGAACGAGCCAGTTTGACAGGACATTTTGAGGGGAGGTAGAATTTAAGGCACATGGCCAAGGGGAAGAAAATAACATTGGAGGGGCTCGCGCGCATGATTGCGAAAGGCCTGGACAACACTGCTTCCAAGGCTGATGTCGAGGGACTCGGTATCGCTTTGCGTGCCGACATGAAAGAAGCCTTCGAAAGCGTGGAGTTGCATCTCTCCTCTCTCGGATCGTATTGGCAAGACCGCTTTGAGGCTCTTGAAATGCGCGTCCGCAAACTCGAACAGAGGCGGTAACGATGACCATCTATGCTTGCCAGGTGTGCGAAAGAAAAATGCCTTCCAATTTGAAGACCTCGCTTAACATAAATGCCTCAGGGCTCGGCACTGATTTCTTGAGCCGCGTGGTTCTTTGTGCGGAGTGTGCAACGCCGCTGCTAGCATTTCTTGACCGGCATGGTTTGCTGCGACCGAACGAAAAACTGCAAAGACAGCGGAGTTAGAATTCGGATAATCAGTTTTCAGCGACGACTCTATTCCGTCCTGCCTCTTTCGCACTGCGCTGCCGATTTTCAGCGAGCGTTTCGAGGTCCATTGTTCTACCGTCAGGCGGCGCACTCGCGACACCGATGCTCGTTGTCACTCGCGGTAGCTCGTGACCTTCGCAATTACACTTCATAGCTTCAACACTCCTGCGAATCTTTTCCGCGAATTCAACAGCACGTTCGTGGCCTTGACCCCTAATCAATACCGCGACTTCGTCGCCCCGGCCGCGGTAAGCCTTGCCATGAATGCCGACCTGGTCCCGAACTATTTCCAAATATGCTTTCATAACCACATCACCGGCATCGTGCCCAAACTCTTTGTTTATGGGTCCGAAGTGATCCATGTCGAGATACAAAACGGAGACTTGGACCTCGCCCGCGCCCTTCAGCGCTGCCTCCAAATCCACACGGAAATATTGAATGCTCAGCAAAACCCCGAACGGCTCCATTATGCGATCCCGAGCCAGGAATTCCCTCAATTCCTCAATACGCCGCAATCCCCGATAGGTGACCCGCAGCCGCTGCAATCTGTTTCCGAGAAAGAGGTGTTCGAGCGCATCTCGAGGATTTTCCCATTCGTGTTCGTGAATACCTGAGGGACGGAACTTCCCGCCGACTTCGCCGCGCAACCTGCCGACAAGAAGGTGCGAATTCTGATCGTCCAACCGGACATATAATTCCTCAATAAGTGTAGTTACCATCTCGATGAAGATCCTGGGATTCAGGCCCAATAGCTCCGTCCACCCGCTGTCTTGGTGATTGAAGACATCGCTTGTTCCACTCGGAAGCGACTGCAAGAATCGCAACTCCGAATATCGGATATCGTCTGCCATTTCTGACAGTCTTTCAAAAGAGCTCACCTGTGTCTAGCGGCTGCCAAACAGACTGCCGTTCCAAGAGAGCTCGCCCTCCATGTTATACTCAGCAGGAGGTTTTCTCCTGAAAACCATTCTCTCCCGCCGGACATAAAATGCTGTCCGCGCTCCCGGCGAGAGTATCAACCAGAAGCAACCTGTTTGCGCAGGTGGACAGCAGAAAGAGAGTATCTGTGAGCTCATTGACAAACAATCCAAATCCGGAGGAGTCGCCTCCGGCGGGCATGGCCCAGACCATGGCCTTGCTCGAGCGTCTCAAGACCGAAATGCCGGAACTCTGGGACCAAGCAGATGTCGTCGGCCGCTGGGTGTGGCTCGAATTCGCAACACCGCCGCTCCGAGAGGTGCGGGATAAACTCAAGGACCTCGGGTTCCACTGGAACCACGCACGACGCTGCTGGCAACATCCGTGCGGCGTATCGCGCCACCACTCCAACCGAGATCCCCGTGGCGTGTATCCCGTCATACCCGCCTCTTCTCTCGAATTGAAGGAGACGGCAACCGGCGTCAAACCGACGCCTTTGGCGAAGGAATACAAAGTCATTGCATTACGCGAGTGTCCGTTGCCCGAAGGCATGCAGCTTTGTGACACTCCGGAGCGCGTTGCCGATTATTGGCGGGCGCACGTCGAAACGAATCCATACTTCAATCCGGAGTGCGAATGTTTCACCGTATTGCTCTTGAATACGCGTCGGCGCGTCAAAGGGCACCAGCTCGTCAGCATCGGCACCCTCGATACGCTGCTCGTCCATCCCCGGGAAGTATTCCGAGCGGCAGTGATTGTCGCCGCAGCCGCAATCGTGATTGTTCATAATCACCCGAGCGGTGAACCCCAGCCATCGGAAGCCGATATCAAAATAACCCGGGATTTAATTCGAGCGGGGCAGCTCATCAAAATCGAGGTGCTCGATCACGTCATCATGGGCCGGCCTAACTTCTGTTCGTTGCGGGCCCTGGGCTACTTCTACAACTGAGTGGAGGACGTGGACTATGACCACAAAGTCAAAGATCCCCATTGCGGTTTTTCGCCTCGGTCAGATTGTCGCCACCCCCCATGCGCTCGAACACCTGGCGCAGGAGGACATCACCACCGCCATTCAGCGCCATCAGGCTGCTGACTGGGGCGACCTCAGTGAACATGACCGGCAAGAAAACGAAGTCTCCCTCAAGCAAGGCTTTCGGTTGCTCTCTGTCTATCACGCCAAAAACGGCACGAAGTTTTGGGTGATTACCGAAGCGGACAGATCGGTGACGACCGTGCTGCTCCCGGAAGATTACTAATCATGGGAGGCACCGATGCAACCGATCGCCGCGCTCGTGAACCAAGTCATTCACGGCGAGTGCACAGACGTTATGCGCACCATGCCCGAGGGGTGCGTTGACCTTGTGCTCACCGACCCGCCATATTTGACGAACTATCGGCCGCGGGATGGGCGCACCATCGCAAATGACGCGACTGACGGCTGGCTGCGACCTGCATTCGCCGAAATCTATCGTCTCCTCAAGCCGGACTCCCTCTGTTTCAGCTTTTATGGCTGGCCGCAGGTGGAGCGGTTCATGACGGTCTGGAAGCACGTTGGTTTCAAGCCGGTGAGTCATTTCTCACTCGTCAAAACTTACTCATCCACCGAGGGCTATACCCGTGGATTTCATGAGACCGCCTACCTGCTTGCCAAGGGCAAACCAGCGAAACCCACGGAGCCCATCCGCGATGTGCTGCCCTGGCGCTATACGGGCAATCCCTTGCACCCGAATCAAAAGCCTGTGGAAATCTTCCGAACACTTATTGAAGCGTTTTCCTCTGCGGGCGATTTGATTCTCGATCCCTTCGCCGGATCGGGAACTACAGCAGTCGCCGCCCGACAAAGCGGACGGCGGTTTATTCTCATTGAGAAGCTTGAGCACTATTGCAAGGCAGCGCGTGCTCGGCTTTCCTAACGTTCTTTTCTGCGCTCACGGCCCAGGCCCCCGGTCGCCATGAGCAAACACAGCCGATGCATGCGCATCGGCCCTTTTTTGGCTCTGTTTCCCTTATACCTCTCAGCGCTGTCCCTGGAACAGGTAAGCAGAACCCTCCGTCATTCAGAGAAAAATTTTATAAACCCCTTAATAACTGAGTATTATTTAGTCTTAATATTTTATACTGAATCTTCTTATATAGAGAGATGTTGGCGGGTTGACCTCCAGAGGTCGATTGGTTTACCTCCAGATGTAAATTAGTTTACATCTGGGTGTTGACGCCGCGGCATTCCTGGGCGCTTGCCCTTTACGCGAAAATGAATCGTGTAGATGTTCGTTTTACCCAGTCCCCTCCTCTGAATGGTGATGAGCCCTGCCTGCTGCAATTCGCCGATGAGCTGCGTCACGCGGACCCGGCTCATCCCCATGTCGGCTGCAAGCTTTTCTTGCCCCGGGAAACAGGAGTCGTTGTGCCAGGCATAGCTAAGGAACATCGCATATGTGACTTTTGCTCCCACTGAGAGCTTCGGATCTTTCAAAATGAAGTTCGGGATCTGCGTAAAGCCGCCTCGTGCGACCGGGTCTTTGGTGTCGAGTTGGATGTTTCTCTCTTTAATCAGTTGTCCAAGCGACTGCATCTCCTCCATTAGCTTTATTATCTCGTACTCCACGTCGCGGAACAACGTCCACCTGTGGACAACTGGTGAAGGTTGAACGGGTTAAGGAAGGAATTTCACTTCGGATGATTGCGGAACATTTCCGAAAGGGTTTTCCGAACGGTTCGGAAACAGCGTGGATCGATGAGATTCAGCAATCGCCCGGTTGCCTTGCGCCAGAGAGTTGCGATTGCTGCGTTTCCAAATAACCAGGTTACAAAATGAACTGACTATGGAATATGCAGGCTAGGGAGAGAAGAACCTCTTGATGTTTTCGACGTTCTCACGAAATTGGTCAGGCATCTGTCGCTCGTGCTCGATCATAAAACGAAGCATCGCCCGATTGAACGGGTGATCACGCGTTATTTCGGCATTGTCAGGCAAAGACGAGGCCATTTGTCGTAGGTCGGAAGGGGAATCTGTCCGATCATCCAACCGTGTCAGCAGTTCGACGAGTTTCTCACGGGCACCAGGAAGAACAACGGCACGGCCGGTTTCTGAAAGAAAGAGTCCTGACCAAAGCGCGAACAATTCTGTTAGTTTTCGTGAGTTCACTTGTTTAGGGCATCACCGATAGTTGGCAATTGCTGAACTTTGGAATTCGGGAATGCCTGCTGAATCGAAGACTGGACAGCCTGTATCTCCTCCGGCGTCAACTTGATGGGGGAAGATATCGAGTCGTTCGACCAGAACACATTGTCTCCCTGTAACAGCCGTCAATTGCTCATCGGGGCTATATTCGAACCAGCGCGTGCCGTCGCTCTTGAGATTGCCGTCAGAATCGTTTGTAAGGGACAGAGGGGACGGAAGAATGGCCGCTACCGTGTTGGTCACGTTCGTGCCGTAAATGTTTTTGGCGATTATCGTGAGGGTATTGGTGTCGCTTAGCGCGTTGTTGGTGCCGTTGGTCGCTCCGCCAGGAGTCATCGCAAACATGCGTCCAGTTCTGCGCAGATCTGCTGCACCACTTGCTTTGGATCGACCCTATCTTCTCTATCCGTCTCCCGACCGCAGCGCCTTAACAATGGTCCCATCGGCTCGACCCGAACGTATCGTGCATCGTGCGGCGGTTCGTAATGCACGAATCCTCGCAAGTAGTTCCACAGAGTACCATTCGCCAGATAAAGGAGCATCGCCGCCTTATTTATTAGTTCGGCATCCTGTTTGCGTCCTTTCTCCATTCTGAGTAATAATTCTTCTGCCGCGGCCAACAGAGGCTCAAGCTCTTTTCGTGCCTCAAGATTAGTCCACTTCCGCAGTTCGCCTCTGATGCTTTTGAAGCAACTTTTCAGCGCCGGAAAAAGGGCAGTGCCTATGAAAATGCTACTGCCACCAATTGCTCTGGTCCCCTCGTGAGGGAAGAGGTCCGCGAGGCCGGTGTGGCAACGTTCAAGCTGGTCGAAGATGGATTCCAGTGATCTCATTTACCTCAGCCCCTTCACATAAATTGTAACTACTTCAACGGTGTTTACGCTCACGGTAGAGTTGAAATTCATGGATCCCGTGACAAACACATTTGGCCCCTTGACAGTATAAGTAAACGCCTCGGCTCCCTCAATCAGCAAGCCGGGAGTGCCCGCCCGGGGCGGCTCAAGGAGGGTGTTGGACTGCCTCGCTAACTCCTCATGGCTCGTCAGAGCCTCTAGTGGAGCATGAGCTACGACCTCATCCTGGTTGACAATGCCTTTGCCGCCACGGATCGGCGGAGGCGGGCACTTCCGCTTAAACAGAGTGCTGAGCGCGTCCAGAAGTCTGCTGAGGAGTCCGGGTGCGGCGGCAGGTTCCTCGGGCGCTTGGCGCAGCGCCATATCGGACGGGGCACCCCTGCGAAACAAATCTTCGAGTTCGCGGTCGATCTCCTCGCGAGGCGCTTGGCCTGGGCCATACCTGATCACAGGAGGCTCTACTGGTTCGATGTCCAGATCCTCAGAAGGCGGTTGTAGGCCCCACGGATCTACCCATTTCAACGGATTGTTGTGGGCAAACCGGTACAGATTTATGTCTCCCCGCTCAGCAACAGGGTCTTGAGTCAGCCACCGCTGCAAGCCCGGGTCATAGGCTCGGAAGGTGTAAAGCGCCAGGCCGGAGTTGCCGTGCTTCGGCATCGAGGAAAACTGCATTGAATTTGCATCAGCGAGCTTGCCCCATCGTCCGATGATATTGCCGAACGGGCCGTAAAGGTATCGCGCTGCGATGTTCTGCTGCGCGTCAATGAGAGTGCTGATGTTTCCTGCGCCATCAGAATGATAGAAGGTTGACGCACCGTTCGCATCCGTCCGGGCGAGCAGCCCCCCGATTCCGCCCGCGCCGGCAAATGTGCCGCTCAAGTCCAGGCCGCGAGGGTAACTCGCTTGTGCAACATTATTACTGTCGCGTTCCTGAATCGGGAGAAGGCCATCATAAACAAGGCGCGTTTCGTTCGTCAGCACCCACACGCTCTGCCAATTGTAATCGCGCTGAATGCGTCGCCGCCCGAGGCCGTCGTAAACGAATTCGGAGCGGTAAGCGTTAGAGACTGTAACAGCCGTCAATTGGTCGTCAGGGCTGTGTTCAAACCAGCGTGTGCCGTCAGTAATTAGATTCCCGTCAAGATCATTGGAGATAGAAAGAGACGACGGGAGAACAGAAACAATCGTATTTGTTACGTTCGTGCCGTAAACATTCCTGGCAATCAGGGTGAAGGTATTCGTGTCGCTCAGGGCGTTATTCGTGCGAGCGAACGTCAGATCGCCATAGAGTTCCGCTACCGCGCCGCCCACGGTGACGTTCGTCGCCGGAGCCGGCGTCGCACCGCTCACAGTTAACGTTCCCGTGCGTGTGACATTTGTAATTTCATTCCCTCGATCGAGATAAAATGTCTGAACCAAGGCTCCGTTGGTGCGAGTCCGCAAGTTGTGCGCCGCATCGAAGCCCAAGCCAAGTTGTTCGTTTTGCCGGGCCGCTCCGCTTGATTCCTTGGCACTCCACGACGTCAGTTGGTTGATAGCATCGTAAGCGATTGAAACGCTATTGTTTGTCAGACCGAAGTCACGAACGATGTTCGTCCGCAAACCTAGCGGATCATGATTGTAGCTGTAGCCGTCCAGGACGTGGCCCCAGTAATTGACAAGCGCCGTATAATCCAGCCGATTGAGCCCATCAAAGTGGTTTGTTGTATAGGCCGCGTTCGGCAGGCCAAGCGTCCGAACAAGCAAGCCGGGAGATCCGCCATAATTGTACGTGAACGTGCCGGCAAGTGATGA
>CAYUPI010000068.1:0-27525 GCA_964446585.1 uncultured Verrucomicrobiota bacterium
AGTAAAGCCGACCCCGCTGTATTATGCAAGTTATTTGTGACTCAGTAGACTAGTCGACACGAATTCGGATTTGAGGCTTTCATTCTTAAAGCTTCGGCGGACCTTCGCCCTCGTGATGCCGAGCGCCGCGTACCTTCCGACGCTTGACCGCAGTTCGCACGGGCGCGCTGACCAGCTTGAGAAACAACCCGCCGAACCGCCAATAAAGCACGCCCAAGACCAAGAGCCACATGGTGTTCCCGCCGACCAGCTTGATGTTGGAAGTCTCGATGTGGTACGCGCCGAAGATCAGAATTGATGAACCCACTGCTATGCCGAGCCACACGTTCTTATTCCGGGTAGCGAAGAGGCGGTAGGTCAACCCGTAGAACACACCCAACAAAAAAACAGGAACAAACATAAGATAAGGTCCGAAATCGATGTAGCTCTCGGCCATGTAGCCAATGCCGATCGAAGTGCCCTGCTCCTCGCCGGCAACGTAGAGCCCGGTGTACTTCTGCGTGCGCAGCGAATCGCTTATCACCGGTTTGTCGGGGAAAAAGAGGCGAGGCATCAAGACGTGCTGGACCGCCCCAAGCCAGAGTGCACCCTTCTCATAGGGCATCGCTGAAGGAACGCTTCTGATGCAATGGCCGAAGAAATCCACGTAGCTCAGCCGCAGCAAGGAGGCTTCCCATCCTTCGGCGATCTTTTCGGCATTCAGGTCGTCCAACAACTCGGCGAGTTTGGCGATGCGCTTGTCCACTGGCTCAAGAACCACCTGCTCACCTGTGCCGCGGTTGAGGAACTCGCGGTACTCGCCCCGGATGCTCGTCCAGATGGAGCTCAGGAACAATAGTCCGACTAGCAGCAAGATGACCGAGGCCCAACGCGCCAGTGGAAGGCGGTGTCGTTTCGAGGTCAGCAAGACCACAGTGAGCACAAAAAAGACGTCCTTGAAACCGGCAAAGTAGGCCAGAAGGCCCATCACAAATTCGGAGGCGACCATCGCGAACAGCAGTGTGTAACCTTTGCGCCGCTCGAGAACTGCATAGGCCAGGAGAAAAGCGGGCACCCACTTCAAACTGGTCAAAGCCAACATTGACTGGGCAACTCGAGGGAAGCGGAAGGCGACGCGCTGGACGGCGACAGAAATAATGAACAGCGCCACAAAGGCGATGAATAGCCGTGCTGGGGACAGCGCGGAAATCTCAGTTTTGAATTTCTCCACGCTCGGCGGTGGGAAACGAATAGAGGCGACTCTCATTCCGAGCGCGAGCGACAAAACCCCGAACAAACTGAGCCACGTGGCTTTCTCGAATGCGGGGCCGCCCGAATCGATAAGTGATTTGCCAAGGCCATTCGTATAAAAAATAGCCCCTGCGGCCTGGAGCCATTGCATCATGCAAGCGAACATGAGCACCGGGGGCTCACCCACGCGCCACAACAAGAGACCAAAGACAGGCAGAAGGATTACGCTAAATACACTGATCTTTGGGTTCGCAGTAGTGATGCCCCACGCCACCAAAAGAAGCGTCACCGCCCAAGCCCAGCCGGGCACAATGGTCTTGGGCAAAGGCGCGGCGAGCGATTGGCTGCGCGCTCCGCCGTTTCGCCAACTCAATCCCTTGGCTTCTTCGACTGAATTCATCGACTTGGGTCGTCGCGGGTGGACGTGCTCAGAAAAACCTCCGCCCATTGACGGCGAAAGCGGCGCAGACCGAATTTTTCCTCCAAGCTTCTTTTCGCCGCCAGACCCGCTTTCCGCCTAACGTCTGGATCCGCCAGGAAGTAATGCAGACCCTCGATGAGCGATTCGACGGTACAATCCTTGCAAATGAAGCCATCAACGCCGTGTTCCACTAACTCAGGGAGGCCACCCGTAGGAAACACAACCGACGGCTTCCCGCAGAGTTTGGCTTCGCCAACCACATGACTGAGGCCTTCGGAGTTAACCGATGGACAAATATGGAGGTCGCTGCGCTCCAACAGCGTGAAGATGGTCTCGATGTAGCCGAGGAAAACAATTCGAGCCTGGAGTCGTTTACTGGAAACCTGCTGCTTAAGTGAGTCTAGTAACGACGAATCCCAACTCGGACTACCCACGAGCCAGAGACAGACGTTTTGTTCCTGAGCGATAAGCCGCTCGACGGCCTCGACGAGGACGGGGACGCCCTTTTGCTGGGAGATTTGGCCGAGATAGATGATGACCACGGCTCCATCTGGCACCGGAGTCGGCTCGGCGCGCACGCTTTGTCGGCGCAGTGGGGGGTAGTTGTAGATGACCGTCATGCGAGCTGGCGCCATCCCTGAGGCCGAGCACTGGTCTTTGATAAATTTGGAAATGCACACCATATGCGACACACGGCGGAACAGCAGGCGGCAAAGCAATCGGTGCAAGCGGGTGTGAGTTGGAGGTGCATCGCCGGAGCGATAAACCAGTGGCAAGCGCAACGCCATGAGCGCTGGAGCGCCGTAGGTAAAGTAATTCCAGTTCATGACGTAGAGGTGGGTCGGTTTCCAGGTCCGCGCCTCCCGCCACAAGCGCCAACTTGTGGCGGCCAAGCCGTAGAAGTTCAAAAAGACATAGTAGAAGTAGCGGCCGAAGAGGTATTTACCCCAATGGTAGCCAAAAGGAGCCGTTGTCCATTCGAGGCCCAATCGATCCAGTTCGAGCTGGACTTCTGACGGCTGGTTCAGTCTCCGGGTGATAAATCGAGCTTTGAGGCCGAGCCCTGCCAGGTTTCTGAAGACCTCAATATTGCCACGCTCCTGACCGAAGAGGCGCCCGCCGCCCAGCAACACCAGGACTCGCACACCATCGAGCCGGGGTGGGAAATCGTCCTCCGTATGCGACAGTCCGGTCTCTTTTTGTTCCACTTGGCCTAGTGCGTCAGCCACAGCCTTGAGAAAGCCTCCTAACCGCCTCGGCCGTCGTCCCAGCCGCCACTGCAGCGGAGTAGTCGCGCATTTTCGCTTTTAGCGCCGGTTGAAAGTCGTGCCCGCACTGTTTCATTTCGAGCAACCCCGCCAGCCGCTGGGCAAGCTGCTCTTGGTCCCCGACAGGAAAGGTAAAACCAGTTTTTGCCTCCTCGATCAGATCGGGGGCACAACCCACAGCGCTGGACACAATCGCCGGCAGGCCGCAGGCCATCGCTTCGTTCACGACCAGCCCCCAGGTTTCGCTCTCGGAAGGCAGGACCAGGACGTCTGCCGCCGCGTAGGCTGCGGGGAGCTCGCTTTGGTTGAGGAGGCCCGCGAAGGAAGTGGGAGGGCGAGAAGCGAGATGAGAGTTGAGAGTTGAGGGTTGAGAGCCCGGGGATTCGGCGTCGAAGGTACTGGTGCAAAGCTGTCGCAGTTGTGCGCCCAGCTCACCACTGCCTACGAACAGTAGATGAAGGGGGGACGATATAGAAGAAAGGTGAAGGGAGTCAGAAGAAAAAAGGCGGCGGGCGGCGACGATCAAATCCATTGGCCGCTTTTTCGGAATGAACTTGCCGATGAAGAGCGGGACAAATGCATCCTCGGGAATCCGCCAGCGTTTCCGAATTTCTGCTTTCTGCTTTCGCGCGATATCTGCTTTTGTCGCGAACCATTCGTTGTCCACGAAATGTGGCACGAAGGAGATCCGGTTCTCGGGCACGCCATAGTGCGACAGGTATTGGCGGTTTCGCTGGCCTACTGAGAGGAAGCCGTCGAATTGGCGAAGCAGGAGATGGTAAGGAAAATATTTGAAGCACCGCTTCAGCAAAGAGCGCGGAGTGCCGAGCTGAGAATCGCCCCGCACGAGCACCGGCACGCCGGCTCGGCGACAGGCCCGCACGGCCTGCCAGTAAGATTTGACGTACCAGCCGCAGACGATGAAGGCGTCAAAGCGACCAGGAGAAAGGAGAAGGGAGAAGGCAGAAGGGGAGCCGCTTTTCTGGTTACTACTTTCTACATTCTGCCTTCCGCCTTCTGCTTTCTGTACAATTTCCGCAATCTCTGGCGTGTCGCAGCCGAAGAACTGGTTTGGTGACGGATTCTTCGCCACGTTCTGCAGGAACCGGTGCTGATAACCCGACAGCAGATCCACGTCCCATTGGAAAAGTTTTCCGAATCCTTCGCCCTGCTGGGCTGCATCGGGTCGGTGGGCAAAGAAAACTTCCAGGTCCAAACGCTTTGCCAGCGCGCGGAACCAGGGGGCTTGGTACTGTATGGGGTGAGTAGTGAGGAGGCCGAGCTTCAAGAGCTGAAACGCTGAAATGCTGAAATGCTCAAAGCTGCTAAAACCGCTAATCGATGCTAATCCGCGCTAATCTGGAAACTGAATGCAAGCAAATTCTTACAGGAGTTAACGGAACAAAGGCCGATGGTTGCTCGGCGCTCGGTATTTCAGTGTTTCAGCGTCTCGGCCCTGCAGACCCGGTCGAAGATCGCGCAGAGCTTTCGTGTCATTTCCTTAGCTGTAAAAGGACCAAAAGCCGCCCGATCTGCCTGAGGCACCGGCAGCTCATGTAGCCATCTCGTGGCGGAAATCTTCGATGCGATGCTGTTCACGCTTTCTCCCGAAGCAAAAGACACGACAGTCCCGGCATTGGTCTTCCGTAAAACATCAACAACCGAACTCTGCTCGTGGAAAATGGCCAGCAACGGTTTCCGCGCCAGAATATAGGGGAAGATCTTGGAAGCGGTATAGCCAGGATCGTCGGAACCGGGCACCACCAGGGCGTCAGCGTCGAGCAGGCATTGCAGCGTTTCGAAATAGGGAAGCCTGTCGGTCGCTTCTGCCACAATACCGTCGAGGCCGGCTTCCTTCGCGAGCGGCTCAACGGTCTTGGTCGCACGATTCGCCGGGGCGTAGTCCGTTCCAGCGAAATGAAGTCGCAGGACCCGGCGCATTTCCGGCTGCGAAAGGAGCATCTGGGCCAGCGTACGGAAAAGTGAGCGCAAGGCCAGGGCCATATCCGTGCCGCCACGGCCGACGTAAACCCAGTGCCGGCGGCCATCATTGGGGTCGAACAGCGACTGCTTGACTCCTAATTTGGGCAATGCTTCAAAGTCGGATTCGGGAGCGCCGAAAGGAAGGACGGTGAAGTCGCTGTCGCGGAGCCCGGTGTAGCGAGCCTGGAGCATGGCGACGTAGGCCGGGGAAACGCAGACCACGTGTGCCGCGCCGCGAACAGTTCGAGGCTCCAGCAGGCGCGCAAGCCACTGGGAAACGGCATACTTGAAGCGGCCGCCTGGGGGCCGCTGTTCCGGATGGCGATCGTAGTAATCTGAAACCCACGGGTCCTGAAAATCGAGGACATAGGGAACGCCGAACCGCAGCTTCCACCGAGGGGCGAGGGCCAGGACTGGAAACACGGTTGTCGAAAAGAAGACCAAATCGAAGCGCTCTTTTCGCAGTAATGTGTCACCCGCCAGACGCAAGTGCCGATGAGCACGATAAGCGAGGCTGCTGACGCCGAGCAGGCGAGTCCAGGAGGCTGGCAGAGCACCGGTGTGCGTGACTTGTAAACCAGCAGGCAGCGCCCGCTCCAGCAGGGGGTCGTGCGCGCCGGGTACCTGCCTGGGATCAACCGCCAGAACTGTGGCTTGCAACGAAGAATCTTTGAAGAAAGGCAATGCCATCCGCACCCGCTGATGATCGGGTGTGTTGACCGGAGGGAACTGGGGGCTGAGGATCAGGACGCGCCTCACGACAAAAGACTCCGGTACAGACGCTCGTAGGCGCTGACGATAACGCCATCACTGAAGCGTCGTTCTGCCTCTGCGCGGCAGTAAGCCCTATCGATTTCACCTAGACGGCCGATGAAACCGCATATTTCATCGACGGTGTCGCCAAGGAAGCCGTTCTCTCCCTGCTTAACAATTTCCGGCAAGGCGCCGAGGGGCCGAGAGATGACCGGCGTTCCGCAGGCCAGCGATTCAACAAAGACTATGCCGAATGGCTCGTCCCATTCAATCGGAACAAGCAGTGCCGCGGCTTGTCCCAAGAGTCGATTCTTCTGCTCGTCGTCCACCGGGCCAACGTACTCGACGCCATCTTTGCCGAGGCGCGCTTTAATCTCGGTTTCCCAGTACCGCGCCTGGTCCCCGGCCTCCAAATGGTTGCCGGCGACAAGGAGCCGACGCTGGGCACGACGCGCTATCTCGATGGCTGTATGCGCACCTTTAATTCTCTCCACACGGCTTAGAAACACCAGCGGCGCATCTGTCGCGACCGAAGGACGGAAGGTGTACCTCTTAAGATCGACACAGTTGTGGATTGCGTGCCACGTACCACCGCTGGCACGACCTGCCTTACAGATATGTTCGCTGCAACCCGTGAAGATGAGCGACGTCCCACCGAGCCGGGACGCGGCGGCGACCTGGCGCCTCCCCGGTCTGCGCTGGTAGGACATGATCTTGGGCATACGCCCGTGCAATAGTGGGATCAAGTACAGGGCCCGGGAGAAACTGTGGAGGAGATCCGGTTTGAATTCGCGGACGGCCCTCCAGAGCGCGAACATGTTGAGCAGAGTAGCGCGCCTTTGCTGCGAAGTTTTCCCCGGCCAGGCAAAGAGGCACGTGGCTGGCGCCGCCGAATCAGCATTCGCGACTAGCCCCACACTGTGCTCTCGGGCCAGCAGCTCGCGCACAAGGACATCCACAACCCGCTCAATCCCTCCGTAAAGTCTTGGAGGAACGGGCAGCTCAGGATCCGCTGTTAGAAGGATCCTCAGGAGACCCTTGTTGAACTGCGCGCCAGCACGTGCATTTCATGGTCCCGTGCGAGGACTTGGCACTGGAAGCCGCGTTGCTCCAGCCACTCGAGCACCTCTGCTGGAGTCTCGCCGCGTTTCGCGAGTACGAGCGGATGCAGGCTTAGAAGAACAACAGGATGCCTCCGCTTTAAAATTTGCTCGGCTCCCTTCAAAACATCCCACTCAGCTCCCTCGACATCAATTTTCAACATGTCGGGCATCATGCCCAGTTCAGAGACCTCGTGATCGAGCGATACGACCTTTACCTTGCGCCTCTGGAAACCCTCGACCGGCAGGAGGCCGCTCGTACCTGCGGCTTCCCCAGGGACGAAATAGAAGTCGCCGGAGGTGTCTATTGCGCCGCAGCAGAGCTCCCGAACAATAGTTCTGTCCGCGACTCCATTCCACTGAAGGTGGCGCACCAAGTGCGCGCGGTTATATTCATGCGGCTCATAAGCCACGACCCGCGCCCACGGTCCCGCTACTTGCAGGGCGATGATGGTGTAGGTACCAATGTGAGCGCCAATGTCGAACACGACAAAGCCGGGCTCCACCTCGCGTGCGAACGCTCGGTAGGATTCGGCCTCGACGCTTTCCCAGCTCTGGTTGCAAAACGTGGGATGCAGGCGCATCTTGTGGCCGCATACCTCGACGGTAATGCCACGCCGCCGCCCGAAGGCGGTCATAAACGCCAAGTACGGAGCACGCAGAAGAGGCCATACCGGAGCGAGGTAACTCAAGCGCGGGCTGTACCGAATACATTGGGCGGCGCGGCGGACAAGAGAAAGCATAGTTCGAGGCCCCTTCGAGCTAGGCAGGTCGGGCGACTATTGTTGGGCTAAAGACGCCGGCAAGTGAATCGATGTGATAATCGAATTGCCGCAAGAATCCCAAAATTTCATCGCGCCAGTACTGGCAGCGTGCCTCTGGACCTTCAAGCACTTCGCAGACCAGCAGCGGTCGTTCTTCGCGCAGGAGTCTCCGAGCGCCTTGCAACGCCCATAGCTCTCCACCTTCTATGTCCAACTTGACTGCCTGGATGTTCCGGACGCCGGACGCCGCACACCACGAATCGAGTGTCGTCATTGGCACCGAAACGCCTTCGCCGTTATGGCTGACGCTGCTGTGGCCGGATTCAGACTGAAGTGAAAGTCGCGCCGGCCCGTCGCGGTCGCCGATGGCGATTTCATGCAAGAAGAGGTTTTGTAGGCCAAAGGTCGAGGTAGTACGCCGCAAACAACGCACTGCCCGCGGATCGACCTCGAAACCATGGACACGACCCGATGGTCCGACTAGTTCGAGCGCCTGCAGGCTGTAGTAACCCACATTGGCGCCGACATCGAGGAATGCGCCTCCCGGCTTTAACGCTGCGCGGATCGGCTCGAATACCTCCGGGTCAAATTCGCCTTTCATGAAGAGCGCCCGCCCAATGGCCGAGCGCAGGTCCACATACATCCGGGGCCCCGTTTTGAGTTTGACCGCGACGGGCCACGGCCAGCGGGATGCAAGGGCCAAGCCGAGCTTACGCCCCGGGCGCAGGAGCCCGGACTGGACGCTTCGCTGTAAGCGTTGCATCGGGTTTGGAACTTGCGGGAAAAGCTATAGCTATGCTTTCGGCGGATGCTACGGCTTGGTCCTATTTAGAATTGGTGCCGGGTGTTCCCACCAAGAATGCCGACATTTGGCGAGCCAAAGTTTCCGGCGATGGCTGAAGGGCAGCGATTCGGACCGTTTGCTGTGCCAAAGACTCATAGCTTTCGATCTGCGAACGCGAGGCCACTAGGTCCGCGAGCGCGGTCGGCGTCGTAGCTAAGGGCATTACGCTCTCATCCCAGACATAGCCCCTGGCCCCTGCGAGGGTCGTGGCGATCGGCAATCTCCAGCCAAGAGCAACAGCCAGCTTGGTGCTGCAGCCGCGGGCAAAGTGAAAAAGAGGATGGACAAAGCATGACCAACTAGCAGCTTCCTCACGCAGTTCGGAGTCGCTGAGGCGCCCGAGATAATTAACAAAGGGAAAGCGAATAGCGAGTTCTTTACCTCGTTCGTCGGGACCCCCGCAAAGGCGGAAGGATAATCTCGTCAGATTTCGGCGGTTTAAACAGTCAAGCAGCAGCACTAGGCCGTGCCAGTTCGGTGGATGGTCAAGTGTGGCGACGCAACCGACCCTGTTCGCTATCGGTCTAGCCGGCAGCGGCCTTTCGCGAACAGGTCTGCTAAACCAGGCCACTTGTTTCGCTCCAAGCCACCGTTCAAAGTGGGCGTCAATCGGTGAGAGACACAAGACTGCATCGAGAAATCTGCGGTAATCGGCCTCGAATTGGATCTTTGCACCGAGAGAGCGAGCCGCCCTTTTCTCCAGCCGAATATCTCCGTTTGTGCAGCGTTGAACCTGCTGGTCGATGCACATATCTGTGCTGTCGAGGCCGTGGGATAGGTGGACCAGCTTCAGCTTGTTGCCGAAGCGGCGACTCAGGTGTCGGGCAAGACTTGGGAATTCCAGCAGGTTAAAGAACACCGCCGACGCGTTTGACCGTTCGACCGCTGCAACTACTCTCGACTGCAGCGAAGGCGGAGCGATCCAATCGTAGGGGCGCTGTCCGAGTTTTCGCCGGAGTCGAGTCAAGATTCGATGATCGGCCTCGAAGGAGATAACCTCAAGGTTGAAGCCTGCGAGCTTAAGAAGCAGAAGGTAGTCTTGCGTGCAGAGCTGGACCCCGCCGCCAAGCTCTTTCAACGAATTTCCGATACTGACCAGAACGGCCGGAACTGATGGTGAAGAATCCAAATGGGAAAGAGTTAGATGGAATGCTCGCACGCCGTGGCTGAGCTTTTCGGTGAGCCGAGAGCCTCGGAGTGATTTCGCGAGTTCGCCAACTGCCGATAGTGTTCTTCAAGAATTAGGACTTCCCTGCGGACATTGTGATTTGCCTTTACGAATGACGAGTCACATCCTTCGCGCGACCGTAGTGCTCGAAGAAGATTCTCCGCAAGCTGGCCCGCGTCCGTTTCCTCACTGAGAAAAATGCCGCGTCCGGCCGGCGCGACATTTGGAATGTCCGCGTGTCGTGTGGTCACGATGGGCACACCGACAGCCTGGGCTTCGAGAATAATCGTTGGCGCCCCGCCTTCGGTGTCGCCGTTGCTGGCGGTGCGGCTGGGTTGGATGAACACGCTGGCGCGACTAAGTTCGTTCTTGACCTGGGCGTGGGGCACCATTCCGAGAAATTCGACGCAGTCGCCGAATTTGCTTTCCTCCACGAATCGCTCAGCCGCCTGGCGTTGCTCACCATCACCAATGATTCTAAAACGGGCTGGCCGCCCCTGCCGTCGAACCTGTCTGAATGCTTCTAGCGCTGCCGGCAGCCCCTTCTTTTCTGCGAAGCGGCCGACGAACAGCACGACGGGAGTTCCGTTGCGTTCCGGCGCCCACCGAGGGTAACTGTCAATTTGGATCGCGATCCGTTGGACGCGGACCTTTTCGGCGGGCGCGCCGAGTTCAATCAGCCGTTGCCTCATGCACGGGCCCTCGGCGAGGAACAAGTCCCCCTCGCGAAACAGGCTCGCCAGCCGCGCGGTCCAGCGAGGGAGCCTCGGCAGCACTGACATGTCGTACCCGTAAAACGAGGTCACAAGAGAAATGCGGAGCCTCTGTTTCACCGGGAGCATAGCGTAGCCCATCTGCCCAAAGTGCGCGTGAATGACCTCGGGCTTCACAACGCGAAGCAACTTCTCGGCTCGCCGATGCCAAAGCGAGCGGCCCGTCAGCTTGCCCACCATCTCGTTCAGCCACCACTTTGGATCTCGCTTGGTTGTGGGCGCGGAGAGAACCACGCGGCGGGGCACCGGGAACTCATTCTCGTTAGCCGCGAACTTGCAGAACACAACCGGAGCCCACGCGACGTGACTGGCGACATAGTTGTAAACAAAAATTTCGCTGCGTTGCAGAAAAGTCTCAACGAGATGAACGACGACTGGCGCCATTATCCGGTCCTGCCAAAGACCCTCAAAAACTCTGCTTTCAAATCGTTCCAGAACAGCTTTCTGAGCAAGAAGAGTAACGATGCGTAGGTAAGGGAGCCCACCGATACACAGACTGTCAGCACCGCGATGGGTGGCGTCAGACCGGTTTTGTAGAGGGCCGTCCTTGTTATGAGAACAATTGCCCCCATACCAGCCGCCGCAAGTGCTGGGATAGCAATGCCCCCGAGCAGCCGACGCAATGATACTTCGAGCTTGCGGTACTGAATGGGTAAACCGATGAACGCCAACAGCATCTGACTCGTTAAGTAGCTCCATGCGATACCCAAGAGCCCCCAGTGCAGTCCTATGACAAAGCCGGCAACTGTGATGATTGAGGAAACAAGCCCACACCAAAAGAACCACCCAGTAAATCCTCGAGCAACAAAAAGCGTGCCTGTCAGCGAATCAAATGGTTGGAAAATCCCAACCCAGCAAAGGATCTGAAGAATCTTCCCGGCCTCGTCCCATTTAGGCCCATATATCGAGACGACGGCTTCACGAGCCACAAGTGCCAAACCAAGCATCGCTGGGAAGACCAAGAACGACATGACCCGGCAGGCGCGAATAAAGGCATTAGCCACGCGCTGAGGCTCATGCTGCACCTGAGACATCGCTGGAATGAGGACACTTTGTGCAACACTGGAGAGGTTCGCAACCGGATAAACCATTAAGTTATAGGCTAGTGTATAGAGACCCAGTTGCGCTGCTCCAAGGAAACGTCCTACCAAAAAGTTGTCGGCATTTCTGGCAAAGTAGTTTGCCAAGGAGTGGCCCGTCAGGTTGAGACTAAAGCTCCAGACGCGCCTTAGATCTCCTGCTGCGAAGCGCCGAACGGGCCGCCAGCTCGACCTGATCCACAAACCAACAACGGCGAAGAGTGAGAGCGCCAGCGTTTGCAACACTAAAGCCCACACTTTGGCGCCTACCCACGCAGCTAGTAGCGCCAATATTCCTGCCGCGAGCGAACCAGCGACGTGAATTTTCGTCAGATCTCCGAAGCGCATGTCCTTTTGCAGGAGAGCGTATTGCACCGAAGCCAGAGAAGAAATGGGAAAGGAAAGCGCGAGAGCGCACATTACCGGGACCACTTTCGGTTGAGAATAGAACCTTGCCGCCAGCGGGCTACAGGCTACGACCAATAGAGCGACTACTGAAGCCAGTCCGAGGTTGAACCAAAATACCGTCGAAAGATCTTTCGAAGTGAGATCTTGCTTTTGTATTACTACAGTGTTTAGGCCTAGATCAGACAGTCTTCCGAGTAATCCGGTGAGGACCGTTACCATCCCCAATAGGCCGTAGTCACCGGGGGCGAGCATTCGTGCCAAGGCCACTCCGATTGTAAGAGTTAGTATTTGGCTCCAAGCGCGCGAGCCAACCAACCACACCACTCCTCTGCCGGCGCGGCGACTGAGAGTCTCATTTGCGAACTCGGCAGACTGTGTCCCCGCGTACACATCACCAGCGGACGGAATTGGATGGGGCGAACAATGTTTGATCATCCTAAGCATCTTCAAGGTCTTCTCAGAACCAAGAGCTTCGTGCGCGAGTCCCAGCCCCCAAACAGGTGGGGCAGTCGTAAACTGTGGGCACATCGATCAAGTACATATAGTAACCAAGGCCCCGGCAGGCGAAGGATCTTGCTGGCTACTCGGTTCTTGGGCCCTCCGTCGGGCAGCCAGTAATACATTCGATCGATCGAAACTAATTCAAGGGCGGCCTTCGGGAGCAGCGCTCGCCAAAAGGCTTGGCTCGGGTGACGTGTGTATTCTGTCGGGTCGACTGAATGTTTGGGCAATGCTGCGGTTAGCAACAAGTGTCCGGTAGGTTTGAGCTGAGATGCCAAGTTGCAGACCGCCTGCTCGACTGCCGAATCACTCACGAACATAAGGAAGACGTGGAAAGCGTGTATGAGATCAAATTGCTGACGTGTTGGATGCTTCCACGAAGTCAGGTCGCCGACGAAGAAATCCAGGCCGGCATACCTGGGCTGTAGATGCGCTACGACTTTTTCTGAAATGTCCACGCCCGTGTATCTCGCCTTGGGGAAGTCCTTCATCCAGACCTCCGCGAAGAACCCCTGGCCGCACCCTGCGTCCAGGACATCAAGGGCGGATTTTACGTTTATACCAATTAGCCGCAGCGCGCGCTTTAGAGACTGGCGCTTGCATTCGTAGAGGTACTCGTTGTAGCGCTCGCCAGCGCCAATCCAACCTGATTCGGACAGGTTAAAGTCCAGGTAGCGTTTGCTCCAGAACTCGCGGGCGTGCGCCGCAGCGGCAGATGGATCACGCAAATTAATGTGCTTTACATGTTCTCGTTGCATCCTTCGCGGACGAGGCCACACAGACTATCTTGCAATTCCTAATTTGTTTCACTTTCCTTGTTTAGCATTCGCTAGAATGCACGCCTCCGTGCAGCCTCCACCGCTCGGTTTATTGCTTTCTACCTCCTGCTTTTCAATACTTCACCCAATAGTACGCGAACTTAAGGACTTCGTTCTGGAAGGCGACGAGGCCGTGCTCGTTTCGCCACCAGTCAGCAGCGGTGTATTCGCGGGCCGGAACAGCCTGCACGAGCACGGACGTGCCCATGGACTTGAGTTGTTTGCGAAAGAGCCAGCGGACGCGCCGGGTGTGAAAGAGGTCAGTAGGGATGATGACGCGGGCACGGTAGTTGGTCGCGGCCCAGGCACGGAGGCCAAAGGCTTCGTCGTGAGTGTTCTGGACGTCGTTGCCGAATTCGTCGATGGCGGCATCGGGCACTCCTTGCTTGATCAGAATCTGACGGGTGGTGTCCTGCTCGCGTGTAGTAAGACCCAGATCATCGGTCGGGGATGCTTTGACGCGAGCGATGAGAATTCGCGGTGCGTAACCGGCGTGGTAAAGTTTGGCGGCGACGAAAGGCCGGGTTTCCAGGCCGCCGCCGAGCAGCACTATGGCGTCGGCCTTCTCCAAAGGGTCATTGACGATCCAGATTCTGGCGAGGCCCGCCAGGATAGGGGAGCGAAGAAAGTAGAAAGTGGACAGAAGGACTACTAGTCCGCAGGACAACAGGACAACTGACCGAAGGCAGCGGCGCCCGCGGCGAGGGCGAGACTCCGTCACAGACTCCTCATCTCGAATGACGACGGAAGAAGACAAGGAACCTAAAAACTGAAACACAGCCATCCCCCAGGATTTGAGAAAAAAGTGTTGGGTTGGCGCTTCGGTCCTGCCACATGGCAGGGATGAAAAAGAAAACGATCAACCCAACACGGTCTCAGTTGGGCATTTTGCGTCAGATTTGCAATTTAATTCCGCCGCACCAGGTCGCCACCATCGCGCGGATTACCGGAGCCGAAGATAAGTCGCGAACCTTCAAGCCTTGGAGTCACGTGGTCAGTCTGCTCTAGGCACAACTGACTCATAGCATCGGTCTTAATGACTTGTGCGATTCGCTGCAGTTGCACTCCGGACCGCTGTCGAGTGTGCGCGGGGCGAGTGCACCCAGTCGCAATGGGCTTTCCAATGCCAACCGGGAGCGGCCGGCGGAGATGGCCCAATAGCTGTTCTGGCGGGTGAAGGAGCACTTGGGGCAGCAGTCGCCGGGCTTTGTGGCGGGCCGGTCCCGGGGTGCGGCGTTTCCGTTCAAGGTGCCGATTCACGTGGTGGACACCACGGTCATGGAACTGGTATGTGTCCAAGTGGGCGCATAGCTTCACCCGGCTTTTTACCATCCTACGAGCGGTGTTGTGGTCAAAACTAGACCTGTTGCGTTTGCTCGGTTGCTATGGGACAGCCAAGGGTAGCTTCCGCAACCTGGTACGACCGGAACAAGCGTATTTCCCAGGATTCTTGTGAACCTGTGGGACAGAAGAGGCTCCAAACGATGGTGCCAGAGCCAAGGCAGGCGTGCGATCATGTAAAACTCTAAATCACGTTTCGAGATGAACGACAAAATCCCTTCGAGAACCGAAGTGAAATCCGAGGGTTTTCCCCCTCGTGGGACCGGACTGAAACTGAAAGTTGAAAGCTGAAAGCTGAAATTAAGACCCCTGTTTGGTGCGTTTGATCATTGTAGTAAAGATCGCCATCAATTCGGAGGCTTCGTCTTCCAGCGGTCCGGTCAGAGATGGTGAGATGCCGCAGTCTTCACGCAGAAGTTCGAGCCAGAGGGCAGACTCGTCGGCTTCCTGAAGGGCGCCACCCAGCTTCGAGGCCAACTCGTCGTTGGAACGGGCACGGGAGGCCTCGCGGACTTGCGCAGCCACGGAGGTGCCGGAGCGCAGTAGCTGTTTGGCGAGAACCCGGACTTCCTCCCGACTTCTCGGACGGACCACGAACAGTCGGATTGTTGTAGAGGTGAACTTCTTAGTCCGCTCTCGAAATTCTTTTGATAGCCGCCCGCTCATAGAATTGCGCTTTCTGTCTTATTCTCTTCTGAACAAATTCGGCTTTCAGCTTTCAATTTTCTGCATCTGGGCTCGCGCTCTGTTTCTGCTTTCTACTTTCAGCTATTCTTAAGTATTGGGGATTTCTGCTTTCTACTTTTTCCTCGCTGAGTATCTCTTCGCATTGCTCGATTACCTGCGCAGTGGTTATGCGCGCCAGGCATTCGTTGTTGCGCTCGACACATTCGATCAGGCCGCAGCCTTCGCAGTCGATGGCGGCGCGCAGGACGCAATGGCCGGAACCGTAAGGATACCATCGGCCAGGCCAGTCGCGCGCGGAGAAAATCGCGACGCACCGGGTACCGACCGAGGCGGCGAGGTGCATGGTGCCGGTGTCATTGCCGACGTAGAGCCCGCATTGGCCAAGTGCGGCAGCCGAGGCGCGCAATGAGAGCCGGCCTGCGGCGTTGTACCCGCGTCCCCAGGCTCGCAGGAGGCGCTCGCCGTCGGCTGCGTCTTCGGCGCCGCCAAACACGATGGGCCAGATGTCGAAATATTCGATGAGGGTTCTGCCGACCTCGATAAAGCGGTCGAGGGGCCAGCGTTTGGCGGGCATCTTCGAGCCGGGGGCGAAAGCGACGAAAAGGTCGGCGGGACCACGCGACAACGGGACAACGGGACCACAGGACGCGGGGTCCCGCGGGTCCCTGGTCCTGTAGTCTAGTAGTCCTGCAGTCTGGTGGTCCTGTGTTCGCAGCCATTCCCGGAATTCCTGCTCCTCGGCGTGGCCGAGGTGGAGGTCCATCGAGCCGCGACCGGAAGGGGGAATGCGGATGCCGGAAGCGGCAAGGCGCGCGAGGAGCAGTTCGGCTTCGCGGGGTGTTTGCTCGAGAGGCTGGCCGGGGGTGCGGGCCGGCAGCGCGGCGAAACCGTCAGTGCCGATAAAGTGCTTGATGCCGGCGAGTCGGAAGAACCTAACGTCGCGAGCGATTTGCATTTGTCTGCGGGCTGAAGGCGAGAGATAGACGAGGGTATCGAACTTCGCGCGTCTGAGCCGGGCCAGCAGCCGCAGCATGTCTTTGGCGCGGTGGACGCCATTGATGCTGCCATCGCGAACGGGATAGAAATCAAACTGCTCGAACAAACCGCTGCCGCGCAGTAGATCGGGCCCGAAGACGTACGTCTTCTCCGGATGGCGGTCACAAAGCAGCGTCAGTTGGGCGTCCTTGAAATGTTTGCGGACGGCCCACATGGCGGGCAGGGCGGCGATGGTGTCGCCGAGCTGGCCGATACGGAAGACCAGCACTTTGCGGCGAACTACTGGACCACGAGACAACGGGACAACAGGACCACGGGACGGTCTTGTGGTCCGGTGGTCCGGTGGTCTCGCGGTCTGCATTGGCGCACGGCCCAGTGCGGCGCGGGTCAGGTGCAGCGGGTCTCCGCGATCACCGAGCAAGGCTGAATAAACCAGCCGCGTCCAGCCGCGCAGCCCGCGTTCGTGCTGGAAGCCGGTGTCCTCCTGCACCAGCCAGTCGCGAACGGGAACGACAAAACCCGTCTTGCGGCGATTCAAAACAGAAGGTGGCAACGCACTACAAGACGACGGGACAACAGGACTCCCGACCGACAAGGCCATATCATGTTTGGTGGGCGGATGAGTGCCAGCCAGGAGGGGAGCCAGGTCTTGGAGGAGCTGAACATCCACGAGCGGAGCGCGCACTTCGAGGGAATGGTCCATGCTCGCCCAGTCGGTATCGCGCAAGAGTTGGTGGCGCATGTACCAGGTCATTTCGAGGGCCGAAACGCGCAAGCGCGGGGACTGCAGATCGCGGGTCGTGACCTCGAGGCGCGCCAGAGTTTGGAGGCGGTCCCAGCCTTCGCGGACGAGGTCAGGGTCGAGGAGCTCGGGGAGTTCCCAGGGCATGAACATGCCGCGCCGCAGGAGGTAGGCGCCGCCATAGGTGCCGCCGTATTCGAGCAAGCCGGCATATTTCGGCGAGGTGAGTCGCTTCATGACCGGCGCGGCGACAAGTCGAAACAGCTCGTTGAAGCGTTGGAGCGAGGAAGCGTTGAATCGACTTAGGAATCGCACGGAGCGCGGGATGTCGCGGAAGCTGGGGTAGCTGCCGAACAGTTCGTCGCCGCCCAGGCCGGAGAGCGCGACTTTGAGCCCGGCGCGAGCCGCGGCGTGGCTGATGAAGAAGCTGTTGACGCCGTCGCAGGTTGGCTGGTCCATGGCGCGCATGAGCCGGCTGAACTGGTCGCGAAAATCCTGTTTGCTCACCCAGATGGTCTGGTGGCGCGCGCCGTATTGGGCGGCGACTTGCGCGGCGAGCGGGACTTCATCGTCGCTCGTGCCGCGGAATTCCTCGAAGCCAAGAGTAACGGTGCGCAGCGAGGCAGAATCCTGAGAAGCCAGAGCGGTTAAGGTCGTGCTGTCGAGGCCGGAAGAGAGGAAGACGCCGACGGGCACATCGGCGACGAGATGATGGCGGACGGAGTCGGAGAGCGCTGAGCGAAGGCGCTCCATGGGTTGAGCCGCCGTCGCTCCGCTGTGGCGGGCCAGGGAGTTGAAAGTTGAGCCGCCGTCGCCTGGCTTTGGCGGGCCGAGGAGTTGAGAGCCACGTTCTGTACTCCGCAATCCGCGCTCCGCACTACGGGCTTCCGCTTGGGCGAAAATTTCGGGAATGGAGCAGAAGGAACGGATTTGGGGAGCGCCGTTTTGCGGCAACCACATCGAGTGGCCGGCGGTGAGGCCGGAGATGGCACGGTAGAAGGTGAACGGGGCGGGGACGTGGCCCCAGAGGAAGAAGCCAACATGACCGGCTGGCTCGGGAGTCGTGTCAATGCGGCCGCCGGCGAGCAGGGCTTTGACCTGCGAGGCGACGCGGATGGTTTGGCCGTCGTCGGCGTAGTAAAGCGGTTTGATTCCGAAGGGATCGCGCGCGAGGAAGAGACCTTTCTTGCGCTCGTCCCAGATGGCGAAGGCGTACATGCCTCGGAGCTTGAGGAGCATGGCTTCGCCTTCGAGCTGGTAGAGGTGCAACAGAACTTCAGTATCGCTCTCGGAAGTGAACCGGCAGCCTTTGGCATCGAGCCCGGCGCGGAGCTGGCGGTAATTGTAGATCTCGCCGTTGAAGGTGATGGCGAGGGAGGCATCATGGTTGAGCATCGGCTGCGCGCCGGTTGGAGAGAGATCGATGATGGCCAGGCGGCGGTGGCCGAGTCCAAGGCGGCCATCAGGTGTGAACCAATTGCCGAAACCGTCGGGTCCGCGCGCCGCCATGGCGTCGCGAATGGCCGTGAGCTCGGCGCGGTCGATCGGCTCGCCGGTGCGGTAATTAAAAATGGCAGCAATGCCGCACATTTCGGCCAGAGCTACGCCCTGTCAGTTCGCAGCGCGATTTGACTCGCGCGCACTAACTTTTCTGCAGGCATCGATTATGATTCTCCGCTTCCTCAATCCCAGGTCTCTCACCATTTCCGCGCCTTGCGGAGCTGGCGGGGAAAGTCCTTCTCGGCGCTGCCGTCGCGCTTCAGTTAACCGCCCAAAATCCGCAAAATCATCGGCAAAAACCGCCGGCCCTTTCTCTCCCAGCTTTGCAGCATGGTGACCCGAGCGCCTACTCGGGCGCGCTCGGCTGGCGGCAATTGCTTAACCATGCCGCCGATGTGCTCGAGCCGGTTCAAGCCCCCGTCGAGATGGGGAAGGATCTGGTCGTTCAAATACCGCCGCACGAGAGTCCGCAACTCGGCAACTGCCTCATAATGTACGCGGCGGTCTCCCGGCTTATAGACCATATTGACCATGCCGACGCCGCGGAGGAATTTGAGGCCCATGCTGGCCGAAGCCTTGCTGATGCCTAGCCGGTCAATCAGATCGTCCAACGCGAGCGGTTTAGCAGAGATAAACAGCAGTCCATAAATCTCCGCGAAGGAACGGGGCTGGCCTAGCGCGCGGGACATTTGGACAAACAGGGCAATGATCTCGGCTTCGAGCGGGCTCAAAGTAGCCGCCGCGTTTTGGCGTTTCCGACCTTTGGCCCTCGGCGGTTCGCTCATCGCGAGCGTCATGGGAGTGATTTGTAATGGAATGAAGTTGTTTGTTCAATCAAAATTGAACAAAATACGTAAACGGTCGCCGACGGCGGGGCGGCACCGGTACGGAAGCGCGGCTGTGTGCGCAGCATTAGCCGCGCCGTTCCTGGTTGTGGTGGTATGCTCAAGCGCCCTATGCGAAACGAGGGCGCAATTTGTAATGGCCAGGAAGTCAGGCTTATGCGATTGCTTCGGCACTGTGCTGAAACGTTTCACGCCCATCATCATCCTGACCGCGGTCTGCTGGCTGGTCTTCGCGGGCAATGAGCTGCTGTGCCATGGACAACTCATAGAGCATGGCATCATCCCGAGGCGTTTAAGCAGCCTGCCGGGAATCCTTTGGGCCCCTTTCCTCCACGAATCTTTTCGGCACATAATGGCGAACACGGTGCCTCTGCTTATCCTGGGGGGCATCCTGTGTGCACGGAGCAAAGCAGAATTCGCGGCGGCAACCGGGGTCGGGATTATCGCAGCGGGTTCGCTCACCTGGCTGCTGGCGCGAAACGCCGTTCACGCGGGCGCCAGCGGGCTGGTGTTTTGTTACTTTGGATATCTGGCGTCGCTCGCATTTTTCAATCGAAATATCCTGACTTTCTTACTGTCGTTCGTTTGTCTCATTGGATTTGGCGGGATACTCCGAGGCGTTCTGCCCACCTCGGCGGCGATCTCCTGGGAGGGGCGTCTGGCGGGGATTTGTTCCGGGATTGCTCTGGCCTGGTTGTACTCAAGACTGAACCGACAATCCAAAGTGGCAATCTCGGGGAAGCCCGAGACTTCCAACAGCGCGGATGTCTGGCGCTGAGGATGTGAGTTTCCGTGCTCTCAACTCAGAGTGTCGGGGTGGTCCGGGCGCGTGCGGTGTCGGGCAATAAAAGAAAGCCCTGCGGGCAGGATTTCTTCGACGAAATAACGGTCAAGGTCCTCTCCAGCACGTTTGTCGCCCAACTGTATCAATCCCTGATTGGCCAACTCGTGAACGGTTTCGGGCGGGAATCCGCACTGGCGTAAGGTTGGCCGCACTCCAAAATACAACTGATCCCGGAGGCGGATAAGAGCTACCAATTTGTCCTTATCATTCATGGGTCCGCCCAAGTGGACTGTTCGCGCTGGACTCGTCTCGCGCGGCTTCGAGATGCGACCGTGCAGAAGCGGCCTGGACTTCCGCACACGACGCTCAGAACGCGCTACTGCCGCGACTATGCGCTGCGCGACCCTTGGTGCAAAGCTCCAATCGTTCCCAGGTGGCCAAGGGGGCCTTGGTGATCTTGCACTGTGCAACACCCGAGCGTAGCCTGAGTGCTCGTGACGCTCGACACCAGTCACGAAGAAACATCTGACCGGCTTGCTCGCCGGGCGTTGTTCGGATTTGTCCTGACGTTCATTCTCTCGCGCGCAGTGGTGCTTCTGATCATGTCACGGCGCATCCCGAACCTGTTCCTGTTTCTGCAAGGCACGCACGTCCACCACCTGAACTACGGCATTTTTCTTCTCTCGGCAGTGGGCGGATACGCATTGTTTCGCCGACCGCAAGGCCGCAGTGCTGAAATCGCGGCCTTGGGCTACGGCGTGGCCCTGGCGCTGACCTTCGACGAGTTTGGGATGTGGCTACACTTGGGAGGCAGCTACTGGCAGCGCGCGAGCGTGGACGCGGTGATACTGGTGGCGGCGTTGATCGGGCTGGTGGCTTTTGCTCCATCGCTCAAACGCTTGGAGTCGCACCACTTGTGGGGGTTCCTCGTCCTGGTGCTGGCTGTCGCTGGTTTCGGCATTGCGGTCATGGTCGCGGGAAGCCATATCGGTCACCTGGTCGGGCCGAAGCTCCGGGAGTTGGAACTCAATTCTTCACCGTAGAATTCACCACGTAAAGGTCGGTGGTTAATTCCACCAGCCGTTGCTCCAACGAAACGCAGCGGACGGTTATCGGCAGACCGCCCTTCAGGTTACTGGCTTTCACCTCGCCCACAGCCCAGGAGAGCCCACTCCAAATCGCTTTGTCGTAGTTGATGTCCACGGGCACGGGGTCGTTCTCCTGCGAGACATGGATTTGCAGGATCTGGCCCAGGGTTGTGCCGTTTGGCGGGGCCCCGCGCGAAGTCCTCACTGGTTTGCCACCTGCTGATTGTCGGAACACAATCCGGAGTGCTTCCCCCTTCAGCGCGAGGAGCGAAGCCACTATTGCATTCGTTCCATCCCGGACAAATCGCGTATTCAACCGACGGATGTGTTGCGGGATCACGACATCCTCTTGCACACCTAGATCATACCTGGCCTTCGCATATTCGCCATAGCCCACAACGGCAAGTTGTTCCGGACCGAGAGTGAGGCCATATTTTGAGAGTTCCGGTGCGAAGCCGGCATCCCGAAACTGAACTTTCCCGGCCGTGAAAGCGGGCTGCAACGGCTGGACCCGCGGCAACTTCACACGGCGTGCGGCTTGGGCCGGATTCACCACCGTGTAAAGTGCTCCTTGAGTGTCGAGTGAGCAGAATCCATAAGGATCACCCTGGCCGGGCAAGTTGCCGAACGAATGCGTGCGTCCAAGGGATTGTAGTTTGAAATAGAGATCCTGCACTTTGGCGAACCATCGCGCTTTGGTGTCATCAATAAGCTCCAGGTTGCCGTAATAAGCGTTCATCCAGCCCCCGCGCGCGTGCTCGAGCAGCAGCATCCCTTTGAACGCTTCGGTGCGGCGTCCGTAACAGGTGCCCGCGACGCCCACCATGCAACCAGTGTTGTCGATGCGTTCCAGCGGCACGCCAGCGGCCTCGAAGGACCTCACCATGTGGTCGGTGTACAGATCCATCGACCGCCAGAGATTTTTCATGGGTACGTCCGACAGCCGAGGATCGCCGCAATAGAGCGAGTCGAACGCCTCCAGCCAGCGCAGGTCCAAACCCCTGCGGACAGGCGCAAAGGTGCCCTCGTTCTCGGTGTCACCGCCAAAACCGTTGAACGCGGCCAGGACCACTTCGGGATTTCTGTTTCTGAATTCCAGCAACGCATTACGCAACGCGTCGGAGTTTCGCTGGATGATTTCAGCTTTGGTCTGCCGTTTCGCCATTTCGGGTGTCACGATTGTCAGATTTGCAAAATCGAATTTGAACATTCGCACGCCCCGGTCATACCAGAATTGGAGGGTCTCGATGAATTGCGGCAGGAAACCGCCGTCGAAGAGGCACATCGCCGAGCCAGTCGCATCCATCGAGGAGCGCCATCCGGGAAGCGGCTCCAGGCGGAAGGGGACATTGGAAGCCAGCCACAGGCCGGGCTTGATATGGTTCGTGCGGCAGGCTTCCAGCCAAGCCTCCGGCCCCCTAGACCAATGCGGCTGCCGAAATTCCCGGTATCCGCCAGTGGGTGAGTACCAGAAAGCATCCATCAGGTAGTAATCAATCCGAACTCCCGCTCGCCGCAGTCGGAGTATCTCGCCTAGCTCTTTCATGGCCAGCGCCTCCGTCAACTCGATCCGGTCCGACAGCTCATCGTACGCCGACCAGTTGTTGTAAACGGCAATGGGGTGGCTCAATCCAGCGGCGCGCCGCGCAGGTCCAGCGCCTGATTCTCCAAGTGGGACAGGAGCCGCAACGCCGCAGGAAAGGCCTAAAAAGCAAATCGCCAGGCCTGGGCCAATACTGGAATGTCGCACCCAGTTTTTACTGTACACGCACGCGGTAAAACTTTGCACCGCCAGTCGGCGTAACAATGTACTGGGGAGGCGTCGCAGCGTTGTTCGTCACCCACGGCCCTGATACACTACCAGCCTCCAAGAGTATGCCCTGCGGCCAGCTCAGGATCACGTTCGGACCTACATACTGAATGGTCAACGTAACGGAGGGCGCAGCACCGAGGGCCGCATTATAAAGATTGAGGACCTGGGACGGAGTAAACGCGTAGTTGAAAACGGCCACCTCGTCGATATCGCCTGGGAAATCTGCGTTATAGTAACCGCCGTCGTAGCCAATAAATGCGGTGCCATCCCAAGGCTCGGCCACGTGGGGAATGACGTTGGTGGCCGAAGCCTGACCGTTTGCGTTGTAAAGGTAAAGAGTCGCCTTGGTCGGCTCGATGACCAGGGCCGCGAATGACCAAAGGCCCACTGGAGGTGTCAGCCCTGAAGCGAACTGGCTTGTTTCCAAGGCGCCGAGATTCCAAGTATAGCCGAGCTGGCTGTTGGTAGAGTACCGGAGGCCCGCGCCATTGCCACTTGCGCTGCCGTCACGGCTGTAGAACAGCCCGGCGAAATCCTGTACCGGGTCAACCGCCGGCTTCAACCACAGGGTAATAGTTACCGTGTTAGTGTTCAGGTTCAACGCCGGCACCGTCGCCCATGCGTAGGAATGCAGAGCGCCGAGAGTATCCATCTCCAGCGCGGTGTTGTTGGCCTCAAGCTCGGGGAAGTCAGCCGGTCGGGGACCGCTGATAAGATTAAATCCATTCAGCGCATTGGACTCGTACCTGCCAACAAAGCCGCCCCAAAAGTCAAAAGCCGGAGCGTTGGTCATGGGATCACCCGTTTCGTTCAGCCGCCAATAAGCGACCGGATTAGCAGCACGAATAGCTGCTTCATATCCTTTCCCACTCGGGGCGACGATCGACAGCGTCGCCGGTGGCGTGCTGGTGATAGCGCCGACGGAATTGGTCACGACGAGAGTATAGCCGGCGGCATCGCCGGCAGCGACATTGGAGATGGTCAGGGTAGTGGTCTGGGCGCCGGAGATGTTACCACTATCGCTAAGGTTCACGCCATTCTTTTGCCAGCGGTAAACCAGGGGCGAACTGCCGGTGGCCAGGGCTTGGAAGCGCGCCGTGCGACCTGCGTAGAGTTGCTGCGAGGCGGGCGCGTCTCCAGTAAATGAGGGTGGCACGGGCTGCACGATGCCACGGCCGATGCTATAGAGCGTGTTGACTTCGTCAAAGGAAAGCGAACGCTTGAACACTGCAACTTCGTCTATGACGCCGTTGAAGACGTACTGCGGGGGAGGAGACCAATAGGGATCATACCCAAATCTCCAAGGCCCGTTCCATAACTCGGTCATGTGGGGGGTCGAGTTGACTGAGGATGCCAAAGGGCCGCCCGAACCGAGGTAGAGCGAGCCGTTGGTCGGGGTTACTACCAGGGCCACAAACGACCACTTGTTCGACGGGATCGTCAACCCGGAGGGAAGAGCCCGCAGCGCCGTACGATTCCAGGTGTAGGTTAACTGGCCGGAACTGTGAGCGAAACTATCGCCGAAGGCCATGCCGGCCCGGGTCCCTCCGCTATCCGTCCAGAGCAAGGCAGCAAAATCTGCCTGAGGGCCAATCGGGTAGATCCAGGCCGTGAACGTCACCGTGTTTGTATTGAGATACAAAGGCGGGACCGTCACCCAGGAATCGTCGGTGGGAGCTGTGACCTGCACCGCTGTGTTGCCAGATTCAAAACCGGGCAGGGAATCGCTTGGACGCGGACCATTGGCTATGAGGGAAGCCGTTCCGAACATTCCGATCCCGCCACCGATAAAATCATGAGTCGGAGGGTTGGTGGAAGGATCAACCGCCTCGCTCAGCCGCCAATAGGAGAGCGCCTTGTTGGTGAAAACGGCGTAGGCATAGCTGCTTCCGGGCACCGGGGCGGGGACGGTGGTCAGTGTCGCTGGAGGCGCGCTCGTGATGGCGCCCGCGATGTTAGTCACCACCAGGCTGTACGAACCGGCGTCTCCCGCGCTCACATTGCTGACGCTCAAAGTTGCGCTCAGAGCGCCGGAGTACTTGATGCTATTGCTAAGGTTTGTTCCGTCCCTTCGCCATTGGTAAACGAGATTTGTGTCGCCGGCCGCCCTGGCAAAAAGACGGGCCATTGTTCCGGTGTAAAACACGGCGTTCGATGGCTGGAGTGTAAAGCGGGGAGGCGTGATGGTATTGCCGAGGGTGAGCGCCACCACGAAGACGCGATCCCCTGCCTTGTTGGTCATGGTGTTGTCGCCACGCCCGTTGCTCAAACCGCTATTGTAGGCATTGCCGCCGGGGTAAGGATCCATCGGGGTCCAAGTCGCACCGTGCGGAGGAGGAGTAGAGTCTCTGCCATCCGTTTCCCAATAATGGCCGATATCTCCGCCATTGGCATCCGCTGCGCCCACATCGAAGCCATAAACCGTGTTCGGAGCAAGTGGCACGGGCGTGTCGAAGGTAAAGGTTATATAGCGGCCCGTACCCGTAACGTGGGTGTATTGATTGCCAAAGGAAGGGAAGTTGCAGGTATCACAATTTGACCCGTCTTCCGACACTTCGGCGGTTTCCGAAGCGATGACCGTCAGTGTGGTGGCGGAAAGGGGGCGTGTGATGCGGATTGTATAATTTAGGCCCGGGACCAGAATGAAAGTACTGTAGCTTACGTGCCTGAGTGAGACTGAGGTGAGCTTATATCCATTGGGGTTCGTGCCGGTGGTGAAGGTCTGGCCCTGTACCGGCTGGTCATTGGCGACGTATTTCGGGTCATCCACATTGCTCTGGGGACCAGGATCTGATCCAGTTCCATCATAACCAACATGGCCTACCAGGTTCGAGATGATGATGGCACCGCCTAACGGCGGGGAATTGCTGGGGCTGAAAGTGACAGTCGCGGCTCGCGCGGTGCCTGCCAGCACTATGGCCACGGCGATCGCGCTCGTGGTCTTCACCAATCTCCTCCATCCGAAAATCGGCCTCAGCAGGAACAACGATGGGTTCTGGAGCATAAAATCAAAGGTTGGTGGTTTTCAATCGGTTGTGGAACTGGTATTTCACGTAAGATAGCACTCTTTGGGTTGCGGCAGAAGTAAGCGCGCATCGCTTTCCGGGGACACGAAAGTTGGCCCGCGGACGTTTGTTAGAATTCTCATTCGCCGATTTTCAACTCTATCCCCGGCGGCGGGGCCTGGCTATCACTCAATCGGACTATGCAGCAAGATGAGCCCGTCAGCGCTTTCAGTCAGCAGGCCAGTAGCACCAGTTAAGGCGCACGCCATGGCGGCACCACCACTGAGGAGGAAATGGCTTTTCATTTTGGATCGCTCTGGGCATTCCTTGGTACAATACCACTGGTTACAAACCGGTGCTATTGCTCAATCGGACTACGTCGCGGGCGAACGCCGCAAGCACGCGTCCGCAATGCTCCTAAGCTTCCCGCGCGTATTTGCCCGGGATTGCGACTTCGGGAAAAGGCAGGCTGCCGAACTCATACTTCGGCGGACCAAGTTTTCTGTTCGAGTTCAGGAGCGCATCCCATTCGACCGCGCGGCCGCTGTAGGCTGATTCGCGGCCCATGATGGCGGTCAAAGTGCTCTCGGCGATGGCCTTGGCTTCGTTGAGCGGCGCGCCGGCGCGGATGCTGGCGATGAGGTCCTGATGCTCCTGCTGATATGGATTAACGTCCTGCTCGCGGAATCGCCAGAGCTCTCCGTCCGTGGTCTTGATATAATTTGTGCAGTTGCTAGTACCTTTCGTACCCACCACTGCCTCACCTACTTTGCCCTCGCAGCCATCCATCTGCCGGCATTGGCTGAACATTCGGGCGCCGTTGGCGTACTCGAACTCGACGGCGAAATGGTCGTAGATGTGACCTTGGGACGGACCGGGCCGGGCCTGGCGTCCACCCAGTGCCAGCGCCTTGATGGGATGGTCGTTGAGCGCCCAGTTGATGATGTCGATATTGTGCACATGCTGTTCGACGATGTGATCCCCGGAGAGCCACGTGAAGTAATTCCAGTTCCGGAGCTGCCATTCCATGTCGCTCCAGCCTTCCTTCCGATCGATAACCCAAATCGTGCCTCCATTCCAATAAGCGCGTCCGTAAAGGATGTCGCCAATGGCGCCGTCGTGCAGGCGTTTGATGGTTTCGTTGTAGCCGCGCATGTGGCGCCGTTGCGTGCCGGCGACGATGCCGAGCCCCTTCTGCTTGGCCATTTCGCCCGCCTCCAGCACCCGCCTCACCCCTGGACCGTCCACGGCGACCGGCTTCTCCATGAACACATTCTTGCCGGCGTCAATTGCTGCCTTGAGATGGATGGATCGAAAATGCGGCGGCGTGGCCAGAATGACATAGTTGACCTCCGGCACCGCGAGCAACTGTTTGTAGGCATCGAAGCCGGTAAAACACATTTCCTGGGGAATGCTGAGCTTGAGCCGCGCGAGTTGGCCGCGGCACGCATTCAACCGGTCGGGAAACACGTCGGCCAGAGCAATGACTTTCACGTTCTTGCTTGCCAGCGCCGCATCTGCCGCCAGGTCCTCCGTGTGATACCCGGCCTGCGGATAGATCACTTTCGTGGCAGCCCCGAGCGCATCCGCGGCCGCCCCGGTGCCGCGACCGCC
>CAYUPI010000069.1:0-27132 GCA_964446585.1 uncultured Verrucomicrobiota bacterium
GGCTCTCTGATCCGCTCAAAGCGTTACACGTTCAAAAACTTTTGCAGAGATTTCCCCTGGGGTTCTGGAGGCAACCACGGTGTTGGGCTGGTATGTGCGACCCCGTTGGGGTTCTGGGGCAGGCAAGCAGTTCGCAATGCAATGCAGTCACAACATCGGGCTTTCCTATTGAGGCTTTTTGCTTCCGAAGCCGCCGCAGCGGACGCCGCAATGAAACTTCCAGATCACAGCGCGCGAGAGTGAAGTCCGCCCGTTTGCCTCCGATCGGCCTTCCAGTCTGCGTGAGTGAGGAACGATTCAACCGCTACAACATTGTTCGGCGACTCAAAATTCTTTGACCGGCGTAGACGTCGGAATTAGGTTTCTGCCATGCTTCACAAAAGGCCGCATTCGCACAGTGGCGAGCAGGCCTTAAGTAACAGCTCTAAGTTAGATCTTACTGACCCACTCTCAAACTATGAAAACCCGAGCACGTGGCAAGCGCACGGCGATGCGGCGACGTTCGTCGCCAATGCGAAGGCGGAAAATCAAAGGAAACGCGCCGCCTTCCCCCGCGCGTCTGATGCAGTTTGCTTGGGGCTTTGCGCCGACGTTCATCCTGGACAGCGCAGCCAAGCTTCGTTTGTTCGACCATTTGGACGACTCGCCCAAGACCGTAGAGCAATTAGCGAACGACACTCAGTGTTCCGCACGGGGGTTGACGGCCTTGCTCGATGCGTTGGTGAGTTTGGAGTTTATGAAGCGAAAAGGAAATCGCTACTCGCTGACGCCGGAGAGTTCCGCCTTCTTGGTTTCGAGCAAGCCTGACTACCACGGCGGCTTCTTTCAGCAGATAACAGGTCAGTTGGTGCCGAACTGGATGCAATTGACCCAAAGTGTGCGGACGGGCCAGCCGGGCAAGTCGGTCAACGAGCAAGACGTGGGCGCAGAATTCTTCGCTGAATTGGTGGAGGGAATCTTCCCCATGAGTTATCGGGCAGCAGAGGCGCTGGGAAAACACTTGCAAGTCGATAAGTTGACTGCCCCGGTCAGCGTTCTGGATATCGGGGCGGGCTCGGGCGTGTGGGGAATCGCGCTGGCGCAACAATCCCCACACATAAGGATTCTTGCGGTGGACTGGCCCAAAGTGCTGGAGGTGACAAAACGGGTTGTCGGGCGGCATGGACTGGCGGGGCGCCTGGAGACATCGCCGGGAGACTTCCTCGAAGCGGATTTTGGGCAGGGCCACTACCTGGCTACGATTGGGCATATTTTGCACAGCGAGGGTCGAGAGCGCAGCCGGCGGTTGTTAAGGAAAGTATTTGATGCCTTAGCGCCCGGTGGGACGGTGGCCATCGCGGAGTTTATTCCGAATAACGACCGAAGCGGCCCGCCGAACGCGCTTATATTTGCAGTGAACATGTTGGTTTACACTACCGAAGGGGATACGTTTACGCTCAGGGAAATGTCTGCGTGGTTGCGTGAGGCGGGCTTCCGAGGCGTCCGTTTGCTGGATGCTCCGGCTCCATCGCCGCTGGTGCTTGCCACGAAGCCGGGAAAGAAAGAACTGAGGCGTGGAACGTGATGCGTGATGTGTGAAACGGTTCAGAAATCAAGCTGCGCGCTCTGAGCTGAAGGTTCGTCCCTAATTCGCTCTGAAGATACGGCGGGACAGGCCGCATTGCAGACGACACTCCGCATCCCAAAAAAGCACGCTCACTTGAGGGGCTGATGATGCAACCCCTTTCAGGGTTGCGGTATTGACAGGCCAAGTTACCCAGGGTAGCGACGGAAGGCGGCGGACCGTCGCAACCCGTGGGCTGGTATGTGGAACCCCGTTGGGATTCTGTGGGCGGCAACCGTGGCGCTCTGAGTCGTGAATCGGAGGGCGGAGATCGGAGTTCCAGGCCGCAACCACTCTCGAGGTTGCAGATTTGTGGCGGACATCCCACCTAGAGTAACGACGGTCCGCCGTTCTTCGCTCGTGATCATAATCCATATCCCGAGAGGATAAAATCAATCAGCCCAGGGTTGCGAGGATCGAGCTACCCTGGGCAGACAGATTGAAATTCCTCAACCCTGAAAGGGTTGAATCAGTCCCAGATGTAGCGTTCGTCGAATTCAATCTCGTAACGTCGCAGCAGTTGTCGAAACTCGTCCTGAAACGATACCTTGCGATGATGTTCTTCCTGCCCGGCAATGTAATCGCGCACCGATTGTATTTGCGAGAAACCGATCGAGAAAATGCCGTAGCCATTTTGCCATGCGAAGTCCTGGAAGTCGGGCCCTCTGGTTTTTAGCCACAATGACGAACCGCGTTTAGCCTCCTTCACCATCTCCGCAGGCTCGCAAGTCCGAGACAGCGCGCAGAGAAGATGCACATGATCTTCCACGCCACCTACGATGATCGGCTGACAATCGAGATTGGCCGGAATCCCGCCAAGATAGCGATGCAGTTCTTCGCGCAGAGCCTGGTCGCCTAGAAACGGTCGGCGTTCTTTCGTCGAGAAGACCGTATGCACGAGAATTTTTGCAAGCGATTGTGGCATCTCGTGATGATGCGGCGGGCGAGATAAAGATTCAACCCTTTCAGGGTTGATGGATTTGCAAACGCCAACCCAGCGTAGCTCCTTCGTCGCAACGCTGGGCTGAATGATTTCAATCCCTTTGGGATAGATGACAGGCAGTTGGGGCGAGTCGCAGGCGCCCTCGCCGGGGATCAACCATTTTCCAGGTCGGGATGTTTGCGCATGATGAATTGAAACAGCGGCTGAAAACTGGCCCACGCCGCCAGGTCGGAGGCGATAAAGTCGCGGGTCTTGATCGCCACATCATGTGGCACGAGTGAGGGTTTGCCAGCCATCTCAGCCAGAAGCTGCGATTGGCAGCAGCGGTCCATCGAAATAAAAAACCAGGCGGCCATGTCCACCGATTTACCCACCGTCAGCAGACCGTGGTTTTTCAGAATCGCCGCCTTTTTAGCGCCCAGGGCGCTGGCGATTTGATCGCCTTCGGAAGTTTCATTGACCACGCCGGTGTAGCAATCGAAAAGCGCATGGTCTTCATAAAAGGCGCAGGCGTCCTGGGTGATGGGGTCGAGGAGACGTCCGAAGGTTGACCAGGTTCTCCCGTGCATGGAGTGCGCATGGGCGGCGGCAATCACATCGGGTCGCCGCTTATGAATTGCCGAATGGATTGCGAAGGCGGCGGCATTGACCGGGCGACCGCCCTCAATGACCTTCCCGTCGTGGCTCACAAGCACCAAATCGGCCGATCTGATATGGGCAAAATGAACACCGAGCGGGTTGACCCAGAACCGGCCCGTGTGTTCGGGGTCTCTGACCGTGATGTGCCCCGCGAGGCCCTCGTCATAACCGAAATGTGCAAACAAACGAAAGGCGGCAGCCAGCCGCTGTTTGCGATGGTTCCGCTCCGCCTCCACAGTGTCAAACTTCGGAGGCATCAGGTCAGACGCGGCGCGGGTATTGCCCAGCGGAGCGCCTCTGCCTTTGGTCATTGTGTCCATAGCGTTCGCTTTCTGTTTCGCACCAAAGTAGCCTAAAAATTGGATGGCGCAACGCGATTACAACATCAGAATGAACCGCGGGGTTGCCTGCGCATCGGCCGCACGGGCTTCTATTGCTGCGAGCATTTCAGGCGGAAAAACCTCGCGGGAGCGGAGGCCGCTTCCTGATAAGTCAGCAGCTCTGTGAGGCCAAAGTCGAGCGACTGTGTGGTAGTGACGCTGCTCCAACTCGCCAAATCGGACGAGACTTCGAGAGCGATGGGCGCATCGGCTGCAGGTTTGTAGTGCGGAAAGCTGATGGTGAAAAAGCTGTTGCTCAGGGTTGCACTGAGCGTGCTCGCAGGGTCTGAGGTTTTCGGATCGAGGCCCATCGCATATTCAAGAAGGTTCGGGAACGCGTCGCTGTCGGGATTGGCCGATGCGCCGCTGATGTTCGTGTTGGCGAGCTCCGCCGGCGTGAATTTGCCCGCGCGCCAGGCATCAAAGCTCGAATTGACGCTGATGGTGACGACTCCCTGCGCCGTGTTGCCGTTGGTGTCGGTCACGGTCAGCCGGGCATGATACGTACCCGGCGAGCGAAAGGTTTTTACCGGGTTCGCGTTGGTCTCGAATTCCCCGTCCTCGAAGGTCCACTGCGCGTCGCGCAGCGGCGCGGCGCCGGCCGAGGCGTGGGCGAATAAGTTGACCGTGAGCGGCATAAGGCCATTGGTTGCACTGGCCGAGGGTGCGCAAGCGGGGCCGCCCGCGCCGCTCTTCTTCAAAAACCACGGAGTTGTGGTCGGGTCGGTTTTGAAAAACGCCAGCAACTGGCTCGCGACTTTATATACGCCATTGCTGCTGGGATGCGTGAAGTCGGTTTGCGAGAGGTCCGAGCACAACCAGACCAAGCCGTCGGACCGCGGCACCAGGCCGTCCCCCCAGATGTACGGCCCCCAGGAAATCCAGGGCGCAACCGCCGCCCCGTTGTTGGTATTGCAATTCAGATTGTTGAGTCCGTTGATTTGGTCCTGCACGACCCATTTGTCGGCGAACGCGGTTTCGAACGCGAACGGTTCCGGGTTCAGATCCGTCGAATTCGTGTCGTAGGAACGCGTCCGGCACGTGAGATAAGCGAGTTTCAGGTTCGGGTACTTGGCTTTCGCGATGCGCAGAATGATCGCCAAGTAGCCTTGCAACGCCTGAGCGTGGCCAGGAAACGAACCGTAATTGTGCGGGCCGGCCAGCGCCTGCTTCAGCCAAAGAGCCTGGACCTGGGTCGAGGTCACCCCGGCAGCCACAAGCCGTTGAGTGATCACCATGGCCCAGTTCGCGGACGTGGGATTCGTCCATGTGATGGCGTCCTGGCCGCCGAACGCTCCATCCACTATTACCAGTTGCGGATTCTTGGACGGATCCAGGTCGGCGCGATACTTGAAGGCATTCGTGATGTTGTGTGTCACGTTGTCGCCGCTGGCCCATTCCTGCGTTGTGTTTGACACACCGAGCGAAAGGAGAACGATTTTCCCGTTGTTCGTGTCCGTGCTGCCGGAGGCGTCGAGCGGAAGGATCTCGTTAGTGGCGATCGACATGCCGGCAGATTCGTGCTCGGGCGGCCGGGTGTTCGCGCCGTTCGGGTAAAGTCCGCCACCCGAGTTTGAATAGGCGGTGAAACCCATCTCGTTCAGCGGAGTGACCCCCAGATTCGTCACCGTGCAATCGGCGGCCAGGCGCCATGCGGGAGCCACAATCATGAGGGCTAGCAGGGCCATCAACTGTTTGGATGGTGCCGGCTTCATGATCAGAGAGACCTTACCACAGCCGCGCTGAAAGGGAACCGGCTTCCGGGCATTTTCACCGCTAATTAACGCGAATTGAAGCTAATGCGAAAGGTGAGCGGGCCAGCGAGAGCGCGGATTTGCAGAAGGTATGACGCGCGCTTTCAGTGCCTACACCTTCTCCCGGTCCAATGAACCCAGGCCGTTGGCCTGGGCTGGTATGAGCTAGACCTTCGGTCTATGAACCGGACGTCCGGCCCGATGAAACAGGGCCGATGGACTAGGCAGGTATGAACCAGACTTCGCGGAGAGAGGCCGCATTCTGATGCGACAGAACACTAGTTCGAGCGTTTGGCGTTCCAGGCGTAATTGCGCATTTCGCCGCTCCAATCGGAATCGATCTTTCCTTTGATAGTGTCGCCTTCCAGGGTACCTTTGAATTTTGATACTTGGGTCTTGCCGTCCTGCTCACGCGTCACTTTCAAGGTCACTTCGTTGTCCTTAACCAAACCATCAGAGATGGGGACTTCGTTGTCCCCCAAGATGACGACCCCGGTTAATTTTTCGCCATCCTGCTTTAGCTTCAGGCTGAGATCGTGGGAGTCCCCGCTATCAGTCACGATCACAAATTTCCACTGGCCGGTGGCGTTGGATGAACTGGCGGCGACTTTTTCGCGGGTCGCGTTCCACTCGTATTCATGGTCCTGTCCGCCCCGATCGGAATGAATCTTTCCTTTGATCGTATCGCCCGCGACGGTACCTTTGTATTTAGAAGTAAATTTCAAGTCGTCGCGATCCACAGCGACTGTGAACGAGATGGAGTCTCCTGCGATTTTACCCTCAGAAATCGGAAGTTCAATCTCGGCCACGGAGACTTTTCCAGTCACTTTATCACCCTCCTGTTTCAAGCTGAGGAGCAGATCGACCTCATTGCCACCGAGGTTGAGCTGGTAGTGCCAATTCCCGGTGACGCCGGTGGAAGCGGGCGCAGTGTCGGCCGTTTCTTTCTCACGTTTGGCTTGCCAGTCCAGCGTGTGGTTCTCGCCACCGTAGTTAGACTCGAGTTTACCCTTCAACTCATCACCAGCCACTTTGGCCACCACCTTGGTCGTGACCTTTTCACCATTGCGCTCGCGGGTCAGTTTGAAGGAGACCTGATCACCCGCCAGAGCAATATCCTCGAGCGGAGTCTCATTGCCATTGCGGCCAATGACCACGCCGCTCAATTTGTCGCCATCCTGTTTGAGCTTGAGGGTGGATTCAATGGTCTGGCCATTTTGCGTGGTGAAGGTCGCTTTCCATGTGCCTGCGAGATTGTGGTCGGCCGCGAATAGCGGAGAAGTCAGCACGGCGAACGACAACGTCAATGCCGCTAAAGAAACTGAGGTTCGGAAAAGAGTCAGAAATTTAATGCGCATAAATTCTTTCGTATGTTGGTTGCTGGCGGATTGCGGCACGTGGTTTGCCGAAGCCGTGACATGAACACTATGCCTTGAACCCCTCGCATGCAAGCTTGATCTCCGCGAAGAGGTTCAACCTCAAATGCCTGCTCATCTTCGGCGTTGTTCACCTTTTTGCTCATTGACCACCTGAACCTTGCCGCCCGACCCTACCACCCCGCATTGGCTCCTGCTTTCTGCATATACAAATATCAGCTTGGCGGTGTCTGTTCATTGTATGAAGCCTATTGCCGACCCACGAAGGACCCTTTCTGCCTTGATGATCGGGTTTTTTCTTTTCGCTGGGGGATGCGCGACGAAGCCAGCGAGGGAAACATCAGTTGCGGCGCAGCCAGTCGATGGGGAATACAAGATTGGGAAGAGGTTCACGTTACGCTCCGAAATCCTCCATGAGAACCGGAATTTCTGGGTCTATCTCCCAAAGTCTTATCAGAACACGGTTTTCGTCCCCAAAAAGTACCCCGTGCTCTACATTTTGGATGGAGATGTCCATTTTCATTCTGCCAGCGGGGTAGTGCAGTTCATGAGCGATGGAAACAATGGCAATACCCAGATTCCGGAGATGATCGTGGTAGCCATTCCGAATACGTTCAGAACTCGCGATCTCACACCGACCCACACGACCAAGAGTGAAAGCGGGAAGCAAGAACCATCTCTCGCTTCCAGTGGAGGTGGGGAAGCTTTCCTGAATTTTCTCCAAAACGAACTCATCCCGCATATCGAGGCCAATTATCGGACCTTGCCCCATCGGGTTCTCGTGGGTCATTCGCTTGGAGGACTTCTGGCCACGGATGTCTTGCTGCGTCAGCCGCCAATTTTTCAGGGTTACATTGCCATCGATCCGAGTCTGTGGTGGGACGATCAACTTCTGTTGAGCAAGGCTCGCGAGAGGCTGCAGAAAACAAACGACTTTCGCGGCGCGATTTATATATCCGTCGCCAACAATCCACCGTCAGAAGACTTCGATGCGAATCGGGCAAAGAATTCCTGCATGGATTTTGCAAGTTTGCTTCAGACGAACAACTCCTCGGTATTTCACTCGGCGGTCCAATATTTCGACTCGGAAAACCACGGTTCAGTGCCGTTGCTCAGCCTGTACCACGGCTTGTTGTTCTTATTCGATGGTTACAAACCGCCGGGCTCAGCCATCGATCACCCTGAGCTGCTGAATGAGCATTTTGCGAAAGTGTCGGAGCGCCTGGGCGTTCAGTTCCTGCCACCGGAGGAGATGGTCGCTCTTTTCGGCAACATCATGCTTTACAGTAAACGCTCCCCGAGTAAGGCCATCCAATGGCTTAAGATTAATGTGACGAATTATCCGGATTCATTCAGCGCACAAGACAATCTTGCGACAGCGTACGTAAGGAAAGGCGAAATGGAGCTGGCACTTAAGAGCTACGAGGCCTCCTGGAATCTGAACCGGAATCGTTGGGCAGAGGACGCTGTGCGGCGGGATAGCAGCGCCAATGCGCTGGTCAACATCTTCAAGCTCGGAGGCAAACGCGAGGACGTGCGCTCGTTTCTGGCCGAACGGCTGCAGTCGCCAGAAGGAAGCCGGCTCACAAATACCGGCTTCTGGGAATTGCATGGCGCCATATGCGCGCGGACGGGGGATTGGAAAGATGCCGCTACGGATTTTGCCAGGCTGATCGTTCTGGAGCCAACGAATCACCTGCATTATCACTCTCTGGCGCCGTTGCTGGTGGCTACCGGCGATCTCAAGGCGTACCGGCGTCACTGTGCCGCCGAGATCTTCCGCTTCGGCCGGACGGACAACTTAAATGTCGCCGAACGGATGGCCAAAGACTGCCTGATTCTTCCCTTCCCAGGCAGCGATCTGCGCTCAATCGAAAAATGGGCCGATACCGCGGTCATATTGGGGAAGGCCAGGCCGGATCTTCCATTTTTCCAATTTGTGAAAGGTCTTGTTGAATATCGGCAGAGGCATTTTTCCAGCGCTGCAAATTGGACGGAAAAGGTAGTGGCCCAACCCGTCTGGGTTTTCCGGGACGCGCAGGCCTATCTAGTGTTGGCGATGGCACAGCATCAACTCGGTCAACACGCCAAGGCCCTTGCCACTTTGGACAAAGGCATTGACGTTATCGAGACAAGGATGCGCAGCCTTAAGAGTGGCGACATTGGGGACGGGTGGATCGACTGGATCATTGTTCAAACACTGAGGAAAGAGGCCGAAGCTCTGATTGAAAATCCGGCTGGAGGCCGGCAGACAAAGTCGGAAGGCAACGGACCGAGCACGCCTCGGCCGTAACCTATCAGCCTCGTTTCTCACTAACTAAACTCGCGACCGGTGGCGCACCTGGGAAGTGAAAGTCGGTGTCGTTTACCCCTTAAATATAATTTCGCTGCAACATTTCGGCGACGGTCGGGTCGAGTTGTTCGCGTCGGCGCACATCGTCGAAGCGCCGCAACAGATCCTCGGGCCGCACACGCGCCCGCTCGGCTCCCTGCAAATCGTGCAGCACCTGGCCGCGATGCATCATGACGATGCGGTCGCCGAGATGCACAGCTTGCTGCATCGAGTGCGTGACCATCAGTGTCGTCAATTTGTCGCGCTGGATGATCTCATGGGTGAGACGGATGACCTGGTCGGCGCTTTTGGGATCGAGCGCGGCGGTGTGCTCGTCGAGAAGCAGTAGTTCTGGCTTGAGCCACGAGGCCATGAGCAGCGTCAAGGCCTGGCGTTGTCCGCCGGACAAACTGCCGATGACATTGTCGAGACGGTCTTCGAGGCCCATGTTCAGTGTCCTAATGCGGTCGCGGAAAGCCGCGCGTGACTTGCGGTGCAAGGCCCACCCAAGACCGCGGGGCCGTCCGCGTCGGGCCGCCATCGAGAGGTTCTCGGCGATGGACATGTTTGGCGCCGTGCCGCTGAACGGATTTTGGAAAACGCGGCCGATCAGCTTGGCCCGGCGATGTTCGGTCCAACGGGTGATGTCACGGCCGGCGAGCGTCAGCCGGCCCGTGTCGGCAATAAAAGTGCCGGCCACAGCGTTGAGGAGGGTGGACTTGCCCGAGCCATTCGTGCCGATGATGAGCAGGAACGAGCCGCGCTCGAGCCGGAGCGAGACGTCCCGCAGCGCGCGCACTTCGTTCGGCGTGCCGGGATTGAACGTTTTTGTGAGCTTGGCGATCTCGAGCATGTCAGGCGACAGAAGGCTTAGGTTTGGCGGTCCCTTTAAGCCTGCGCAGCAGCATCGGCGCGATCAACGCGACGAAGACAAACGCGGCGGTAATAAGTTTGAGATCGTTCGGATTCAGACCCCAGCGCAGCGCGATGGCCACCAGGAGGCGAAACAGCACTGACCCCATGACCGCGCCGGTGATCAGCAGCCCGATGCGTGTGCTGCCAACAAGCGCTTCGCCAATAATGACGCTGGCCAGGCCCCAGACAACCATGCCGATGCCCATCTGGACATCGGCGAATCCCTGATACTGAGCGAGGAGGCTGCCCGCCAGCGCGATGAGACCGTTCGACAGGGCCAGGCCGAGGATGAGGATGAAATCGACGCTCACACCCAGCGCGCGTATCATTTGCGGGTTGTCGCCCGTGGCGCGCATGGCGGTGCCGAGGTTTGTGCGAAAGAAAAGATAGAGAGTCAGCCCGAGGCAGCAGACCAGAATCAGCATCCCCACCAAGGTGGCGGCGTCGCGCAACCCGACCGTCCAGCCCAGCACGTCGAGATCGGCCGCAGCATGGAACCATCTGGCAGCCAGGCCCTCCGCTTTGCTCGCGAGAGTGGCCTCGTTAAGCAGTGGGACGTTGCTCTTGCCCATGACGTGAAGGTTGACGGAATAAAGCGCGGTCATGACGAGGATGCCGCTGAGCAGGCCGTTAATCTTGAACTTGGTGTGCAGCACGCCGGTAGTCATGCCCGCGAGCAAGCCCGCAACAAAGCCGGCGAGCGTGGCCACCACGGGCGCGACGCGGTGGACCAGCAGTGTAGCCGTTACCGCGGCGCCAAGCGTGATCGAACCGTCCGCCGTGATGTCGGGGAAATTGAAGATACGGAAGCTGAGGTAAACCCCAAGCGCGAGGAGGGCGAGTATGAGACCGATGGTGGTGGCTCCGATCAGCAGTGTCATAGCGTGGCGTTCAAGTTTCCGTTGTGCGGCCAGACTTCCCAAGCGGCCCGGTCCAGCAAGCGCCGCGCATGAGTTCGGTCTGGCCTACGCCTTCGAATTCACGCTCGTCAGACAGCAGGTGCAAGATCGCGCGCGCCGACTCGCTGCCAAGCAGACCGGCGATGACATCCCGGAGGCTGATATTGCCTTTTGCCAGTGGCCGATAGCCGAACACCGCCGCGTGGAAATGCCCCTGGGTGGTTGCGCCGGAGCCGAGCGGGCGAAGGAATGCGCCCAGGTCGGGCTGAGGCTGGCGCTCGGCGAAGCCGACGATCAGAGAGAGGTGACGTTCGTCGCTTCGCTCAGTGGTGAACGAGAGCCAGTCACGCACAGCGGGAAAATCCAACGGCGACTTTCCATCGGCGAGCACGGGCGAACGTCGCAGCGTCGCTCCCACCAGACTGGCGCTCTCAGCCATAATGACGAAAACGGCGGCAGATGTTCCCAGGTCTCCCAGCGCGACCTCGACCAGATCAGACAGCGCGATGACGCCGCGCTCGGCCGCCGACGCTTCGAAACGCAACAGGCGGGACAGGGTGCCGGTCGCGCTGAGTCCGTAGAGGACGTTCAGCTCGGGGACAAATTGGCCTTCGACCACCTGGAAATCCGGGACACTACTGCCGTCCGTGGGCTGGGTAACAACCGCGCCCCCCACGGCGAGAAATTCGCCGAAACGCGAGCGGCAGTCCGCGGGGTCGTTGCCGAATGCTCCCAGGCCGAGGCCGACGCGCTCGGCGTCGAAACGAACGCGGGAGCATTCAGCCGCTAAGAGTTGGCCGGCGGCGAATTTCTCCGGGTGCCCATGGAGATGGCCCTCCAACGCGCGCCCGCCGGTTTGTTCGTAAGATTCAAACTGTACGCCCTTTCGCTCCGACAGGCGGGTCCCAGCCTGGGATTTCGTCGGCGAAGGTGCTTCGAGATCGCCCACCAGCATGGCCGCAATGCCGGAGAGCTGCAGCACCGAGAGAATGGCCTCGGTGGCGCGCACCACGCGAAGCTCGCCGTGCGCGGCCAGGAGCTGTTTGAAATACTTCAGCAACACACGAATGCCGGCGGAGCTGAGGTAGCTCACCTCGGCAAGATCGAGATCGATATAATGCTGCCCGGTGCGAATGGCCGATTCGATGGCATTGCCGACGTGATCGGCCCAGTTGGCGTCGAGCCGGCCCTTGAGCTTCAGCTCGTGCCGGCCTTCGGCGGTCTGAGAAATGATTTCCATGAGCAGCGGTTCAGTTCACGGATTCGCCGCGGTGCAGCAGTTCGGGCGGGATGACGATACTGCTTTGAGCGGCGGCGGCGGGGTTAAAGGTATATTTGATCTTTTGAACGAGCAGGAATGGAATTGCCGCCGGCGACTCGCCGCGCAACACTCGTGCCGCCATTTCCGCCGAGGCCACGCCGCCATCAAAAAAATCGCGGGAGATGGTCATGAACGCGCCGGACTTTGCCTGACCGGACGCGAAGCCCATGAGAGGCAGGCGCGCGCGCTTGGCGGCCTGCGCGATGCTGGCGAAGCTCGCGCCGGTGAGGTTGTCCGAAATCTGGCAGATGGCATCCACGTTGCGCCCGCACAAGGCCAAGGCGGCATCGGCGACCTCGCTGCTGCTGCTAATGCCGACCAACTCGACCTCGATTCCAAGACGTGCGGCGGCCTTGAGCAATTCGTCCTTGTAGAAGACCGAATTGACTTCCGAGGGCACGAACAGCGTGCCGATGCGCTTCACGCTGGGAAGGCACTGCCGCAACGCCTGCAGGCCCTCGTCGTGTGGAGCGGGGATGTAGGCGCCGGTCACGAAGGGCAAGTGTTCGGTTTCGCTCTTGCCCGCGCCGGCCACCATGGGATTCGCGACCAATGAAAACACGACCGGCCGGCCATTGGCGCGGCGTAAGCAAGCCTGCAGCGCCGGTGTGGTCGAGGCCAGGAGGAGATCCGTGCCGTCGGAGAGAGCAGCGTCGATCATAGTGCTGAGCGTAGCCATGTCCCCCTGTGCATTGCGCATGCGGAGCTCGAAATCACGCCCGGGCTGCAAGCCGGCCCGCTCGAGGCCGACCAGCAGGCCCTCGCGGTTAATCTCAACGTTGGGCGTCTCAATGAATTCGACCAGGTCGATCTTGACCTTGCGAGCCAACGGAGCGTGATTGGTTGCTGTCGAAGCACCCGGCTTCGTCGCAGCCTGTTCGGTGGAGCCGCGAGCCGCCTCAGCGATGATTGTTTGCGGAAATTTCAAACCGAGTTTTTCCGACAGCGACAAGTCGAGCCAGACAGCCCGCTCGGAGACGTTTTCCATTGGAATGCCCGCGGGGCTTTCGCCGAGCAGGACGCGAGCGAGCGGTTTGGCGATCGCAAAACCGGGACGATAGTAGCCGAGCCCCATGCAGGCGACCGCGCCGCGTTTGGCGGAATCCGGATCGTCCACGAATAGCGGCAACTTTGCATCCCGCGTGGCTTTAACCACCGCATCAAAGCCCTGGATGACCGTGTTATCGCCCTGGATATAAACGGCGTCCACGCGTCGGCTGGCGAGCGCCTGCGCCGCCTGGATCACCTCGGCGGGCGAGGCAACGGTCACTTCGTCCAGCTTCATTCCCGCCTTCGCAAAGAGGCCCCGCGCAACCTGGATAACCTTGACCGAGTTAGCCTCCGAAGCGTTGTAAATGGTGCCAATGGACTTCGCTGTGGGCATGGTTTCACGGATCAGATTCACCATGTCCTGCACTGGTGGGAAGGAACCAATGCCGGTGACGTGCGGCAGATGGTTTGTAAACGACTTGCCGGCCCCTGCCGCGACGGGGTCGGAGCAGTAGGTGAAGACAACGGGCTTATGTTTGACGAAACCGCAGGCACCGCTGATGACCGGCGTGCTCATGGGCAGGACCACGTCCACATCCGAGCTGTCAAAATTCTGTAGCATGGAGGGAATGTTGACGATTTCTGCCTGCGCGTGGGCGCGGCGGACTTCGAGGTTTTTCCCCTCCACGAAGCCCTGCTCGCGCAAGCCGTCGAAGATGCCGCGCATGCAGGATTCCGCGCCTGACTCGGGTGCGAAATAGGCGAGGCCGATTTTGTAAGTCCGGCCAGTTTGAGGCTTGAGCGTGCGAGCAGCAACGGTCGCGAAATTCGGCAGATTCGTGGCCGTGGCCGTGATGCTGCCGTTAGCCCGTTGGCGGAGCGCCTCAGGAATCGTCCATGAGTCTTTCAGCAAGGCCGGCACGGTTTCGTTGATCAGAAACACCTCGGGTACGAAGTTTTCGACCGGGATCTTTGCGGGGTCCTTGCCATCCAAAACGTCCGCGGCCAAACGGCCAACGGACCGGCCGACCTCGAAATAGTTCGCGCCGAGGTCGAAAAGTGATCCCTGGCGGATGTTGGGGGGCAGGGCAGTGAACACCGGGATTTGGGCGAGGCGGGCAGCGTTGATGATGACGCTTGAGGCGAGTGAAATAGTGACGTCGCCACTGATCCAAATTGCGTCGACGCCGCGCGAGATCACAGAGTTGGCTGACTCGAGCGCGGAGGTGCTGTTCTCCGCGTTGGCTTCGGCGAGAGTGATGCCGAGTTCCGCGCACACAGCGCGGGCGAGTTTCGTCTGAGCCACCGAGTTCGCCTCGGTGGGATTCCATACCAGGCCGACCGTTTTGAGTTCCGGGCGCATCTGCCGGGCCATGCGGAAGATGCTGGCTACCGGCTGGATCGAGCCATAGCCGGTCATGTAGGGCGGGTGAATAGCATGATTCGTGGCCTCGATGCCGACGCCGGCGCTAAATGGGTCGCTCACGAGTCCGAAGACGTGCCGCGTGCGCGCACCGAACTTATTGGCATTGGCGATTGTCTGGAGGGAAAGCGTGCTGGCGCTGACAATGAGATCGTAGCCACCGCTGGTGACTTCCTTGGCGATGGCGTTGGCGGTGCCGAGGTCCGCTTCGGCGTTATAACGCCTGATCTGCAGGCGGCCACCGTCAGCGTAACCGCGCTCGGCGAGGGCGTCGATGGCTCCGTTGAGTCCTTCCTCCAGCGCCGGGATGGACGCGTGCTCGACCATCGCCACTCGAAACACTTTTCCTGGGGCAACCGGCGCTCCCGCCTTGCGGCGTGAGGAATGGCGCGACCCATGATCGGTGTAAAGCAAAACTCCCGCCGCCAGTGCCGTGAGGGCGAGTCCCAGCGCGAGGCGTTTCAGTGTCTCGAGCATCAGCGATTGGCTCGGGCGCGGGAGCAGCGGTTACGGCTGGTAAGTTCGCTGGCGGGCAAGCAGGTAGGCGTCGAGTTCAGCCTGGTCGCGAAAAATGCGCATGTCAGGAATGTCGCCCATGATGGCGAAGACTTCCTTGATCTGCGGTTGCAGGTTGACGAAGGAGACCTGGCCGCCGTGCGGCTTCTGCTGCTTGACCGAGAGGAAGAAGAGGCGGATGCCGGCGCTGGTCACGAACTTCAGATGTGCTAGGTCGAAGATGACTTGCGCGGGTTTCGTCGCGAGCGTGGGCATCAGTTTCGCCTCGAGACTGGCTACCGTGGAATTGTCGAGATTGCCATCCAGCACGAGCGTGACTTCGAGGCGGCCGTTGCTGGTTTTCTGGATGATATTGGTAGTGAGTGTGCTCACGTTATTAAATTAGTGGTTGCGATTTCAGTTGAGTATGTCGTATCGGCGCTGCTTTCACCAGCAATTTATTCTGCCGTTCAGTCTGTCGTCCAGGCGTTTGCCGCGTTCAGCGGCTGACGGATTTACGCACCGTGACACAGTTTCTGCCGTCGGCACGGAGATAATCCATGCGGTCGGACATCCGGCGCAACAAGTGAATGCCGAGACCGCCGATGGGCCGGGCTTCCACCGGTAATTTCGTGTCAGGCGCTGGAAAATCGAGCGGATTAAACGGGCGCCCGTCATCCGTCACGGTGAGCACCAACTCGGTACCCGAAAGCTGCAGCTTGATTTCAACGATATGTTCGCCCGCATCGTCGTACCCGTATTTGATGCAATTGGTGACGAGTTCCTCGATAGCGAGATTGGCGAAGTAATGAGCGTTGGAGGGCGCGTTACGCTCGGCGAGCCATTGTGACGCCGCCTCGTTGGCAGAGCCAATAGCGGCAAAACTAGTTTGAATCCGCAAAGAAAGCTCGTCGGCCATGATCGGAACTAAATGAAATCGGTTTTGACATCTTCAACACACGACCAAAGATTGCGCAATCCTGGGCGTGGACACATCGTCCGCGCTTTCCCAGGCCTGCGGATCGCGGACGCTCGAAAACCGCGTTTGCGACCGGTCCTGTAAGTGACCCTGGCGGTCGTTTGCGCATGAGGCTGTCGGGTATCTCTGGCGTAAATGCTGCACTGACAGACAATTATGGTGAAAGGTCTGCCACAAGTCCAGTGAGACCAAAGAAGCAGGAGAATCGAAGCGGCCCTTGATCCGTTGCTTGACAGGCCAAAATACCTTGATAACATAGGCCGTCATGCCAGGCCTCGAACTTAGAAAGGACGCGCCCGTGCCTGCTCCCGATTTGCCCGGAGCTATTGCGTTGACACTGCCGGCGCCCTCCGGGCTGGCGGGCGATGTGGTGCGGAAGGTGGTGAAACTGCCGCAGCCCCTCGAACGAGACATGGGCGCGGCCGAGAGCGCCTGCCAATGGCCGATTGAGTTCATGAGCCGTGAAACCTTCAGGAAGGGGGAGCAGCTTTTCAAACTCGGCGATCGCGCGGAGAAGCTCTTCTATATTGCTAAAGGCGTGATCCGGCTGCCAGAGATCAACCGGTTGATCCAAGCCGGGCAGGTGCTTGGCGAGATGGGAATCTTTTCTCCGGGCCGGGAGCGGACGGCCACGGCGATAGCCGAGGAAGACGTCGAGGCCTACACCATGGGCGTCGATGAAGTCCGGCGTCTGATGAGCCGTGATCCCGAGCTGGCGATCAATCTCATTCAGTTAAGCATCAAACGCCTGATCGAGAACCTGAAAGCGGAGACGGAAGCCCGGGAACGGATCAACGCCGAACTTCGCATCGCCCGTGATATCCAGACCAGCATGTTGCCGCGCACGTTCCCGCCGTTTCCGGGACGAAAGGAATTCGAGATTTACGCGATGATGGAGCCCGCCAAGGAAGTGGGCGGCGACCTGTACGACTTTTTCCTCGTGGACAAGAACCGGCTGTGCCTGTTCGTGGGCGATGTTTCCGGCAAAGGGGTGCCGGCGGCGCTTTTCATGGCGCTGTGCAAAACACTGCTGAAGAGCGAAGCGATGCGCCAGTATCCGGCCAGTGAAATCCTTGCCCGGGTGAACAACTTGCTCTGTCCGGACAATCATGAGTGCATGTTCGTAACGGTCTTTTGCCTGATCCTCAATATCCAGACTGGCGAGGCGGAATTTTGCAGCGCGGGCCACAACCCTCCGTTGATGTGCACCCACGACGATGGTGCCGTGGAGTTTCTATGTGCCCCGCCTGGATTTGTAGTCGGCTTCCAGGAAAACCTCAGCTACCAGTCCAAGACGATCCGGTTCAAGCCGGGCGACCTGCTGCTGCTGTACACCGACGGCGTCACCGAGGCCGAGAATTCCAACCAGGAACTTTTCTCTTCCGAGCGGTTCCGGTCTTGTGTCTCCGCACTGCGACACAGGGAGGTGAAGGAACTCATCGCCGGGGTCAGGCAGGAGATAGCCCTCCATGCCCAAAGCCACCCCCAGTCCGACGACATCACGATGCTGGCTTTCAAGTACAAAGGACCCGCGGCAAGTTGATGTGGCAGATTTGGGCCAAGAACTCTCTGCCTGGGATGAAGAGGGACTTAGAATGCAAACGGCTGTGAGCCGATCAAGTGTAATAGCGCAGAGCGGGTTCGCTGCGCACGAGCATTCAAAGTTTTTGGTAGGGCTGCCCAACGACGCTCGTTCCGAAACAGTTGGATGAAAATATCGTGCAAAGGGCTACGCGCCCCCTTACCTTACGCGGCACATGTATGACCCCGTTCTGACAAAAGACCCACGAGCTGTCGAAGCCGAGGTTCAGGCGGCTTATTTGAGCATGTTCCCTGGGGGCGACAAGCAACTGGTGCCGCGGGTCTTTGGCTGGGCCGAGGCATGTTTCACCGGCGGCTATCGGGATTACCAGCCGGTGGATGCCCGCTACCACGATTTCGAGCATACCCTCCAGGGCACGCTCTGCATGGCGCGGCTTTTACGAGGCCGCCATTTTGCCGAGACACAGCCGCGGCTGACACAGCGGATGGTGGAGCTGGGCGTACTGGCGATTCTGTTTCACGATACTGGCTACCTGAAAAAACGTGATGACGTCGAGGGCACCGGCGCCAAGTATACGGTCGTTCATGTGACTCGCAGCGCCGAGTTCGCGGAGCAATTGCTTGCTGAAAAAGGGTACCAGGACGGCGAGATCCGGGCGGTTCAGAACATGATTCACTGCACCGGAGTGGACGCGGTCTTGAGCATTATCGCATTTCAGAGCGAAATGGAAAAAGTGACCGGATTCGCTCTAGGCACGGCAGACTTGCTGGGGCAGATGGCGGCGGAGGATTACGTGGAGAAACTTCCCATTCTTTACTCGGAATTTGCCGAGGCGGTCCGCTACACCACGGACCGAACCCACTTCATCGCGATGTTCTCCAGTGCCTCGGACCTGATGCTTAAAACGCCGGGATTCTGGGAGAAATATGTGCTCAAGAAACTGGACCGCGATTTCGGCGGAGTGTACCGATTCCTGAACGATCCTTATCCCTCCGGCCGGAATAAGTACTTAGAGCAAATCGAGGCGAATATGCAGCGTCTGAAACAGCAAATGGCGCCGCAAGCCGCATAGGATGTCGAAGGCTCCTCGTCCCAGCTCCGGGTTTCACTGCAGCCAATTCCAGAATTTCGAAGCCCGGCTCAGCGCTCAGGCTTAGATTCCCGCGCCTTCCGCGAACACGTGAATTTCGTCATTGAAATCGCGCACGATTGGATCTGTCAGGGAGTACTGCCCCATCACCAGCAGTGGCGGTGAATAGAGGTGGAGTGTCACCAGATCGGCCTTGCCTGGCTGAAGGTTTGAGAGTTGGTGAATGTCCATGTCCTCCGTCGCGCAGATGAATCCCTCAGACATCTGGCGGGTCCGCTCGGGAAACAGGTGTCCATCTTCGGTCAATTGAAACACCGTCTCGGTGGCCTCGCCGCGGATGACGCGCACGGCGCAAGCGGAGCCACGATGGTCGTGAATCGGGCTGCGCTGCCCATTGCGCCAGCACAACACCAGCGCGTGATATGCGGGGCCCGCGTGCATCAGATTGCGCCGGTACCGTTCCGGCGAAAATTGGGCGAAGGGCTCGAGCGCCGCCCACTCCAAGCGCAATCGTTTCAGACCGCGAATCAACTCCTCCATCGGAATGCGCTCCTGAAATTTGTCCAGTTGCCCGAACCACCCATCCAAGGTCAGTTGCATACGTTTTCGCTGGTGACATGCGTAGCATAACATTTGGGACCGAGCCGTCAATACTTGCGCCGGTGGCACCACTCGATGTTGTTTCTGAGCTTGTCCCGCGCCTCTAATCGTTGCTAGGCTCGGATGCATGAACCGCGTTGAGCTAGAAAACCGAGCCGCTCCTCCGCTGGCTGCAAGCCAACATCCGTTTCCAGGCCTGATCATCCGCGAGCGAGACCCCGAAAATCTCGAGTTCCCGTTCTCGACGCTCACCAGTTCCCTCACTGCGAACGAACAGTTCTTCGTCCGCAGCCACTTTCCGGTGCCAAAACTGAATGCTCGGGACTGGAGACTTAAGGTGGAAGGCCGGGTTGCGCGGCCACTGGTGTTGAGCTACGACGAGCTGACGAGAATGCCTGCGCGGACGTTGACTATGGTGATGGAATGCGCGGGCAACAGCCGCATCTTCCTCTCTCCCAAAGTCGGCGGTTTGCAGTGGGAGCTCGGGGCCGTGGGCAATGCTGAGTGGACGGGAGCACCGCTTGCGGACGTCCTGGACCGAGCAGGCCTCAACCCCGAAGCGATCGAAGTAGTTTTGGAGGGCGCCGATAGTGGCGAGATCAAAAAGGAACCAGTCTCGCCCGGCAAAATCTGCTATGCCCACAGCCTGCCTTTGGCAAAAGCCCTTAGGCCCGAAGTGATTCTTGCTTACAAGATGAACGGTGAGCCACTAACCGCCTCGCATGGATTTCCCGTGCGTGCCGTCGTAGCGGGCTGGTATGGCATGGCCTCCGTCAAGTGGCTCACGCGGATCCTGGTGATCGACCGTGTCTTCCGCGGCTATTTTCAGACTTCGGACTATACGTTTTGGGACACGCGCGACGGTCTTCCAATTCAGTTGCTGCCCGTCGGTGAAGTCGAGGTCAAAGCGGAAATCGCCCGCCCGGCCCGTCACGAGATTCTGCCGGCGGATTCGGTTTATCGTGTCCACGGCGCTGCCTGGACCGGCGAGTCCGTCGTGACAAAGGTGGAAGTCAGCACCGACGAGGGCAAAACCTGGCGCGCGGCGCAGTTGCTCGGGCCGGGCACCGAGCATTCCTGGCGGTTGTGGGAACACCATTGGCGCACACCAGCCCAGCCCGGCCACTATAAACTCATGGCCCGGGCGACGGATGCGCGCGGCGGAACCCAGGCAACCGATCGCGATCCCCACCGCGGGACTTACATGATTAGCCACATTCAAGCGATTGAGGTTGAGGTCCGGAAGCTCTCGGCCGGAGCGGCCGAAAGCTACGCGATTTGAGCGGGGGAAGGCCCAGATCGCTCTACTGCTGGCCGATGCGATAGAACCGAGCGGCGCCGCCTGGTACGATTAAATCATCAAAAGTATTGGTGCCAGTTCCTGCGGAGGTGCCGGGACCGAGGATCGACCAATGGGTGAGATCGCTGGAGACTTCCACGACGTTGTTGATTCCCAGTGGCGCGCTGTAAACCAAATGAATTGAATCCGGGCTAGACCGGTGAGAGACCGACCAAATCACCGAACGCAGCCCAAAGACCGCCAAAGCGTTGGTTGTGCCGAGATACACTTTGCCGCTCGCGATGGTGGGCACGACGAATTTGACGTAGCTGACCTGATCGGGGAGCCCAGCCTGGGTGCTCACAATGCTGTCATAGAGTTTGTGCGAGAGATCCTCGGCGTCGTAAGCCCGCAGAGGAGCGACGAATGTGTTACCGACCGCCAACTGCCAGACGATGCCGTTGTTCGTGCCATTGGCCGAGATGCTGGGTGGTGCGCCCCGGAATGCGAAAGCCTCGGTGGCCTGCGACAGTGGCGTGGCATTGATTGTGCCGCTCGCAATTGAAAATGATTTCAAGACCTCCCCCTCTGCCTGCAAGTAAAGGCGATTCTTGAAAAGAGCTGGCATTCCGAAAAAATGTGGTGGTCCGGATTGTAATGAATAGAACGGCAATTCCTGAACTATCTGGCTGTTGTTGGCCGGGTTGAAGTGGCCCATGTTATCCCGATCCAGCAGGTAAAACTTCCCGTCTTTGCCTGCCGCCACCAGCAGGTGCGGGTGCATTACGCTTCCTACCGAGTCCGGCAAAACCATAGCCCCACCCGAGCCAAGATCGTTGTCGCCGGAGTCCATGGCAGCCTGGTCGTGGGGCGTGAAATAGTCGGTCACGGTAAGGTCGGGACCTGGGACCAGCTTGAGGACGCTATCGCCGAAAGTTTGCGGGTTGGGAGTCGTATCAAAAGCTCCATTGCCGGTAACACAGTAGATCGCCCCGTCCGGATCTGCTGCGAGTCCCGCGCCGGACATCCAAATGCCGCCCTGGCGGGCGTTCGGGGAGACATTGAAAGCGGCGACCTGCTGCAGGGTTTGCACATTATACCCCATGATCCAGCCGTGGAACGGACCGCCATCGCAGTTAGAGGAGGCCCAAGCGACATAAACGACGCCGCCGACCAGCAACAGGGCGGCACGTTGCAGATGGATTGCCGAGTCGAAGCTCAGCATGCCCCCGCTGCTGCCGTCACCCGTGCCGAGCACCGACGCGGCAATCACCACTGGGCTGTTGAGCCGTTCGTTGCCGTTGGTGATGTCCAGCGCATGCAAGCGGTGCACTTGAATTAATGTCTGGTTGTTGGGAGGTGGCAGTGGCTCCTTGGTCCGCGCCACAAGGTAAAGCGTGCCGCCGGTGGCGTCGATGACCGGTGTGCCGACGATCCCGATCTCGTTCTCCCGGAACGACGGGCAGCCACCGACGTCGGCGGTCGTGACGGGAGTAATCCCCGAGGCCGGGTTTATGAAAGAAGTGTGCCAAAGCGGAGCAGAGTTGGGTCCAATGTTACTGTCCGCATCGAAGGCATAGACGCTGTCGTGCTCGGTGGCGACGAAGACAACATTGTGCGCGCCCTTGCCCGGAATGCTTAGCCCGGAGACATACAGCGGCTGGGCATACACGACGCCGTCCACCGGTTGCGAAAAGATTTTGCCGAATCCGTAGAGATTGACGTTCGTGGGTGTCAAAATCGTCTCATTCGTATTGAGGCCGGTTCGGGCGTTGTCGTTGTGGTAGGTCAAGACATTGACCTGGGCTCGAAGAGACAACGCGACGCCCAAGGTCAGCGCGATGACGAATCTCAAGGAAACCAATTCGTGTCGGCCCATGGCAGGAAAACGAAGTTGGCGTGTTGCAAAACTGACATTCAACCATCCTCCTTGGGTCGGTGAGTGTCAAGGACGGTGCGCCCCTTCAATTGGTTGCGATCCGAATTTTGGCCACTTTTTGACTAATGACCAGAGCGCCGCACAACTCCCTCACGCCCTGACTTGCTTCGTTCTCGGTTTCCCTGCCCGCTGCACGCGCAGGGTATGGCCGCGGCCATTTTCGAAGGGCTCGACGGTGGCGGTAACTTCCAGCACGCGGTAACGGACGGTGTTCAGGCCGTAGGATTTGTACGTTTTGGCGAACAGTTCGGTTTCCACTATGCCGGTGAGGTCGGCAATGGTGATGAACTTCATCGGTTCGCCGGTGACCTGATGGAAGAGGCGCTGTTCGATGACCAGGCCGCAGGTGACGATTTGCTCGCCGACATGTTCGCCGAGGCGGTTGATCGGACAATAGGTATCCCAGGCGATGTCAGGGAACAACTCGAGCGGGTGGCCGCTGACGGGATAGCCGAGGAGTTCTTCTTCGGCGCGCAGGCGCTCGAGGCGGGTCGGTTCGGAGAGAGGGACGGAAGGCAGATGCGCGAGGTCGGCGGGGGGAAGAAGCCAGGGCTGGTTGAGAGAGGGAACATTGAACTCTGAACCTTGAACTTTGAACTTTGAAGCTGATACGTGATACGTGATGCGTGATGCGTGATGCGTCCTCGACACTCGACGCTCGACCCTTTCTCCTGACTTCTTGTCTGGGCATTTTGCATTCTGCATTTTGCATTCTGCATTTCCTTTGAACTCCCAGTATTGCGCAGTGCGGGGCTTGCCAAACTCATCGAAGGCGCCGACGCGGATGAGGGATTCCATCTCTTCGGGAAGCGGTTGGACGCGCAGGAAGAAATCAGTCAGGGAGGAGAATGGGCCGTGCTCGTGCTCGCGCAGGATTGCTTCTTTGGTGCGGTTGGTCAGGCCTTTGACGTTCAGGAGCGGGACGCGGATGTGAGAGGAGGGTCGAGGGTCGAGGGTCGAGGGTCGAGGGTTCCGTGATGCGTGAAACGTGAAACGTGAAACATAAGGCGTGGAGTGGGGTTCCCGCTCGCCCCTCGCCCCTCGCCCCTCGCCCCTCGTGACTGTGAACTGCGGTCCGGGCTCGTTGACCGACGGCGGCAGCAGCGGAATGCCGAGGCGGTGACATTCGAGGACATAGACCAGCGGCGAGTAAAAGCCTTTGCCATTAGTGAGCACGGCGGCCATGACTTCGGCGGGATAATGGCGCTTGAGCCAGGCGGATTGATAGGCTTCAACGCCGTAAGCGGTGCTGTGCGCTTTGCAAAAGGCGTAGCCGCGAAAACCCGAAACCAGGTTCCACACTTCGATGATTTCGTTTTCAGAGCGGCCACGCTTGCGGGCGCAATCGGCAAACTCGATTTGGATTTGGTCGATGAGTTCAATCTTGTCTTTCCCCAGAGCGCGGCGGAGGACGTCGGCGCGGCCGGGCGGCAGTCCGGCAAAGGCTTCGCAAATTTGCAGGATATGTTCTTCATAAACCACCAGACCATAAGTGCTGCGCAGGCAGGGCTCGAGCGACGGGTGCAGATAGCGCACAGGACTGAGACCCTGGTAACGGCGCGCGAATTCCATTTTCTTGCTCTCATTGGCCGCTCCCGGTCGGATCACCGACACGATGGCGATGAGTGTGTCGATGTCATGCACGTTGCACATTTTGCACAGCGAGATCATGGCCGGGCTCTCGATATGATGCACGGCGCGGGCGTTGCCGCTGGCGATGAGCTCCCAGATCTGCGGATCGTCCCACGGTCCCATCGGTGAAGGAAATCCGAAGATGTGTTCCGTGTTCCGTGTTCCGTGTTCCGTGAGGGCAGGGTGGGCTGAATCGTTGAATCGTTGAACCCCGAAAGCATTCGGGGCAGGTTGTTGCAGCGTTGAACCCCGAAAGCATTCGGGGCAGGTCGTTGAATCGTTGAACGGTTGTGCCTCGACCCTCGACCCTCGACCCTCGGCACTTTCCCTGAACTTTGAACTTTGAACTTTGAACTCTGAACTCTGAATTCTGCACTCCGCACTCAACATTTCCAGCACATCCCTCATCACCGCCAATCCTCCTTGCGCCAAAATGTCCATCTTGACCAAACCCACTGCCTCGACTGAGTCCATGTCGAAATGCGTTGTGGGATAGCCTTTGGCCGAGATGAAGCAGGGGGTGATTTCGTCCATGGGCTGGCGCGAGAGCACCAGGCCGCAGGGATGCATCTTGGGGTAGCGCGGGAACCCGTCGAGAAAGGCCGCCAGTTGGAGCGCGGTGCGATACGGCTCTTCCTGGAACGGCATGTCGCGGCACTCCTGCATGATGGCCACGGCTTCGACCAGATCGGTCGCCCGGGAAAAATGTGGCAGCCGCTCCGTGAGCCGACGGACCTGGAATTCGGACACGCCCAGGACTTTGGCGATTTCCGCGAAGGCGCTGCGGGATTGGAAAGTGGAGAAGCCGCCCACTACGGCCACGTTCTTCGGCCCGTACCTTTCGAAAATCAAATCGACGACGTCATCTTTGCGGTCGTGCGGGAAATCGACGTCGATATCGGGCAGCTTGTTGAGCGCCATGCGGTCCCTGTTGAGGAAGCGGCGGAAATAGAGCTCGAAGCGGATTGGGCAAACGCCGCTGATTTCGAGACAATAACAGGCCAGCGAATCAGCCGCGCTGCCGCGTGTGATCCATTCGATACCTCGCCGGCGGCATTCCTGCAGGATGTCCCACATCACCAGGAAGTATTCCTCGTAACTGACCTCGGTAATGATGGCGAGTTCCTGCTCGAGTTGCGGTTTGAGCCGGGCATGGTCTTTTGGATAGCGGCGCTGGAGCCCTTCCATGACCAAGCGTCGCAAAAAGGCGGCAGGCGGGGAGCCGTCCGACGGCGCGTAGCCGGGAAATTGCGGTTTGCCCAGCGAAAAAGTGAAGGAGCAGCGCTCGGCAATTTCGCGGCTGTGGGCCAGCAGTTCCGGATGGGCGGCCAGGAGCTTTTGCGTCTCGACGTCGGAACGGAAGTGATAGTGGCCATCGAGACGCTTTTCCGGATGCGCCTGGCGCAGCAAAGTGAGGGTGCGGATGCTTTGAATGATGTCGTACTTCCAGCGGTCGGAAGGAAGCTCGTAGTGAATCGGAAACGAAGCGACGCGAGGAAGATTGGATTGATGGATTGGTGGATTGATGGATTGCTGACGGACTTTTTCGAATGTGTCAGGGCTGTTGATTTCGAGGTAGAAGCGGCCCGGAAAGAAGGAGGCGAGAGTTGGGTCAGCGCTCACAGCGAGCAGGCCGTCGGTGTGGTCGATAAGAGGGAACATCGAACATCGAACATCGAACTCTGAACTTTGAACTTTGCACCTTGAAGGTTGAGTCTCTTCCCTTTTCCCCTCACCCTCGACCCTCGACCCTCGCCCCTCTTCGTTCAAGATCCGGCAAAGATTGCGATAACCAGGTTGGTTCTCGACGTAGAGACAGACGCGATGGCCGTTCCAGTCAAGTTCGGCGCCGATGATCGGTTTGATGCCGGCTTCGGCCGCCGCTTGTGCGAATTCCACCGCGCCGTGGAGATTGTTTTTGTCAGTCAACGCAATCGCCGGCAGGTCGTGGCGCGCGGCCAAATCAACGATGGCCCGGGGAGACAGTGTCGAGTCGAGGAATGAGTAGTAGCTGTGGACGTTCAGGGGGACTGGAGACGTGATGCGTGAGCCGCCGCCGCTGCGCTTCGGCGCGCCAAGTACGTGATGCGTAATGCGTGTTCCGTTTCCGCTCGCCCCGTGAACTTTGAACTTTGAACTTTGAACATCGAACTCTGTGCGGAAGCGCAGTTCGGGAGAAGGACTGGCAAATGGTCGAGTTTTGATCCCGGCTGGCTGGCGCGCGGCATATTTGCCCAGGCGCTGCCGTTCCACGACGGCGAGAGGGTAGGGGACAGGTGCTTCCTTGAGAGGAGGCGTCCCCGGCGCTGGGGTGATCAGCGCGCCGCCATCCGCCGGATATGGGCCCCCGGTGCGCTCGACGACGATGCCGCGCCGTCTGTCGTTTCCGCGAGGGATTCGTTTATGTTTCGTTCCTGCATCGCTGATAATCCTCACCTCAACTGCTCCGCGCTCTGAGCGCCCTGCCTTTGTTTGTTGTTCCCCAGCGCGAGCGTTACCGATACGAAGGACAAAATCATGGCCGCGCAAGAGCACCGCGCGGCCAAATTTCTGGCGCAAAGCATCCACGACGTCAGACAGACGCTGCTCGGCGTCGTGCTGCCGGGCGGAAACGTCGAGAGCCAGCCCGCTCCAGAAGCGGCCCTCATAGACATTCGACAGTTTCAGGGAAACCAGCCGCAAACTGACCCGGCGCCGCCAGGCTTTGCGCAGCAGCGCGGAGGTTTTTGCATAGATGTCGGTTTCCAGATCGGTCGGTTCTTCCAGGCTTTCACTCGCCTGCTCTTCGTCCATGTCGTTGTAGCGGACTTTGACCGTCAAGGTGCGGATGCTTTTGCGGTCCTCGCGCACTTTGGCCATCAGCTTGTCGGCCATGCGCTGCAGCGTCGCCTGGAGGAACTCCTCATCGGTGGTATCGGCGGCGAAAGTTTCCTGCTCGCCGTACGATTTGGCCGGCGCGCGTGCGGGGACAACCGGCCGCTCGTCAATGCCGCGCGCAAA
>CAYUPI010000070.1:0-26798 GCA_964446585.1 uncultured Verrucomicrobiota bacterium
GCACATGTCGTTCCAATTCATGCCGCGCCCGGTCCAATGTCCCCACTCGCCCGGCTGCCGGTCCTCCTGGCCATAAACATTGAACCATTCGAGGCGGGCCGGGTCGAACGTCGCCTCCATGGTTTGGTAGCGTCCGCCGGGCGCCTCGCAGAGAAACTGCCGCAGCGGGTCATGCCCGATGACGCGGGCGATGGCATGCGTCTCCGGCTGTTTCGTTAGTCCGACGCTCACAATTTGATACTGGTCATCGCTGCGCCGGACCGTCGTTGATTGCGCGCCGTGCTTGAAAGTCCGCGCCGGCTCGAACGCGGAGCGGTCCAATTCCGGTCGTGGCCGCCGCTCCGCGTGGCCGTGGTTTGACGACGCCCAGAGGTCGTAGGCCTCCTCGTGGCAATCTTTGCAACTAGCGGAGCCGGCGTAATCAGCGAAAGCTTGAGCTTCGGGTTCAACCACAGGTTGGGGATTCCCCGTTATGGCGGGAGGACTGGGTTTGGTCTCCACAGGACGCCGACGCGTCAACACCAACACGACGCCAGCAGTGGCAACCAAAGCCAGCAGCCACACGAGTTTGGGAGCGGCTCGCTTCCCGATGTCGGCTTTCCCGAGGTTCGGTGCTGGCTCTTTCTCTGGCATATGGCGTCTACAGCGGGCGTTCCAAAACGACCCCGACCCACCGCAGGCAAAGCCAGAGGCGATCACTGTAGCCCGGCAACGCTAGTCCGCTGAGTTCTTCTTCAAAGCATGGTGAGCAGAGCGTCGTCAATCCAGTACCAAAATTTGCGCTGCGATTTGGAATAGCTAATTGGCGCGCGACTGAGTAATGATGTGACGACTTAACCAGTAAACTCCTGATGCCACTGAAAGTCGCCACTGCAAAATCCCGACCCGCCGCCGTCGAGACCGCCGAGCGTCGAACTGCACTCAAGAAAAGGCTCTTCCCGGACGGCGTGCCCGTTATGTGGTGCCCTCCGGTGACGCATTACAAATCGGATGGCAGAATTGACGACGCCCGGATCGCGGCGCATCTCGGGCACACGGCGCCGCACGTCAATGGGTTTCTGATTCCAGGTTCGACAAGCGACGGCTGGGAGTTGACCGAGTCGGAGTTCTGGGACTTGCTGGAGATTGCACTTCGACAGACAGAGAAACTGAGGTTGAACCTGCTTATCGGCATTTTGAAAGCGGATGCGGGAGAAGCGCTGGAGGCCATCCGGAAGGTAGTCGAGCATCTCCAGCGTCGCACCCAGGAGCCGGACATCGCCGCCGCCCTCGTCAAGGCGCGCGTGTGCGGGTTCACGGTTTGCGCGCCCCGCGGACGGCAGATCTCGCAAGCGGCAATGGAGCGAGGTTTAGCGCCGATTTTTGAATTGGGCTTACCCATGGCTCTCTACCAGCTTCCACAAATGACCGAAAACGAAATCAGCCCTGAACTGGTGTGCGCCTTCGCTGAGCGATTTTCCAATTTTGTTCTCTTTAAGGACAGCAGCGGCGCCGATCGCGCGGTATTGTCCGGAAAAGATCTCGGGGGCGTGTTTACGATGCGGGGAGCCGAGGGAGATTACGTCCAGTGGCTGGACCCGGCTGCGGCACGATATGACGGATTTCTTCTAAGTACGGCCAATTGTTTCGGGAGCGAGCTGGCACAGATGATCGGCCATGCTGGTGCCGCGCGGTGGGACGCGGCCCGCGAGCTTTCGGCCAAAATCACAAACGTCATCAACGAAATGTTTGCCCTCGCCCGGCCATTGACCAGCGGGAATATTTACGCCAATGCCAACAAAGCGATGGAACACTTTCTGGCTCACGGGCCTGGGGCCGAGCATGTGCCGGGGCCGCGCCTGCACTCAGGGATTTTCTTGCCGGCCGATCTCATTCAGAAAACCGGAGAAGTGCTGCGGCGGTACGAACTCCTGCCGCAGCGCGGCTACGCTGCCGATACCACTACTTCGAAGTGAGCACAATCTATGAATGAGGCAAACGCGTCGTCCGGGTTGCAGCCGGCCATTCGGGTAATGATGATGCCGCGCGACACCAGTCCGCTGGGAACGATTTTTGGCGGGCTAATCCTCAGCTACATCGACCAGGCTGGCGCCATCTACGCGCGGCAAGACACCAAGCGCAGACTGGTAACGGTCGCGATGCATGAAGTTAAGTTCATTGCCCCCGTGTTCGTCGGCGACCTGGTTAGCTTCTACGTCGAAACGCTAAAGATCGGCAACACGTCGATCACGGTGCGAGTCACCGTCGAGGCCCGCCGCGGCGGCGCGCCGCATGATACGGTTCGTGTTACGCAGGCCGAGGTGGTGTATGTGGCGGTAGATGAAGCAGGAAAGCCCGTGCCGGTAAAGTGAGCTTACATGGTTGCCAGTCCTGACCTAGCCTATGAGCAACCAAACTGAAGTCGTTCCCGGTCGTGATATCGCCCGCCTCATTCGCTCAATCCGCGACCGGCGAGTGCTCCTGGACAGCGACTTGGCTGCACTCTATGAAGTGCCGACAAAACGTCTGAATGAGCAGTACCGCCGCAACCTTGATAGATTCCCTGATGATTTCGCTTTCCAGCTCACTGCTGAGGAGTGGACCGCCTTAAAGTCGCAGAGTGGAAGCCTAACAGCCGATACAAACTTGAGGTCGCAAAGTGCGACCTCAAGCGGCGGTCGGCGCCATCCCCCGGTTGCCTTCACTGAACACGGCGCCCTCATTGGCGCCAACGTCCTCAACAGCCCGCGTGCCGTCGCTATGAGCGTCTATGTCATCGTTTATCCGCTGCCGGCGGGCGTCGATGGCCTTCTCCAGCGCGCTGACGATTCCGCGCTGGGCGGTGATTTGGCCTTCGCTGTGGGACGCAAGGGCCAGGGTCAACTGCAGCTCCTCCGCGAGCGAAACCGGGGTGACCTTCAGCGAGGCCGATCGTTGAGGCATCATCGGCCATTCGTGGGTCACCGCTTCCTGAATATGGCGTCGCGTCAAGTCCCGCAGGCGCGCTTCCGGTTCTCCCGGGAAGCTGGCGGCGAGAAATACGACCGTGCTCAGCGCGTTAGCTTCACCGCTGACGGCCGCCTTGGCGCGATCGACATCGTTCCAGACCTGGGAAGCAACAAAGGCGACGAAGAGGCCAAACATGATCCCGAGCGGAGGCAGCATGCCGGGAGAGACACCCTTGTAGACGCGGGTCCGATCCCCCACCGCGCGGCTCATCACTATGGCAAAGATTCCCCAGGTGACAAGGTAGGTAAGGGTGAACACCACGAGAGCCATCCAGCCGACCGGCAGGTTTTGAAGCCAGTCGCTCATGTTGATCCCCGAAGGGGAATTGTGCAGTCAAGCCGTGATACAGGCTCGGAAAAACGCGGCCCATGGCCTCTTCGACAGACGTGAGCGAGTAGAGCGTGAAGAGTTACTAAAGAGAAATTGCTTCTTGCGCCCCGCCGCGTTCTTGATGCTGTGCGGGTCAGGGAGAAATACTTTTCGGCCCTGCTCATCCCGCGAAGGATAGTGGCCCAAGCGCATGTCGCGGTCCAGTGGCGATTCTCGTCACCTTGCTGGGCGACAACGGAAACGACAAAATCGAGGACGACGTGAGTTGATGAGAAAAACTGAACTGGGGCCAACAGCAGGGGTTGAATTCAATGGTGTTTGGGCGCGGACCTGCGTGAGCCTATCGGGTTGTGACACGGCGAAGAAATTCGCGCGTCCGTTCGCGCTGAGGGCAGGAGAAGACCTCCTCCGGCGGGCCGGATTCCGCTACGCGGCCCTCATCGAAGAATAGCACACGGTCGGCAATGTCCCGGGCGAACTGCATCTCATGAGTGACCACGATCATCGTCAGGCCGTCCTCGGCAAGCTGGCGCATGACGGCGAGGACCTCGCCACGCAATTCAGGATCGAGCGCGCTGGTCGGTTCATCGAAGAGCATCACCTGGGGTTCCATCGCCAGAGCTCGCGCGATGGCAACGCGTTGCTGTTCGCCACCCGAAAGTTGGCAGGGATAGGCATCGTTCTTGCTTTCGAGGCCAACCTTCGCCAGCAGTCCGTTGGCGAGCGTATCAGCCGCCTCTTGAGGCATGTTTTTGACGACCCTTGGCCCAGTCGTAAGGTTTTCCAGCACCGTCAGGTGAGGAAACAAGTTGAAGAATTGAAACACCATGCCGGTGCGCAGCCGCAACTGGTGCTGCCGCTCGCGCCCCTCGCGCGTCCGCTGTCCAGAGCCGCCTTCGACAGTCACGCCATCGATCGTAATCCGGCCGGTGTCGGGTGTTTCCAGTTGGTTCAGGCAGCGTAGGAAGGTGCTCTTGCCGGAGCCGCTCGGGCCAATCAAGACGACGGCTTCGCCGGGCTGCTGGGCGTGGTCGATGCCGTCCAGCACGCGCGTCGAGTTGAACGATTTGACCAGGTTTTCAACGGTGATCATAACGAAGCCGCCGTTCGAGCCAGCGGGCCAGAATCGATGCCGGATAGCTCAGCCCGAAATAAATTCCTGCCGTCATGAGGCCCAGGCCGATATAATCATATGTGGACATCGCCAACATGCCATAGACCTTGGTCAACTCAACCATCGTGATCACGGACACAATGGAAGAATCCTTGAACATGGCAATGAAATCGTTTGTGACCGGCGGGATGACGACGCGCAGGGCCTGCGGCAAGACGACATGCCGCAGCGATTGCCAGCGGCTCATGCCCAGCGCGAGGGCCGCCTCGGTTTGACCGCGCGGGACGGCCTGGATTCCGGCGCGATAATTTTCCGCTTCGCTGGCAGCGTAGTTCAGACCCAGGCCGACGATGCCTGCGAGGAATGCGTTCAATCGGATGCCGATTTCAGGAAGCCCATAGTAAATCAGGAATAGCTGGATCAGCAAAGGCGTGCCGCGAATGATTTCGACATAAGCCTGGGCGAGCCAAGGGAGCGGTGCCACGCCATAGAGCCGTGCCAGCACCACCACCAGCCCGGCCCCTATTGCCAGCGCCATGGACAGAACCGAAAGCTCGACCGTCGTAACTGCGCCCCTTAGCAGCAGCGGCAAATACCGCGGCCAGTCTCGCAAAGTGGAGACCGGCTTGCTCGGCAAAACCGTTTCCGGGTGATAGTCTTTCAACGCGGCCTGGCGCTCGTCCCATAGCCCGTATTTGCGGTAGATGCGCTCGAGAGTGCCGTCGCCGGCAAGTTCGCTGATGGCCCGATTCAGCGCAGCGAGCAAGAGAGTGTCTGACTTGCGCACACCGATGGCGTAATAGCCGGGCGCGAACGGCACGCCCGAAAGTTTGAGGGCTGGATCAGGCTTCGCGTAATGCAACGCGATGGGCAGATCCATGAGCACCGCCTGGATGCGATCGGCCTTCAGGTCGCGAGAACCCTCGACGTTGCCGGGATACACCTTCACCTCGACGCCGCCCAATTGTTCGAGCAACCGCTGAGCGACTGATGCTGCAAGTGCGCCTACGGTTCTGCCTTTGAGATCCTCGATTCGCTCAAGCCCCGGCGTTTCCCGGCGGGTGACAATCTGTTGGGCATAGACATAATACGGCTGAGACAGGCTAATGCGTTGCTGACGTTCGGGCGTCAGTTCGAGCCCGTTGAGGATGATATCGAAGTTGCCGCGCTCCAGGGCCGGGACGAGCTGGTCCCATTGATTCTGGGCTATGCGCGCTTTGACTCCCAACTTGCCGGCGAGAGCTTCGGCCAGGTCGAATTCGAAACCGATCAACTGTTCCGGCTTCTCCGGGTCGGGATAAACATAAGGAGCGCCGCCTTCGGCGTCAGCGCCCCAGAGCAAGACACCTCGCTTTTGGATTTCTTTGAGATGATCCGCGGCGCGGCCGGTCCGCGGATCGCCAGCCAGCAGGAGAACTGAAACGAGTAAGAGGAGAGCCGGCCGCGACGAACGCCAGGCGCTACTCATCGAAACCGCATCCTGTCAAGCGGCTCGGCGGCCTAGTAATCCACCAGCGCGTCCAGGTCGCCCATCGGCCGCGTAAAGGTCGCTCTGGCCGGAGCGACGACGAGCACGGAGGCGGTTTTCTTGACGCTTTTGGATGCCGCCGCGAACGGCAGGGCCACGACGAAAAACACACTGCCGACAATCGTCGCGATAAAACAGGCCGGACGCACGACTATCGTATCGGCAACGACCATCGCCGGATCAGGTCCCTCAGCGTAAGTCGCGGTCGGCACAGCGAGAACAAAGGACAGCACGCACAGGAAAGTAATGAGCTTGGTTTTCATCTATACCCTCAATACGCCCAACGCGCGTCCGTTGTCCAGACAATTTCCGGCAGTTGATTTTGCGGTAAGGGCGAGTGAGAAAGTCCGCTTAAGGTTTTGTAGGAGACGACGTGAGGAGTCTCGGATCAAAGGGTCGCGGTAAACACCCGTTTAGCCCGCCAACGAATCAATCAGAGACTCCTCACGTCGTCTCCTACTTCCACAGAGTGGCAGACTCTGGGGAGACTCTGTCGCTGGGCCTGCTTGCCGTCGAAGAGCGCTCACCCCGTCACTCAATCATCTGGCGAACCTCCAGCGGCGCGACGTGGTTATCCATAAAGACAACATTCTTGCCGGACTTGGGTGGGCGCGGATGGAAGTCTTCGTAGTCGAGAAGCAGCGGCGTGGTAGTCGGCGGGAACTTTAACTGGACAGTCCCGTTGGTTTGGCCGCTGCCCTCGTCGCCGACCCAAACGATGACAAACTTTACGTTCTTGCTGGTGGTTTCGTCCATCCGATGTCCATTCAGCTCCGGGTTCCACTGATAGCTAGCCCCTTCGGTGGTGAACCGGCTGACCGTGTCGGCCGGGCATTTGAACACCAACGGGCTGGCGTTCGTGCCGGGGTTGGCTCGCCCGACGTAGGGACCGAGAACGTCACAAATCCGCGGCAACGGCTTCGCCGGATCCACCGGCATGCTGGGGAGGATTTCGGCCGTCGGCAACAGGTTGTTGTTCTCGTCGGTATAGAGACGCGTGGCAATTCCCAGTTGCCGAAGCTGGCTGGTGCAGACGGTGCTGCGCGACTTGGCTTTGGCCCGGCTGAAAGCGGGTAACAGCAAAGCGGCCAGAATACCGATGATGGCGATGACGACCAACAGTTCAATCAGCGTGAAGGCGCGGTGAGTTCCACTGGGTGCACGACCCTTAGGACAGATTGTTTTCATAATCGGAAGGCAATGATAATAGGTTTGATTCATTTTCCGGACTGGGCCTCCTGCTTCTGTCGCGCGCGTTGCACTTGTTGCTCAGGTGATTTGGAGAGTTCCTCCAACTGCCGTTGACCCGCCTCAGCCGCAATGCGCTCGCGGATATCGCCCTTGGCCAATGGGTTATTGGTGCCGTCTGGGCGGAAGCCACGCTGCGACATCGACCGCACCATCCTGCCCATCGCCGGATCACCGGCGATCGGCGGTTTTTCCAGCGCATAATATGTCACGTACTGGCCGCGGACTTTGGTGGCGGTCTGCGCGGCAGTTTCCGGCGTCGCTTTCGCCGGGAGCGTGTCACCGAGCCGCGAGCCGAGCAGCGACTCGAGGACCAGCCGCTCCGAACTCCATTCGTCGGCATTAATGATCTGGCCGTCCGCCGTGGTTTTGATAGTCCTCACTTTGCCGTCTCCCTCGGTTGCGATTGTCGTAATCCCGCCTGGTCCGGCCATTCGCCGGACGGTTACAGTTCTCATGGGACCTGAGGGGCCGCCGCCCGGCCCATTTTTCTCCACAATGGCCCCGTCGGGCGACATCTTGATAATCCTGGTGCCAACTTTTCCATCCGCCGTAGTAGTCACTGTACGGATCGTCCCGTCCTCATTACGCGTGACGTTTGCGCCGTCTTTGATCTTGTCTTGAATGAACTTCTGCACGTCCTCATCGTTTTGAAGCGAGAGCACGGCGTTGGAGCCGGAGCCATCGGGTGTGTGCGTGAAGACCTTGACCGGTCCTTGACCTCCGGTCAGTGCTCTCAGATCCGGCAAATTTGACTCCCCGAAACGCGGGGCCAGGTTGGTCCAGCCGGCCTCGTCCAGCTTCGCCTCTCCGCGGAGAACCGACTCGAGCCGCCGCAACGCGCCCGGAGCATCGAAGACCGCGTAGGTCTTTCCCCAGCGTGCGCCCGCTTGCTCAGAAACCAAATCCAACACTTTTCCCAGAGGCATATTTTTCACATCGAGCGTCACCTTGGCGTCGAGTCTTGGATCCAGGCAGATCTTTTCCCGGGTCTGTCGTTCGATTTTTCGGACCACTTCCACCAGGGCCGCATTCCGGATGTGGAGCGTGACGAGGTGGTTATGCGCGCGCCAGGCCATCCAACCCAGCCAAACGGCCGCGGCGGCAGCGAGGGCCCCGAGGCAGATAACGATAGGAGTTGCTTTCATAATGTCATTTTGTTTTGTCAGTTCACAGCCGAGACACGTTGTGCTTTTCCTTGATAAGACGCCACCGCCGCGGATTTCGCTGCTGAAATGGAACCAAGCGGGGATAATTTGGGACAAAAACGGGCGCAGGAGGGACCAATTCTGTCGAGCTGAGCCAGGTTGTGGTTAGTGCGCAGGAGACCTCTTGCTTGCAAACTGTAGAGGTTCGTTGGTTACGGCGCACTATAGTTTTCCTCCCATCCGCGCCTGCAATTCCCCCAGGCTGCATGTCATGGTGCAGCGCACACCGCTCTTCAGAATGACGCAATACTCTCCCGGGCCCAACGGTTGCAGCTCGCGGATGCGGCTCAGGTTGACAATGACCGAGCGGCTCAGACGCATGAACCCCGAATCCGTCAGCCTTTCCTCCATCGCCGTCATGGTCTCCCGGACAATGTGACGATCCTTGCCGACGTGAAGCACCAGGTAGTTTCCCGCCGCTTCGATGTGGTCGATCTCCTCCGGTTTCAAAAACAGAATTCGATCGGGAGACTTGACTAGAATCCGCGGCCCGCCGGAAGCGCCCTGGCGCAGGCTGACCAGCAGCCCGGCTAGCTGCCGATCCGCGCCCGGTTTGCCCTTGGCGCGCAACTGTGCGCGAGCGCGCTGGAGAGCCTTTTGGAAGCGGGCTTGGTTGAACGGCTTGAGCAGGTAATCCAGAGCATTGACCTCAAAGGCACGGATTGCATGCTGATCGTGAGCGGTCGTGAAAATGACCGCAGGCATCTGATCCGGCTCGAGCGCCTCGAGCACTTCGAAGCCGTTGAGCTGCGGCATCTGTACGTCGAGGACCAGGAGATCCGGCCGGTGCTGCTCGATGGCCTTCACCGCCTCGACGCCATCGGCGCATTCAGCGACAATTTCCACATCGGGCTCGTCGGCCAGAACCTGTCGCACGCCCTCGCGCGCGAGCGGTTCGTCGTCAACGACGATCGTCCGAATCTTCATAAGCGCTCATCTGTAAGAATCCAGTTGAACCACGAATTCACGAATCATCACTAATCAAGAGATAGGCTCCTGCAGATCTGGTCGCGAGCTCAGACTCCCACTGAAAGATGACGGATCGGCCCATTTCGTGCCGCTTTAGATCACAAACTTCATTAGTACTACAATGACACAAATCGTTGTTTTCTTGGCAAAGAATTAGCCGCAAGCAAACGTAAGCTTCCAGAAATGAACTACTTATTGTGATCACTGCGGATCTCATTGACTGTGGTTGCGGCGTCAGCCGCGCTGGGTCCATTCGTGCGAATTCGTGGTTTCGCTTTTTATCTTTCCGGTTGGGACCTATTGAGAGCGTCGCCGGGCGCCGCTTCGCGCAGTGGGATTTCTACATGCACCGCCACGCCCCCCTCGAGCCGGGGAACCATTTCCACCTTTTGCTGGCTACCATACAGCGCCTCGAGACGGGCGCGCAAATTCGCTAAGCCAATGCCCGTCGCGGGCTGGTCTTTTGCCTCCGCCAATCCGACGCCGTCGTCCTCGACGCTCAACCGCAAACGCGCGTCCTGCCGCGTCACCTCAATGCGTAGAGTACCAGGTCTGGACGAAGGCTCGATGCCATGGCGCAGCGCGTTTTCCACCAAAGGCTGCAAAAGAAGCGCAGGCACCAGGCAACCAAGCGCGGCGGGCTCGACCTGCTGCTCGAATCGAAAGCGATCGCCTAGACGCGTTTGTTGAATCTCGACGTAACGCTCGACAAACCGCAAGTCTTCACTGAGCAGCACTTCCTGCCGATCCGACTGACTCAAGGCCAGCCGCAATAGCTCGCTGAAGGACGTGAGCGCTTCCTGCGCGGCGCGGGCATCGCGCCGGAGCAGAGTGGCAACAGCGTTGAGCGCGTTGAACAGGAAGTGCGGCTGCAGCTGGGCCTGGAGCGCGTGGAGCCGAGCCTGGGACAGGTGCGATTCCAGCAAAATGGCCCGTCGCTCGCGCTCGCGAAAGCGGCGATAAAAGTAAACCGCGTGGGCCAGGCCGGCCATCGACCCGTACGCCAGCACATTCAACACGTGCGAAAACAACCGCGACTCGTATCGCCAGGAAGAACGAACCGAAGAAAACCGCCCTGGACCGGCCAGACCTTCCAGAATTTCGTCATGTTCGCGGGGGGCCGGACTGAAGGCCGCTCTTGGACCCGAATTCCAATTTGTAATGAAGCTGCGCACCAGCCCGAGATTGCCCGTCTTCGAGACATCGTTGGTTGGCAGGGAGAGCTCGAAATTCTTCACCTCTCCGCCGGAGGTCACCACAACTTTTCTGGTCACTCCATCTACATGCGAGCTGTAAGTATGGATATCAACCATACTCTTGCCGTCAGGGGTTTCAAATTTCGAAAAAGGCCCGTTGGTCAAGAGGCCTAAGGTAAATGGCAGACTCTCCTTGCGGTCGGTAACGACGACCATGACGTTCATTTTTTCGGTCACACGTGTCGTCAGACTGTAGGACGACGCCGCAAAAAGCGCGCAAGCGAGCAGATGAACGGGAAGGCTCATGCGCAGACGGCCGCGTTCGAGAAGGAACCGCGAGGCCAGCCACACGACATAAGGCGCCAGCAGCACCCACGGATAAGCGCCGCGGAAATTGAGGTCCGCAATTTTTAGCCAGCGCCGGATCTGTTCGCCGACGGGAATCTGGGCAGTCTGGCTGCTGTCGAACAGCAACCGTGGCTGAACGGGCTCTGCGCCGGCCGAGTGAATCAACCACCAGGCCGCGCCGGCCGCGAATAACGTCCACGCTCCGAAAAACAACGGCAGCAGCCAGCGCCGCGAGCGCGAGCGCGCTGTGTCCGGAGTCAAGGTTTGTGTTCTGGGCGCCAATTGCAATCCGTGGTTAGTAGCCGACGAAGCACATCATCTTCAATCACTCATTTTTCACTAAACCTCCTCCGATGGAACCGAAGGCGCAAACCTGCTGTGACAACCCAGGACATGGGGCGGGATAAACAAGGGATGAAGTGGGACGAAGCCCTTGCTACGCCGCTCCTGATTCAAGCGATGACCCATTGCATAGGAGGACGATCTTGCCTGTGACGCCTCCTTTCTCGAGCAACTCGTGCGCCTGTTTAGCCTCGGCCAGAGGAAGGCGCTGCGCGATCAGCGGCTTGATCTTCTTTTGCTGAAGGAGGTCGAAGAGGGTGATCAAATCCTGTCGAAACAGTGCCGGCCTAAGTCGTTTGAGCCACTGGATGCTGTAGGGGATCACCTGTTTCCGGCCCGGCAGAAGCCAACCGCCAGCAATATACAGCCCGAAAATGGGGATTCCATGAAGGCGGTTACGGCGACCTGGACGACCTGAAGCCAATCCCGCCCCGCGAAGCGAAGTCGCATTGCCATAGGCCACGACCCTCCCGCGAGAACAGAGAGCCCTGCGCGAATGCCAGATATGGGCGCCGCCGATTGGGTCAAAGACAACGTCCACGCCCTCGCCGGTGAGGCGGTGAATCTCTTTCACGAAGTCGAGCTGCCGGTAATCAATCGAGATGGCGCCCAGATCGACAACCGCCGACGCTCCACGCGATGAACAGGTGCCATACATCTGCAGCCCGGCCAGTCGCCCAAGCTGTAATAGTGCCGTGCCTACTCCGCCGGCCGCGCCATGAATCAACACCCGCTGGCCTGGTCTGACCTTGGCGGAACGATGCAGCATCTGGAACGCGGTGGTGTAGTTCAGAATGAGGCTGACCGCCTCGGCGGCATCCAATCGGGGTGGCACCGGGACCAGTTCCCATTGCGGCAGGCAGACGAACTCTGCATAGGCGCCGCTGATCGGCATCGCGGCAACGATCTGGCCTGGTTCGATTCCGGAGACACCGGCACCGAGCCGATCCACCACGCCAACCAGATCCCACCCCGGCGTGTAGGGCACTCGGGGCGTTTCGGGATGAACGCCCTCGCGCGCCATGATGTCGGGCAAGGCGACGCCCGCAGCCAGCACTCGCACCCGCGCTTGACCGTGCTTCGGCTCGGGGCATTCTTCTTCAACCACCCTAAGTGCATCGGGCCCTCCGTAATGAGTGACGATAATGCGCGTGTGTTTCACGGACCCCTTGCTCGCTGCCAACGGCACTCGACCCCGTGCGAAGAAACGCAAAAAAACGAGTGGCTGTTCGTGTTCGCTGCCAGGCTTCTAATCCCGCTCCACGCCGCTGCTCCAGTATTTCTGCATCTGCTCCGGTGGCGGCACTTTCAGCGGCCGTATCACGCGGAAGCCGACCCACTGCGCATCCGAGAAATACCAGATGCTCTTGGGCAATTGCGGATCCTGCATCTTCCAGGCACGATCCGAGCCGCGACGGGCCGCGCTGCGGCACATCGTCGCCTCATCATCCCACGAACCGCCGCGCACTGAGTGAGGGTAGGGCTTGGTCGCCCGGTTCCAGGGATCCGTCACGGTGCCAGATTTGGCGCTTTGCTGGTAGTAGTCCGGGGCATACTGGTCGAGGACCCATTCGACGACGTTGCCGTACATATCGTAAAGGCCCCAGGGATTGGGCCTTTTCCTACCGACCTTTTGGTACTTGAAATCGCTATTCTGTTCGAACCAGGCGTATTCGCCCAGCTTGCTGGCCGTGTCACCGAAAAAATAGGTGTTCGTCGTGCCGGCGCGGCAGGCGTACTCCCATTCCGCCTCGGTCGGCAATCGATAGAATTGGCCAGTCTTGGCCGAGAGCCATTGACAATACTTATTGGCGGCGTGCTGAGTCATGGCGATGGCTGGGAATCCCTCCTTGCCCATGCCGAAACTCATTTCGACGTAGGGCTTGGACGGATGGGTTATAGCGTCGGCCAATTTGTCGCCCTTTTCGTCCGTTGGCTCGGCAGCCCGCATCCGCCGTTCCTCATCCGGATACATGAACAATTCATATTCATTCCAAGTCACTTCGCAACGGCCCATCCAAAACGGTGAAATTCTGACCTTGTGCTGCGGGCCTTCGTCCGGTTTGCGGTTTGGCTCGCTCTCCGGACTACCCATGACAAATTCGCCCCCGGGGATCGGCAGCATGACGTAATTGACACGCGTGCCGGGGATGGTGTTGGTGTAGGGTTTCATGGCGGCCTCGTTGGTCACCGTCAGATTGGCCAGGGCGCGTGTGTGAATTTCCGGGATGGTGATGTTGTCGTTGTCCGCCAGGGAAGGCAGACCGCCGAAGGCGGCAAACGTGTAAGTGCCAGGAGTCCCTTTGTAAGCGTAATAACGGCTGGAAAACTTGCTGCTGGCCGTCCGGGAAAACATGAGCAAACCGTCCGGCAACCCGGCTGCGCAGGTCAGCAGTTCGTTGGTGGCCACGAGGGTTTGGAGCAGCTCGGGCGCCTTGGCGGCGTCGAAGTTGAACACTCCGGCCTTTTCGCCTTCGCCGAAAATAACGAAAAGTCTCGATCCGGCCTCCGGATTCAAAACGACGACTCGCCTGACCGCCTGGCCCACATCAAACTCAGTGCCCTTCCCAAACTGATTTGGCCCGCTAGCTGCCCCCTCGACCGGCCGAACGAACAGTTTGCTCTCGCCTGGTTTGTAAAAAATAAAATCGGGCGCTCCCGAGCCGCGAAAATGTCCCATTACATAGTCCGCCCCAGATGGCAGGCCCGCGATTGTGCCAGCGTTTTGGATGTTGCCGGTTCTCAAGTCCGCGGCTCGAAAGGTATCCCCTTGCTCGCTGCTGATCAGCAAGCAGACCAGTTCCGGGGCCCCGGCCCGAAACGCGATTCGATTTGCTCTCACGGCCGCACCAGTCAGTGTGGACTCGCCCAGTTTGGGAAATTCGCGTCCGTCGTTGCGGAGCAGACTAGCCATGTTAGCGTCCGGTGAATTGTAAATGCTGGCGACGTAAAGATCGTCCAGGCTCGTATTGCCCGGACCTCCGATATCAGTCGCGACGATCGTATTCGGCCCCAACGCCGCCGTGAAGGGCACATTGACAGGGCGGGCCGCAGCAGTCGGGTTTGAGACATCCACCATGGTGATTTGGTTGGCGTCCGGCGAAGTGAAGGCCAGCGCGTCGAGGTTCGTCCTGAGCAAGTGACCAATACTGAACCCGGCGATTGCCTTGATCCCACTGGGGCGATTATCCACCCAGGCAAAAACCCCCGGTGTCAGTTGGTAGCCGAGGCGGTATTTGCCGCTCTCTTTGTCCACGATCACGAGGTCAGCCCGACCGTCCCCATCAAAATCGCCACTGCCGAAAAATTCGTTCGCGGTTTCATGAATCACTGAGGGAGAACGCTCTGCCGCCAGGACGGGACCGCCGACCAGTACCGCGAGTGCGAATAGGAGCCGATATTTCATGACTTGCCAATAAAGCCGTGCCCAGTCTTGGGTGTGGCGTTGTGAAAGTCAAACCGTACGAAGGAAGCCCGAAAACCCGAGCCGAGGCCCCGAATCGGTAGCGCCGATTCTCAGTAACCGAGCATTAGCGATTCGGAATTCATCATTCGGGTTTCGGATTTCTCTCGGATATCGGCCTCCGGATTTCTGGCGCCCGGGACACTCCCTCATCAATGATCCATTACCAGAACCTTCTTGTTTTCGAGGCCGGAAGGGTTTTAAGATGAGACTCGACTAGAAAGCAGAAATGAAACCGATGAACATCTTGCAACGGCGGCACGTAGCGCTGGGCGTGCTGGTCCTGCTCCTGCTGCTGGGAGGCGGTCTGGCCCTCTGGATCGAGAAGACCGCGACCGCTGTGGACCTCCGTAACCAGGAACTGGCCTACAGAAAGGACCGCATAAACTTGGATTTCGTCTCCATGAGCGACGCCATCCGCGGGTTGCTGCTCGACCCAAAAAATGACGCTGAGAGGAAACGGCACCACGACGCGGAAGCGGACCTGAAGGACAACCTCGAATTTTTTAAAGCCACCTTTCCCGACCGGGCAGATTTGATGCATTCGATCAATAGTTTGGGTGATTTTGCCCAAAAAACGTTGCTGCCGCTGCACCGGCGCATCATCACCGCAGTGGAAGCCGATCCTGCCGCCGCCCTGAGCGAATACAACAAGTCCATTACGGCGGTGCGCAAACAGCGGGAAGATCTCCTTCTGGACCTGGCGCAACAAGTCGGTTGGGTCAGCCGAGCTGAATCCGTGCGGGCGCAGACGACCTCGCTGGTGCTGTCGATCGTGATCCTGCTGATTCTCGTGGCGTGTATCATTGTCGCCGGATTCCAGTCCTCGGCGGTGACCGTTCCGTTGAACCGGCTTGTCGCCTCGCTCGATCGTATGCGGCGAGGAGACTTTACGGAGCGGCTGGCGCTGAACCGGCAGGATGAGTTCGGGATCCTGAGCGACGGATTGAATCGGCTTGCGGACGATTTGTCCGACTTGGTCGGACAGGTGCAACGTTCCGGCATCCAGGCGAATACGGCCGCGACAGAGATTGCGGCAACCGCGCGCGAGCAACAGAGCACGGCAAACGAAATAGCGGCCACTACCGCCCAAATCGGTGCGACCTCAAAGGAGATTTCGGCCACTTCGAAAGAACTGGTCAAGACCATGAACGAGGTCAGCTCGGTGGCGGAGGAGACGGCGAATGTGGCGGGCAGCGGCCAGGCTGCCATAGCTCGCATGGAAGCCACCATGCGGCAGATCACGGAAGCCGCCGGGTCGATTACGGCCAAACTGGCGGTGCTGAACGAAAAGACGACGAACATCAATTCCGTCGTCACCACGATTACCAAGGTGGCTGATCAAACCAATTTGCTCTCGCTCAACGCTGCAATCGAGGCGGAGAAAGCTGGCGAATATGGCTTGGGCTTTGCCGTCGTAGCAATGGAGATTCGGCGCCTGGCGGATCAGACGGCCGTGGCAACCTACGACATTGAAAAGATGGTCAAGGAGATGCAATCAGCGGTTTCGGCGGGCGTGATGGGGATGGACAAGTTTTCGGAGGAGGCCCGGCGCGGCGTCGAAGAAATCCGGCAGGTAAGCACGCAACTGGCTCAGATCATCCACCAAGTGCAGACGCTCACGCCGCGATTTCAGACAGTTAATGAAGGGATGAATGCGCAAGCGACTGGGGCTCAACAGATTAGCGAGACGCTCACCCAGTTGAGCGAAGCGGCCAATCAAACCGCTGAATCGCTGCGGCAATCCAACCTGGCAATCGAGCAACTCAACGGAGCCGCCCGCGGACTGCAAACCAGTGTGGCAAAGTTTAAGCTGGGAAATGGGCCGTGAGCACCACGAGTCCTATGCTATTCCTCCTATTTCAACTGGGAAAAGACCGATACGCGCTGGAGGCCAGCCGAGTCGTCGAGGTGGCGCCGATGCTGGAACTAAAACGGCTGCCGCAGGCGCCCAAAGGCGTGGCCGGGATATTCAATTATCGGGGACATCCGGTGCCGGCGGTGGATTTGTGCGAGCTGGCCACCGGGAAGCCGGCAAGCGAACGGCTGAGCACGCGGATCATCGTCGTCAACTACCGGCCCGATAACGGGGCTGGGCATTTGCTGGGTCTGATTGCGGAGAATGCCACTGGTATGCTGCGCAAGGACGCTTCGGAATTCGTCGATTCCGGCATCACCATTGGCGCCGCGCCGTATCTGGGTCCCGTGCTGATGGACGCTGAAGGCCCGATTCAATGGGTCCACGAGCAGCGACTACTCACGGCGCAGTTGTGCGAATTGCTGTTCACGGAAGCCACTGGCCTGGCGGCCACTGCCAAACACTTAGCTGCATGATGAGACTGGCGCGTGAAAGCGTTTCGCGGGCGGGCGGGACGAATGAATCAACCGAAGTTGCGGCGTCACATGAATCTCGGCGAGAACGGCTGTCCGCAGAGGATTCAAGGACGCGCGAAAAAGGCCGTAGCCGCCGACGTGAGGAGGCGGATTTCTGCCGGCAGTCGAGTCCCGCCTCCTCACGTCGGCGGCTACGGTTCTTGAATCCGACCCGGTTGAATCCGCTCGTCAGAAAACCGCCGACATCCGGTCGCCGGCACGCGCGAACAAAGAGCCGATGAAAGAAATTGAACGAGCACTGCGCGAAAAGATCGGGCTGGACGCGGCTTCCATCGGCTCGACGCTGATCCAGCGCAGTGTCCGCATGCGGATGAAAAGTCACGGACTGAAGGGGGTCGAGGAGTACGCACGGCTGTTGGCGACTTCCGAGGCAGCGTGGGTGGAGCTGGTCGAAGCGGTAGTGGTGGCTGAAACGTGGTTCTTCCGCGATCGTGAGCCGTTCGCCGCCCTGGCGCGGCTAGTGGTGGAGCGATGGCTGCCGGCAAATGCCGCCGGCAAAGTGCGCTTGTTGAGCCTGCCGTGTTCCTCGGGAGAAGAGCCCTATTCGCTGGCGATGACGCTGCTGGATGCCGGTGTCTCCGCCGATCGCTTTGTCATCGATGCCGTCGATATCAGCGCCCGGGCGCTGGCGCGCGCGGCGCGAGCTACTTATGGCAAAAATTCATTTCGCGGCAAAGACCTCGATTATCGCGGGCGGCATTTTCGTGCCACCCGCGAAGGCTACATGCTCAGCCCTGCCATTCGCCGATGTGTGCGCTTCAACCATGGCAACCTGCTGAGCGAGGATTTTCGCACACCGCATAGAACCTACGAATTCATCTTTTGCCGCAACCTGCTCATCTACTTCGATCGTGCCACACAGGAACGGGCACTGCGCAAGCTCGCGAGCTTGCTCGCGCCCGACGGCGCGCTCTTCGTCGGTCCCGCTGAACTGCCGCTCACCCTCGAGCAAGGTTTTGTCTCGGCTGACATCCCGATGGCCTTTGCGTGTCGCAGAAACACGAACGGAGTCGGCCACCCAGGCCACCGGCCGCGACCAGGCAAGACTACGAAACTCTCTCTGCTCACGCCGGCACCGCAGCCAGATGCCGCTCCAGCCTCGCCTCGGCATGGAACCCCAAGCGTTCGGCCAGCCTCCAATGTCAACAAGCGAACGGATCTGGAAGAAGCCCGGCGACTGGCCGACGCAGGGCGCCTGCAGGAAGCGGCGGCGATTTGTGAAGCGCATTTGCGCGAATCCGGCGCCTCGGCGCAGGCCTATTATCTGATGGGCCTGCTGCGTGACGCGTTAGCGGATGCCAGCGCAGCGGAGTACTATCGCAAGGCCCTGTACCTGGAGCCGAACCATTACGAAAGCCTGGTGCAATTGGCGGTTTGGTCGCAGAAGAACGGCGACACCGCGCGCGCCAAGAGCCTCAGGAGCCGAGCACAACGATTGAAACCCGCGACCTGATATTTGAGCTGTGGAAACTCGTCTGCCATCGCCAGCCGCCGCGGCGCTCCTCCGTCCCGAAACTGAGACGCCGGCCAGTACTGCCGTCGGCAATTACGTGTGCTGGAATCAGATCGGCGTCTACGGCAATGGCAGTTGCCCTGAGTTGCGGGAATTTGTTCATTGCCGCAACTGCCCGGTTTATTCTCGCGCCGGAGTCGAGTTGTTAAACCGGGCATTGCCGCCGGAATATCGCCGGGAATGGACCGAGCATTTTGCGCGCGAAAAAAGGCTCGCCGCGCCCGCCAAAACCTCGGCGCTGCTTTTCCGGATCGGCGATGAGTGGCTGGCTCTGCCGACCAAAGCGTTCGAGGAAGTGGCCGAGCGGCGGCTGATCCATTCGTTGCCGCACCGTCGGCAGGGAATGGTCCTGGGCCTGGCGAACGTCCGCGGCGAACTGGTCGTCTGCGTGTCACTCGGGCGATTGCTGGGCATCGAGAAAATTGCGCCCCGCAAAACGCTCCGTACGGTCTATGACCGCCTGCTCGTCGCCAACTGGGACGGACAGCGGCTGGCCTTTCCCGTGGACGAAGTCCATGGCATTTACCGTTTCGAGCCTCACCAGCTCAAGTCCCCGCCGGCGACGATTTCCCTGTCGAACCAGACCTGCACACGCGGGATTTTGCACTGGCAGGAGCGAACCGTCGGGTATCTCGATACGGAAGTGTTGTTTTCCACCCTGAACCGGAGCCTGACGTGAACCCGAAAAAGCTGGATGATCTGAGCAATTTCTCGATGCTCGAGCTCTTTCGCGTCGAGGCGGAAAATCAGGCCGCGGTGATGACGAATGGCTTGCTCGAACTGGAGCGCGGCTCGGCACCGGCCGGCCTTCTGGAAACACTCATGCGCGCGGCGCATTCGTTGAAAGGCGCCGCACGAATCGTCAATCTTCAGCCCGCCGTGACCATCGCCCACGCCATGGAGGATTGTTTCGTCGCCGCGCAGCACGGCAAAATCATCTTGCGACAGGCGGAGATCGACGTGCTGTTTCGCGGCGTGGACTTGTTGCTGCACATTTCCAAACGAACGGAGGCGGACATCGGCCAATGGGAAACCGAGCACGCGGCGGAAGTCCGCGAGTTGATCGAGGGGCTTCGCAAGATGACGACGGATCCCAAGCCGTCGGCGTCTCCTTCGAGCAAACCGGCCGCCAATCCGGCCCCCGCAGCACCCGTGCTTGCTCCGGTCAAGGCCGCAGAGTCAGCGCCCGCTGTGGCGCCTGCCGTCGCAGTCGCTCCCGAAGCGACGCGCGCGCCCGCGCCGGCGCGCAAAGCGGAAAGCGCGGAGCGTGTCCTGCGCCTCACCGCGGAGAGCCTGAACCGCCTGCTCGGTTTGGCGGGCGAGTCGTTGGTCGAATCGCGATGGCTCAGGCCGTTCGCCGACTCCTTGCAACGGCTCAAACGGCACCAGATCGAGCTGTCCGAAAAAGTGGATGAACTTCGCGACGCCTTCAACGGAGAAACGCTGTCCGACCGCGCAAACGTCCCGTTGGCCGAGCTCACGCAACGGGTCAAGGATTGCCAGCAATTCCTGGCTGAACGTCTCGAAGAGTTGGATCGCTTCGACCGCCGCTCGGCCCATCTCTCACATCGGCTTTATCTCGAGGTTCTGCGGACGCGAATGCGGCCCTTCGGAGATGGCGTGAGCCGGTTCCCGCGCATGGTGCGGGATTTGGCGCGGTCGCTCGGCAAAGAAATGCGATTGGAAATCGCCGGCGAAAACACTCAAGTGGACCGGGACATCCTCGAGCGGCTGGAAACACCTCTGGCGCATCTGTTGCGCAATGCAGTCGATCACGGCTGCGAAACACCGGAGAAACGCCGCAGCGCCGGCAAACCCGCCGAAGGCCTCATCCAACTCGAAGCCCGGCACAGCGCCGGCATGTTGCTGCTGACGATCACCGACGACGGCGCCGGCGTGGACCCGGAGCGCGTCCGCACCGCCGTCGTCGAAAAGAAACTCACCACGCCAGCGGTGGCCCAGAAACTCACCGAGTCCGAGCTGTTGCAATTCCTGTTTCTGCCCGGATTCAGTCTCAAGACCAACGTTACGGAGATTTCTGGTCGTGGCGTCGGCCTGGACGTGGTTCAAAACATGGTCAAAAACGTGCGCGGGTCCATTCGGGCCAGCACGCAACCGGGCCGGGGGATGCGCTTCCAACTGCAGTTGCCCTTGACGCTCTCGGTCCTGCGCACGTTGCTGGTCGAAATCGCCGGCGAGCCGTACGCCATCCCGCTTTCGCAGATCACACGAACATTGAAACTGCCGCGTGAGAAGATCGAGTCCCTCGAGGGGCGTCACCATTTTCGACTCGGTGAGCAGCCGGTCGGTTTGCTCGCCGCTCAGCAGGTGCTGGATTGCGGACAGCCAAAGCCCGCCGGCCACGAACTGCCCATCGTCGTGCTCGGCGACCGGCAGAGCCGCTACGGTCTGGTCGTGGACGCGTTTCTCGGCGAGCGCGAGCTGGTCGTGCAACCCCTCGACGGCCGACTGGGCAAGGTCAAGGACATCAGCGCCGCCGCCCTGATGGAGGATGGCTCGCCGGTGTTGATCGTGGACGTGGACGACATGGTGCGCTCGATCGAGAAACTGGTGACTGGTGGAATGCTGGCGCCGGTGCAACGCGAGGGCCCCGAGGCCGGGGAACGCAAACAAAAACGCGTGCTGGCGGTGGACGATTCGCTGACCGTGCGCGAGCTCGAGCGCAAGCTCCTGGCCGGCCGCGGTTATGCCGCGGATGTGGCCGTGGACGGCATGGACGGGTGGAACGCCGTTCGCACGGGCCACTACGACCTGGTCATCACGGACGTGGATATGCCGCGCATGGATGGAATCGAGCTGGCCACGTTGATTAAGAGGGATCCACTGCTCAAATCACTCCCCGTCATGATTGTTTCCTACAAAGATCGCGACGAAGACCGCCTGCGCGGCCTGGAAGCGGGAGCAGATTATTACTTGACAAAAGGCAGCTTTCATGACGAAACACTCCTTCAAGCCGTTGTGGACCTGATCGGCGAACCCGATTCATGAGGATTGCCATCGTCAATGATGTCCTGCTGGCCGTCGAAGCGATGCGACGCCTCATTGCCGGCGCGCCGGGACATCAGGTGGCCTGGATCGCCCGCGACGGCGCTGAAGCCGTCGAGCGCTGCGCCGAAGACACCCCAGATCTGATCCTGATGGATTTGATCATGCCCAAAATGGACGGGGTTGAAGCGACGCGGCAAATCATGGCCCGCACGCCCTGCGCAATCGTTGTGGTCACGGCCAATGTCAGCAGCTCGTCCTCGCTCGTGTTCGATGCGCTCGGGGCTGGAGCGCTTGACGCGGTCAATACGCCGGTGCTGGATACCAGCGGCGCCTCGGAAGGCGCCCGCGCCCTGCTGGCCAAGATTGAAACGATCCGCAAATTGATCGGTGGCGGCGCGCGCAAGCAGTTCACTGCCGCCAACCACGTGGCGCGTCCGGCGGCACACGGCGAAGGGCTCCTGGTCGCGATTGGGGCCTCGGCCGGCGGGCCGGCAGCCCTGGCGAAGGTGCTTGGAGACCTGCCCGCCGAATTTGCCGCGCCGCTCGTGATCGTGCAGCACGTCGATGTGCTGTTCGCCCAGGGGCTGGCCGACTGGCTGGCTGACCACACTCACCTGCAGATTCGTCTGGCCCGCGAAGGCGACCGGCCGGTACCGGGGACAGCGCTGCTGGCCGGAGGCGAGGATCACCTGGTGTTCGCCAGCCCAACTCGACTTGCCTACACTCGGGATCCGGTGGATTATACTTACCGGCCTTCAGTGGATGTTTTTTTCAAGAGTGCGAATCGGCATTGGCCGGGAGACATCATCGGCGTTGTTCTCACCGGCATGGGGCGGGACGGGGCCGAGGGGCTGCTGGCTTTGCGCCACAGCGGCCATCAGACGATCGCGCAGGACCGCGCTAGCAGCGCAGTCTATGGCATGCCCAAGGCTGCCGCCGAATTGGACGCCGCGAGCGAGATTTTGGGCCTAGATAGAATCGGGCCGCGGCTGATGAACCTTTTGACACAGACGGCCAAAGCAAATGCCTGACGAACGGAGCCATTTCCAGCCGCCGTCCGGCGCGGATCGCTCGGGGCATCCGCCGGACTACCACGTCATGGTGCTGCTGGTCGATGATCAGGCCATGGTCTGCGAAGCCGTTCGGCGCGCGTTGGCCAATCAACCCGACATCGATCTCCATTACTGTTCCGATGCGCGCGAGGCCATTCCTTTGGCCAACCAAATCAAACCCACGGTGATCCTCCAAGACCTGGTCATGCCCGGCATCGACGGACTGACGCTCGTCAGTCAGTTTCGCGCCAATCCGGCGACCAAGGATACCCCGATCATCGTGCTTTCCACGAATGAAAATCCGCAAGTGAAAGGCCAGGCCTTTGCCATGGGCGCCAACGATTATCTGGTCAAACTCCCTGACAAGATCGAAATCGCGGCGCGCATTCGCTATCACTCGAAGGCTTACCTCAACCTGGTCCAGCGCGATGCCGCTTACCGGGCGCTGCGCGAAAGCCAGCAGCAACTCATCGAGAGCAATTCAGCCCTGATCTCGCTCAACCAGAAACTCGAAGAAGCCACCCTCGCCAAGTCCGAGTTCCTGGCCAACATGAGCCACGAAATCCGCACACCAATGAATGGCGTCATCGGCATGACCGCCCTGTTGCTCGACACGGAATTGACCGACGAGCAACGCGAGTATGTGGAAGCCACCCGGAGTAGTGCCGACGCCCTCCTCACGATCATCAACGACATTCTGGATTTTTCCAAAATCGAATCGGGCAAACTCGAGTTGGAACGTCATCCCTTCGAGTTGCACACCTGCATCGAAGAAGCGCTCGATTTGCTGGCGCCCAAGGCTGCCGAGAAGCACCTCGATCTGGCTTATTTTGTCGAAGACGCCATCCCGAAGATTTTGGTCAGCGACGTCACCCGGCTGCGGCAAATCCTGGTGAATTTGATCGGCAACGCGGTGAAATTCACGCACCAGGGCGAAGTGGTCATCGAGGTGACACCGGCGGCGCGAGGCGCTCGCATCCTCGAAGCCGGCCACGAACATGATACGGATTTCATCCGGCACCCGGAGCAGTGGTTGCTTCATTTCTCGGTGCGCGACACGGGGATCGGGATTCCATTGGACCGACAGAGCCGCCTCTTCAAGTCCTTTCAGCAGGTCGATGCCTCGACGACGCGCCATTACGGCGGGACGGGCCTGGGCCTGGCCATCTGCAAGCGGCTCGCCGAGTTGATGGGTGGAAAAATCTGGGTGGAAAGCGCTGCCGGCAAAGGCGCTACTTTCCATTTTACCATTTTGGCCACCGCCGCCGCTGCCACCTCGCCGCCCTCGTGGCAAAGCGCCCAGCCGCAATTGGCTGGTCGGCGTCTGCTCCTGATTGAGGACAATGCGACCAATCGGCGCATTATCAAACATCGCGCGGAACAATGGGGGATGGTGGTGGAGCAGGCGGTCAACAGCCGGGACGCCCTGCGGTTCCTGGCGCAGAGTCCGCCGTTCCAGGCCGCGATTGTCGATCTGCAATTGCCTGACATGGAAGGCATGGCTCTGGCCGAGGAAATTCGCCGGCAGCCTCAAGGCCACCAACTGCCGATGCTGCTATTCTCATCGGTGCGGCCGCGCGCCGAAGATAACCGGCCCGCCCAGGCGAACATCGCCGGTTTCGTCCACAAACCGGTTCGGCCCGCTCAACTGCTGGATGCCCTTTGCCGTGCCATGAGCATCCAATTGCAGCGCGAAAAAAAGGCCCCCAGCGCGCCCTCGCTCGACACCGCTTTTGCCCGACGCCTGCCTTTGCGACTGCTGCTCGCCGACGATAATCCGATCAACCAAAAGGTCGGCTTGAGTGTGCTCAACAAATTGGGTTACCGCGCCGACGTGGCCCAGAACGGCCTGGAAGTCCTCAAAGCGCTCGAGCAAAAGGCGTACGACATCCTCTTCCTGGATGTGCAGATGCCGGAAATGGATGGCCTCGAAACCGCGCGAAAAATCGGCGAGCGTTGGCCGCCCGAGAAGCGCCCGCGCATCATTGCCATGACCGGCAATGCATTGATGGGCGACCGCGAAAAATGTCTGCGCGCCGGAATGGATGATTACATCTCCAAACCGGTTCGCATCGGCGAGCTCCAGGCGGCCCTCGAACGCTGGGGGCCGGTACGCGGCCGCACATCGGAAACGACATTCTTCAGCCGCCAGAAACTGCCTCCGGTTGATGCCTTGCTCGATCAAACGATCATCGCCGAGCTGCGCGAGATGCCGCCCTCCGATGGCATCAGTATGCTTCAGGAACTGATCGATCTCTTCCTCGATGGCGCGCCTCAGCGCATCGCCCAGATCGGCCGGGCCATCGACGATCCGCCCAACCTTGCCTTCTACGCGCACGCGCTCAAAAGCATGAGCCTCAACCTCGGCGCCAAACGCATCGTCGAAATCACTCAGCAACTCGAGGAAATGGGCCGCGCCGGAAATGTCGCTGACGCCCGGCCCTTGCTCAAGGAACTCGAATCGACCTTCAGCCAGACCAAGGCCCACCTTTTGCCCCTGCGCGATCACTGAGTCTTCGCGAACCGAGCGGTATTCGCTTGCCATCCGAAGCCCGGCGCGGCATTTCGATCACGCTCACGATTGTGAACCTCAGTTCAGATCATGCCCATCAAACCTGACCGGCTCAGTCCTGGCGACACCGTCGGAATCGTCGCGCCAGCCAGTGCGCCACCTGATCCTGAGAGTATCGACCGCGCGGTCGAAGCGCTGAAGGGATTTGGGTTCAAAACCAGCCTCGCGCCCAATCTAAGAAAGCGCTGGGGCTTTCTGGCCGGCAACGACCGCGAGCGCGCCGGCGATCTCATGCGCATGTTCCAGGAAAGGAACGTAAGGGCCATCGTGTGCGTCCGTGGCGGTTACGGAACGGCCCGGCTCCTGCCTCTCCTCGACTACCCGGCAATTCGCGCGAACCCGAAGATATTCGTTGGATACAGCGACATCGCCTCGCTGCATTGCGCCCTGCTGGCGAAGGCCGATCTTGTTTCATTCCACGGGCCGATGCTCAATTCCGATTTAGTCAACGCGCGCCTCCCGGATTTCACCCTGCGGAGCTTCCAAAGAACACTGCTGCATTCATCCCCCGCCGGCAGCATCTGCCAGGGTTACCGCGGCAAGACGGTATCTGTCCTGCGCCGCGGCATCGCCTCCGGTCAATTGGTGGGCGGAAATCTCTCAGTGCTGTGCACAACGCTGGGAACGGAATATCAGCCTTCGTTCAAGCGCAAAATCCTGTTCTTCGAGGACCTGGACGAACCGCCCTATCGAATCGATCGGATGCTGACCCACTTGCTGAACGCGGGAGTGTTGCGGCAAGCAGCGGGTGTGGCGGTTGGCATCAACAAGAATTGCGTGGACCCAAGAGCCAGGCGGGCCAGGGAGTACCGGCAGACCGTGCTCGACGTGCTCAAGGAACGGCTGCTGCCGCTCAAGGTGCCGGTCGTCGTCGGCTTGCCGTTCGGACATGTCCCCCATAACGCCACGCTTCCCATCGGCATTCGAGCGACGCTGGATGGCATCAACGGCGACCTGGTGATTACCGAGGCGGCTGTGAAATAGGAATGCCTTCACCCATTCTCGACAGAAGGCCTCGAAGGAAACGAGGGGTCCTGTCGGTAGGTTTGACCGGCCGATCGGCGGAGTTTTTCACAATTCCAGGCTCCCTTTCGCCTTTTCGCTTTCCGGACGACTTCGATGCGGCTTGAAAACGAGCCTGGCTTTGAGGATCGTCAATCTGACATAGCTGGGCAGCCCCGAACGCTTTCGGGGAAGCGAACCGGGCGTGTTGAGGTGAAACAGACTCGTGAACAACGCCCCTGGTGGACCAGGACAACACTTCGAGGCGGGCATGGTGCTGGGATGTTCAGTTTGACGTAGGCGAGCTTTGCTTCCATTGGTGAAGCGTTCGTAGCCGAGAAGCTGTTCCGGCGCTCTAAAAACTTATTGGCACGGTCGGCGCTATGGTTGGCGTGTGAAGTTCAAATATGAACTTATGGAGCGGCCCGATAAGGCTGGGGGATTTCTACGGTCTGATCCCACCGATGCTAGTCTACTGAGTCACAAATAACTTGCATAATACAGCGGGGTCGGCTTTACTCT
>CAYUPI010000071.1:0-26156 GCA_964446585.1 uncultured Verrucomicrobiota bacterium
CCAGCGCGATGTCCGGTTCGATGCCCGTCGTGTCGCAGTCCATCAGGAAGGCGATGGTGCCGGTGGGCGCCAGCACGGTGGCCTGTGCGTTGCGGTAGCCATTCTTCTGGCCGCGCTGCAGCGCCAGGTCCCAGCAGCGGCGCGCCTCTTCTTTCAGATAGTTGAACTCCTGGCTCGACTGGATCTGCTCGACGGCATCGCGATGCTGCCGGATCACCCCCAGCATTGAATTCACGTTGCTCGAGGCCGCCGGTTTGGGCACCCCGGCGCAACGCGCGTCCCGGTATCCTTTGAACGCGCCCATCACGCCGGCAATCTCGGCCGATTGCTCGTACGCATGGCCGGTCATGATAGCTGTGATGGCCCCTGCCAGTGCACGCCCAGCGTCGGAATCGTACGGCAGACCGTAGCTCATGATCAGCGAACCCAGGTTGGCGTAACCCAGGCCGAGAGTGCGGAAAATATGCGAGTTCTCCGCGATTGGCGGCGTCGGATAGCTCGCGTTGTCCACGAGGATCTCCTGCGCGGTGATGAAAATTCGTACCGCCGCCTTGAACCGTTCCACGTCGAACACCCCGTCCTCGCGCTTGAATTTCATCAGGTTCAGCGAGGCAAGGTTGCAGGCCGTATTATCGAGAAAGACGTACTCGGAGCAGGGATTGGTCGAGTGAATCGGCCCGGTGCCTTTGCTCGTGTGCCACTTCTGGATGGCGCCGTCGTACTGCAAACCGGGATCGCCGCAGATCCACGTGCCTTCGGCGATTTTGTTCAGGAGCGCGCTGGCGTCCTTTTTCTGCAGCGGCTGGCCTGTCGTGACCGCTCGCGTCCACCATTCGCGGCCTTCGACCGCCGCCTGCATGAACTCATCACTGGCGCGGACGGAAAGATTCTCATTTTGGTACATGACGCTCCCATAGGCTTCGCCGTTGTACGAGCCGTCGTAACCCTGTTCGATCAGCGCCCAGGCCTTTTTCTCCTCCTTCTGCTTCGCGTCGATAAATTCTTCGATGTCGCCGTGCCAATCGCGCAGCGTGTTCATCTTGGCGGCGCGCCGGGTTTTGCCGCCGGACTTTACGACATTTGCGACTTGATCATAGACCTTGAGGAACGACAGCGGCCCGCTGGGACGGCCGCCGCCGCTGAGCTTTTCTTTGCTCGAACGCAGCGGCGTCAGGTCGGTCCCGGTGCCGGAGCCGAACTTGAAAAGCATCGCCTCGCTGTGGGCCAGGCTCATGATCGATTCCATGTTGTCGTGGACCGATTGGATGAAGCAGGCGCTGCACTGCGGATATTCGTACTGCGTTCGCGCGCGTTCGGCCTGGCCCGTCTTGCGGTTGTAAAACCAGTTGCCGCGGCTCGAAGCGTCACCGACGGCGTATTGATGATACAGACCGACATTGAACCACACGGGCGAATTGAACGCGCCATACTGGTTGACGCAAAGCCACGTCAGTTCGTCGCAGAAAATCTCTCCCTCGGCCTTGCGAAAATAACCGTCCTTGACGCCCCAATCCGCGATCGTCCGGCAAATCCGATGAATGAGCTGGCGCACCGATGTCTCGCGCTCGGGCTTGTTCAGCTCGCCATAAAAATACTTCGAGACCACTACCTTGGTCGCCAGCAAGGACCAGGATTTTGGCACCTCGACATTTTCCTGCTTGAAAATCACGTTGGCGGCGTCGTCGGTGATTTCCGCCGTGCGCTGCTCCCACTCGATTTGATCGAGCGGACTGATATCAGCATCACTGAATACTCGTTGCACGGGCACTGTCTTTCGGGCCGGCGAACCGTTCTGCCTGCCAGCATGGTTCCCCGCCATCGATGCGGCCCGGTGGCGTGTTTGCGGCGCCGTCACCGACACCACGTCTTCGCTAACGTCCTTCATCTGATTCCTTTCAAAAATAGCTCCCCTACCGGTTGCCGCAACTAACCAACCTCAGCCACAGCGCCCGGTGGGACTACATTACCAATTGCAAATCTTAGGTCCTCCCGAGACATCGGGACCTCTCCAGGAGGCCCACTCGGAACCCCCATTAGTGGGGATCGCTACATAATTATCCCCTACATATTGGGCATACAAGAAAATTCGAAAAAAAGTTACGCAAACGTTATTCCCTAAGAAAACCTTGCGAATTTCTCCGTGGCGAATTGCTTTTGCTTACTTGTTCACACGACGTGAATAACTCCTGTGTGAACAAGGCTCAGGATTAATGCTCGGCCAGCTTCTCCATCTTGTGTCGAGCACGTCTTTGGGAGGAGCGGCGGACGGGCTCAATCGTTTTCGGGCGCGGCTTCGGAACCAGAACAACCGGACAGCCTTCATAACCGAAGGCGCGCCGCATCTGGTCAGTCAGATACTTCTTGTATGGGTCAGAAAGGAGCTCGGCCCGGTTGACGAACAGCAGAAACGTCGGCGGCGCAGGCCGCACCTGAGTGGCGTAATAGAATTTGAGCCGGTGGCCGTGCGAGCTGGCGGGCTGGCGGCGCTCGACCGCATCCTGCAAGGCACGATTCAGGATAGCCGTGGGAATCTTTTGCTGCAGTTGCGCCGTCACGTAGCGCACGGCCTCGAGCAGACGTTCTAAATTAAATCCGGACCGGGCAGAAGCAAAAAGTACGGGGGCGTAATCCAGGAAAAACAGACGTTCCTGCACCCATTCACCAAACTCAGCGAGTGTTGTCAGAGGCTGGGGCGCGCGGCGGTTTGCTTTCTTTTTGCGCCGCTCGATTTCCTCTCGGCGGGCTTTTCGGACGGTCTCCTCCATCACGTCCCATTTGTTCACGACGACGATACACGCCTTGCGCTCCTCGACAATCTTATCGGCCACTTTCTTGTCCTGCTCAGTGATGCCGTCCTGGGCGTCGAGCACGAGCAGGGCGATGTCACATCGGGCAATGGAATCCTCAGTGCGTTTCGCGCTGAAGAATTCGATCGAATCATCCACCCGCCGCGTCTTGCGGAGGCCCGCGGTGTCGATCAACACGTAGGATTGCCGCACGCCGTCGGTTTCCACTTCGAAGGGCACGTCCACTGCGTCCCGCGTCGTGCCGGGAACAGGCGTGACGACGACGCGGTCGGAGCAGGTCAGCGCATTGATGATCGAGGATTTGCCGACATTGGGCCGGCCGACGATGGCGAGCTTGAGTGGTGGAGAGGGGAGAGGGCAGAAGGACGAGGGACGAGGGGCGGTTTCGTGATGGGTGATGCGGGATGCGTGAGCAACTGAGGTTGGCTGTTCCGATTCTGGCGCGGTTGGCAGAAGTGCGATGGCGGTCTGGACCAGTGCCTCGATGCCTTCGCCATGGATCGCGCTGACCGGAAATACCTGGCTGAAGCCCAGCGCGGAGAATTCCGCCGCCTGGGTTTCAACGCCGGGGGTATCGACTTTATTGACGGCGACCAGGACGGGTTTGCCGCTGCGGCGCAGACGCGCGGCAGCCTCGCGATCGAGCGCCACGATCCCATCCTGCACATTGACCACAAGGATAATGACGTGGGCGGCTTCGATGGCGAGTTGCACTTGTGCAAGGGCCGCTTGGACGATCACATCATCGGAGCGTTCACCTCTTGCCAGACCAATGCCGCCGGTGTCCACCAGCGTGAACGGGCGGCCGTGCCATTCGGCTTCGGCGCTGACACGGTCGCGGGTGACGCCAGGCTGATCGTGAACGATCGCAATGCGGCGCCCGACGATGCGATTGAAGAGCGCCGATTTGCCGACGTTTGGCCGGCCGACGATGGCAATTAATCCTGGCACGGCTTCAACATGCGCCACGGACTGGTTGCCGGAAAGCAAAACTACCCAGGGCAAGCCAGAGCCGATAAGGGTCAGGTCTTCGCTCCTTTAACGCCAGGACCCACGAAACTTGGATTTATGCCTCTCATGGCGGTGCCTTGGCAAGCAAGCAAGCGCTATCCGCGCCTAGTCTTGCGCGGCTTGGTTGCATTTCTGCTTGTGCATTTTGTGGGGCGCGGTAGGATACGCTGCTGCACGACCGGTTAGTGGATGCGTATTCCGTTGATGAAGAAGCTATGGTAATGACGATGTCTGCAGCGGAGGCCGTGGAAGGAGTATCGCCGGCCCGGCGCCGCCCCACGCTTTTGGTGGTAGATGATGAAGAAGGGCCACGTCAATCGCTTCGCGTCATTTTTAAGGACGATTACGAGATCCTGATGGCCAATGATGGCCCTTCGGCGATTGAGTTAGCCCAAAAGAATGCGATCGACGTGGCGGTGCTGGACATCCGGATGGCCGGCATGTCCGGCATCGAAGTCCTTGAACGACTGAAATACGTCGATCCCGGCATCGAAGTCGTGATGATGACGGCCTTCGAAACGACTGACACGATGCGCCAGGCCCTGAGATTGCGCGCTTGCGATTACGTCAACAAACCGTTCGACCTGGCGACAATGCGCTCGGCCATTGCCAACGCGATGCAACGGCGGAGCCTGGACAGTGAAATCCATAACAACGCCGAACAGCTTGAAGAACTCCTTGCCGAATTGCAGAACCATAAGATCGCGATGCAAATGTCGGAAAAGCGAGGCGATATTTACGCCAGCATTATTCACGACATCAACGGGCCGCTGACCGTCATTTCCGGTTTCATTCAATTGCTCAACCAGCGCATCGGCAACGCGACCCGCCTCGATTTCGAGGATCTTGAATTCGTCAAAGATCGCCTCAAGACTATTACGCGCCAGGTCACCAACTGCATTTCGATTTCGCGCCGCTATTTGAGTTATTTGGGCCGGCACTCCGAGGACGCTCCGGGCGCAGGCGTCAATGAACTTTTGACCGACCTCAACCACCTGGTGAAGGTCCACCACAGCCTGAACAATCATCAGTTCACGATCCAGCTACTGGCCGAAAACGTTGCGGCACGCATGAACGGCACGGATCTCATCCAGGTCCTGCTGAATCTCGCTGTCAATGGGTTGCAGTGCACGGCGCAACCGCACAGCGTGACCATTGCCGCCGACATCTTGGAGCAGCCTCTCGACCTGGCCGGCTTTAAAGACGGCCCCCAGGAGCGGTTGCTCAATGTCGAGAGCTTCGACAATACGCCGCCGTTGGTGGTGTTTACCGTGGGCGACACGGGACCGGGCATTCCGCCCGAAACTTTGCCCAAGATCTTTCAGCCGTATTTCACGACGAAAGGCCCGCGGCATGGGACTGGCTTGGGCTTGAACATCGTTCAGCGGTTAATTAATTCCGCCCACGGCGCATTGCACGTCCGCACCGAGGTCGGCAAAGGCACGACTTTCACGATCTATCTGCGCGCTTGTCCGCTCGCAACGTCATAAGGCTATTCGATTCGATACAGGTGTGTTCGGGTCCTGAGGATCAGTGCCCGGCCCGACACCGCCGGTGAGGCCATGAAACCGCCCTCAAGCTGGTTTTCGGCCAGCTTCCTAAATTCTCGCTCCGCGGCGATCACTGTGGTCTTGCCTTCCTCGCTGAAGAAATAAATGCGGCCGGCGGCCGCGAGTGGTGACGCGGAATAATTCCCGCCGATGCGCTCGTTCCAGAACGTCTCGCCCGTCTTCGCATCCCAGCACGTCGCCACTCCATTGTCATCAATTCCGAACAACAAATCATTCACCAACAGGAAGGAAGGTTTTTTGGGCACATTGCGTTTTGATCTCCACACCACCTGCAATTGCGTCGGCGTCGCCTGGGCTGCATCCGCATCCAGCGTCTCGCCCGGTTTGCCGGGCCGAATGGCCAGCAACTGGCCGCGGCCCTGGCCCGAGTTCAGGAATACCAGGCCATTGCCCACCACGGGCCGCGCGCTGCCCGAAAAGCCGCCGCGTTCTTCGACGCGCCAGATTTCGGAGCCTGTGGCCGGGTCGTAGGCGTAGAGCGCTTTGGATCCCTGGCTCAGGAGTGCTGTCCGGCCGTCCAGCGAAGCGATCTGGCAGGTGCCGTAGGCCTTCCGGTAGTCGCCGCCAGCCAAGGGCTGGCCATCAGGTTGCAAGTCCTGGAAATCAATCGTTCGGTTCGCCTGCCAATGTGTTTTTCCCTTTTTCTTGTCGAACGCGACCACGTACTGACGGTCGATTCCATCAAAGTTGAGGAACAAAGCATCGCCGTGCAGTATGGGAGAGGATCCTGCCCCGCGATAATGATCGCACGGCAGATCGTGCCGGCTCCAGAGCACTTTGCCGCTCTCGGTGTCCAGGCAGGCCGTACCTGGAGAGCCGAACGTCACGTAGAGCCGCCCAGCCTCGATGGCCGGGGTCGGTGAAGCGTAGCTGTTAAAATCATGCTTTTTCTGGGGTTGCTCGACGTCGAAGAGCTTCAGGTCTCGAACGATCTTGCCGCTGTCGCGCTCCACGCAAACCGCGAACAGTTCCCGCCCATCCTCGGTGGCTGTCGTTAGCCACACCTGCTGTCCCCATATTACCGGTGACGACCATGCCCGGCCGTGGATGAGAACTTTCCAGCGGATGTTGTCGCCGGGTGATTCATTCCAGCGCAGCGGCAGACTGGTCGCGGTGGAAGTGCCATCCCCGCGCGGGCCGCGAAATTGCGGCCAATTCGTCTCCTCGGCTGAAATCCGACAAAAGCTCGCCAGCAGCAACAAAACCGGCCACCACAGTCTGGCCATGGGGTGCGCTCGATTCTCAGGCCGTCGCCATCGCGGCCTGGGGTTTGGGTGAGGCAGGCCTCGCCATTTGCGAAAAGGCCGCGTCGAATACTTCCAGCATGAAATCGGCGTCGGCCTGCGTGATGCACATCGGCGGCGCGAAACGAATCACGCTGCCGCGCAGCCCGCCTTTGCCGAGCAACAGGCCCATCTCACGGCAATGCTCCAGCACCTGTGCGCATTCGGCAGAGGCTGGTTCTTTGTTGGCGCGGTCTTTTACGAGTTCAATGCCCAGCATCAGTCCCTTGCCGCGCACGTCGCCGATGAGCTGATGTTTAGCTTTGAGTTTCTCGAGGCCCGTTAAGATACGGCGGCCGAGCTTTAAACAGTTAGCCTGAAGCTTTTCATTCTCGATAACCTCGAGGACGGCCTTGCCCATCGCACACACTACCGGATTGCCGCCGAACGTGTTGAAGTGAATTCGTTTGGACAGCACCCCGGCAATCTGCGGCGTCGTGACTACTGCGGCCAACGGACAGCCATTGCCAATGCCTTTCGCCATCGTGACAATGTCCGGAATTACTCCCTGCGTCTCGAATCCCCAGAAATGCGTTCCGGTGCGCCCGAAGCCGGCCTGAACTTCGTCGGCGATGCAGACGCCGCCAGCGGCGTGCACGTGTTCATAGACGTGCTTGAGATAGCCATCAGGGAACGCTACCACGCCGCCGACGCCCTGAATGGATTCTGCAATAAAACCGGCGACCTGCCCCGGCGTGGCGAAGTCGATAAGCTGCTTGACGTCGGCGGCGTATTTGCCGCCCGCGTCGGGATCATTATGTCCGTATGGCCCACGGTAAGGATCGGGAACCACCGCGTGGTGGACGCCGAAACTATGCGGCACATTGAACTTCCATGTGCTGTGCGCCGTCAGGCCCATACCGGAGACGTTGCCGCCGTGATAGGAATTGCGCAGCGCGATGACGTCGTAATTGCCGGTGTAGGCCCGGGCCATCAACTGCGCCAGATCGTTGGCCTCGGAACCGGAATTGACGAAATAACAAACCTTGAGTTCGCCCGGCATTTTTGAGGCGAGCTTCTGCGCAAACTCGGCAATGTTTGGGTGCAGATAAATGGTGGTCGAGTGCTGGAGGGTCTCATTCTGGCGGCGAGCAGCTTCGACGACGTGCGGGTGACAATGCCCCACGCTAATGGTGACGATGCCGCCCAGGCCGTCCAGGTAACGCTTGCCGGTGTCGTCCCAGATGTACTGCATGCTGCCCTCGACCAGCATGATTGGCTTCTTGTAGTAGAGAAAGATTCCCGGATTCAGGAATTGCTTTCGCAAGGCCAGAACCTGTTCGGCCGAAGGTCCAGTGTAGCGCATCGGCTGGTGGTCAGTGGGAGGTAGAGTTGGAGTGTTCATAGGAGGTTAAATCGTTAAATCGTCAAATCGTTGAATCGGAACCGTTGAATAGTGTAAGCGTTGAGTCGTTGAAACGTTGAATCGTCGGAAGAGGTGATATGCAGCTATTTCAGCGCGGCTTGGGGTTGGTCCAGCGCCATCGCCGGCGGGGCCAGAGCGGTGAGTTTCCGCCCGGCCAAATAAACGACAAAGGCAATTCCGAAACCGACGAACCAAGAGAACTTGTAAAGCCCAACCACGAAGGGAGCAAAAGTCGAGGCACTCAGCAATTTCACTTCGACCAGGAAGCCCGGCAGGCTCGGCAGAATGCCTAAGATCAGCGCGAGCAAGGCGACTACGCTGAAGCCGTTGGTGAACAGGTACTCGCCTTGTTCCTGGTACAGCGCCGGCAGATTGAGCCGCCGCCGGCGATAGACGAAATAATCGGCGATAAGAATGCCGCCGATCGGACCGAGCAGGGCGCTGTAAGCGACGAGCCAAATGAAAATATAACCGTTCGGATCGGCCACCAGTTTCCAGGGCATCATCAGCACACCGATCACTCCAGTAATCAATCCGCCCAGGCGAAAGGAGATATGACGCGGCGCCAGATGGGCCAGGTCATTCGCCGGACTGACGACGTTGGCGGCGATATTGGTGGCCAACGTGGCCAAACACAAAGCCAGCATGGCGACCACCAACACAATCGGGTTCCGGAAGCGCGTAAGCACGTCCACCGGGTCCCAAATGGTCTGTCCAAAAATTATTGTGGTCGCTGATGTTACGGCCACGCCGATGAAGGAATAGAGAGCCATCGTCAGCGGCAGCCCGAGCGCCTGTCCGACCGCCTGGTCGCGCTGCGTAACCGCGTAGCGCGAGAAATCGGGAATGTTCAGCGAAAGCGTCGCCCAAAAGCCGATCATGCCCGTCAGCGCCGGGAAAAAGTAGAGCCAGAACTGGCCGCTTCGAGGCTGCCCCGGGCCAAACGCCGAAGGCTGGGAGAGAATGGGACCGAATCCACCGGCCTTGCGATAGGCCCAAAAGAGCAGCAGCAAACCCAGCGCGATGAGCAGCGGCGCTTTGATGTTGAGCAGCCAGCGGATGCAATTGATTCCCTTATACACCACCAACATGTTGATTCCCCAGAAAAACAGGAAGCAGACAAATTGCGCGAGCGTAATCCCGAACGGATTGGAGGCCACGGACACCAGTGAAGGAACGAACACTGCGAGAATCCTGTAGATGGCATTGCCGCCGATCCAGGTTTGAATACCGAACCAGCCGCAGGCTACCAGTGCACGAAGCAGCGCCGGCACGTTGGCACCGATCGTCCCGAAGGAGGCTCGGCAATAGACCGGGAACGGAATGCCATAGAGGGTCCCGGCATGGGCGTTGAGCACCATCGGGATGAGAACGATCAGATTGCCGAGGAAGATGGTCAGGATGGCCTGCCACCAATTCATGCCGCCGCCGATGAGCGAAGAGGCGATCATATACGTCGGGATGCAGGCGGACATGGAAATCCAAAGCGCGGCAAAGCTGCCCACGCGCCAGCGGCGCTGGCTGGACGGCACCGGGGCGAGGTCGGCATTGAACAGCTTGCTGGATTGAAGCTCAGCCAGTTGCTCCGCCGTCAATTCGCTTTGGCTAGTGTTCACGCGACAATTCGTACACCCGAAGGGCGGGGGACGTTCTCTCTTATCCGACAAAGTGCGACCGAAAGCAAGTCTTCGGGAGGGCTGGAAGTGCGTGTGGAGGTGGGGCTACAAGACAGCGAGACGAAGGCCAAAGGCAGAAAAAGAGTTGAACCACTAATCGACACTAATGGACACTAAACGGGAAGGGAGCCAAAGAAGAAATTTGAAAGTCAGAAATCGCAGTTCTGGAGGCTAATATGGGAGGGACTCTGGCCTATCCTTTTCCTCGAGCCGGACGGTTGGCCATGGCGCTCACTGCTGCCTAGCCGGCGGGGCGATTGGCGCTGATACGAAGTTGACGTTCCGGGCAGGTTTCAAATCTTGACGCGATCTCAGAAGGGCATCCCCGCGCCCAACAGGCACCACTTTCCCGCCAATCACCGCGCTAAAATTCCAATCAAGTGCATCTCTACTGCCGCGGTGATAGCCAGCCAGATAAGCAGACCACACGCTAATAATTACCAGGAGTGTGGTAAGCGCGCGAAGAATCGTTTTTATTGTTTTGCCGTTCATACCTTATTGACATCACACGGAGACTTTTGTGCGAACTTGGCCAATTGTGGTTAAGCGACGGCTGGCTCGTTGATCACCGGCTCAAGAGCTCTAGACCTTCTCGTCTGAGCCTTAGACAGCCGTTTGTCCAACGGCCTCAGCATTAATCAAGTAAAGTCACCAGGTGTAGTGCACTGCATAGCTGATGGCCTGCTCGGAATCCGGTTTGAGCTGGATTGGGAACTCGATGGTCTGTGAGTCAGTCTTCCGATAATTGGTGGATTTCTTTTCGATCACCCAATTGATCCAGCGATAAAGGTGTTCGACGACACGGACTTCGACTGGCTCCTTTTTGTGGTTTCGCAAAGTGATTTCGAAAGTTTCATCGATCCACGGACCCGAGGGAAGGCTCGACCTCGGGACAACCACCGGCAGTCCGGTGGTGGGGTCGATGGCCATGGCGCCAGTGCCGCTTAGATTGATGCTAAATTGCGTCCGCTTCCGTTCCCCTACCAAATCAAAGGCATTGCCGGTGTTCAGACGGACCAACTCGTCGCGCGGCGTGTGATCGATCACATTCTCACCCGTGAACTCCAACTGGCCACCGGCGTCGCGGCGGTAAACTCTCAGCCGCCCTTTGGGCAGCGGCAGCCCGAGATGATTGGCGGCCGAATTGGTGAATTCGCGCATGACCCAGACCTTTTTGTTGGACCTCGTCCCGTACTCGGCCTCGGTGTGAAGTATCTCCGGATTCCAGATTTGCTCGGGTGCGATTTGAGCGCCGTCGAACACGTAAAATACCGCTGACTTGATGCCTGCCGACCGGACGAACTCGACTTGTTTCTTCTGGCGATCGAGCAGAGTTGTCGGGCGTTCCAACGTGTACAGGTGATATTCATCGAAAGCTTTCTCTGTGACCGGCGGCGGGCCGCCAGCTCCACCGCCACCACCCCGAGCCCCGAATTCCAGCAACCGCGGCCTGCTCTGAATTTTGGTGACGTCCCCGGCCATGAGCTTGATCCGAGCATCGCGGAAGGGCTTGCCACTTTCGTTGTCCATCGTGACCCAGCCTACTATGTCCAGCGTGTTGCCCTGCTCAGGCAAGACGAGGTTGTAGGCGGCTTCCCAGCGCATCTCGCCGGTCACGTAACTCAGCTCGGCCTCGAACTGCGCAGCCTGCTCGCTCTGGATCACCCAGTGGATCGTGGGCTTCAGGATCGTGTCATCGGCGAGCGCAGGGAAAATCGGTTGGCCCGGCAGACCGAACCGGAGTTTCCCATTGACTTCGATGATCGGTTGCATGGGCGCGCTCGTGTAGCCTCCGTAAGGGGAGTAGGTCTGGCCGGAACCGCTGCGGATGATCCTGCCGACAATGATTTCGCGTTTTGTTTGGCCCGCATCGACGTCAGGCGTTTCGAAATCAATGGTCTTCCCCTCGTTCAGAACGAGCAACATTTCCTGAGAAACGGGGTCGCCGCGAAAATTTTGTTCCAGCACCTGGAACCGGCGCTTACCGGCAGGATCGCGCAGGATGACCGAGCTGGGTTCCAGATAGGCCGTCGCGTCCGCGAACCGTACCTGGTTCAGGCCGGCTTTGAGATCCAGTGGGACATGGTCCCGCACCACAGCGAAATTTTGGTTGTAGATGGTAAGCGCAAGCTCGCCGGCAGCGGGGAGCGGGACCAGAGGAAGGACATTAATGTAAGCCGTCCAGAGCCAGAACCCCAGGAGTGGTCTCTTCATGGTGGTTGGCTACTCCCATAAGGGCTGGGGCTCAAGCACTTTTCAATCCGTCGGCAACTGAAGCAGCGGTGTATTTCAGAACCCTCCGGCGTCCTTTCCACGAATCCTTCGCCGTGCCCAGCGCAAGAGCCCAAAGCCAGTGACAATCCCGCCGAAGATTGCCAGGGCGGATTGCGTCGTTTCCGGGACGGCCGTGATATAGGTATCGATCGAACTGAAGATCACTCTGTCTGGATTGTCCGGATCGTAGGCAAGCGACTCAAAGCTCTCAAGCGAGCGTATCACGGCATCGTTATTATTGCCGATGCCGATGTAAGTGGATTCGAATTTTATGGAAGCCCCCTGCCCACCGGCCACGCCGATGTCACTCAAATTGAAGCTGAAGGTGTAGGTGCTGCTGGAACTGGTCCCCGTAGGGCTGACATTCACCGAGCCCAGCAAAGTAAATGTTCCGTTGTTCACGAGTTGGAAAAGGCTACCCGGATCGGCTGGCTTGAATGGACGCAGGGCGATGGCGTAATCGGCGGTAAATCCACTCGCGAAGTCTGCAAGCTGTCGAGTGTTGACACCATCCGCGCCGGAAACAGCCTTCCTCAGCAAGCTGCCATAATCTGTGAAGCCACTGGTGGTTGAAAAGCCACCAGATCTTGAATCAATGTAAATAACGAGGTTGTCGGAGAAGGAGCCGGAGCCTTTGGTGAAGGTGCCCGAAACCGTTGTGCCATTGTCGGTGAGCGTCAGGCTGCCGGTGCCGACCGCGCCGCCAAAAGACGTGTTGCCATTGCCATTATATAGAGCCCCCCTTGCTCCGTTGAAAGAGACGATCAGCCCTAGACCCACCGCCAGACATGTCTTCATAAAACAGTCGATTCAGGTTTTTCCTAACTTCTGATTTGCCCGCCGAACTTCTGCGAAACACCTGAGGCGAAAGGGATGGTAATCACGTAATTTCCCGAATGGCAAGGAGTAATTCGCAAAAAATTGGATGGCAGGGCGGATTCAAAGGCGAGAATAGGAGGGCGGACTTCAGTCGACTTCAGTCCGCAGCAGCGCTCGAGAGTACTAGTGGCGGCGGATTTATCCCGGCCCCGCTTGGGACTTCGGGCTCTGCTGCGGACAAGAATGTCTGCGCTCCGCCACGTTAGCAACACGCCCCGGCCAGGAGCATCGTCCTCGGCCTCAGTGCAACGCGACTGTTAGATAATAGTAATGCTGAGGCGTTCCCGGAGGCAAGAAGACCATTTTGAACTCGTCGCCAAAAACGTGGACCGGTCCGGAAACGGCCAGGGTGCTGAAGGGCACGTTCAGGTCCGAGGCGTGCCGTACACCGAAGTTGAATTTGCCAATATAGATTGCCGGCCAGTTGAAGTGCAGTTCGATCAACCCGCCGCTCTCGACGAGGTTCAGGACCGGCGGGGCGAAAGTCACCGAACCGACTGCGGGCACGCCATAGATGTCACGCGGGTCGGAGCCCTCGAGCATTTCCTGGAGGTTTTGGTAACCGTCGCCATCCGAGTCGGCGAAGGGATTTGCAAGGCCGAGCATGCCGTAAAAGCGTTTCTCCCAGGAGTCAACCAGCAGGTTGCCGTCACCATCGGAGTCTGAGGCGACGGGGACGCCGCTCAGCACGGCAGACCCAACCTGGATGGCGGGGTAAAGACAGGAGCTATTGGTGACGTCGGTGTAACCGGACACGCCGACAATTGCGCCAGGTATCAGTTGGAAATTATTTGGGAACGCGAACGGCAATCCATTGGCGTCCTGCAGTGCGAAGGTCGCGCCGCCGCCGTAGAGGTCCAGGATGTGACAGGAAGCGCCCAAAGTGTCCGGACGCACGGTCAGATAGACGTTGGTCACCGGACGCGAGGGAACAGCGGCGAGGATGTTGTAAGCCCCGTTGCTTGCGGAGGCGAATTGAGCGGCGGTGGTGGCCCAGGCGAGGTAATTCGATTCGAGCGAGCTGTTCCAAAGGAAATAGCGGGTTTCGTCAACGGGGGAAGCGAACGCCGTGGGGTTCGTGTTGTTGAGCAGGCTGTCAATCCGATAGATGTCCTGAACGACGGCGCGTAGATCGGCGATGGGGGCGCTGAGCGAGGTCTCGACCAGGTTGCTGATCGTCGCGAATAGCGTCAGAAGTTTGTAACCGGGTTGATTCGTGGTGGCGGACTCGAGCGAGAGCAGGAGCGACTGCGGCGGATTGGTGCGCCCGGCGTCGCTGACGCGGAACGGGAAGAGAGTGATGTTCGTCCACCAGGCGTTGCTGCGCGCGGCAAGGAGTTGAGCAACCTTCTTTTCGAACAACAACGATTCGAGCGTGTTGCTGATGCTGAGGTTGTTGGTCAGGACAGCCCTGGGCAAATTGTTCAGCACGTTCGAGGCTGACATTATCCAGTTGAACGCCTCGTTGGACAGGCTGCCGCCGCCATAGACGTACGGGATCGAAGGCAGCGTGAGCGGCGGCACGGCGACCAGCCCAAGCATCTCGCGGCCAATAATCTTGTCGGGGTTGGTGGTGACGATGCTGTAGTGCAGGTCAGTGGCGTGGGCGAGGAGGCGATCCTCGGCGACGATGACGATGTTCGTGAGCCGGGCTGCTGGCCAGCTATTGCTCCCGGCCGTCGCTTCGCTCAGGAGGCTGCCCTGGAAATCATACGCGTGCAACATCGCCCCGGTCGCGACGAGCGACACGGCGTTGGCGAAGCCGTCCCAAGGTTTCGGCTTGACGCTGACGTCGAAGACCGCCTGGTCGTCCAGGTGCGGGAAATTCGTCGGCACGCTGGCGGCGCTCAGCGGGTCCTTGCCGTGGATGAGTTCCTCGAGGTCCGAGTAGCCGTCCCCGTCGCTATCGCGGCTGCCTGTAAGGCTCAGGCCGCGGGCGATCTTGACGTAGTCTGGGATGCCGTCGCCTTTCGAATCGAGCGTGGCTGGTCCGGTGGTAAAACTGTAACCGGCAAGCTTGATCGAGGACTTGCCGCTGCCGTTGGTCGGCGCGCTGTAATACTGCACGGCGGTATTGGTAAAGAGATAAACGACGAGCGAGTTGCTCCAGGTGTTCCAGGGGTCGGCGGCGATTCGGAAGTAGATGTTGTCCGTCGGGTTCGCGGCCGAGAAGCCGAGCTGAATGCTGGTCGCATAAATGCCCGGTTGCGGCGAGATCGTGACGTCGCTGAGTTTATCGCCTGCCGGTGCGGTAAAGCTAAAGAGCGAGATCATGTTGCTGTATTGATTGGCCAGGCCGAAAGCGGCGAGCGGATGGGCCGCGCCAAGGGTCGTCAGCGTCGGGTTGGCCAGGCCCTGGGTCGAGCTGAGGAAGGTCTCGGTCTTGACCGAGATATTGCCCGGCGAACCTGAGAACGCCGGGGCGCTGGACCAATCGCCGGCGTTGTTGAGCCGAAGCAGGATCGGGTTGTTGGTGACGAACGGTTCGAACTGGAACTGCAGAACATTGCCCGCGGCGCTGTAAGTGTTGAGCCGGGGCAGATCGCCGGAGAAGATGCTCGAGTAACTCGAGCCGTTCCAGTTGAACTGGCGGAATTTGGACGAGGTGTTCTGGCCGAGCGGCGCCGAATAGGCCTGGAACCCTTCGCCAAAAATGCCGGCACCCGTAAAATGCTCTCCGGGCGACGCCGAGAAGCCCTGGAGCGGCGACGGCGCGGTCTGTCCGTTAAAGCTATAAATCGTCGCCGAGGCGCCTCCAACGTCGAAAATCAGCAGCCGGTTGCCGTTCGTGCCGGGCAGCACGAAGAGACGGTCAATGGCGTTCGTGACCACTAACGTGTTGGTGTAGGGCAGCGCATACACACCGGGCGATGGCTCGGTGACCTGGTATTCGGCGAGAGCCGAACCAGTGGGCGGATAGAGCAAAAATTGCGGATACGGATTCGTGGCAATGAACTGGGCGGTCACGTATTCGTAAGGGCGCGGCGTTTGGTTTGTGCCAACTGAGGCGACGCTGGCGGCGGCGCCGCTGCTCAAATCGAAGATGCTGAAATAATCGACGTTCACCGAGACGTTGCGCTCGAACAGCGCCAGCCGCGGCGGCCGATTGGTGTGCAACAGGACGGGGTTGGCGCGCTCGCGCAAATAGCCGATGAGGTTGTCGGCGATGAGCGTGCGGTTGGTCGGCGTGTTGCGCAGCAGCGTCTCCCGATAGTAAGGCGGGCCGTTGTAAATGCTGGCGGCATAAATATCGTCGTAACTGTTGTTGCCCACCCCGCCGATATCTATCACCGCCGCGAGGTTGGGCCCGAGCGACGGGATGAAGACGCTGGCGGGCAGCGCCGGCGCGGCGCCGTTGGTCGCGTCGAGGATGTTGATGCGGTTGGCGTCCGGCCCGGCCAACGCGAGCGAGTCATATACGGTCGAGTTGAGTTTGCCTATGCCGAGCCCAGTGGCGCCGGCGATGCCGCTGGCGCGGGCCGCTGCCCAAGTGATCGTATTGGAAGAGAGTTGATAGCCGATCCGGTAAGCGCCGGTCGCCTTGTCAACGATGATCAGGTCTCGGCGGCCATCGCCGTCGAAATCGCCGTCGGATTGAAGCTCGAAAGCATTTTCAAAGACGAAAGGCAAAGCGGCGCGAAGGGGACTACGGGCTAACAGGACCACGAGATTACAGGCCACGAGGAAGGTAAGTTGACGGGTCCACCGAACAGGACCACGGGAGTTGGACTTGCAGTCCTGTGCTCTGGCGGTTCTTGGGTCTCGTAGTCCCGTAGTCTGGTAGTCGCGGCTCATGGCACGTCCACCTCCGTTGACGGAACCAGCTCATCTATCTCGTGAACACCGTTGAAATGGACCAGGACATATTTGTAACGCGCGCCCGAAATCTGGGGCTGGGTATCGCGCAGCCAAAGCCAAATGTAGTTGCCGGAGCTATCCGAGGTCGCGCTCGCGCCAATGAATGGATCCTGGATGATGGTGTTGGTCTGGGAGCCGGGCATCGCGTTGATTTGATACGCGATCTGCTCCATGAGCGGCGAGACCTGGATGACATCGCCCGAGGTCTTCGGGAACACGGTGTTCGGCACCTGGTAGCGGTACATCGCGCACGGGAACAGTGAGGCGCCCGCGGAGTTGGTTTCCACCGCCGTGTTGGGGTCATACACGGCGAAGATGCGCGGCGGCCCTTGCGCGATGTTGACCTCGATGTTGCCCAGCGCAGCGTAGCCGACCAGCACGCCGTTGCCCGGCACCGCGCCCCAGCGCAGGACCGGGGCGGGGTTGCTGGGCGACATGTAGAAGGCCAGCGCGGCGAATGTCGAATTGGTCCCGGGCAACGGCCGCGCCGGCCACGGCACCTGTGGCGAGGGCGCGTTGGTGGCCGACCAACGGAAGGTTTGAACCAGGCTGAAGCCGCCCGCGTTATTGTTTTTGCCTTTGGCTCGAACCTGGACGATGTACGGCTTGCCGATTTCCACGTTGCAGGGCACCTGGAAAACGGCGCCGTTGTTGCCAAAAGCCGGGCCGACCTTGGGCGAAATAAACGAGTAGAAGGCAACAGGAAGATTGGTGCCGAAGTTGGTGGTGATCACCGTGGTTGGCGGCGCGCCCGTGCTTGATAGGAGACTCGATAGCTGGAACTGGTTGGTGTTCGGAGGCGTCGTCAGCGACCCGATGTAGGCCTCGAACCGTTCGACGCCGTAGGGGGGGCAGAACCAGGTGAGGTTCATGCCAGGGGACGAAGAATCGCCCGTTGGAGTAATTTTGGACAGCACGGGAATCGGCAACGGCGTGATCGGAGCGCAGTCTATGCAGCCGAGGGCCGTCAGCGGGCTCGAGTTCCCGTTTTCGTCCAGCAACTGCACATAGAAACAGAGCGAGCCGCCGTTGAGCGGCGTGGCGTTGTCGCAGCAGTCCACACTGGAAGCGACATTGGTCACGGTGCCCTGACACAAGAGTGAGATCGGCCCGTTGTCCACCCGCCGATAAATCCGGTATTCCTTGCTGCGCGATGACGGGCTGACATGGACACAGACATTGTTAGTGCCATAGACGCCACCGCCACCCCCGCCGGGATCGTGCTCGCGGCAGTCCTCCGGGGTGTTGGGACCACCGGCGATCGTCCTGAGGCTTTGCACCAGCGCATCGAACTCAACATCGGCAAATACCTCCGTGCTGGGCGGGTTCACGCTGTTGATGGTGAAGAGCGAGACCTTGCCGTTGGACAACGCCGCGCGGCACCAGACCTGCAAGGAGGCAATCGGCGCCGCGTTGGAGTAGCGCGGAGGTGTCCACCAGGCGGAAACCGCCGTGCTTCCCAAAAAAAACAAACGCCCGAAATAGTTGCTGACGACCGAGGAGTTAACGTAGGTGGCGATACCGATGAACTCGGCCCAGTCAAACCTCGAGTCGAGCCGCCGGCAGTTGAGATAAAGATCGAAATTGGTCGGGTCGGAGCGGTTCCCCAGCGGGAGGTAACTGACTCCCTTGAAGTTCACCACCGGCCGGAGACAGTTGATTTCGATCGTGCCGCTGCCCGCGCCGGGGCCGACGCGCTGGCGCAATACTCCGAAGGCAGGCCCGCCGTTTCCGGACAGATTCTGGCCGCAGGCCCCGTTGTCGCCTGCCCGGACGCTGTACCAGTAGGTCTCACCATAGGCGCTAAGGCTGCTGGGGGACCCGGCCCCGGAATCATTGTAGCTATTGTTGGTTGCCCCCGGGATTTGGCTGACGATCGCGATTAGATTGTTGCTTGGATTTCCCGAATTCAGGTTCATCTCACCAACGTTGGTCCAGCGATAAATCCAGTAGTTGATCACCGGATCGTTCGTGCCGAGGTTCTGTTTCCAGACAACCTTCAGGGTCTGAGTCGAGGTCAGCGTGTTGGTGTCGAAAAAGTATTCGTTCAGGACACGAACCCCCAGCGGTGGAAGAGGCGGGATGCGGTCGCATACGGTTGCTTGCAAGCCGAATGAAAGCGTCCCGTCCCGGCGGAGAATGTCCCGTGCGGCCACCCAGTAGTAGTAGAGCGCCCCGTTGGTGAACCCGGCCACGTTTGTGTAGCCCGGCTTGCCCCGGCCGTCGTCGTCCATGATAAAAAACGTGTTGGTATCGCCCGTCGGCGGGGTGACGTTGGCGGCGTCTGCAATGGAGAATAGCTTGCCGGGGACGATCGGCACGCGATTGACGCGCCTGGCGACGGTGGGGTTCGTGGCCACGAGGTCGGCTAGTGCGGACAGCGGCGGTGGCGTGACGGTGTTCCAGCCTTTGCCATCGGCGTAGGCTTTGTTCATCCGGTAGAGGTCATAGCCGAACTGCATCAGGCCGAGGCGGCGGACGTTGTCTGGCGTGCCCCAGCGCAGCTTTATGTTCAAATCACCCATCGCGCTGGGTTCGGGAACCAGGACCGGCGGACCTGGAGGCGGCAGCACCGTCGGGTTTCCGGCCTCGACTGTGACGCGGCCAATGACGGCGAGGTCAGCGCTCGCTGCAGGGTCGAAGGCGCGGATTTCGAACGTGGTCCGGCCGGCGGGGATGAGTTGGGCATCCGCGAAGCCGAGTGCCATGTTGATCCCCGGGTGGTTGCGGCCCAGGAGGAGGAGGTTGGCATAATACCGCGGGTCGCTGAGCGAGCCGCGAATCACCGCTGAGAGCTGGTCCGCTCGCGAGATGGCGTTCGAAGGCATAAAGCTGCCAAAGACCTGGACCAGGTCGGCTTGCAAGTTGAGCGGGTTGTCGCCGAGGTTGGCAGCGCGCTCGATCAGCGGCTCGATGACCCGGGCGTCGGTTTGGAGCGACACAATGGACCAGCGACTGTAGGGAGCAGTATTGGTGGCATCGCCCGGTTTGGCATAGACGGCGAAGACGCGGTTGCTGATCAACCCCGGCGCGGTCCCGGCCCAAACCAGGTAGGCCCAATCGCGACCATGCGAGTCTTGAAACGTTGTGCCGACCGTATAGACAATATCGCCGATGCCGGATTGGGCGCGAAGGGTGCCAGGGGCGAAGGTGACTAAAGCTCCAAGCACCAAGCACCGGATCGCAGCACCAAACACCAAGTTCCAAGCCCCAGAGAAGCTCCAAATCCCACGCTCCCATGGCGACGCGTTAGCCCGGGATTCCCTCGCCGTCGGCAGCTCTTGGAATCGGGAGCTTGATTTTTCTCTGGAACTTGGAGCTTGGCGCTTGGTGCTTCTCATTGGATCGTCCAGTTCGCAGGCGGGATGTAAATGATGTCAATGCTCTTGCTGATCGAGAGGCAGAATGGGCACGGACCGATGTCGGCCTCGAAATGGCCGTGGCCGGCGAATTTCAGGTCGCCGCCGTGTTTGACCCCGATCATGGTGATATCGCCCTCGATGCTCACGATGCAGAGCAGTTCGCCCGAAACGCCGAGGAACATCTTGCCGCCATAGGTCGGGCCTTCGGCGAAATAAAATGCTCCCGCGCCGACCCCGGCCGAAATCTCGAACAGGCACGAAGCCGGGATGCCGAGCACCAGCTCCGAGACCGGAAGCCACCCCTGCGCGTAACAATACACGCCCGTGAACGGAGGATTGCCGAGCACTTCCGCAACCTGCGGATCAATCAGTTTGATCGGGTCCAGCGTGCACGTGCGCCCGAAGAAAATCGCTCCCGAGAAATCGTACCCGTTGAAGCGCACGCCGCCTTTGAGCGCCAGGTAATTCTCGTACTTGCCGAAGGCCAAGGCGGCGGCCAGGTCGTGCAGAGTGAACGCCTCGAAATCCAGATCACCCAGCAGCTCCAATTGCCCGGCCAGGTTGACCGGAAACACCGTCGTCCCATCGAACGTGAACTTCGCCTGGACGCTCGCCTTCAGGTCCGGGCTCACCCAACCGAGGGGCACTTTGTCCGCCCCGATGGTCACTTCGGTGAACGGCGCATTCGAACTCGAGCAGCCGTTGCTGCCGTCGGAGCTGAGCTCTTTGATCAGCAGGAACGCGTCCAGCTCCATGTCGTCGGGCACCTTGAACTGGAACTTGCCGTCAATCCGCAGCTCTTTGAGCGAATCGCCCACAATCAGGGCGTGCCCGCTGAGTTTGCCGGAGCCGATCACGTCGCTCACGCTGCCGAGGCATTTGTTGATCGAGTTGTCCAACTGCGCCAGAGACTGGCCGATCAGGTCGCGCAGCATGCCGTTGAGCTGCTGGAAGACCGAATCTATCTCCGACTTCATCGCCGCGTCCACGTCGTAGAGGCGTTGCCGCAGCGCCGTCTGGATCTGGGCCGCCGGGCCGCTGGCAAAAAACTGGTCTTCAACCTGTTGGCGGATGTATTTCTTGATGTCGGCGGCGCTGACGTGGACGAACGGGTTGTCAATGTTGTAATCGAACTGGCCGAAGTATTGAGTGACGGAGAGCGACACCTGGAACGAGACGTTGCTCAGGGCCGTCTGGGCGCTGTTGAGCGTGTTGGCGATTTCGGTCGTGAATTCGCCGGCGGTGGCGAGCTTGGCATCAGCCTGCATCAGCGCATTCTCGGTCTGGGTGAGGCCGTCGGTGATATCCTGGAGCGTCGGTTCGATATCGCTCAAGACGTTGCTGACCGTCGGCCCGATCACGGCGTTGATGAATGTCGGCGCGACGTCCCCGACGAGCGAGTTCAGGAATTTCGGCACGACCGAGCGGTTGCCGCCGAGGTCTTTGGTGATCAGTCCGGTGATGTTCGATCCCAGCGCAGCGCCGTTCGTATTCATGTTGATCGTGCCGATGATCGAGTTGATCGCGTTGGTAGCATCGCGCAGGTAGCCCCGGATCTGGCCGATGAGGTTGCTGGCCTGGTTCACGCCGTTGCCCAGGTCCTTGAGCGCCGAGGTGAGCGTCGTGCCGACGCTTCCGGTGCCGACCAGCAACGCCAGCGCGTTGGAATTGACATCCGAGACAAATTGGAGCCGACCGCTCAGAGGCAGCGAACTGAAGTCGTTGGAAAGCTGGACATAGAAGTTGTCAATGATCGGGTTGACCGTTTTGTCAAACACACCGTCCATCAACTGCTTCATCTGCGTGTCGAGCATACGGTCCATTTCATCCAGACCGGCGCTGAGCACGTCCTCGAGCGGTTGCGCGGTGGCTTTGACGATGGCGTCACCCACGCCCGTTAGCTCGTCAATCGCGTTGAACGCGAGATTGGCGATGCTGATCTTGGGCAGCCCGTTATATTGCGCGCCGAACTCGAGTTCGGCGCGTTTGGCGTCCATGTATTTGACCTGGTGCTCGATTTTGACCACGAGCAGGTCGTTGGTGACCTCATGCCACGACTTGAACGAGCGCAGCGTGTAGCTCCAGGAAAGCGGATAATCGAACGCGATGAAGCCGAGCCAGAGGCGCTGGGCGCGTGGATGATAAGTTTCGTTGGTGTTGTCCCGGTAATTGGCAATGGTCAGGCCGCCGCCGCTGCCGGGCCAGCCGGCGTTTTTGTAATCGAACCGATTGGTCTCGAACGGCGTGCGGGAGGCTTCGAGCCATCCGTAATTCGAGTTCGTCGTGCCTGCCCGCGGCCAGCCGCCCGACAGATAGATCGGAGCGTTCGAGGCGGCGACCCCGTTGGTATGGCAACTGGTCTGAAGATGCAGTTGCAGATCCTCGAACCAGGGGACGTCGAGCTTGCCAAAGATGCTGATCCAGCCTGCCGTTGAGGGCGGCGAGTTGCTGAAGGTGTTGTAGTAACCGTCCTGAACCGGGGTGAACGAGTAGGTGCTCTTGTTCGGACCATCCAGCGTGATGACATTCGGCAGTTTCAGGCGCGAGCTTACGCCGGCCAGGCCGAATGAGGGCGGGATCTGGTCGCCGGCGGGGAAAAAGCCGATTTCCCCGAACAGCGCCTTGTCCACATGCGATGCGTGGCATTCAATGCCCAGGACCAGGTAGCCGTTGCTTGGCGTGCAGGAAGAGGTTGTGGCAAACCGCATCGAGAGCGTTTTGAAATCAGCCAGCCAGTAAGCCATCGCTTTGAACCCCTCCGCGGGCGGGATGTCTCCGCCCGCCGGCGCGCCCAGACAGCTAAAGCGAAGATCATTAAAATTCTGAGTGAAGCCGGCCGGAGCAGGCAGGACAATCGAGCCGTCCGTCACCGAATCAATGTTCTGGCTGTCGAGGTATGAAACGCCGTAGCTGCTGAACGTGAAGTTGTAGCCCCAAAGAACCAGTGTGGAAGGGAAGCTGCCGGGCACAGCCTCATGGATGCCGGAAACGCCCGCGTAGCGAACGTAGTACTTCGAGCGGTAATCGAGCAGCCAGTTGATATTGGTTGTGCTGGCGATGGTGCTGCGCGCGCCGTGCAGGCCGTTGGATACACAGCGGAAGTTCATCCCGGCATAATCTGCCAGGCCGGCGGTGTAACCGGCGGAGAGCGGGCGCTCGATGACGTTGAGGTTCGCCGCCCCGAATCCGGTGTAGAGGATAGTCGCCGGGCCAAAAACCGCCGAGAGCAGGTTCGAGTCCCCGCGAAGGAACACGCCGGGCATGTGGAACGCCGCGTCGCCAAAGTTGAATGCCTGCTGCGCGTAATCGGAGATCGGCGGCCCAATCCTGCCCCACTGCAAATCTGTCGGCGTCATGGTTCCCAACGCCACCAGCCCGCCATCCTCGGTAAACGAGAACAAGCCATTCGTGACCGTGAAAATGGGGGTGCCAAACCCGCCGCCGGCACCGCCGCAGTCGGGACAATCTCGAGCGTAGGACACGGCGACGAGGCTGGCGCCGCTCAGTGAATTGCCCGCAGCGGGCAACACCAGATCGCCCGTCACGCTCATCGCTCCGTTGGCAGTCCATTGCACGGGAATGTCGTAAGGGAAGTGCGAACGGAAGCCGCCGGGGCCGAAATTGAAGATCATGTCCAGCAGCGAATTGGTGTTGGCATCGGCGCGGACGGTCACCGCCGCCCCGACGCCGATCAGCGCGAGCCAGTATTTGTCATTGGACCGCTTGTCACCCATGTTAACCGGGTCCACCAGGTTGTTGGACACCGAGGCCAGGTAGTTAAACTCGTCCGCCCGAACATAACTGGCTCCGACGCCCGCGGGCGGCAGGTCGAACTGGCCCGTGTTGATGTGCCAGATGATGCGGTCGGTCTGCAGCCAGGCCGGCTTGGTTTCCTCGGCTGCATAAATCGCAACGCCAGGGAAATAGGTCAGGTCACCTGTCGGCGCCAGCGAAGCAGACAGCGGCACACCTGCATAGGGGACGAATGCCGAGATGACCTGGCTGCTCGTGTCGTTCAGTCGGTAGCCGAAACCGGTCGGCAGTGTCACGGTCAGGTTCGCGTTGGCGCCCGAACTCGAGAGAGTGATCGTGCCGCGCTGATAATTGATCCCCGCGAGGCTGTCCCAATCCGGGGATGGCCCAATAAGCATGGTGCTGCCGCCGGTAACAAAGGCATCACCCGCCACGTTCAGGTTCACGGTCAAGTTGGCGCCGGAATAAGTGTGGTCGCTTCGGGCAGTGACATAACCCGCGACCGGGTTAAGCGTGGTCGGGATCAACGGGCCGATCGGCAGATTGGCCGGCGGCGTTCCGCTCAGCCCGTTCATGGTCGTGCCGACGCTGCCGAAAAAAACGTTCCCGTTGAAGTGGAGCAACTCGTTGGTCGCTGAGCCGAGCGTGTTTGCTGCGAGCACCTGGCCCGTGGCTGGATTGTTCGTGTGCGAGAGAGTGACGGTGAGGTAATAGGTCTTGTGGACCGAATCGAGTTGGGCCGACGGCTTGATATCGAGCGTGTGGCTGTTGGCCGCGAAAGTCGGATATTTGTTGAGGAACAAGAAGTAGTTGTTCATCGAATCAAAGAAGGTCTGGTTGCTGCTTACGAGCGGGATGTTGTTGCCGGTGTTGTCCCGTAACGTGTAGCTGAAGACGATCGGGATGTTTGCTGCCGAAACCGGCGCGCTCAAATCGTCCCAGCGGCGCACCTCGTAATTGGCAGTGACCTGGAAGCTATCCTCGCCCGAGATGGTTTGGACGGCGTAAGTGCGCGACCAGGATTCTCCGGTGAAATTGAGCAACACATTGTACGCGAGGTCGCCGCTGACCACGTTGGTGAAGTGATAATAGGTCTGCGGCGCGGTGGTCAGAGTTTGCGCCAGGACCCCGTTGGTGAGCAACTTGCATTCAAGATAGAATTGGGTGAACTGGCTCATCCAGGCCGCCGGCCGGATATAGGCGATATTGGTGAGGGTCACGTTCGTGCCGGCGGCGAGCGAGACGACGTTCGTGATGTTGTACGTGTAAGCCGTGTTGGTGGCAGTATTGCCGAGGTCGTAAATCGGGTGGGCGCTGTTGCCGTTGGTGTTGATCAGGCGGTAGCTGAGGATATTGGTATAAGTCGTGTTGGTGCCGGTGAAGTTTTCAACCTTGAAGGCCGCTTGCGCCTGGATGTTGCTGCGCCCCAGGGCCGTGTCCGCGTCCAGCACATAACCGGAGTAATTAATGTTCTGGAGCGATTGGAGCGAGGAGATGAACGGCTGGTTGGCGCCGTCCACCAGGATGTCATCCAAATACGCCCCTTCAAAAACGATGCTGAAGTCCGAATCAAATTCGAACCGGAGCGCGTGTGTGCCACCGGTGTAGGCGTTGAGCGAGAGCGTCACCAGCACCCAACCCGGAGTGGTCGAGCCGGCGATAAAGAGCTGAGTCCCGTCCATATAAACCCCCAGCCGGTCGCAACAGGTTTCGATGCCGGGAATGTTGTACCAAAAGCTGAGATTTGCGCCCGTAACACTCGACAGGTTCACGTTCGTCGTCATGTACGCCTGCATGTCGTTGGCATACTGGGCGATGCTGACCGGGACGCCGTTTGAGTAACCGGCGCAGTACCCTTTCCACGTGCCGCTGTGGGCCGTCACCGTGCCGAAGCTGTTGTTGACATCCTTCCAATAAACCTGGCCGCTGGTGAGGTTGGAATCGCCGATACTCCACGAGCCCGGGAAGACGCCTTCGAACCCTTCGGAAACGAACGTTGTCTGCGCGTGGATATGGAGCGCCAAGACCAGCAGTGGCACCGCAATGACCGGCGCGCCACGCCGCAGTCTTCCTATCACACCCCGTGGCTTGCGGGGCAGTCGTTTCATCACGCCCGTTTAAGGAAAGGACATCCTCTCCACCGGGAAACTTCATAGCTGGTACACGGCAAATGACCAGCCACAGAAACCGGTGAATTCATGCAAGCCATTCTCCGCGATTCGTTACGAAAAATCAAGATTATTCTTCGTCGCGGTGACGTTGGGTGGCGTAAGAGTTCTTGTGTAAAAGCGTAGAGAGCGGGTGTATCGGGGTTGA
>CAYUPI010000072.1:0-25844 GCA_964446585.1 uncultured Verrucomicrobiota bacterium
ACCATTGGTCCCGTCACCCGCTCTCAGCTTTTACACAGAACTCTTGACGCTACCATTCTTGATCGTCGATTGTAACCTAATGACGCGCCATCTTTAACTTGGTAAATTTCGCCGTCCTTAATGGAGTTTGGAGTTTAGGATTTGGAGTTTTCTGCCCCCATGTTACCCTTCACCGGCATGGCACGCTTTATTCCGTATTTGATTTTTCTGCTTGCGCTTTGCCATCGACCCCTACTCGCGGAATTACCCCTCGCCAGGCTCCTCAGCGTGTTTCCCCCGGGCGGAAAAATTGGCAGCCAGGTTGAGGTTACTCTTACTGGGGCGGACCTGGACGAAGCCAATCAGCTTCACTTTTCGCACACCGGCATCACCGCCAAACAAAAGGTGACCGGAACCAATGCGCTGCCGGAACCAAACAAATTTCTGGTAACCATCGCCACAAACGCTCCGCTGGGAGTTTACGAGGTGCGGGTTGTTGGCCGCTTTGGAATCTCCAACCCGCGTTCTTTCGTCGTGAGCGATCTGTCGGAAGCAAATGCCCCGACCACAAACAATTCGACCGCAAATGCCGCAACAGTTTCCTTGGACACGGTCATCAACGGGCATTCCGAGGCGAACGCAGTGGCTTTCTACAAATTCACAGCTAAAAAAGGCAAGCGCATTTTGATCGAGTGTCAAGCCAGGGAGATTGATTCGCGGATGGAAGCCGCGTTGATTCTATATGACGCCTCTGAAAGGGAACTCCAGCGCAACCACAACGGCGGCCTGCTCGATTTCATCCCGCCTGCCGGTGGCGAATATCACTTTAAGGTTTACGACTTCCTCTTCCGCGGCGGCGGCGAATATTTCTATCGCCTCGCTCTTAGCACGGGCCCGCGCATCGATTTTGTCTTTCCGCCCTCAGGAATGGCTGGGACAAAAAGCAGGTATCTGCTTTACGGACGCAACCTGCCGGGCGGCACGCCAGCCAAGGATCTCGCTGTGGACGGCAAACCTCTGGAACAACTTGAAGTCGAAATTGAATTACCTCGCGAGCCTGCCAGGCAGTTCAGTTCCCAGCAGAACCTCGCCGATGCCACGTTCGACGCCTTCGAATATCGCCTGAGCACGCCCCATGGAGTTTCCAATCCGGTGCTCATCAGTTTCGCCACCGGCCCTGTGGTCCCCGAGCGGCAGCCAAATGATTTGCCTGCTCAGGCCCAAAGCATTTCGCCTCCTTGCGAAGTGGTCGGGCAGCTTTACCCGCCGGGCGATCGGGATTGGGTCGCTTTCGAAGCAAAGAAGGGCGACGTGTTTTGGGTTGAGGTTTTTTCCCACCGGCTGGGGTTGCCGACCGATCCGTTTGTTCTCATCCAACGCGTCGCAAAGAATGACAAGGGCGAGGAGAGCGTCTCCGATGTGAAAGAGCTCTATGATACCGAGCCCGACATTGGGGGGGGCGTGCAATACAAAACCTCGACGCGCGATCCTTCAGGCCGGTTTGAGGCTGGAGAAAACGGGGTCTATCGAATTCTGATTCGCGATTTATTCAATCGTTCTCAACCAGATCCGCGTTTGGTTTATCGGCTCTCGATTCGTAAACAAGCGCCCGACTTCCGGCTCGTGGCCGTCCCGCAACCGCCGCCCTCACCGAATAAGGACTCGAAAGAAGCTTTTCTCTGGACGTCCTTGCTGCGCCGCGGTGAAACAATGCCCATCAAAATAATGGCCTTTCGCCGCGATAGTTTCAACGGCGAGATCGGACTGAATGTTGAAAACCTTCCCGCCGGCGTCACTTTCAACGAGGCCAAAATCGAAAAAGACAGAGCTTCCACCGTGCTCATGTTAACAGCCGCAGAAAACGCCGCTGCCTGGGTGGGCTCGCTCAAAATCGTTGGCAAAGCCAGGATCGGCGAGACTGATGTCGCGCGCGATGCGCGTGGCGCCAACATTGAGTGGGCCGTCAACGATTACACCACCGAAGCACTTCACTCGCGCTTGACCCGTGACTTAGTGTTGGCAGTCAGCGGCCTCGAATCTTCCCCGATTTCGATTGAATCCAGCGAAAATAAACTTTGGGAGACTTCCGAGACGGGGAAATTGCACATTCCTCTCAAGTTGACGCGCCGAGCTGATTTCAATGCCACCTTGAAATTAAAGGCCGTGGGCATGAACGCGCTCGATAAGCTGAACGAAATCGAAATCGACGGCAAGGCTACGAACGCGGCCGTGGACCTCAATCTCGCGGAACACAAAATTCCGCCGGGCACCCACAGCTTTTATTTTCAAACACACACCCAGGGCAAATATCGTAACAATCCCGAAGCCGCCAAAGCGGCCGAGGAAGCCCTCAAACAAGCCGAAAAGTTGGTGGCCGATCTGGGCGCGGCACTCAAGAAGGCGCCCGAGGTCAAGCAAGCCGCCATCAAAGCCGCCGCGGATTCCGCCGCCAACGCCAAAGCTGCTTCCGAAGCAGTCGCGGCCGATTCCAAAGTAGCAACCGAAGCTGAAAAACTTGCAAGAGTCGCGGCTGAGAAACTGGCTTCCGCAAAAACAGCCCTCGAAGCGAAATCCGACGACCAGGAATTGCTCGCCGCGAGAGATGCCGCCGCAAAGACCGCCGCAGAAGCTGAATCAAAATCCAGGACTGCTCTCGAAGCAAAGATGACCGCCGAAAAGGCCGCGACCGAAGCCCAGGCCAAAGCCAAAGCGGATGCGGACGCGCAAGTCGCCGCTGAAAAAGCCGAAGCCGAAGCGCCCGCCAAACTCAAAGACGCTGAAAAGAACAAAGAGCTGGCCGCCAGCCGCGCGAAGGAAACGGCCAAGATTGCCGAACCCCGCGACGTCACAGTCACCCTTTATTCCGCTCCCATCAATTTGAAAATCACTCCGGCGCCGAGCAGCCCCGCAAAGTAGCACACGATGCGAATTAAGAACAAATTCCTTGTCCTTGCTCGTATCAGTCTCTCCCTTTGGCCGATTCATCTGCTGGCGGAAGAGGGCCTTACCGATGTCCAACGCAAGCCGATTCCCATCGCCCAGATTGACCGGAAGACACCTGTGGATTTCGAAAAAGAGATTTTACCCATCCTCAAAAACAACTGCCTGGCGTGTCACAACAAAACCACAACCAAAGCTGACCTGATCCTAGAAACGCCGCAGGACATTCTCAAAGGCGGCGAATCGGGCAAAGTCATTGTGCCCAAGCGCAGCAGCGATAGCCTCCTTTTGAAGATCGCCTCTCACCAGGTCAAACCCATGATGCCTCCCAAAAACAACAAGGTTCAGGCATCCGACCTGACCCCGGAGGAACTGGGGCTCATCAAACTTTGGATTGATCAAGGAGCTACTGGCGAAGTCCATGGCTCGGGACCGATTGTCTGGCAGCCGTTGCCGGAAGGTCTGAATCCCATCTACGCAGTCGCGTTGACTGCCGATGGGCGATTCGCCGCCTGCGCCCGCGCCAATCAAATCTTCATCTATCAGCTTCCTTCGAATCAGTTGGTGACCCGGCTGACCGACTTGCAACTGCTCAAAACCGAGCTCTATGGCAAGCTCGGCGTGGCTCATCGCGACCTCGTGCATTCGCTGGCTTTCAGTCCCGATGGAAACCTGTTGGCCTCCGGAGCCTATCGCGAGGTCAAACTATGGCGGCGTCCGAAAGATGTTCGGAAGTTCAATCTTAGCTCGATCGCCCGCGATGCAGTGCTCGCAGTTGTGGTCAGTCCCGACGGCAAGTGGCTCGCCACCGGCAGCGACGACGGAAGCATCCGGTTGTGGAATCCCGCCACTGGCAAATCAGTGAAAAGCCTTCCCGGTCACAAGCGCGCGGTCAGTTCTCTGAGTTTTTCACCCGATAGCGCCAGACTCGTTTCCGGGTCGGCAGATAAGACCATCCGCGTCTGGGAGGTTCCCAAAGGCAGACTCCTTTGCCAGGCCCACACATCGGCGGAGGTCAACGCGGTGACCTGGGTCGCCGACGGCACGCAAATCGCCTCAGGCGGCGCAGACTATCTGATCCGCATTTGGTATGTTGATTTAACCAAAAAGGAACTCGCGGCACTCAAGGAAATCAAAGGGCACGAAGGGCCGGTCACTTCCCTGGCCACGATACCGCCCAATGGCGCGCAACTTATCTCGGGCAGCGGCGACGGCACTATCCGCCAGTGGAAACTGGAAGACGGAGAGTTGATTCGCAAAATAAAACACGGCGGTCCGGTGTCCGCGGTCGCTGTTCGCAACGACGGAAAACGGTTTGCCTCCGCGGGACTGAACAACATCGCCAAGCTTTGGGCTGCCGCGGACGGAAAAGAAATCGCCGAGTTAAGAGGCGACCGTTACGCGCGCGACTTCCAGGGCGCCAGGGAACTTGAATCAAACTTCGCCACCAACGAAGTCAACTATCGGCAATCTGCGTTCCAGACCGCGACGAACAATCACAAGACGCAATTGGAGAGAATTAAGAAAGCCAAGGAAACCCTGGCGGCTGCCGAAAAGACTTACAATGACAAGAAGACCAATGAGGTAAATGCAGCCGAAGCTAAAGCCGCCGCTGAAAAGGCGCTCGCTGAATTCGCCGAAATCAAGAAAGCCACGGACGCTCACGAATCTGCAGAAAAAAGTTCGAGCAAAGCTGCTGCCGAACTAAAAGCCGCAAAAGAAAAGCCGTCCCCGGATAAAGCACTCGTTGACAAACTGGCTGCCGATGCCGACGAGAAGGCCAAAGCCGCCGCCGATACCAAAGCCGCCCTCGACAAACTGCCGCCCGAAGCAAAGGAAAAATTCAAAACCGCAAACGAGAAATTCAATGCCGCCGCCAAGGCCCTCACAGACGCCGAGGCGGAATTGAAAAAAGCGGAGCTGCCCAAATCGACCGCCGAACACGAGCTTGAACTGGCCAACAAAGCTGCCTCCAAGACCGAGGAGGCTGTCACCGCGGCCAAAGCCGCAATTCAATCAGCCGAAGACTTCCAAAAAGAAGCAGCCTCGGAGCTTCAGACTGCCAGAAAAGTGGTTGCCGGTTCCGAAAAACCGATCCGAGCGATCTCCTTCTCGCCCGACAATCTGGTCGTGGCAACCGCCGGAGACGATGCGGAAGTTCATACCTGGAACGCTGAAAACGGCACCGCCATTGAGACCTTCAAAGGGCACAAAGGTTCGGTGTTTAGTGTCGCTTTTGCCGGCAGCGCAGCTTTGGTCTCCGGTGCGGATGACCGCAATGCTATAGGTTGGGATTTGCTTCCGGGCTGGACCCTCGAACGAACCATTGGCACCGGCGATGCCTCGTCCCCAATCATCGATCGTGTCAATGCCGTCCGATTTAGCCCCGATGGCAAACGATTGGCGACGGGCGGCGGGGAGCCGACTCGAGGCAGTGACATCAAAATCTGGCAGGTTGGTGTGGTTGGCGGAGTGCGCCCGTCCTCGGGCGCAGCGACTCTTGATAGACGCCCCGGCCTTCATGAATCCGGCCACCAAAAGACTAACCAGCTCGACGTGCCCGAGGACGGGCACACTCCGGGCCTGATGCAAACATTCACCAACGTGCATAGCGATGCCGTTTTTGGCCTCGACTTTTCACCGGATGGGAAATACCTGGCCTCCAGCGCGGCAGACAAATTTGTCAAGGTTTTGGATCTGGCCACCGGCAAAGTCGTGAAGACGTTCGAGGGCCATACCCATCACGTCCTTGGCGTGAGTTGGAAGCACGACGGCCGGACATTAGCCAGTGCCGGCGCCGATAACGTCATCAAGGTTTGGGATTTTGTAACCGGTGAGCGGAAGAAAACCATTGAAGGCTTCAGCAAAGAAGTCACGTCGATCACTTTCGTCGGTATCACCGATCAAGCTCTGGCTTCCTCTGGCGACGATCAAATCCGTACCATTAGCGACACCGGCGACAAAATTCGCTCCTATGATGGTGCGACCAATTTCATCAACTCCGCCTCGATCACTCCTGATGGCAGGATCGTTATCGCCGGTGGCCATGACAGCGTGCTGCGGGTTTGGAATGGCACCAACACCGAAGTCATCGCGACATTTACTCCGCCCGAAACCAGATAGCGGCTTTGTGCTGAACTAATTGACGGCGCAGATCACGCCGGCGTTCAGACCACGCTCTTTCGATACCAATCCATCGCCAACTCCAATCCCGCCTCCACGCCGTGCGTTGGGGCGTAGTGGAGCAACCTCCGCGCCTTGCTTATATCAGCCTGCGAGTGGCGTACATCCCCAGGCCGAAAATCGCCATAGACGGGCTTTTGTTCCGGCAACGACGGGTCGCGGCGCCGCAGCGATTGTTGCAGCAGCCGAAACAACTGATTCAAAGTTGTTTTCTCGCCCACTCCAACATTGTAAGCCTGTCGGATGGCTTCCGAGTTGCTGGCGGTCGCCGCCAGCAGGTTCGCTTGCACGACGTTTTCGATGAAGCAAAAATCCCTGGTGGTCTCTCCATCGCCATTAATGTGCACTGGCGTTCCACGCAGAAGCGAGTCAATCCACTTGGGAATCACGGCCGCGTATGCGCCTTCAGGATCCTGGCGCGGGCCGAACACATTAAAGTAGCGCAGGCCAATACAGGGTAAATCGTAGGCCCGTTCAAATACATCGGCGTATATCTCGTTTATCAGTTTCGTGGCCGCGTAGGGCGAAAGCGGCCGGCCAATCTTGTCTTCGACTTGCGGCAGCCCTGGCTCATCGCCATACACCGAACTGCTCGAAGCATATACGAATCGCCTGACCTTCGCGTCGCGCGCGGCCACCAGCATGTTCAAGGTTCCGGTGACATTACTGTGGTGCGTGCTCAGGGGGTCGGTTAATGAGCCCGGCACCGAACACAACGCCGCTTGATGGAGAACGTAATCCACGCCGTCACAAGCGCGACGGCACGCTGATTGGTCGGTAATGTCGCCTTCGATAAATTGAAATCGCGCCCAGGATTGTACCGGCACCAGAGCCCTGACCTCATCGAGATTCTGTTGCTTTCCCGTCGCGAAGTTGTCGAGGCCCACTACGCGCTGGCCTAATCGGAGCAGCGCTTCGAGCAGGTTCGACCCGATGAAACCGGCGACGCCAGTCACCAGCCACGTCCGGGGCGAGGAGGCTAGCTCTGCTTTCAACGTGTCGTATGCGGTCATTGCGGCTTCACGATTTACAATTTTTCCCCCTTCGTCGAGAACGGGTTGAATCGCGACAAAGTATCTTTTTGGCGAGGACATGCTACTTTGGGAGGAATCTCTGTCGAAAGTGAACTATCGCCGTTAGAGTCACGCCATGGATGCACGCTTGGATGAGATCGCTCCTTCCGTTATGCTCGAGCCGGCACGGTTCGAGCCGGGAGACGACTACCAGGAGGCACAGCAGCGATTACGGCGCAGCGAAGCGTATTTGGCGGAAGCGCAAAGACTGAGCCAGACAGGGAGTTTTGGCTGGAATATCGCCACGGGCGAACTGATCTGGTCGAAGGAGACCTTTTGCATCATGGGCTACGACGCAACGGCCAGGCCCGCATTGGACTTGGTGCTCAAACGCGTCCATCCGGGAGACATTGCCCTTGTCCGTCGAAAGCTTGACCTCGCTTCGCGCCAGTCAACCAATCTGGACTTTGAATCCCGGTTATTGATGCCGGATGGGTCGATCAAGCGTGTCCACGTGATCGCTCATGCGGTTGGAGACAACCCGGCGGCAGTCGAGTTTATTGGGGCGGTTATGGATGTGACCGTTGCGCGGCGCGCGCAAGCCCTGGTTGCGGGAGAAAAACATCTCCTGGAGATGATTGCCCGAGGAGATGCGCTCGCGCCGATCCTCGACGCAATCTGCCAATTCGGCGAAGAGATTTGCGGTAACGTGCTCGTGTCCATTCTTCTCGTAAGCCCGGATGGGAAGAGTTTGCGCCACGGCGCGGCGCCAAGTCTTCCCAAGAGCTACACCGAAGCGATTGACGGAGCCTTGATCGGCCCTTGTGCGGGCTCGTGCGGCACGGCGGCTTTCCGGCGGGAACCGGTAATCGTTTCTGATATCGAAACCGATGAACTCTGGGGCGATTACCGCCACCTGGCATTGCCACACGGGCTGCGTGCCTGCTGGTCCACGCCGATATTTTCCACCACCCGCGAAGTGATGGGGACGTTCGCTCTTTACTCCCGCGCGCCCGGCATTCCCAAGCCGCAGCAACACAATTTCATCGAGCGAATGACCCACCTGGCATCGGTTGCCATTGAACGCAAACGCGCGGCGGAAGCATTGCGCGCGTCCGAGCACGTCGCGCGCGGCCAATTGGAGGCCCTGAAACACACTTTGGACGCGCTGGCGAAGGAAGACGAGCCGGATCGAATGCTGGAACACGTGCTACGCACTATTGTCGAACAAACCAAGGCCCAGAGCGTCGCCGCGTGGAAGAGCAACGAGGACGGCGCGCGGTTCGACCTCATTGCCGTCATCGAGGGTGGCCGGTTCCAAACCCGGGAAGGAGCGGTTCATCCGGCCGGGAAAATTTCAATGCCTCCGCAAAGTCATCCAGTGTGGCGCGAGGTGCTCCGCACGGGCCAGCATGGAGTGATGGAAGACATTGACGAGGAATCGGCCCAGATGTGTGTTGGTTCCGGCCCCGAGGCTGTGTGGCATCGAGTACTGCAGGATCCTCATCCCGACCCGTCCATGACCCTGATCATGAACCATCTGAGGGGCATGGGCGTCCGCGCGGTCCTTTTTGTTCCGATGTTGATTGCCGGGAAGGGGGCCGGAATCGTCGCGGTCCGTTTCCAGCAGAAGCGGGTTTTTCGCCAGGAAGAGATCGAGTTGACACGGGCGCTGGCGCAGCAGGCGATGCTGGCGATTCAATTGATGCGTTTGTCGCAACAGAGCCGGCAGGCGGCGGTGATTGCGGAACGCAATCGCATGGCGCGCGAAATTCACGATACTCTGGCACAAGGATTTACCGGTGTGATCATGCAATTGGAGGCGGTGAAAGGCGCCATTGTGAAAAAGAATCTCGCTGAAGCGACCGACCGCATTGAGCGAGCAGGCGACCTGGCCAGGGTCGGACTGGGCGAAGCGCGCCGTTCGGTTCGTGCTTTGCGGCCACTTTCGCTTCAGCATGCATCGTTGTGCGTGGCCCTGGATGATCTGCTCAAGCGCATGACCGATGGCAGCGGCCTGCAAGCGGAATTCCATCTGGAAGGAGATGAGCCGGGGATGCCTGCGGAATGGGAAGAGGGCTTGTTGCGAATTGCGCAAGAGGCGCTGACCAATACGATCAAGCACGCTAGAGCCAGAAACTTCAGAGCGACTCTGACCATTGGCGCGAAGGAAATTCAATTTCGCCTCTCGGATGACGGTTCCGGATTTGACCTCCACGCGGAACATGAAGGGTTTGGGCTGATGGGAATGAAGGAACGCGTTGACCAATTGGGCGGCCAGTTCGTGCTTCGCTCGATGCCAGGCCAGGGCACAGAGATCCAGGTCGTACTGAACAGACCCGCGACGGCCAAGCCCAACAACGAAGACGAACATGCGTGAGAAATCGCGAGGCGGAGACACAGCCTTCGTGTCTGATCCTGGACACAAAAAGCGCGTTGTCCGGGTGCAGCGGGATGTAATTCGCGTCCTTGTCGCAGAAGACCACACGGTTGTCCGCGACGGCCTGGTGGCGTTGATCAAGCAGGAAGCCGACATGGAAGTCGTAGCCGAAACCGGGGACGGACAGGAAGCGGCGGAACTTTGGAAAAAGCATCGGCCTGACGTCACGTTGATGGATTTACGGATGCCGGGCCTGGACGGCGTCAGCGCCATCTACCGAATCCGGGCGGTCGATCCGAATGCCCGCATAATCGTCCTGACGACTTATGACGGCGATGAGGACATCTATCGGGGAATGCGTGCCGGCGCAAAATCTTATCTCCTTAAGGACGTGCGGCGCGAAGAACTGTTTCAGTGCATTCGGGAGGTGAACGCGGGCCGGACGTTCCTTCCTGCTGCGGTTGCAGCGAAGCTGGCGGAGCGCTTGCCTATCGAAGCACTCACACCACGAGAGCTGGGAGTTTTGCGGCTGCTTGCAGAAGGCAAGCCGAATAAGCTGATCGGCGCCGACCTGGGCATCACCGAGGTCACGGTCAAAAGCCACGTCCAATCCCTTTTCAGAAAACTCAACGTCTTAAGCCGAACCGAGGCCATCGCCGTAGCAAACCGCAGAGGCTTGCTTCACCTCTAATTGATTCCGGGGCTTGCTTTAAGGCTCGGTTCGACTTTGGTCCTCATGGCCACGCCGCAATGGCCTGAACGGCAATTGACTTCTCTCGGGTCTGTTATCGTTTTGGGCATCAAATCTCGCCTTGTACCTATGGCCTCTTGGCACCAATTCGTGGTAAGAAATTCCAGAGAAGCCATTTGACGAAGCTTAATGGCATGCGGCTGAAACCTTTCAGGTTGATTTGCAAGATCGTGAAGCGAATGATTCGCAGGATCTAATGAACGATTCCCCTCCTCGTGACGTCGAGGTCTTTACGGCAGCCCTCGAAGTGCCTGTTGGCGAACGCGCTGCATATCTGGACCGTACTTGCCGCGGCAACGGGCAACTGCGCCAAAAGGTCGATATGCTGCTCGAAGCCCATCTTCAAGCCGGGGATTTCTTAGAACTCTCCCCCCAGAAGGCCTTGATGCAAGCCAGACGGGAAGCCTCTGCCGGAGAAAAATCCGGCGATCGTATTGGCGGCTTTAAACTACTGCAACAGATCGGCGAAGGCGGCTGGGGAGTCGTGTTCATGGCCGAACAGGAACAGCCGGTTCGCCGGGGGGTCGCGTTGAAGATTATCAAACCGGGCATGGACACCAAAAGCGTCATAGCCCGCTTCGAGGCAGAACGACAGGCGCTTGCGCTGATGGACCATCCCAATATTGCCAAGGTCTTCGAAGCCGGCGCGACAGAATCCGGCCGGCCTTATTTTGTCATGGAACTGGTTCGGGGCATCAAAATCACCGATTACTGCGATCAGCATTCACTGACGACCGAGGAGCGGCTGAAGCTTTTTGTTCAGGTTTGTCAGGCGGTTCAGCACGCGCATCAGAAAGGAGTCATCCATCGGGACATCAAGCCTTCGAATATTCTGGTAAAGACGACCGCAGAAGGCGTGGCCCTGCCCGTGGTCATTGATTTTGGAATTGCCAAAGCGACCACGAGCCAACAGCTGACAGAAAAAACCGTATTCACTGGTTTCGAAACGCTCATTGGCACGCCCGCCTATATGAGCCCGGAACAAGCCGCGCGCGCCACTGTTGACGTGGACACTCGCACTGACATTTACAGCCTCGGTGTGTTGCTCTACGAATTGCTGACCGGTTCGACGCCTTTTGACACGGGGGAATTACTGAAGGTCGGACTCGATGAAATCCGCCGGGTGATTCGCGAACAAGAACCTGTGCGCCCTTCCACGCGCTTAATCAGGATGACGGGTGTGGATTTAATTACCGTCGCTCAACATCGCAGGTCCGATCCTCCCACCCTGATTCGCTCAGTTTGCGGGGACCTGGACTGGATAGCCATGAAAGCCCTCGAGAAGGATCGCGCCCGCCGCTATGAAACCGCCAACGGCCTGGCGCGGGACGTTCAGCGTTATTTGGCCAATGAGCCGATTGCGGCGCGCCCTCCCAGCAAGCTGTACAAACTTCAAAAGGCAATCCTGCGCAATAAGCTTCTATTCGTGGGCATCGGCATTCTCGCGCTGCTGCTGATCGCAAGCCTGATCGTCGTTTCGGCGTTCCTGGCCAGGGAGCGCCAGGCCCGTCGAGATTCGGATAGCGACAAACGCAGGGCCCAACAGGCGACGAGGTTCCTAGAAGATATGCTGCGAAGCGTCGGGCCTTCCGTTGCTCGCGACCGGGATACCACCCTGTTGCGGGAAGTCCTGGATCTGACCGCTGAACGCATCGGCAAAGAAATGACCAATCAACCTGCGGTCGAAGCCGAACTGCGCGGCCTGGTCGGCCGGCTTTACCTGCAAGTCGGGAATTTTGCTCGAGCTGAAGAAATGCAACGCGCGGCGCTGGCGATCTACCGCAACCAATTCGGCCCGAATAGCAAGGAGGCCGCTGCGTCGCTTAATGACCTGGGCGTGGCGCTTTTGGCCAATGGCAATTTGTTCGAGGCGGAAGGAGCCGATATCGAGGCGCTGGCGATTCGGCGGCGGCTCTTCGGTAACGAGAATGCCGATGTAGCTGCTTCGCAAAACAATCTGGCCCAAGCCTATCTGCAACATGGGCGGCTCGCCGAAGCGGAAACACTCACACGCGAAGCTCTCGGAACCAGGCGAAAATTGCTCGGAAACGAACATTTGGAGGTGGCGGATTCGCTCCGCAACTTAAGTATTGTTATGGGTGACGAAGGCAAATGGGCCGATGCCGAATCAACGGCGCGTGAAGTTCTGGGGATGCGCCGCAAACTGCTTGGTCCCGAACACCCCTGGGTGGCCTCGGCGCTCGCTGATATTGCCTGGGCGGCGGGCGCACAGGGAAAGTTGGAGGAGGCGGAATCGTTGGAACGGGAAGCCCTGGCAATGCAGCAGAAGCTTCTTCGGGAAGATCATCCCGACGTGGCCAAATCTCTTTACCTGGTCGGCGATCGCATGCGGCAACGCGGGAATTTAAAGGAAGCGTATTCTGTCTTGAGCGCGGCCCTTTCGATACAACGCAAGGTGCTGGGCCAGGACCATCCCTCTTCACTTGATACACTGCGCAGCCTGGGCTCGACACTCGAAGCCGAAGGCAAATTGATAGAATCGGAACAAGTGCATCGCGAGGCGCTGGCTTTGTGGGCCAAACGGGGAGAACAGGAGAATCCGCGAGCCCTGTCCGAATTGGATAATCTAACTCGCATCCTGGTGGCTCAGAAAAAGTTTGGAGAAGCAGAACGACTGCTCGACGAAACGCTGACTCCCGCGGTCGTCAGGCGCCCGTCAAGCGTGAGCCTCCTGGCTCGGCGTGTTGACCTTTTGAGCCGCCGAGGCCGCTGGTCGGAGGCCGCAGCGGATGCCGCTCTGGTATTCGAATATCAACCTTCCAACCGTTGGGATTATGCCATGCTGGCGGCCCTCTATGTCAAAAGCGACAACCGTCCCGCATACGAACAATTCTGCAAGAAGCTTCTCGCGTCGTTCGCCGGTACGGACAATATTTACGTTGCAGATCAAGTGGCGAAGGCTTGCCTCTTTTTGCCTTCTTCAGAAGTGGATTTACAGGCAGTCGGCCACCTGGCTGATATTACGGTGGCGCGCGGCATGGAAGACCAGTACGCAATGCCTTTCTTCCAGGACTGCAAAGCGCTCTCCGAATATCGGCGAGGGCATTTTGCCGAAGCTGTCGATTGGGCTCAAAAACCCCTGAAAATCTCCGGTATTTATGTGCATGGCCACGCCTATGCCGTGGTGGCGATGGCTTATTGGCAGCTTGGGGAAAAAGATCAAGCCCGAGAAATGTTGGCCAAAGGAGACAGCCTGGCTCCGCGACTGATGCCCGCGAGTATCGCCGAGGATCCTGGCAACGCGTGGCTGGCCTGGCTCTTTGCGCGGCTCCAGTTGGACGAAGCCACCGCACTCATCAAGCCCGGAGCAACGACCGAAAACAAATCGGACCCGCCATAGCTAAACCGCCAAAAAGATTAGTCACCGCCAAATGCCAGTGTTATTTTCAAGGGCAGAACCACACTCCTGCGAGCGGATGAGCGACGCTACACTATTGTTAACCGCGGTGGAGCAAGGCGATCCCACCGCACCGGAAAAACTGCTCGACCTGGTCTATGAGGAATTGCGCCAGCTCGCGACCAGCAAGATGGCCCGGGAAGCGCCGGGCCAGACCCTGCAACCCACTGAGCTGGTGCATGAGGCATGGTTACGCCTGGTGGGTGGCAAAAACCCGACATTTGAAAACCGCGCCCACTTCTTTTCTGCCGCCGCCGAAGCGATGCGCCGCATCCTGATAGACCGTGCGCGCCGCAAACTCACAATGCGTCACGGAGGAAGTCTCGAGCGCGTTGACCTGGACGAGCAGGATGTGGCTGCTCCCGACAGCGACCAGCAACTATTGGCTGTGCATGAAGCGCTGGACAATCTCGCCAAGGACTATCCGGTTCAAGCTGAGGTAGTCAAATTGCGGTATTTCGCAGGGATGACCAATGAGGAAACAGCCCAAGTGGTGGGTGTTTCTGTAGCCACGGCAAGAAATTACTGGACGTTTGCCCGCGCCTGGATTTTCAACGAAATCAAGAAGACGTAGCCCCGTTCTTTCGCGCCGGATCCAGCGCCTCATTCACCCGGTGGCTTCAGCCTGGTGGTCGCTTGGCAGCGCAGTGGGAGGCCCGCCTCAACAGCTTGCAATCTTCGCGCGTAAGCCTTTGAGGCGGCTGAACCCATGACGCGGCATCCCTTTACGGGCTCAAACCACGCATTTAATGGGATTCACCACCCGGAATATGCGGAAGTCAGGGCCAGTTGCCGATTTAAAAATCTTCGATCACCGTTAGCAACTTCTTCCCGAAATCTCGCATTGTACAATGGCGGGTAATACACCCGGTGAACAACCTGATTAGTCGCTTGTGGCGAAATCAACAATGCGAAGTGAAGCAATCAAAATGAACTCTCCAGCCCATGAATTGGTGATGCGATACCTGAATCCTTTAATTCGGCACAAGATAACAATGCAAGCGAAAGCAATGAACACAGCCGCTGTCTGCGTGTCCTGCATTGGTATCTTCGCCGCAATCGCGAACGCAGCCGACATAACCTGGCAAGCACCCACCACCATTTCAGGACCTTCTGACGTAAGCACGCTGGGAACCCTTGTAGGGACATGGGCGCCCGGTGATGACGCCTACAACCCGGACTCCCTTCCGGTGAATGGGGTGACGTTCAATGCGTATGGCAGTGGCCCTTTCAACTCCTTTGTAAGCACTTCCGGGATCGATGCCCACTACACCAGCTATAACAGCCCTGCTACTGGAGATAACAATTATGACACCATTTTGAAGGCTGCAGTTTATAGTAACGGGTCATCTATTTCACTTACGTGGGGCGGCATGACGCCAGGGAACAGTTATTTGGTTGAATTCTGGGTTCAGGACGGGCGCAACAGCATCACGGCCGAACGAAGTGAAACTCTCACTGGTGGCGGCAACACTTCAGCCGCTTTAGCATACGGATTTGGCGACAGCGGCCCCGGGCAATATATTATCGGCACATTTGTGGCGGACGGCACCGGAACGCAGACGATTACTTTGAATGCATCTGGTGGTGCGGACATTGGCCCATCCGCTCAGGTCAACCTTATGCAACTCCGCAACCTCACCGCGAGACCCAGCGTAACGTGGCAAAATCCCGTTACCATTTCGGGCCCGTCGGACGTAACCACTCAGGGGAAATATTTTGGTTCGTGGGCTCCTTCAGACGCCAACGCAAATACTTTGCCTGTTAACGGTGTAACGTTTCAGAAACCTTCCGATTTGCCGTTCTTTACGGAAGGCCTAACTTTTGATTCTGGGTATAGCTCCTACAATTCGCCCGGTACTTCCGATGCTAATTACAATACGCTTTTGCAATCTGCGGATTATTCCAATTCAGGACAACCCGCATCCTTTAGCTGGTCTGGCATGACGCCAGGACATCTCTATTTAGTCCAATTGTGGGTGCATGACGGACGTAATAGCACCGCCAACCAGCGAACTGAAACCATCACTGGTGGCGCCAATACCTCGGCCTCTCTTGCCTATGGATCGGGCGACAGCGGCCCCGGACAATACATCATCGGCACGTTTGTAGCCAACAGTTCCCGCGGGCAAACTTTGATCCTGTCTTCCCCCAACGGCCCTCCCCAAATCAATCTTTTTCAGGTGCGCGACATCACTCCGAGAATTACCAGCATCGCCGTTAGTGGGACGACTCTCACAATTACTGCGACCAATGGTCCATCCAATGGCGCCTTTGCGCTGCTGGGAAGCGCCAATGTCACGCTGCCCTTGGCTCAATGGACATCAGTTTCGACCGGCTCCTTTGACGCGAACGGCAACCTTACCCTGTCCGCCAATGTTGTTAATCCAAGTAATCCGCATCAGTTTTACGTTCTGCGGACACAATAGTGACTTGCAGAGACCACCTGGATTCTCGACCAAGTAGGGAACCCCTGGCCAGTTTCGCAGCCGCTCCAAAGCCAGATTCTCCTCCCGCCACTGAGGTTTACGCTTCCGCCAGGCATCTGGTCGTCAAACTCGACAGCAGAATGAAGGCGACGGCAGCGCGATTTGCGTTGTCATCAACGGCCTCCAATCCATGCCGGAGCGATACTCCGCACCCCGATCAGAAACCATCGAGAGCCCTTGGCAGATTCGTTCCGGAGTCTCGCATGGTTCATTGGTGGATAATCCGCCGGTGAACCAACATATCAATGCAATGGATAAAGGGTCGCCATCCTACTTTGGTAGGAGAGTTCTCTCCGTCTATTGTCCAGTTTCCAAACGCGTCCTGAGGAGTAAGGTTTGAGCAAATTCCAAAAGCAATAAGCGATGAGCACGCTTACCACCAAGGACGGCACGCAAATCTATTGCAACTATGAATACCATGAATACAACATTAATCGAGGAGCCACCCAGCAAATCCAAACAGTCAAAGCCGCCGTCTGTTTCCGGAATCCAATCCCACCCAGGTTTCGAAAGTGAACAGGTGATCGATTATAGAGCATGGGTTGCGAAAGCGGCGAAACAGCCGATGGCGCTCGAAACCATTGACCTCGGACCGCTCGGCGCCGAAGACGTTGAAGTCGTGGTCGAACACTGCGGTCTGTGTCACTCCGATCTCTCCGTCTTGAACAATGAGTGGGGTATTTCGCAGTTTCCCGCGATTCTCGGCCACGAGGTCATCGGTCGGATCACGACCACAGGTCCGAATGCCAAGGGTCTGGCGATCGGACAGCGCGTCGGCATCGGATGGAACTCGGGTAGCTGCATGCACTGTCGCCAGTGCAAGTCGGGAAGCCATCACCTTTGCCCGCAAGTGCAGCCGACGATCGTCGGTCATCGCGGCGGGTTCGCGACCCACATCCGCTCGCACTGGGCCTGGGCCATCCCGCTGCCGGAAAAGCTGAATTTCGCCGAAGCCGGGCCGCTCATGTGCGGAGGCATCACCGTCTTCGCGCCGCTGGCGATGTACGCCAGGCCGACCGATCGCGTTGGCATCATCGGCATCGGCGGGCTGGGGCACATGGCCGTGAAGTTCGCCGCCGCGTACGGTTGCGACGTGACAGCGTTCACGTCGAGCGAGAGCAAGTTCGATGAAGCCAAAGGTTTCGGGGCAGACCACGTAGTTTGTAGCAAGGACTCGGCGGCGATCAAGAAACTGGGCGCAAGCTTCGACCTCCTGATCAGCACTGTCAACGTGAAGCTCGATTGGGACGCGATGATCGGCACACTGGCGCCAAACGGCCGGCTGCATGACGTCGGCGCTGTCCTTGAACCGATGCCGATCCCGGCCTTCTCGCTCATCATGGAGCAGCGCAGCGTCTCAGGTTCGCCGACCGGCTCGCCGGTGGTAATCGAGAAGATGCTCGACTTCGCTTCACGGCACAATATCGCGCCTCAAACCGAGCACTTCCCGATGAGCAAGATCAACGAGGCTTTCGCCCGGCTTGAATCAGGTAAGGCCCGTTACCGCATCGTGCTGGACGCGGATTTCTGATCGGCCTGGCCATCGAATTCCCTTCAGTGGCTAGACGTTTTCGAGGCAAAAGAACATGAACACCCCACGGAAAACAGCCATCGTGTCTGGAGCATCGCAGGGGATTGGTGCGGGAATTGTGAAACGGTTTGTCGAACGGGGTTTCAACGTGGTTGCCAATTCCCGCAAGGTGACCCAATCCACGGAGGTGGCAGCTTCCGACTTCATCGCACTGGTGGACGGCCACATCGGCGAGCCGGCAACGGCCGCCAGGATCGTCGAGACTGCGCTTTCCCGCTTCAAGTCGATCGACGTACTGGTCAATAATGCCGGCATCTTCTTCACCAAGCCGTTCACGGACTATACGGCCGAGGACTTCAAGTCGCTCGTCTCGACGAACCTCGAGGGCTTCCTGTATCTCACTCAACTCTCCATCAAGCAAATGTTGGCGCAGGAAATCGGCGGAAGCATCGTCACGATCACAGCAGCGCTCGCTCGCAACCCGATTCTGGGCGTGACGGCGTCGGTGCCGATGATCACCAAGGGCGGTCTGGAGACGATTACACAGCACCTTGCGATGGAGTATGCGAAGGACTGCATCCGTGTGAACGCCGTCGCACCGGGCACAGCCTACACACCGCTTCACCGCGAAACCTCCAAGCACGTGATGGAGAGCCTGTCGCCAATGGGTCGGCCATCGACGGTCAAGGAGATCGCGGACGCGGTCATGTTCCTGACCGACGCCGCGACGGTCACTGGTGACATCCTGTACGTCGATGGCGGCGCTCATTTCGGCCGCTGGTAACTGATCGGAATATTCATCATGACTACAAACATAACAACCGCCGAGGACAGTCTCGCCCAGCTCGGTATCAAGCTCCCCGCGCCGATCCTCGTTCCGAGGGAGTCCGAGAGACGCCCATGGTGAATGGCGAAAATATTCGAATTGACGGAGGAGCGCATGCCGGCGCCAAGTGGTAATAAACCTGTCGCTGGCGGTCCGGGTTCGCGTCTTGGCGAGCTCGGTATCGCGCTCCCTGCGCCCCCGACACCTTTGGGGGCCTACGTCGAGTCTTCGGATGTCGGGAATTTGCTCTTTCTGAGCGGAACCCTCCCGGTGGTGAAGCGGAACCTAGCCATTTCCGGCCGCCTGGGCGAAAACCTTTCGGTCAAGGAAGGTCAGGAAGCGGCGCGCATCGCTGCGCTCAATGCGCTGGCGGTCGCAAAGGAACACCTCGGCGATTTGGACCGACTCAAAAAGCTCATCAAGCTAACCGTCCTCATAGCGACGACCGAGCGATTCACCGAGCACGCACAGGTCGCAGATGGGGCGTCAAACTTGTTCGCCGAGATTTTCGGACCACAGAGCGGCCACGTTCGATTGGTCTGTGGCGTTTATAGTTTGCCCATGGGCGCTCCGGTGATCGTTGACGCTATCTTCGAAATTCAATATTAACCCAAGAAAGGCACATCAGTTATGCCAGAATTCACCATGATACAGCGGGTGGCAATCTGCTTCACCTCTGGCGTTGCAGGCGCACTGGCGGTAGTCCTTTTCAGCCACGCACTGTTTCAGTTGGGGCTCAGCGCGAGACTCGGGGTAAAAGCCCCGGTCTCGTTGAAATCGCCGGATATATACCGGCCTCTCTTCTGGGGTGGGTTGTGGGGTATTCCGTTCGGGCTATTTATTGCAACCGCCTGGAATCACCTGTACCTCGTCGGCTTTCTATATGTCCTCGCCCCGCTACTCGCACTGTTCTTGTGCTTTCTGCCAATGGGCGGCGCGGGGTTTTTCGGGCTTCGGCAGGGAGGACCTAAGTTGACGCTCTACCTGCTGCTGATAAATCTGCCGTTCGGGATAGTCACTGCCTTGATCGCCAGGGCCATCATAGGAATGAAGCCTTAGGCATACAGCAAACAGAAATGAATGAGGATTGAATATGACTGAGCGAGATTTAGACGTAATGGAAAAAGACTTGAACGCGATGAAGAGCGCCTTGACCGTTGGCCAGCGTGCCGCGATCTGCTTCGCGGCGGGGGTCATCGGCGCAGCGACCGTGGTCGTTTGCAGCTACGTCCTCTTTTGGTTGGGAGTGAGTGAGGGACTCGGGGTGAAGGCCCCGCTCCCATTGAAATCGCCGGACATTTACAAGCCACTCTTCTGGGGCGGGCTCTGGGGCAGCCTGTTCGGACTATTTATAAAGACCGCCTGGCAGCGGCTGTATCTGGTCGGCTTTCTATATGTCCTGGCCCCGCTGACAGCACTCTTCCTGTTCTTTTTGCCGATGGCCGGCATGGGGTTTTTCGGGTTGCACAACGGGCCCAAGTTTACGGTTTATCTTCTGCTGGTAAATCTGCCCTTCGGGATAGTCACCGCTTTAACCGCGAGGGCAATAATAGGTAAAAACCCATAAGCATCCCGGAAGGGATCTGAGTTCGGACGCATGTCATCTGAAGGCTCCAATCCCGTTCAGACTCGGCCCGAACCCAGCGGGGTGGCGCAAGCGCAGGATACCCCTTCCAGCGTCAGATCGAGATGGAAGTGGGTTCTGTACGTAGGCGCGGGCATCGGTATCGTGGCGGCATTGAAATACTTTCACGTCCAGGACCTGCTGAAATCAGCGCTTGACTGGATCGGCAAGCTTGGGCCGTGGGGGCCGGTCATTTTCGTTGGCCTCTACGTTGTGGCGACGGTGTTGTTCGTTCCAGGCTCGGTGCTCACGCTTGGGGCTGGGGCGGTGTTCGGCGTGGTTCTTGGCTCGGTGTGTGTGTCCATCAGCGCTACCCTGGGAGCCACGGCGGCTTTTCTGGTGGGCCGTTATCTGGCACGCGAGGCGATCGCGCGGAAGATCGAGAAGAACGAGAAGTTCGCTACCATCGACCGTGCGGTCGCCGGTGAAGGTTGGAAGATCGTGCTGTTGACACGCCTCTCGCCGGTCTTTCCGTTTACTCTGCTGAACTATGCTTTTGGCCTCACGCGGGTGAAGTTGGGCCACTATGTACTGGCGTCGTGGATAGGAATGATTCCCGGCACGGTGATGTATGTCTATCTCGGCTCGCTGGTCAATGTCGGTGCTGGACATCGCCAGAGGACCACTGGCGAGTGGATTCTTTATGGAGTAGGCCTCCTGGCCACTGTTATAGTGACGGTATTCGTAACGCGTTTGGCGAAAAAGGCGTTGGCAAAGAAGATCGGTAGCACTGAGGCGGTGCAACCAACAAAGAAATCATGAGTGTCGCCTCAGGTCCCGTCTTGGTCAAACCGGCCGACGCGCACAATGCGCGGCTCGTGTCTTATGTTCACCCCTCTGATTGGCAGAATCCCGCCCCGGCGCACTGCTACAACCTCGTCGTCATCGGCGCCGGGACAGCCGGGCTGGTGACTGCGGCCGGGGCGGCGGGCCTTGGGGCAAAGGTCGCGCTGGTTGAGAAACACCTTCTGGGCGGAGACTGCCTCAACGTGGGTTGCGTTCCCTCGAAAGCCATCATCCGCTCCGGACGCGCCGTGTTCGATGCAAGGGAGACAGCGGCCTTCGGCCTGCGGACAGGTTCGCCCGCTCAGGTGGATTTCCCGGCCGTCATGGAACGTATGCGCAAGCTTCGCGCGGATCTCAGCCCTAATGATTCAGCGCAGCGCTTTGCAAAGCTTGGCGTGGATGTGTTCCTGGGTGAGGCCCGCTTTGCCGGTCCGGATACGGTCGAGGTTGCAGGGAAGACTCTACGGTTTAAGCGTGGGGTCATCGCGACAGGTGCACGTGCGGTCGAACCGCCCATCCCGGGACTGGCTGAGGCCGGCTACCTGACCAACGAAACGATATTCAATCTTACTCAGTGTCCGGCCAGCCTTGCGGTTATCGGTGGCGGACCGATTGGTTGCGAGTTGGCGCAATGCTTTCAACGGCTGGGTTCCCAGGTCAGCGTGCTCCACAAAAATACGCACCTGCTCGACCGTGAGGACATGGAGGCAGCCGCGCTCGTGCAAAAGGCCTTCATGCGCGAGGAAATTGTGCTTCGCCTCAATGCGACGATTACGCGTGTCGAACGCAATGGCGGCGGGAAGATCATCTGGTACAAAACGCAGGGGAAAGAGGAAATTATCGTTGTGGATGAGATTCTGATCGGAGCAGGCCGTGCGCCGAACGTCGATGGGCTAAACCTGGAGGCTGCCGGCGTCCGGTATGACCGGCGCAAGGGCGTCCTTGTGAACGATTGTCTCCAAACCAGCAATCCGCACATTTATGGTGTCGGCGATGTTTGCCTGGCCTGGAAATTCACGCATGCCGCCGATTTTTCCGCCCGGCTGGTGATTCAGAACGCCCTATTCCTTGGCCGCAAAAAGGCAAGTGCGCTTACCATGCCCTGGTGCACCTACACCGATCCTGAAATTGCCCACGTCGGCCTTTACGAAGGCGACGCCCGCGAGCGCGGCATGGACGTGGACACGTACGTGCGCGAGTTCAAGGAGGTGGACCGTGCGATTCTGGATGGCGAGGAAGAGGGCTTTGTGAAAATTCACGTCAGGAAAGGCCACGATGAAATCCTCGGTGCAACCATCGTTGCACGCCATGCCGGCGAAATGATCAGTGAAATCAGTGTGGCGATGACGTCAGGGATCGGTCTGGGCAAACTGGCCTCGGTAATTCATCCTTACCCGACGCAAGCCGAGGCGATCCGCCAATGCGGCGATGCTTACAATCGGACCCGATTGACGCCGACGGTGAAGAAATGGATGAGCCGCTGGCTGGCGTGGCAACGGCGCTGAGCTCCCGCATGAGCAATGGCCGCAGAAGCCTGATCCTCTTTACGCGCTGCCCTGTTTCCGGCCAGGTTAAAACCCGGCTGATTCCCGCCCTCGGCGCGGAGGGGGCGGCGGCGTTGCACCGCCGGCTGGTTCTGCGCGCTCTGCGTGCCGCACACGAAGCTTGCCGTGCCATTCCCGCGGACCTGGAAGTGCACTTTGACGGGGGCACCGAACCAGCGATGAGCCATTGGCTGGGGGACAATGTCCGCTTTGTCTCACAGGGCGCGGGCGATCTGGGCGAGCGGATGGCTGTCGCATTCGAGGAAAGTCTCCGCGCCGGCTCAACCGCTACAGTTATCATTGGCAGCGATTGTCCCGGCCTTAGCCCCGACGTCATCACGGAGGCATTCGCCCGTTTGATGGAGACTCCCGTTGTGCTGGGTCCAGCCCAGGACGGGGGTTATTACCTTATCGGCTTAAACCGACCAATGCCGGAATTGTTCCGCGGTATCCCTTGGGGCACAGACCGAGTACTGGCCGATTCATTGGCCGTGCTGCAGCAGCGGGGCTGCAAGGCGGCTTTGCTAAAAACATTATTGGACGTTGATAGGCCAGAAGACCTACCCACCTGGAACCGCATTGCGGATTCCGAAGCCCCCAGCTCGGAACGAGTTTCCGTCATTATCCCGGCACTGAACGAAGAAGGACATATTGCCGCCACGTTGGCTGCAATAGGGCAATGTCCAGGTCACGAGATTATCGTCGTTGACGGCGGCAGCACCGATGCCACCGCCCAACGTGCGAAGGAGGCAGGCGCGACTGTCCTCGCTTCGAAGCCCGGTCGCGCGCGTCAGATGAACGCAGGCGCTGTCAGAGCCACGAGAGGCGCCTTGCTGTTCTTGCACGCCGACACACTCCTTCCATCAGGCTGGGCGGAGGTTGTTACCCGAACTCTGCCCACACCTGGCGTGGTCGCTGGCGCCTTTGGCTTCCGTATCGCGGGAAATTTTGCCGGCAAGTCTTTGGTGGAGTGGACTACTGGCCTGCGCTCTCGGTGGCTCCAGCGACCCTACGGCGACCAGGGGCTTTTCCTTGCCAAGGCGCTATTCGAAGAAATGGGCGGCTTCGCCGACTTGCCGATTATGGAAGATTACGAGATTGCTGCCCGACTACGACGGCGCGGGCGAATCACTACGGTCGAGGAAGCCGTACTTACCTCTGGCCGGCGCTGGCAATCTCTAGGTGTTCTTCGCACCACGGTCCGCAATCAGTGGATGCTGGCGGGCTACCACCTCGGGGTGAATCCTCAGAAGCTGGCAACACGATACCGCGCAATCGGACGCTGATGCTTTGGCGGAACACGGCTTAAGCTGCCGTTGTTTGCAGTGCCCCGCCGCAACTGCTTCCGCAACCCGCGGTGCACGCGAGACAGTGCTCGCCCGTGCGAATCGCCCAGCCATCGATCAGGTCCGGAGCCACGTCCCACAAGTAGAGCGGTTTGTCATTATGCATCTGCAATCCAAGCATCTGGTTGAAGTCGCAATCATATACCTCACCCATCCAACCGACGCTTAGCGTTGTCCGGCACATCAAGCTCTCGACCGTGACGGGATTAAAGCTCCCTGTGAGCAGTTCCAGGTATTCGTCCCATTTGCCGTGCTGGCGCAAATCTTCGGCGAAGCGGGCGATGGGTTGATTCGTGATTGTGAAAAGGTTCGTGAACTCAATTCCGTGTCGGTTTCGCAATTCGCTTCTGTAATCCGCTTCAAGCCCCGCCTGAGGCGGCGGGAGGTACGGGCCAAGTGGGTTGTAAACCAGATTGAGCGGCAGGCGCGTGCCGTACCCGACGGCGTTCAGTTTCTTAAGCGCACGAATGCTTTTCTCGAAGACGCCTTCGCCGCGCTGGGCGTTCACGTTTTCTTCAAGATAGCACGGGAGCGATGCAACAACTTCGACCTCATACGCGGCTAGATATTCTGGCAGCCAACCGTAGGCGCTTGTTTCAATAATCGTAAGATTATTGCGATCAATGATGTGGCAGTGACAGCCGCGGGCCGTTTCGACCAAAAATCGAAAATGTTCGCTCAATTCAGGCGCGCCGCCGGTGATGTCCACCACCTTTGGCCGATGAGCCTGAATCCATTCTCCGACGCGGTGCGCCACGACCGCAGGCATCATTTCCGTGCGCCACGGGGCCGCGTCCACGTGGCAGTGGCGGCAGGTTTGGTTGCATTTGCGACCCACGTTGATTTGCAGTGTCTGCAATCGCGTGCGGCGAAGGCCCAAACCGTGCTGATTGAGTTTTTCTTCGAAACGATTCATCGTTACAGCACGAGATGAACGGGCTTACTCAACTATTCCCACAATTTCGGCGGGAGTAAACCCCTAGTTGCTATTCTTGTTCCGGGGATCGATTTACGGCAAAACGGAAAAGCGATTAGCAACCCTCAGTTAAAAGTGGGAATAAGGGGCCGGAGCGCGAGCCGTCCTCGGTTCGATGCAGCCAGGAATGCAAGCGGGCGTCCAGGTTTATCGCCCGCCACGTACGCAGTCGCACCCGCTGCGAGCCGAGGACGGCTCGCGCTCCGAAACCCAAGACAGAGGCGTCACAGTGACTCTTAATTACTCCAGAAGATCACCTGGCCGATTTTTCGATGGTGCTGTCTCGCATTGCGGAATGCTTCCGTCCGGCTTATGCCAGTAATCACGCTGTTTCTTAAACGGCATGATGAATGTGCGCCAGAGTCGGTTGTCGTCCGGCGAAGCGTAACCGGCGATGCCGATTTCGATTTTGGATTGCGAAACGTTCAATCCGAGCGTTCGGTGCAGCCGATCCCACCACGGGAAGACGACGCCGAAATTGGAATTCGTTTCACGGCGGCTCTGCGAATGATGGATACCGTGCATTCGCGGCGTGACGATAATCTTGTTCAGGCAGCGCTCAAAACGGATCGGAAGTCGCCAGTTGCTGTGATGAAACAATGTCTCACTCTGAAATATGAGTTCGTAGACCGCAAACGGCATTAGCGACATTCCAATCAAGCTAATCTGCACAACACGAAAAAGTGTGGAGAACAACACTTCGCCGAAGTGAAACCGGAAGCCGGTTGAAACGTCCAAGTCCGGGTCCATGTGGTGAACATTGTGAAATCGCCAGAGCCACGGAATTTTATGATTCAACATGTGCCAGTAGTAGAAACTCAAATCGAGTAGAAGGAAACCGGCGATGAATTCAGTCCAACGTGGAGGGTGGAGCCAGTGCATCAGTCCAAAGGGCTGCGCCGACGCCCAATTCAGGGTGGAGAGCGAGGAAGGTCGCACGACCAGCGCCGCGACCAAAAACGCCAGGGCCGAGACGCTAAGGTTCACCACGAGTCTTGCCAGCAGACCTGCTTTCGACGCACGGAGCGGAAAAAGCTTTTCCACCACGAACAGCAGAA
>CAYUPI010000073.1:0-25374 GCA_964446585.1 uncultured Verrucomicrobiota bacterium
TAATAACAATGAGAAAAACCAATTGTGCAGGGTCCAAGAAAAGGGGGGAAGGCGGTAAAGTGCAGGTAGCCATTGGCGTCAAACCCATCGGCTCCGACAGAGCACATTTCCTTCACACCACCTTGGCTCCTGCTAACGTTGCACGGAAACTCACCCCCATAGTCAAGACTCCATTTCCTAAAGCTCAATCCGATCTGTTTCAGCTTGTCCCGGCATCGCTCTTTCTCATCGCCGGAATTACTTGGCACGCCTACTCCTGTTGGTTTGGACACTTCCCCTGGCATTCGAAACTCCTTCTGCTTGAACGGCATTTTCTGCGGGTCCGCCTGCTTCGACTCCGCTCGAACGTATTCCGCCGTCCCCAAAAGACTGTGAAAAAGAATCAACCGTTTCGTGCTCTTGTCGTAGGAAACTTCAATCATACCGCCCCCTGCCACAAGCTTGCCGTCTTTAAGGGTCGCCGGTACCCTCTCCTGACCCTCCCAAAGGTAATAGTCGGATCCGCTGCTCGTGATACGAATATCCGCTGAGGCATCGCCTTTCACCTTTTTCCATGATCCTTCGTACGTCGCTTTGGAATCGCTGCCGCAACCGACTATCCAAAACGCCGAGACGACGCAACAAATGACGAAAACTTTAGATCTTATAAGCTCGTTCATTCTTCCTTTCAGTAAGGCGACACGGTTTTGGATACGCCGCAACCGAAACAGCCCGTGCTATGGCGGAACGGTCCTAATTTCCCGTTGGGACACATCGACAAAAGGGAACCTCGCGCCGCTGCGTAATGACCCTCATTGATGTAGACACAGCAAGACACACATAACGAGAAAAGGATTTTGGACGTCGCCATAGTGTTCGGCTGTGTTCGCACAGCCTAAGCAAATCACGCCGCCTGTCAAGCCACCCCGCCGAAGAGCCAGAGATAGGCGACGTGCGATAGCGTTCCGGTTTGTCGTTCCGACTCTGTGCCTTGCGAAGTCAGCTTTTTCAAAAACACCAGAGCTTCGCCCTGGACCCGCGAGGAGTTGGCAGCCCTCGACCCGCCACCTCGTTCAAAAAACACGCTCAATCCCCCCCGACTCTCAACCCTCATCCATCAACCATCAACTTTTCCGGGCCTCACGCCGGCCCAGCCCCGCGCCAAAGGGTCTAGACCCTCTGGACTCCCGCCCCTCCCAGACTCGATATGGTCCGTCCATCAACCCTCAACAATCAACTATCAATCATTTCAACCAGGGCTCCGCCCCCGACCCTGCCAGGACTTGGCACCCCTCGACCCGCCATCTCTTTCAAGGGGCAAGGCGCCCCCGGAGCACCACCGGTCAAAATGTTTTCTCCTCGCAACTCATCCTCAGCCTGGGTACGTGTCCCACATGATACAGTACAACCTGCCAGAGTTTATTGAACAGCTCGTGATACCAGACCTGGACAAGATGGCTGCCCAGCAACTGCACTACTACGCATTTTCTGTGATCTGCCAAGCAATAGAAGTCATGGGGGCATCCATCGACAACAGCGACCTTGGAGACTTCGCCCTTTGCGAGCAGCGGTTCACGAACGCGCTCGCCGAGTTCTTCAAAGACCAACGTTACCGGAATAATCAAAAGAAGTTCTTTCAAGTCCTGCGAGGTCCCCTGATTCACCAACTCCGTCCTGGCGACGGATTCTTCCTGGCCTCGGAGATCAAGGACAACATAGATCCCGCTAGGCACCTCGAACACCACGAGTCCGGCGCAACGTTGCTGATCATCGAACCTTTCCTGCAAGACTTCAAACACGCCTTCGCTCGGTTTAAGCGACACCTCGCGGAAAAGCGAGCGCCAGCGCCCGAACGATTTAAATCAACGTTTCTCGTCGTCTGCCCCCTTGCTCTCGAATACGGAAAAACCACCTGGGACGCAGAACTATCGAAATCTGTCACGCTTACACCCGCGGCGACCGGGTCCCCACCGCTCATGGGTCAATTTGATGGCCACCGAAGCTAAACTTTTCGTGCACCCAGAGCGGGCAGGTAAACCCAGATGAGCAAGCCATCGGCACTCGTCGACAAGTCGCTGTTCCATGAACTTTGCAAAATTCAGGACGCTACCACGCTCGAAGACCTGTGGCACAAACTGCACGAAAAATACCAACTTGTCATGCCACTAGTGCTGATCGAAGAGACAGTGGTCAACGCGGTCACACCAGGGACAAAACCCCTGGATGAAATCCAGCAACTCATCCGAGAGGTTGCTGCTCACTCATCTTGCTGGCTGGAGGACATGTACGAAATTGCCTTCAGGGAGCTGGTCGAATGCAAACCCCTTACCACGCTGCCCCCGCTCGCCGACCCTATGGCATCCGAAATATTTAGACTCCGACTGGACGATGAATCGCTAAAGGCATGGGTCACCCAACGCAGAAAAGATACGCGCGAGGCTCACAACCGCTGGAGGACGGAACAGCAGCGACTTGTTGCCTCAGCGTACAGAACCGAGCTCCGGAGCGAAGCGCAACTATTCAACGTGGTGCGTTCCGAGTTTCTGCGAAGACTGAACGACCCTCAGCAAAGGAAAGACATGCTCGAACACATCCTCGGTGTGGTCTTCCGCAGACGCCACAGAGAGTCACCGATCGACGAAGCGTTCGCGCAGTTCACACCGGACACTTTCACACAGTTTTATGTGACGCTGACGTGTATAAACTGCCGCCTTGCCTTTTTCCTCGCCCCCACCTTCATGTTGCCCGGCGCATCCCCCAAAGAGAAACTCCGCTTCCTTAAGCAGGCGCCAAACAATCTCTACGACGCCGAATACGTCAGCTCGGCGCTCATCTGCGAACGCTTTCTCACCCGAGACGAAGGGCAAGCTCGCATGTGCCGCGTGTTCAAACAAGCGGGCTACTGGAAAGGCGAAGTCGTCTTCGTCCCGCCGAAAGACAAAATCTCAACGGCTCTTCCGGCCGTGCTCGTTTAATCGGCGACTCAAAGCGCTCGTGACTACGCGGGCAGGACAGGTGTTCAAAAACAATTGCAGCCGGCTGCACCGTCCCCTATGTTCGCTCATGGCCACCGAATTGACAAAGCTGTTCCTGAGCCACGCGACTGAAGATAAGGTTCCATTCGTTCGCGAGCTGGCCGAAGCCTTATCGCGCTCTTTCCGCGTCTGGTACGACGAGTATTCCCTGCCGCCCGGCGCCAGCATCTTCCAGAGCATCTCTGCCGGTTTGGCGGCCTGCGATTTTGGCGTCGTCGTTCTCAGCAAACCGTTCTTCACCAAAAAGTGGACAAAAGCGGAGCTCGGCGGCCTCTTCGCTCGCGAGAGCGCCACGCTTCGCCGCATCATTCCGGTCTGGAAAGACGTCACATTTGAAGAAGTTCGCGACTTTTCGCCCATCCTCGTCGACAGGCGCGCAGTCAATGCAAACGACGGCGTCCAGGCGGTCGCAGTCTTTGTCTCTCAAGCAACTAAATCGCCAGCACAACAGGACGGATTCGTTCACACCGGAACAGTCGTTTCCAATTTTGCCGATCTGAGCACCAGACTAACTTCAACTCAAACCGCTCGCGCATTAGCAGAATCACCCGCCGGCGCTAATCTCGTTACGCGTGCGCAGGATGAGCTTTTCGATCTCCTGGTCCAACAAGCCACGCGATTAACCAGCGAAACCCCAGCCCTCCAGCTCCGCCACACGAGATCGGCGGAAGTCCAGTGCTTCCCACGAAACTTCATGCAATTCACAATTGAAGCCCAGGGGAGCATCCAAATGATACTGGAGGCGAGCCGTCCGGGAAGCGGCTCAGTGGATCACGCATCGTGTGCGTTGGACATTTTTCGTATCAACCGAAACCGCCTCGCCCTACAAGCCGAGCCTTCCTGCCTCGCACATAATTTATTTACTCCACTGATGACTGCCCAACAATCCACTCAATGGCAGGATTCCCAAGGGGTAAGGTACGACAACCAGCAACTTTGCGATCTTGTCTTTCAGCGCTTCTACGAACAGATAGAGCGCCTGTTCGCGGGCGCAGCCCAGCCTTTCTCTTGAATGTATAACGACCTATGAAAGGCAGACAAAAAGGCCGTCCTACCAAATGGGTTAGTGCCAGCGTTGACCAGTGGTTGTACGTCGACAAAACCGGGTTCAGATTCAGAGTGGTGGAGAAATGGGCACGGAAAGATAAGAGGGTCGGCGAGCTCACCGTGAGCGTAGGCGGCCTGCGCTGGCGCCCAGCCAACGGCAAGGCCCAACGCCGGTGGACTTGGCAGGAGGTTGCAGATTGGCTGAGCAGCTGATAATTGACCGCCACAGCGCTGTCACGCATCACTACCACCCGCCCCATACCTCCTCCCAAACTCCTCCCCCGTCCTCCTAAGCCGTTCCCTTAGCACATTCGGCCTCACGGCCGTCGCATGAGTGCCAAATCCCATTACCAATTTCTCCACCTCCCCAATGTTGTTTAACCCCATCGTCACCCGCAGAATGCCTTTCGCCAACTCGATCAACCTCTGGCTCTCCAACTAACGACCGAAAGGTCAGCGCGGAAGACGCCACCCGCCCTGCCCCTCGCCCGATCGCCGATTCGCCACATCCGGCCGTGCTCTCAAAAACTCAGCTCGCCCCGCCTCAGCCTACTCATATCACCCCGCCGGGTTCGTTGGCGCCGCATTATCAGGCTGCAAAAACATCGCCCCATGCTCATAGGTAACCAACTTCCTCGCCTGGCTTGCCGCCTCCGCCGGATGAACGTTCGCCTGCTGCGCTTTCGCCCGCGCCAGGATACTCTTCTGCAGGTCGCTCAGCGGGATGTCCTTTGACTCATCACTGCCATCAATCGAGCACTTGGCAGTAATCTCAGGCCAATCCTTGTTTTCATTCCCCTTTGCTCGCGTCAGCAACTGGTCCAGCGTTGGCGCGGCCTTAATTCGTGGGCTCGGCAGGAAACCGCCTGGTCCCTGCTCCAACTTCAACCAATCCCGCAAGGTCGCCAAAATCGATGTATGGTCATAAGGTGTCTGGCCGCCTGGCGCTCGGAACACCGTCCCCGGTTCAACATACGACGACACCACCACAGCCGGTACCCGCACCCCGAAACGATCGAATTTGAATTTCCCATCCAGCGAAATCGGATGAGGATCGGGAGGCGCCGCACCCATCAGCGGAGGGACATGGTCGTAACAACCACCGTGCTCATCAAACGTGACAATCAGCAATATTCTGTCCCGGTAAGGACTCTTACGGACACTCTCATATGCTCTGGCAAGAAACGTTTCCCCCCGGCAAATGTTGTGTGGCGGATGATAATCATTCGGCCAGTTAAACAATTCGGCGAGAAATCTCGGCTCGATAAAAGAGTACCTTGGGAGCTTATCCTCCGGATCGGCATCTACCGCTGCCGAACACGCATCCTCGAAAGCTGAGTACCGGTGCACTTGATCGCGCAACCCTCCATTCTGCCAGAACTGAAGGTACGTCAGGCATGCAGTATAAGTGTCGGAGAATATTTTCCAGGGAATCCCCTGCGCCTCAAGCACGTTAAAAATTGTTTTGTTGTGATAGAACTCATACGAATCGTTGTCCACATGGCCGTCCGATGACCCGCTGTGCACAAATCCCCGATTCGGCCACGTCTGGCTCGGCACTGAGGCAAACCAACCATCGCACACCGCAAATGCCCTCGCCAAATCATTGATCACATTCGCGTCCTTGGGGCCGTAGGTCTGCATAATCTGGCCGCACGAGTTAGCCCCAGCGTCGGTCGTAAAATAATTCTGCAAGAATCCGCTCATGTCCGCTCGGTCGTTCGGGCCAGGATTGCTCTTACCGAATAGCTGCTGCGTGACGTATTCAAACTCCTCGTGCGGATCAGGCGTCGGCACCTGGTTTTTGTTTCCGCAAGAGGGCCAGGCAGACGTGCCTTCAACGGCGTACACTTTTTCCTCCCTCTGAGGCACAACCAGTGTGTTGAAAAAATTATCTTTGCTCAGTCCTTCGTACCTCGGCTGCTCGCCCGGACCCGGCGCGGGGATGTTGAACTTCGGCCGGTTCTGATCGTTGTCGTACAACCAGCCAAGCAGGTTATCAAATGACCGGTTCTCAAACATCACCACCACAACATGCTCAATATTTTCCAAGCCCATAAGGGGACTTATAGTGCGACGCAGCCGCGTGAGCAAGAACCTGCCAACGATGGCCCTTCCACCCTCATTCCAACGCTCTGCAGGGCAAACTGCTTCAGCCAACGAAAATGAAATCTGCAGACAAACCGCTCTTATTAGAAAAGCAGAGCTCCGCGCAAGGAAATCCTTTCAGATTCTGGTGGGCCACCCCGCCGCTCCACCCGCATCGCCCGTCTCCCCCTCCCTCCCCGCCCTCCGTGGTTTCAGCTTTCAGCTTTCAAAATTTCAGCTTTTTCCCCCCTAGAGCTCCACATCCCTGCATCGCCGGTCCAACTGGTACGCCACGCGACCAACAAACTCCTCCGACAACCGCCTCGGCTCCTGCCCGATCCAACTCGGAACCATCTTCCCGCTCAGCACCCACACCTCCCACTCCTTCTTTGCGCTCGGCACATACCAGCCAGGCAGAGCCACGATCGCTCGCGCCTCCACCTCCTCGCCGACGGCCTTCGACATCTCTCTGGCCACCCATTCAGCATTCCGACGCGCCTGCGCCGGTGCCTCCACATCCGAATACCGAGGAAATCGGATCGCCTCCCCGTCGAAAACCGCCTCGCTCGCAGGCCTGCCGCCCTTCGACGGGCGCTTCGACCGGCACTTGGTTTCGATCGCAAAAATGCCACCCGGCCCGACCACTACATGATCCACGTTCCACTTCCCACTGCCCGGAACATCGTGAAAGACCCGATATCCCATCCTCGCCAGCCGACCCAACAAGTCGCCCATCGTCTGCTCCCCTAAAAGCCCCAGCCGGCATGCCCGCAGACTCTGCAACTTCCTCCAGGCGACAACCGTGCACAAAGCCGACCCCAATCCAAAGACCGTCAGAAACACGAACTCCTCACCCCGGCCTGCCAAAGGCGCCGCCAAAGCTCCAACAGCAACCAGCGCAAACATGAAAGCCGCGAATAGCAAATTCGTATACTCGTCACTAATCGCCTCAACTCGTTTTGCGAGGCTGTACCCGGCTGGCCGCAACAACCGCTCCTCGGTCGGCACCCGCACACCCCTACGCCGTCGAAACCACTTCTGAACAAAAACCGCCGCCACGAGCACCACAATGGGCACCCCGCCACCCAAGCCTATCAGCATCCTCAACATGCCGGCAATCCTACCGAGCCTCACCACGCCACGCGACAAAACCTTCACCTCTCGACCAATTCTTTGGCGGTATCGGACACCGATGACGCCTCCGTCGTCCTCACTACCGTCTTCAACTTTCCGCTTTCAACTTCTCTCCCTCCGTCGCACCATTGGGCGACATTTCGTCATGGGCGGCACAGACACAACGACCATTCGGCCACCAGGCGTCCAACGCGGGCCGCACCACCACTCTACCTTAGATCCACTCATCGATGCCCAGAGCTAAACAGGATCGCCAAGCAATGCCACTAGCCCATCGACAACCCCAGCTCGCCGTGCCCAACTCGCCACCCAGTTCAGGCATCAGGGATAACTGCCGGCGAGGACTGGTCGCCGATTTCCTCCGACACACTATCCAAGATGGTTCCAAGCTTTCGATCGTCTCCGCATATTTCACCATCTACGCTTACGACGCCCTGAAAGAGTACCTCGACCGAATTGAGCACCTGGACTTCCTGTTTGGTGAACCGTCGTATGTAAATCGTCTCGACCCCGCCAAAACCCAGACCAAACACTTCCTCATAACGGAATCGGGACTGCATCTGGCCAACGCCCTCCAACAAAAGCGCGTCGCCCGAGAATGTGCAGAATGGATCCAGAGAAAAGTTTCCATCAAGACAATTCGGCAATCCAACCTCCTCCACGGAAAGATGTACCACGTCTCCAACAACGGCGTCGAAGAAGCGATCCTCGGAAGCTCCAATTTTACCGTCCGTGGCCTCGGCTTGAGCGAGGGCGACAACAATATCGAACTCAACCTGGTCGTGGACAGCAATCGCGACCGCCAGGAGCTAAAGCAGTGGTTCGTCGAACTCTGGAACGATCCCAAACTGGTCCGCGACGTGAAGGCCGACGTGCTCCTGTGGCTTGCACAACTTTACCAGAACCACGCACCCGAATTCATCTATTTCAAGACTCTCTTCCACATCTTCGAGAAGTACCTGGGCGACACAGGTAAAACCGACGCCGACATTGGGCGAACGACGCTGTTTGACACGCAGGTATGGCAAGCCCTTTTCGAATTTCAAAAGGACGGTGTTAAGGGTGCCATCAACAAGATTCTCGCACACAATGGCTGCGTTTTGGCTGACAGCGTCGGCCTCGGCAAAACGTTCGAAGCCCTCGCGGTCATCAAATACTTCGAGCTCCGGAACGAACGCGTCCTCGTGCTGTGCCCCAAAAAGCTCCGCGACAATTGGAGCGTCTATCGCTCTAACAGCCTTCTCAACCGCTTTCAGGATGACAGGTTCCGCTACGACGTCCTTTGCCACACAGACCTCAGCCGCCAGCGCGGTCAGTCGGGCGGCATCGATTTGGCCACCCTCAACTGGGGCAACTACGACCTCATTGTCATCGATGAATCGCACAACTTCCGAAACAACGCCCCAGGCAGGCGCGACGAGGAAGGGAACGTCATCAAAAGCCGTTACCAGCGTCTGATGGACGAGATCATCAACAAAGGCGTGAGGACCAAGGTCCTCCTCCTCTCGGCTACGCCCGTAAACAACAACCTCCGCGACCTACGTAACCAGATCTACTTCATCACGGGCAACGACGATCAGGCTTTCGAAAAGAGCCTGGGCGTCCCCAGCCTCCAGGAAACGTTGCGGCAAGCACAACAGCACTTCACCAACTGGGCGAAGCATCCCTCGGAGAAACGCAAGACCAGCGATCTCCTAGGACGCCTCGGCTCCGACTTTTTCAAACTCCTGGATCAACTGAGCATCGCCCGCTCACGCAAGCACGTCCAAAAGTATTACAAGGACACCATCGCCAAACTCGGTGGTTTCCCGGAGCGTATGAAACCAATTTCTGTCTCGTCAGAAACCGACTCGCACGGCGTCTTCCTCTCCTACGACAAGCTGAGCGAGGAGATCGACGGCTACCAGCTCTCCCTGTTCAACCCCTGGAAGTACGTCGAGCTACAATTTCGACCCCTCTATCAAACGCCGGAGCACGACCCATTCACGCAAGCGGATCGCGAAAAATTCCTCATCGGAATGATGAAGGTAAACTTCCTCAAACGCCTCGAAAGCTCCGTAAAAGCGTTCGAGATTACGATGGAGCGGACAATCCAGAAGATCGAGGACCTCGAGAACAAGATCAAAGCCTTCCAAGCACAGGACAAGAAGGCCGCCGCCAGTGGAGAATTCGAACTGGACATCCCCGAGAGCGAAGGCGACGACGAACTGGAGGACCCTCAACAGGTCGGTGGCAAGCGCAAATACAAACTAGCGCACCTCCGCCTCGACGGCGAAAAAGGATGGCTCAAAGATTTGAAACGCGACAAAGATCAGCTTCGCATTCTCTATCGCGCCGCCCAGGACGTCACGCCGCCTTCCGACGCCAAACTCCGCGAACTCAAATCATTGATCCAGGCCAAGGCGACCAAGCCCACTACAAACAAGCTCGGTGAACCCAACCGCAAGGTCCTCGTTTTCACCGCCTTTGCCGACACCGCCAACTACTTGTACCAAAACCTGGAATCCTGGGCGCACAAAACCGTGCACATCCACATCGCGCTCGTCACCGGCGGCGGCGGCAATCAAACCACGCTCGGCAAAACCGACTATCCCGACATCCTCACTAACTTCTCACCGCGGTCCAAAGAACGCGCTAAAATCCCTGGCATGCCCCAGGAGGGAGAGATAGACCTCCTCATCGCCACCGACTGCATCTCCGAAGGCCAAAACCTCCAGGACTGCGACTACCTCATCAACTACGACATCCACTGGAACCCCGTCCGGATCATCCAGCGATTCGGTCGAATTGATCGCATCGGCAGCGCGAACCACACGGTGCAACTCGTCAATTTCTGGCCCACGGACGATCTCAACAAGTACATCAACCTAAAGAACCGCGTCGAAGCCCGAATGGCGCTCGTGGACGTAGCCGCCACCCTAGAAGAAAACCTCCTCAAGCGCGACGACATCGAAGACCTGATCCACGAGAACCTACGCTATCGCGACCGGCAACTCCTCCGCATGAAAGCGGAGATCCTCGACATCGAAGATCTCAACGACAACGTTTCCTTAACCGATTTCACCCTAGACGATTTTCGGATGGACCTGCTCAGATACCTCGAAGCAAACCGCGAGGCACTGGAGGCCGCCCCGCCAGGACTCTACACTGTCGTGCCCCCCCACCCGCAGTTCAGGTCCATTCAACCCGGTGTGATCTTCTGCCTGAAGCAGCTCAATTCTGGCGAGGACGACGTAGCTCCCGCCTCCCCTGCACCAGACTCAAAAGACGCCAAGGGCGAAGGTACGGCTTCAGCCACTTCTACGGTAAACCCGCTCCAACCCTACTTCCTGGTCTATGTCCTAGCGGACGGAAACGTCCGCTTCGGATTCGCACAGCCAAAACAACTCCTCGAGATCTATCGCCTCGTCTGCCTCGAAAAGGCCACGCCCTTCGAAACGCTTTGCGCACTGTTTGACCAGGAAACTGCTAACGGCAGCAACATGGCCCACTACAACGCTCTCCTCGAGAAAGCCGTCGCCTCCATCGTGGCCACCTTCCGAAAGCGCTTAGCAGGTGGCCTGCAGTCCGGTCGCGACTTCGTGATTCCGAACCAGCACGAGCAGGCCACCAATTCCACCCAGTTCGAACTCGTCACGTGGCTCGTCATCAAGGCGCAATGAACGGCCAAGACCTCCGACACCGTATCGACGTTGCTCTCTCCGGTTTTACGCGCCTTCCGCTGCCCGACGCCGCCAGCGACCTGTTCGCTTCCCTCGGCTACCAAACCCAGCGTCGACTTGTCTTTCCATCGCTCCTTGCATGTCTCAACGAGTTCGATCAGGACGGTAGAGCCGCCAAATGCTTCGCGGATACCGCCGTCGCTACCCGCCCAGAGCCCGTTCTCGTCCAACAGCTTACGAGCGATGAAATCTCCGGCAACTCCGCGGGCCAACTCATACTGGGAAGATCCAGCGAGGCGGACACGCGCGACAGCATCAAGCGCAACTTCGACTCCTATCTTTTCATCGCCGTCCCACTTGCCGAGCGCTCCTTTACCCGCACCGAACTCGCGGACGCCGCCCGAGCCTTGAACTCCCTCTTTTCGCAGCCGGTACTCGTCCTCTTCCGCCACGGTACGCGCATCTCGCTCGCCATCACCTATCGTCGCACCAGCAAGCGTGACCAGTCCCGGGATGTCATCGAACGCAAGGTCACGTTCATTAAGGACATCGCTTGCGCCCAACCCCACCCCGGCCACCTCTCAATCCTTGAGGACTTCTCCGTAGCCGCCCTCAGCAAGGCCCGCCAGCGCGAGATTCGCAGCTTCGCCGACCTCGACGACGCCTGGCGCGAATCCCTATCCGCCCAACTGCTCAATCGCCAGTTCTACGACGAGGTCGCGAACTGGTACTTCTGGGCGCGCGACCAGTGGAAGGCAAGCCAGCTCAAGCTCCCTCCCGACGCCGAAACCGAAGCCGATGCCTCGCTCTTCCTCATCCGCCTGCTCACGCGGCTTATCTTCTGTTGGTTCCTGCGCGAGAAGACCAACCCAGACACCGGCCAGGGCCTCATCCCGGAAGAGCTTTTCGATCTCCGCCGTATCCCCGACTTGCTTCGCGACTCCTCACCCACCGTCGGCACCTACTACACCGCCATTCTGCAAAATCTCTTCTTCGCCACGCTCAACACCGAGATGGATGCGCCCGACACGAAAGCCAACCGCCGCTTTCTCGAAGCCCGCGACGGCCAGCGCAGCGACGAGCACATGGTCCACCAGCTTTGGCGGCACGCGGAGCAACTCAAGGACCCCGCCGTCTTCGAGACCCTCTTCCGCCGCATTCCATTCCTCAACGGCGGCTTGTTTGAGTGCCTCGATGAACGTGTCCAGCAGGGAAGATCGCCCTACACGAAGGAAGTTCGCCTCGACGGTTTTTCTTCCGATCCAAGAAAGCAACCCAGGCTCCCCAACCGCCTCTTCTTCGGTAAGACCTACGAAGAAACCTACCCCGCAAACCTCGCCGAGGCCTACGGCGACTCCGCTCGTTCCCACGAGAACGTCCGCCCCCTGCTGGAGATCTTCCGCCGCTACAAATTCACACTCACCGAAAATACCCCGATCGAAGAAGAAGTCGCTCTTGATCCCGAGCTGCTCGGCCACGTCTTCGAGAACCTGCTCGCGGCCTACAACCCCGAAACCGGCACCGTCGCCCGCAAAGCCACCGGCTCATTCTACACGCCTCGCGTCGTCGTGGATTGGATGGTGGACGAAGCCCTCCTGGTCCACCTCGACTCCGCCCTGAGGTCCGTCATCCGCAACCCCAAATCCGACTTCGAGCCCCGCATCCGCGACCTCCTCTCCTGGGATGGCCCTCAGCACGGCTTTTCCGAGCGCGAAGTCGAAGTCCTCATTGACGCCATCCATTCCCTCAAGGCTCTCGATCCGGCCTGCGGCTCAGGCGCCTTCCCAATGGGCCTGCTGCAAAAGCTCGTCCTCATCCTCCGGAAACTCGACCCCGGCAACCAACGCTGGAAGGCCCGCCAGATAGCCGCCGCCGACGCCATCGAAAGCGCCACCGCCCGAGGCGAGGCCCTCAAAGCCATCGAGCACGCCTTTACCCGTGACAACGACGACTACGGCCGCAAGCTCTACCTCATCGAGAACTGCCTTTACGGCGTCGACATCCAGCCCGTCGCCGTCCAAATCGCCAAACTCCGCTTTTTCATCGCCCTCGTTGTGGACCAAAAAATCGCCCCGCGCGAGGAGAACTACGGAATTCTGGCCCTCCCAAACCTCGAAACCAAGATCGTCGCCGCCAACACACTCATGGGCCTCAAACGCGGCCAGCTCCTCCTCGGTTCTGATCGCGTGCGCGCGCTCGAGCGACAGCTTCAACAGGTCCGCCACGACTACTTCACCGCCCGCCGTTACCAGGACAAAAAGGCCCTCCGCGCCAGAGACCGCGAGCTCTGCGCCGAACTGGCCACCGCCCTCGCGGAAAGCGGGGAATGCACCACCTACGACGCCAAACGCCTCGCCGAATGGAACCCCTACAACACCAACAAGCCCGCGCCCTTCTTCGACCCCGGCTGGATGTTCGGCCTGGCGGCCGGACGCCGCCGCGACGCCGCTTCAGCCCGTACCACCTTGCGGGGCAATCTGGGTCTCATCAACCAGGTACCCGGCCAGATGGAAATCGGCGCGCCATCCAATGACGGCGCCAACGCCGGCTTTGATATGCTTACCGGCAACCCACCCTACGTCCGACAGGAGGAACTCAAGAACCAAACGGCTCAGGATAGCAACGGCGAAGAACGCCCTCTCAAGGACATCCTCAAGGGCCAATACGAATGCTTTACCGGCACCGCGGACCTCTACGTCTATTTCGTTGAGCGCTCATTCCAACTGCTCCGCGTGGGCGGTGTCCTGAGCTTCATCACGAGCAACAAGTACTTCCGCGCTGCCTACGGCGAGCGTCTCCGCACCTACCTGCTTTTCGCAACCCACCCGCGCGTTGTGCTCGACTTCGGCGACAGCCCGGTGTTCACCGCCGTCGCCTACCCGTGCATCCTCGTCGCGCAAAAGGTGCGCCACGTAGGTAGGGGCGAGCTGCCTAGGCCGGAGGAGTTCAAACTGGCCGACCGCATTAAACAGCATCTCCTCTCGCCCGACCGCAAATTCCGCGTGATGACCTGGACGCCCGGACCACCCATCCGCGATTTCCCTGCCATCTTTGACGAAGACTCCTTCCCACTCGCACAGCGCGAACTAAAGCCGACCGGTTGGCAGCTCGAAAGCCCCGCCGGCATCCGGTTGCTTGAACGCATCAGTGCAGCAGGCAAGCCGCTTCGCGAGTACGCGGGTGAGCGGGTCTATCGTGGCCTCACAACAGGCCTGAACGCAGCATTTGTTGTGAACCGATCTATCCGCGACCGTCTGATCAAGGAGCACAAGTCTTCCGCCGAACTCCTCAGGCCCTACCTGAGAGGCAAGGACGTTGAACGTTGGGTTCCACAACACGACGGCCAATTCCTGATTAAGATTCCGTCTTCCGAGAATTGCTCACATCCCTGGTCGGGAAAGAGCAAAGCAGAGGCAGAGCGTATATTTGCTAAGATGTACCCGGCGATTCAAAATTTTCACGAGCAGTTCCGCAAGGCGCTAGTCGACCGGTATGACCAAGGCCACTACTTCTGGGAATTGCGCGCTTGCGCATACTGGCAACAGTTCGAGAGCGTCAAGCTGATTTCCACCAAAGTTTCAATTCGGCCAACATTCGCGCTGGAGACGACGGGCTGCTACCTCGGGAACACCGCTTACTTTTTGCCCGTTCAATCCAGTGCCCTCTACCTAGCAGCCCTTCTAAACTCCAGCCTATCTCTTGGTTATGCCAAGAGGGTCTTTGTCGAGAAACAAGGCGGCTGGTACGAAGTTCAACCCGATGGTCTGGAATCCTTCCCCATTCCACCCGCCACTGCCGACCAGCAGCGATGCTGCGAGCGACTGGCGGAGGCCCTCATCTGGTTGAACTCTCCCGCAGTGCTGAAGAAGTCTGGTGGCAGCGCGCCAAACACCCTGATGGCGGCCTACTTCGAGCAGTGGCTCAACGGCCTGGTCTATGAGCTGTTCTTCACCGGTGAACTCCACGCTCGCCAGCTCCGCCTCTTCGACGAAACCGCGAAACTAGCGCTCCCGGCGCTCGACAAACTCTCCGAGGCCCAGAAGCTGCTAGGGCTCAAAGAACTCTTCGAGCAAGCTTACGATAGCAACGCCACCATCCGCTCCATGCTCTATTCGCTCCGCTCCCTGGAGGTCGTGCGGATCATCGAGCAGCAGTCAGAGGAATCAGCCAAGGCATCAACACCAGGAGCGGAATGACCTCAGCGATCAACATCAATGCCGCCCCCACGCCACTGATGTTTACGCCACCCCCCGCGCCAGCACCGCCCCCGCCACCAGTCAGAATTTCTCGCATCACCATCAGCGACTTCCGTGGGTTCCCACCTGGTGCCCCCTACGCCTTCCAACTTGAAAACGGCAGGAATTTGCTTCTCCACGGCGAGAACGGCGCGGGCAAGACTTCTGTCTTCCAGGCCCTCCGACTGCTTCTAAGCCCCAGCAAACCACCCAAGGGGTTTACGGCATTCCAGCACATCTTCGCCCAACGTGACGCCACAACCGCGGGCGTCGTTGCGATTGACCTAACCGCCGGCACGCCGAGCGACTACCGCTGGGACGCGGGCAACCCCCACCCATCCGAAGACAAGAACGACGCCTCCTTTCTCGAACTCGCTCGCCGGGCCACCTTCCTCGACTACAAGGCACTCCTTCAGACTAGCTTTCTCCACGAGCAACAAGACCACATTAACGTGTTCCACCTGCTCGTCGGAACCCTCCTCCGCCACGCCGAGTTCCCGGACGGACGCACCGTTGGAGAGGCTTGGCAAAGCGTTTGGTCCTATTATGGGACCGGTCGCCGCAGAAGGGACAAAAGAGACACCCGAAGACGGCACATCAACGGGCTTGCCAAAGCCTTTCGCGACCAGTTGAACGACCTCCTAAACGCGGACAGAGTTGGGGTACTGGCCAAGACGAACAAGCTGCTAGAAACGCTCTCCGGGGCCCTTTCTCCCCCACCTCACCATCCTGCCACCGGCAATAACGCGCTTGCAATCTCCCTCGAAGTCGGCACCCCCACGCTTAGCACCGCAGACATGCGGAGGACCCTCCCGCCACATGCCTTCGTAGGCGAGGACGTGAAATTGCGCGCCACTTTCGGCGGCAAGCCCATTGATCACCCAGCAATCTTCTTCAACGAAGCCCGCCTCACAGCCATCGCCCTGGCCCTCTACCTCGGCGCCGCCCTCGCCACCATCCCGAAGGCCTCCTCGCGTAACGTCTGCCCCTTGCTGGTCCTCGACGATGCCCTGATTGGGCTCGACCTCGCACACCGCCTGCCCCTTCTCGACATCCTCAACGGAGACGACTTCAAAGGCTGGCAGATCCTCCTCATGACCTACGACGCCAACTGGTTCGATATGGCTAGCGACCACCTGCCCCAGGCGTCATGGACCAAGCTTCGCCTCTATGCGAAGGCACACGAAGCCGGCTGGGAGGTGCCCGTCCTGGAATCAGACGCTCCTTACCTCGACCGCGCTTGGAGTCACCTTCAGGTAGGCGACTTCAAAGCTGCCGGTGTTTACCTCCGCACCTCTTGGGAGAACGTAATGCGAGCTTTCTGCGAGACACACCAGCAGCTCAAGGTCCCGCTGAAGCGCCAAATGCACGAATACAAGGCGGAAGACCTCTGGCCACTGGTGAAGAGCTTCGAGTTTAAGCCACAACATCGGCTCGTTGATCCCGCTCTCGCAGAAGAGATCGAGATCTGCCGCCGTTACATCCTCAATCCCCTCTGCCACAACGACCCCACCCGCCCCACGCGCGAGGAGGCTCGCCGCGCTCATGGCGCAGTCTCGCGTCTGAAGGTCCTCCTGGAGCAGCAAACATCCTGGATGAAGCGTCTCGACTCGGAATTGCGCTCCGCCACGGTCCACATCATCGGGGACAACGAGAAGCTGCGGGAAAGAGCCCTGAAGGGACTGGCGCTGCCCGACGACCTCGCCCTCAACTGCGCCTGCAAACTCCTTACCGTCCAACCCCCGCCGTTGCCAGAAATCGCGGCCCTCCTCCGCAGTTCATTCGACCGCGCCCTTTGGGCATTCGCCGACCGAAAGGCCTTCACCTTTACGATGAAGTGCAACGACATCCTGACAACGCAACAAGTCTGGCAGCTCGCCGCTAATGGCGCCGGCGGTCTCAAGACAACCCAAGCCGCTTTCGTCACCGGAATCGAAGCCCACCGCGCCCTCATGATCGAGGATTCACCCTCGCGCGATGTCCTCTCCGCCAAGACCCCTGCGGACCTGCAACAGATCAGCGCCCTCCTCTGCGGCGGCACACCCCAGGCCAAACCCAAACCGGTTATGGATGGCTGGTAGTTCTCTCACGCTGCCGCTCACAAAGAATCGCAATATATGCTCTGGACATCCGACAAACAATACGCCAACGACCCTTTCGAGGAGGAAGCACAACTCGAAGCCGGCATCGCCCAGGTCTCGAAACATCTCTTCGGCCCGAACCGCATCTATCTCGACGTCAAAAAACTCATCGCCGCCAAAGGTAAAACTAAGAACATCCCTGACGGCTATGGACGAGGCTCTCTGAGTGCGTGAGAAAGAAACGACTGACCCGCCCTTTAACCATCCAGCCCGACCGAATCCACCCCAGCCGAAAGAAAGGAAAACCATATGCCATCAATGACTACTTATGAACGCGCCATTCAGATCCATCAGGTCCTGATTGGCGCAGCCCACCACCGTCAGGTCCTCAACTATGAGATCGTCGGCAAGCTGATCGGAGTCCCGCACTGGGGTCTCGCGCCCCATCTCGAGCACCTGATGAAGCACTGCCAAAGAAACCATCTGCCTCCGCTCACGGCACTCGTGGTCAAGAAACCCTCCGGCAAACCCGGCAAGGGTCTAACGACCGTTCGGGACCTCGACCTTGATCGCGAGAAAGTATTCGCCCACAAATGGCACCGCATGAGACCCCTCACTGTGGCCGACCTGCGAGCGAAGCTCTGAACGAACACCTGACAACCGACTCTGACTATGCCAAGACAAGCAGAGCTATTCGAAGCAACGGACGGAAGCCTCCTGATCGCTTATCTTTTGCTGCGGGAACAAGGGGCTAACATCCCACCCGCCTGGCTCGAGCGTTCGCGCGAGTCCCGCAAGAAACGCGAGAAGGAGCTTGCTCGTCTGCTGAAAGCGGGAAAGCTCGACGCCGCAAACTACATACGCGAATGGGAACTCTTTTACCGTAAAGAGTGCTTTTACTACGGCCTCCGCGCTTTGCTGGAACTCGAAAGGGCCGGGAAGACCAAGCTCTGAGAGTCGAAAGGAATCAATTCATGCTGCCTGTGACCGTATGAAAACTCGAACGCGCCACAAGCCCTTCATGGAGAAGCGTCTGCAAATGCTCTCCACTTCGGATCCTAAATTCGGCGAGCAGGAATGTCTCCACCCTCGCCCCAGCAAGCCTATGAAAAAGAAAAAGGGTCAGACCGGAGGTTCCTCCGCCGCTGGACCCTGTCGCAACGGAAACTTGATCGAAAGCATCTTTTAGAAAAGGCTCCTCCAAAGCCCACGTTTTGATCTGCGTAACGCATGAAGCGAAAACCCAGGCCTTGGACAAAAAAGGAAATCTCGCTGCTCGGCAAAGTTCCCGACGCCGAAACCGCCGAACTCACCGGACGTACCTTCGGCACTGTCTGGCAGAAACGCCGCGCGCTTGGCATCGAGCAACCCGCACTCCGCTTCCGCAAATGGACACCAGCCGAAGACGAACTTGTCGGCAGAGCTCCCCATGCCGAAATCGCCCGCCAACTCGGCCGCAGCGAAAGTGCAATCAAGAGCAGGTGCGCCATTCTCGAGCGTGAGCAGGCCACCCGCCAAACCAAATCCATCCTTTCAAATCCAAGACCCTCCCGCGCCACCTTCGAATCGCTCCGTTTAGCCACTCAACCCTCAACCCTCAACTCTCAACGTTTTGCGGTTCCCCGCGATCCTACTCCTGCCGACGACGATCGGTTCCGGCTCATCGACGGCCCGTACTATGCGCCCCGCACCGCGCGGGGCCGGTTCCTTGTCTGCGAGCTTCGCGGAAAAGTCAAAGTTGGCGGCTACAGCGACGCGCCCATCCCCTGGCCAAGAATATGGCGCCGGCGCTCTCTGATCATCTGCGGCGACCTCTTCCGCGCGCTGAAAACCGAATCCGTTTACGCAGTCTCCTACCATTGGGGGCTCTCCCGAGCAATCGTCTCCTATTACCGGCAACAATTGAACATCCCTCGTTACAACCCCGGCTCGCACCGCTTATTTCGCGAATACATCATCGAATCCGCACGCACCCCTGAAGCCCGAGCCAAACTCTCCGCTGCCAGGGAAGGCAAACTTTCCACCGAATCCGCTCGCGACCGCGCACTCTTGCGTCGCATCCAACGCCAACCCAAATCCAAAGCGTGGCGGCGCAAAATGTCCGAACGCCTCCGCCGCCGCTTCGACCTCCTCGGTCCCTACCGCAAGTGGACGGCGAAAGAACTCGCCCTCATCGGCACCATGCCCGACCGCCAAGTCGCCCGCCGCACCAACCGCTCCCTCTCCGCCGTCCGCGCCAAAAAATTCTCCCTCCGCGCACCACGCAAATAAGCTTTGGGGTTCCTTCTTCAAGCGATCCACACATTGCACCAAGTTCCTTTAGAGTGAAAATGCCCGCCCCCTTTTCTCCGCACCGCCTTTCCCCTTCTGCTTTCTGCTTTCTACTTTCTGCTCGCCGATTGCCTCTAGCCTCTCGCGCCGGCAGCGCACCGAAAACTCCGTTTTCTTCGGCTACGCCGGCTGGAGCGGCCTAAAACGCATCGGCTGAATCTGCAACTCCAGCCCATTTAGTCGGGAAGACCAGCGCAAACCCAGCAACAAATCCGCGACTTGCCCGCCGTCCAATGTGAGATCCCCTGTAACGGAGTCTCCGAAGAACCAGAGCTGCTCAACCCCAACCCCGGTAAAATCCAACTCTTCGAAACTCACCTTGCTGTTCCGATTGATCCAGACGGCTACGATCAAATTATTCGGGTCTCGATACTGCGCTTTGAACCCATCCATGAGCCGCTGGAGAGTGGCACTCGGATTGACCTCCTCTGGCGGGAGTTGTTTCAATTGCGTCAGTTTGTAAACCGTTCCACGCACCGGGTCCACGGCTCGGATGACACAATCGCAATCTGCAATTTCCCCGTACGCCACCTTCACGTCAACACCGAAGCCTTCGCTGTGGCGTTTTGAAAGCAGCGCCAAGTATCCCGCCTGATGCTTTTCCAGTATCACGTTCTTCTCAGCCTGCGAAAGATGTTTCACGGTCTCCGGCTTCTGCAGGATGCCGACCACCGAAGGCCTGATTTCGCGGAGCAGATCCTCCGGGTCCACATAATCGAGCGCCGCAAGCTGTCTTTGAAAAATTCGATCCATCGAAATGATAATCGCAGAACAACCGGACCCACGGAAGGGAATTTGCCTCGCGTGAGTGGCTAACAATGGCTAACAAAATGGCTAACAAACCATAGTGAAAAAATAGTTTTTCATAGTGAAACAAATTTCTTGAATAGCGAATAAAACCCAATAAAATCAGGGGTCAAATCGAGCCTGCCTTGAGCAATCCCGGCCATTGGCTCCAAAGCTGTTGGTTATAAAATACTTACGGAGTTTGTCACGCCGGATTTGACGTTCTGCCAATGGTTGGGTTCCGGTCTTCGCCAGTACGACTTCGCTTTGCATTCTACTAACCGGTTGCCTCTCCAATCGCTCACTGGATGAATCAGTCGAGCGGCGGCGTGCCCGCACGCACCGCGATTCTCGTGGCTTACATCCTACATGAAAGGGTGGTATTATACTTCTCATCAACGACGTAACCCGTATTCTCGAAGCTCACGCACGCGGCGATCCTAAGGCCGCAGAAGAATTGCTCCCCCTAGTTTATCAGGAATTGCGCAAGTTGGCCGCGCACAAGATGGCTGGGCAGGCTCCGGGCCACACCCTCCAACCCACCGCCCTGGTTCACGAAGCCTGGTTGCGGCTCTCCGGGAACCAGGCGGGCCGATTTGCCGGACGCGCACATTTCTTTGCTGCCGCCGCCGAAGCCATGCGGCATATCCTCGTCGACTCTGCGCGGCGAAAGCGCGCCGCGCGCCACGGCGGCGGGCAGGTGCGCGTGGATCTGCAGGATGTGGAAATCGCTTCCCTCGTCGATGACGACGAGCTTTTGGCGGTTCATGATGCGCTCGACAAGCTAGCCGCCGAAGACTCCCAAAAAGCGGAGTTGGCGAAGCTGCGTTATTTCGTCGGTATGACGTTCGAGGAAGCGGCTGAAGTGCTCGGGATCTCGGTGGCTACGGCCAAACGTTACTGGGCTTACGCGCGCGCTTTTCTTTACGAGGAAATGCGGGCGAACAAGACGAAATAACCGACTCCGTGCGCGATTTCCACTTTTTCGGGTGTCAGGGAACGAAATTAGTTTGTCGGCCTGAGACTTTTTCCGCTCGGATTTCGTATGTTGATTAAAGGCCCGACATCGTGAACGAGCCCCACAAATCGGTTGGCGCCATCTTCGACGCGGCTATCGAGTTGCCGCCCGAGCGGCGCGCGGCCCACGTGCAGGAAGCCTGTGCGGGGGACGATGCGTTGCGCCGGCGCGTCGAAGCTTTGCTTGGCGCCCATGAATCAGCCGAATCGTTTATGAACAGTCCGGCCTTCGCCGCGAGGGGGGAAACGGTGGCGGTCAAATCGGCGGAGCAGCCTGGAGACAGGATTGGCCGCTACAAATTGCTCCAACAAATTGGCGAAGGCGGTTGCGGAGTGGTTTATATGGCCGAGCAGGAAGAGCCAGTTCACCGCCGCGTGGCGCTTAAAATCATCAAGCTGGGCATGGACACCAAGAGTGTGATCGCCCGCTTCGAAGCCGAACGTCAGGCCTTGGCGCTCATGGACCATCCGAACATTGCGAAGGTCCTGGATGCCGGCGCGACGGACACCGGCCGGCCTTATTTCGTCATGGAACTTGTGCGTGGCGTCAAAATCACCGACTACTGCGACCAGAACAATCTTTCCACCGAAGAGCGGTTGAAACTTTTCATGCAGGTCTGTCAGGCCATCCAGCATGCGCACCAAAAGGGCATCATCCACCGCGACATCAAACCGTCGAATATTCTGGTCACCGTCAACGAACCCGGCGGGCCGGGGTGTCCCAAGGTGATTGATTTCGGCATCGCCAAGGCCACCACCGGCCAGCGCTTGACCGACAAGACCATCTTCACCGCTTTCGAACAGTTTATTGGGACGCCAGCCTATATGAGTCCGGAGCAGGCCATGATGACCAGCCTGGACATTGACACCCGCACGGACATTTATGCGCTGGGCGTGCTGCTCTACGAATTGCTGACCGGCAAGACGCCTCTGGATCAAAAGGAGCTTCTGGCGGCTGGCGTGGATGAAATGCGCCGCGCGATCCGCGAGAAAGAACCTGCCCGCCCCTCGACGCGCTTGAGCACGATGCTCGAAGGCGAACTGACTACGACCGCCAAACATCGCCATACCGATCCGCCAATACTGATCCACCTCTTGCGCGGCGATCTGGACTGGATCGTGATGAAGGCGCTGGAGAAGGACCGCGCGCGGCGGTACGAAACGGCCAACGGCCTGGCCAGGGACATCCAACGCTACCTGGCCGACGAACCCGTGGTCGCCCGCCCGCCCAGCAAACTCTATCGTTTCCAAAAGCTGGCGCGGCGGAACAAGCTGGCCTTCGCAGCGGGGGCGGCGGTCCTGCTTGCTTTGGTAGCGGGCCTGGCGATTTCGACCTGGTTTTTCATCCAGGAGAAGGCGGCGCGGCGGATCGCGGTGGCCGCTGAACAGAAACAAACGCACTCGCTCCAGCGAGCTGAGGCCTCCGAAAAGCAGGCTCGAGCCATCAACCGCTTCCTGACCGAGGACCTGCTGTTTCAGGCCACGCCTGAGCGAAACGCGCGAGAAAAGCAAGTGACCATGGAGGAGGTGTTGAACGTGGCGACGAGCAAGCTGGATCACAACGCTGAAATTGCTCAGCAGCCGGAATTGGAAGCGACCCTGCGCCTGGACATCGGCGCTACATATCGAACGTTGGGGGCGCTGGCTGAGGCCAGAAGGAATTTGCAGCGAGCCTTCGACTTGCGCCGCACTGCGTTGGGACCGACAAATTTGGCCACCCTGGATGCAGAACAAACGCTAGCCGAGTTTCTGGTTGACGACGCTAGAGAATATGAGGCAGCCGAACCGCTCTACCGGGAGGCCTGGCAGGGCCGCCAGCGGCTTCTGGGCGCCGAACATCTCGACACGCTGGCGTCGTGGGAAGGCATCGAGATTGTCCTGTTTCAAACAAGGCGGCTGGAGGAGGCCGAGCGCATCGGGCGCCAAATTCTCCCAATCCGTGAGCGAGTCCTGGGGCTCGACGCCCGCGCGACCATTGAGGCGCTTCTGAACCTGTCTGGCCCTGCGGGTTATCGCGGTGACTACGCGGAAGCAGAGCGGCTCGTTCGTGAGGCACTGCGCCGTTGCCAACGAACCGGGACCAATCCGCTCCAAGGCTTTTATTGTGTCAAGGAGCTTGCCGGGCATCGGCTGCTCCAGGGGGATCCCAGGGAGGCGGAGGAGCTGCTGACGGAAGCGGTTCCGCAGGCGGTTCGCACGCTCGGCGCCGATCACCTCGTCACGCTATGGATGCACCGCGTTTTGGCCCGCGCTCTGGCCGATGAGGGCCGATTCACCGAGGCGGAGGCGCTGGCCAGCGCAGTTCTGGCCGCCAGGCGCCGCCAGACGAGCGACCCGGAAGGGACCGGCCGTACCCTGCTCGTGCTGGGTTGCGCGTTGGTGGAACTAGGCAAACTGGACGAGGCGGAACCTCACCTGAAAGAGGCGCTGACCCTCTTCCACGAGCACGTCCCGAACAGGGACGCACTGGCCGCCCAGGCTTCAAACTGGCTTGGCGCTATTGCAGTGGCCCGCAAAGCCTATCCCGAAGCCGAGGCGCTGCTGCTGCCGGATTCGGACCAATTCTTCACCACCGCGGCCAAGATGTCGCCTAATGAACGGCGTGTGGCCGTTGGCCACATCGTAAAGCTCTACGAGGCCTGGGAAAAACCTGAGCAAGCCGCCGTCTGGCAGAAAAAACTCGATCAACTCGTGTCTCAGAATTCAAAGTAGGGCAGGCGTCCCGCCCGATTTCAGTAGCGTTTCAGGTTCATCCCGGAGGGGATGGCTGAGAATAGCCCAACGTTTCAACGTTGGGTAGCGCGTCGGAGTTGCCGAAGTCCCGAAGGGACGGCTGGGGTCTCGCGGGCCCCGTCAGTCGTCCCTTCGGAACTAATCCCTTTCACTGCGCCGATTCCCAACGCTGAAGCGTTGGGCTATTGTCGTGTGTCCCTCCGGGACAGTCGCCTGCCTGCAGCCGGCGAATTTCCGAAACGTCAAATCAGCCCCTTCTCCAGCTTCCCTTCCCTCCGGTGAGACTTTTTGTCCGCGGATTTCGTATGGATGTATGAGCCTGTGAGCTCTAGAAAGCAAAAGATGAACGCAAAAAGCCGGACAATCGGCATCAAGCGGGTGAATTGCGCTGGAACCAAAGAAAAACAAAGGAACTACGTTATGAAGATGAAATATTCTATAGCCCCTCGCGCATGGATTGCTTTGATGGGCTTCCTGGTTTTGACGCTGCCGGCTGAATTAAAGGCGCAATTCACCTTCACCACCAACAACGGAGCCATCACCATCACCGGCTATACCGGCTCCGGTGGCAACGTGGACATTCCCGCCAGCACCAACGGCTATCCGGTGATAGCCATTGGCGTCAATGCGTTTTTCAACAAAACGAATATAACACATATAACAATACCCGACAGCGTCACCAGCATTGGCGAGTATGCGTTCTATGGTTGTTCCGGCCTGACGAGTGTGACGATTCCCAACAGCGTCACCAGCATTAGCAATTCTGTGTTCGAGCAGTGTTCCGGCCTGACGAGTGTGACGATTCCCAACAGCGTCACCAGCATTGGCTATGCTGCGTTCGCGCATTGTTCCGGCCTGACGAGTGTGACGATTCCCAACAGCGTCACCAGCATTGGCGATTATGCGTTCTATGGTTGCTCCCGCCTGACGAGTGTGACGATTCCTGACAGCGTCACCAGCATTGGCAAGAGTACGTTCGATAGTTGTTCCGGCCTGACGAGTGTGACGATCCCCAACAGCGTCACCAACATTGGCTATTCTGCGTTCCTTTATTGTTCCGGCCTGACGAGTGTGACGATTCCCAACAGCGTCACCAGCATTGGCGGTTATGCGTTCGCGGTTTGTTCCGGCCTGACGAGTGTGACGATTCCCAACAGCGTCACCAGCATTAGCAATTCTGTGTTCGAGCAGTGTTCCGGCCTGACGAGTGTGACGATTCCCAACAGCGTCACCAGCATTGGCTATG
>CAYUPI010000074.1:0-25348 GCA_964446585.1 uncultured Verrucomicrobiota bacterium
TCCTGGCCGACTGGGAGCGGATAGTCCCGAAGTTCGTCAAAGTCATGCCCAAAGATTACAAACGCGTTTTGCAGTCGCTCAAGAAGGTGGAGAGCTCCGGTCTCAGCGGGGAAGAAGCCATCATGGCCGCCTTCGAGGAGAACGCGCGCGATGTCGCCCGCATCGGCGGCGGATGAGTTTTGATCATGGGTAGTCCCACCGGCTTCATCGAGTATCTCCGCGAGCTCCCGCTGGATCGTTCAGCCCTCGAACGCATTCGGGATTGGAACGAGTTCCATCATCACATGCCCGAGCCCAGGCTGCGCCAGCAGGCCGCCCGGTGCATGGATTGCGGCATCCCCTTCTGCCATACCGGCACACTCCTCAGCGGCATGGCCTCCGGATGTCCGATTCATAACCTGATTCCCGAATGGAATGACCTGATCTATCGCGGCCTGTGGAAGGAAGCTCTCGACCGGCTCCATAACACCAATAATTTCCCGGAATTTACCGGCCGAGTCTGCCCGGCGCCGTGCGAAGGTTCCTGCGTCCTCGGCATCAATGCACCGCCCGTGACGATCAAAACCATCGAGTGCGAGATCATTGATAAAGGTTGGGAGAAAGGGTGGGTCGTGCCCGAGCCTCCTGGCATCCGTACTGGCAAGAAGGTCGCCGTCGTCGGCTCCGGCCCTGCCGGCCTCTGCGCCGCCGCCCAGCTCAACCGGGCCGGACATTGGACGAGCGTTTTCGAGCGCGAGGATCGCCCGGGCGGCCTGCTCATGTATGGCATCCCCAACATGAAATTGGACAAGGAAACAGTTGTCCTGCGCCGTATCCGGCAGATGGAAGCTGAGGGTGTCAAGTTCATCAACAACACCGAGGTTGGCCGCGATTATCCCGCCGATAAGCTTCTCAAGGAATTTGATGCCGTTGTGCTCTGCACAGGCGCGACCAAACCGCGCGATTTGCCCGTCGAAGGCCGCGACCTCAAAGGCGTGCATTTTGCGATGGATTACCTCACCCAGAACACCCGCAGCCTGATGGATGGACACAGAAACGGGAACTTCATTTCCGCCGAGGGCAAGGACGTGATGGTCATCGGCGGTGGCGACACCGGCACCGATTGCGTCGGCACCGCCATGCGGCAGGGCTGCAAGAGCCTCGTGCAGGTCGAGATCCTGCCGCAGCCGCCGATGGATCGGGCAAACGACAACCCCTGGCCTGAGTGGCCGAAAATCTATCGCCTGGACTACGGGCAGGAGGAGGCGGCCGCTAAGTTCGGCGCCGATCCGCGCGTTTATCTTCGCACAGCCAAAAGGTTCACCAGCGACGGCAACGGCCACGTCAAGGAAGCTTTGCTCGTTCAGATTCAGTGGGAGCGAAGCCCGCATGGCCAGTTTGTTCCCAGAGAAGTTCCCGGCTCCGAACAAGTCCGCCCAGTCCAGCTGGTGCTCCTGGCGATGGGTTTCCTCGGTCCTGAACAACCTCTTCTCGAGGCACTGGGCGTCGAGCGCGATGCCCGTACTAATATCAAGGCCGACTATGAACGATACGCCACCAATCTTAAAGGCGTTTTCACGGCCGGTGATTGTCGCCGCGGCCAGAGTCTGATTGTCTGGGCCTTCAACGAGGGGCGCGGCGCCGCCCGCGAATGCGATCGCTACCTCATGGGTCACACCAGCTTGCCCTGATAGCCGTAGTCAGCTTTCACCAGAGTTCGGCTACTCCGTATAAGTTCCTATTGCGTTCCTCCGCTGTTTCTGGCATTCGTTGAGTCCAGCGAGAGTTCCGCGAATTGAGATGAGCGCACGGATTTGCGTCTGTTGCGGGGAACCAATGACCGAACAGGGTACAGTTCACTCCCGCAACCCCAACGTCTGCGCTTCCTGTTCGAGCCTTATGGATGGCATGGACGACCCCGACCGCCAAGGCACTATAGAAGATACTGCTCCCCAATCACTTGCACCAGAAGCAACCGAAGCGCTTTCCGAACATCCTTCCGCCGCCTAGCACAGGTCCCAATCAGCAGGTCTCATTTAGCGGCGTTTGGCATCAAGCGTTCCACAAGCATGCTTTGTACCTCAAAAAAAATACTTGCCAAAATGGGGTAGATTACTGTTTATTTTCCTTTGTCGGGTGTCTGGTCGTTTTTTCCGCGGGATTCCCCATCCCCACCTCCTTGGCGACCGGGCACCTGACGTTTTTGTTGGATGGAGCGGTGGCGTAGTGGAGTAAAGGAGTGGTGAACCATAAGACCAGACGCGCCCTGCATTTTGCATTACTCCAACACTCCATGACTCCAGCATTCCGTTCTGGAGCGCCGGGTTGCGGCGCTGGTAAACTGCTCTATATTACGCGGCTATGGTCGCCCCGGGAAAGACACGCGTCGTTGTCGGCATGAGCGGTGGAGTAGATTCCTCCGCCACCGCCGCGCTGTTGCTCGAGCAGGGCTATGACGTGGTCGGCATCACGCTCAAGCTTTGGCCGCAGGACTGCGTGTCCCGCGCCACCGACAAGTGCTGCGGCCCACAAGCCGTAACGGATGCGCGGGCGGTCTGCCACAGGCTCGGCGTGCCCTACTATCTGGTGGATGAATCGGACGAGTTCCAGAACCGCGTCATCAAGTACTTCGCCGAGGAATACCGGGCCGGACGCACGCCCAACCCGTGCGTCATGTGCAATCAGCACCTCAAATTCGGCCGGCTCATCGAGCGCGCCGACAAGCTTGGCGCCCGCTACATTGCCACCGGCCATTTCGCGCGGCTCGAGCCCGCCTTCAATGGCGGTCGAACGTTGCTCAAGCGTGGGCGCGACGCGCGCAAGGACCAGAGCTATTTTCTCTTTTCGCTGCGGCAAGAGCAATTGGCGCGCGCCCTGTTTCCGCTCGGCGACAAGACCAAGAGCGACACCCGCGAAGTGGCCCGCCACTGCCAGCTTAAGACCGCCGACAAAGAGGAGAGCATGGAGATTTGTTTCGTGCCGGACAAAGACTACGGCGGGTTCCTCCAGCAAGCGGGACTGGCGCAAAAACATCGCGGCGAGATCGTTGATCTCCATGGCCGCGTTCTGGGCCATCACGAAGGCATCGAATTCTTCACCATCGGCCAGCGCAAAGGCCTGGGTATCTCCTCGACCCAGCCGCTCTACGTTATCGAACTAGATCCGGTCAACAATCGTGTCGTCGTCGGCCCCGACTCCGCTCTCGAGCGCGATGAGTTTATTGTCGAGAATTGCAATTGGATTCCGTTCGACGAACCGCCGAAGAGTTTGGAAGCGACGGTGCAGATTCGCTACCATCACCCGGGCGCGCCGGCGACCGTGACGCCGCTTCCGGGCGGCCGCAGACAGGTGAAACTGCATACCCCCCAGCGGGCGATCACTCCTGGCCAAGTGGCTGTTTTCTACCAGGAGGACCTGGTCCTGGGCGGCGGCTGGATCACGCGCTGAATTTTCTTCAAAAAACCAGTTGCACCGGCGCGCGCGTTTGCTATATTCGCCGTTCCGTTTCACCCGGTTCGGGTGCGGACAGCATAACCTGCGGGACCGATAACTGACTTCCATCCGGGAGCGGGAATAATGGCTCCGCTCTCCAAGTAGCTGGCTTGGGAAACGAATCGATTTATGCCAGGAAAAAGTTTTAGACCGCTAACGCCGTCCACGCGCTATATCACGTATGCGGACTTTAGCGATATCACGAAGGACCGGCCTGAAAAGAGCCTGGTTCAGATTCGCAAGCGCACCGGCGGCCGCAACGCTTATGGACGCGTGACCGCCCGCGGCATCGGCGGCGGACACAAGCAGAAAATCCGCCTGGTCGATTTCAAGCGCAGCAAGCATGGCGTCGAAGCCACCGTCAAGGCCATCGAATATGACCCGCGCCGCACCGCCCGGCTGGCTTTGCTCGAGTATCCAGACGGCGATAAGACTTATATCATCGCCCCCAGCGGCCTGCAGGTCGGCGCGAAATTGCTCAGCGGCCCGACGGCGCCGCCTGAAGTCGGCAATAATCTGCCTTTGCGCACCGTCCCGGTGGGTCTGCCGATTCATAATGTCGAACTGATTCCCGGCCGCGGCGCCCAGATGGTGCGCACCGCCGGCGGCGCCGCCACGCTCATGTCCCGGGATGAGGGCTACGCTCAGATTCGACTGCCTTCGGGCGAGATTCGCCGCATCAACGAGAATTGCTATGCCACCATTGGGCAAGTGGGCAATGCCGAGCACGAAAACGTCGTCCTCGGCAAAGCGGGCCGTTCGCGGCATTTAGGCATTCGCCCGATCAACCGCGGGGTTTCGCGCAACCCGGTGGACCATCCCAACGGCGGCGGCGCCGGCAAATCGAAGTCCGGCGGCGGCTGGCAGCAATTGACCTCGCCGTGGGGTTTGCTAGCCAAGGGCTATCGGACTCGGGAAAAGAAGAAACATTCCAACCGGTTCATCCTGGTTCGCCGCGATGGCCGGCCGATGAAAAACATATGAAGAATGGATTGATGGATTATTGGAGATGTGGGTTATTGGGGCAGTCGCTCCAGCATATCGGCTTTCTGATCATTCCATCATTCCATCATTCCATTAATCCATTTTAGTTTATGGGACGCTCAATCAAAAAAGGTCCGTTCGTGGACGGCCACCTGATGGAAAAAATCCAGAAGGCCAAAGACAGCAAATCCAAGACGCCGATAAAGACCTGGTCGCGGCGCTCAATCATCACGCCCGACTTCGTCGGCCTGACGTTTACCGTTCACAACGGCAAGATTTTCAACCCAGTGTTCGTCACAGAAAACATGGTCGGCCATCGGCTTGGCGAGTTTTCCCTGACGCGCACGTTCAAGAAGCACGGCGCGCATACGGCCAAGGCCGAAGCGAAATAATTCTATGGAAGTTCAGGCGATCATGCGGAACGTGCGGATGTCGGCGCAAAAAATGCGCGAGGTCGTGCGCCAGATCCAGGGCATGCCGGCCGGCCAGGCCCAGGCGGTTCTGGCGGTGGTGCCGCGCAAGGGAGCGCGGTTCGTGGCCAAAACGCTTAAATCGGCTATCGCCAACGCCGAAGATTTGAAAACGCATAAGAAGGAATACAGCGGCCTGGCGACTGATCGTTTGTGGATCGTGCAAGCTGTTGCCCAAACCGCCTCCACGCTGCGGCGGTTCACGCCCAAAGCGCGCGGCTCGGCCGGCCCGATACTCAAGCGCAACTGCCACATCAAAATTGTACTCTCTGATGAATAACTTCCCGTTCCACTCCACTGTTGCTCGTTCCTTCGAGTTTTGATCTATGGGCCAAAAAACCAATCCCGTCGGCCTGCGCGTCGCCGTTAACCGCGATTGGCGTTCCAAGTGGTATGCCGGCAAGAAAGAGTTCGGCAAGCTGCTGACCGAAGACCGCAATATTCGCGACCTGCTGAAAAAGAAACTCGAGTCGGCCTCGGTGCCCCAGATCCTCATCGAACGCGCCGCCAGCCGCTGTCGCATCACCATCATGACCGCCCGTCCGGGCATTGTCATCGGCCGCAAGGGCGCGGAGATCGACAAGCTCAAGGAAGAGCTCAGCCGCATGACCGGCAAAGAGATTTATGTCGATATTCTCGAAGTCAAACACCCGGAAATCGACGCGCAACTGGTCGCCGAGAACGTCGCCTTGCAGTTGGAGCGCCGCGTTTCCTTCCGTCGGGCAATGAAGAAGGCGCTGCAGACGGCCAAAGATTTCGGCGCCGAAGGCATCAAGATCCGGTGCGCGGGGCGGCTCGGCGGAGCAGAGTTGGCCCGGGTCGAGCAATATCACTGGGGCCGCGTGCCGCTGCACACTTTGCGGGCGAACATCGAGTACGGCTTTGCCGAGGCGAACACGGTCTATGGCAAGCTGGGCATCAAATGCTGGATTTGCAAAGGCGAAACCAAGCCGCAGCAAGCGCCGCCGCCGCATGCCCCGGCCGAGCAGGTGCCGGCCTAATCCCAGAGCAGGATGAGATACGGATATAGCGCATCAACGAATTAACCAGTTAACGACTCAACGATTTAGCGATTTCCTATGCCACTGATGCCTGAGAGAGTGAAGTACCGCAAGATGCACCGCGGCAATCGGGCCGGCCTGGCGTCGCGCGGCCACACGGTGGCCTTTGGCGAGTACGGCTTGCAGGCCATGGAACGCTGCTGGCTCGACACCAAGCAGATCGAGGCGGCCCGCGTGGCAATCGCGCGCAACATGAAACGCCACGGCAAGATGTGGATCCGTGTGTTCCCGCAGAAATCGTTTACCAAGAAGCCGCTCGAAACGCGCATGGGCAAAGGCAAGGGGCCGTTGGAATCGTGGGTGGCCGTGATTCGCCCCGCCAACGTGCTGTTCGAGGTGGACGGCGTGACCGAGGCGGTGGCGCGCGAGTCGTTGCGCCTGGCAGCCACCAAGCTGCCGATCCAAACAAAGTTCATTTCCCGGCACCGGATGGGGTGAGAGTTGGAGTAAGAGTAAGAGAGAAAGCAGACCACAGATGAAGACGAAAGCTGCAAGATCAAAGATCCAACTTCCAGAAAAGCTTCAAGTTCCAAGTTTCAAGGGGCCCTCGGCTTTGAAATTCGAGGATCGGGACTTTTTTGGTGCTTGTAATTTGGTGTTTGGGATTTCCTCCCATCTGAGTTCATCTGTGTCCATCTGTGGTTAAATCCGATGAAAAAGGCGAAGCTAAAAGAGATGCAGGAGAAGACGCTGGCCGAGTTGCTGGCGGACGGCCGGAACCTGCGGCAGGAGATTTTCAATCTGCGATTGCAGAAGGCCAGCGCGCAGCTAGAGAAACCTGCGCGCCTCCGCGTCCTGCGTCGCGACATCGCCCGCATCGAAACCCGCATCTCGCAACTCCGCCGCAAAGCGGCTTAAGCACCTTTTGTATGGCTGATATCACCACCACCACAGCGGGAAAGGCCCGGGCCCACCGCAAAGAGCGCGAGGGCCTGGTCCTCTCCGACAAGATGGACAAAACCATCATCGTCCAGGTCCAGCGGCGCTTTCTGCATCCCAAATTTCAGAAAGTCGTCACCGGCTACGAGAAATTTTATGCCCACGACGAAAAGGGCGACGCAAAAGTCGGTGACCGCGTGCGCATTCAGGAGACCCGCCCGCTTTCGAAGACCAAGCGCTGGCGCCTGGTCGAGGTCGTCCGCCGGGATGCCGGCGTAGCGCCCGTTGCCGTCTGAGAACGCTGCATTGCTCAACCATGAATGCCCGGCAGGGCGCTTAAAAGCTTATGTTACAGATTCGTTCCATCCTGGATGTGGCTGACAACACCGGCGCCAAGCGGGCCGCGGCCATCGGCGTACTGGGCCGCAATCAGCGTTACGCCCATATTGGCGACATCATCAAGGCGCACATCAAAGAAGCTGCGCCGGATGGCACCGTCAAGAAAGGCGAAGTGGTCGATGCGGTCATCGTGCGCACCCGCAAGGCGATCCGCCGCAACGACGGCTCCTATTTACGCTTCGACAGCAACGCCATTGTCATTATCGACAAGGAAATGAATCCGCGCGGTACGCGCATTTTCGGGCCGGTCGCGCGCGAGCTGCGCGAGAAGAAATTCATGAAAATTGTCTCCCTGGCCCCCGAAGTCATCTAACGGCGGTTTTACCTGCTCCTGCTCTTATGTTCAGATGTCATGTTAAGAAAGGCGACCAAGTCGTGGTCCTGGCCGGGACGGACAAAGGCAAGCGCGGCCGTATTATCACCGTGCTGACTAAAAAACAACGTGTGATTGTCGAAGGCGCGCGGATGACGAAGAAGCACATGCGCAAGAGCCAGCAGAATCCACAGGGCGCCATCATCGAACGTGAAGGCAGCCTCCACATCTCCAACGTGATGAAGGCGGACGAATTCGACGCCCGCGCCGCCAAACACGCCCCCGCCGCGCCCGCGGCCGCGTAACCACCGCAATTCACAACAACCGCTGAGTGGGCCAACCGCAGCCGAACCGCGCGAGGCGTTTGGAGTGCGTCCAGCTTGCTGGCGCTTTCGACTATCGGAGGCGAACCAAAGCGGGAGCAAGCTCAGCGCACTCCAAACGATTCGCGCATCAGGTAGAGCGCTCGACTTCGCGCCAGTCCCCCACGCCGAGTCACGCCAACAATTCCTGCACCACATTTCCGTGAACGTCCGTGAGACGGAAATCACGGCCGGCGTGACGGAACGTCAGGCGCGTGTGGTCGAAGCCGAGAAGCTGCAGCAGCGTCGCGTGCAAGTCGTGAACGTGGACTGGATTTTCGACCGCCTTGAACCCGAACTCATCGGTCGCGCCGTGTGCGTAGCCGCCGCGCACGCCGCCGCCCGCCAGCCACATCGAGAACCCGTGATGATTGTGATCGCGGCCGTTGATCTTTCCAGCGTTGGCGCCGGGCGTAGGCAGTTCCACCGTCGGCGTGCGGCCGAATTCGCCGCCCCAGATCACCAACGTGTCGTCGAGCATCCCGCGTTGTTTCAGGTCTGACAGCAGCGCGCCGATGGGTTGATCGCACTCGCGGGCCAGCTTGCGATGGTTGACTTCCAAGTCGTCGTGATTGTCCCAGGGCTGGCCCGCGCCGTGCCAGACCTGGACGAAGCGCACTCCACGCTCGAGCAGGCGCCGCGCGATGAGCAACTGCCGCGCCTGGGTGCCCGTGCCGTACATCTCGCGAATGCTCGGCGGTTCTTTCGTCAGGTCGAACGCGTCCGAGGCGTCCATTTGCATCCGGTAAGCCAATTCGAACGATTGGATGCGCGCCTCCATCTGCGCGTCCTGGGAGCGGCGGCGGGCGTGTTGTTCGTTCAACTGCTGGAGCAGATCCAATTGCTGCCGCTGCTCGGCCGTCGAAACGGCCTGGTTCTTGATGTATTCGATCAGCTTTTCGATTTCCTGGTGTTGAGTGTTGAGATAGGTGCCCTGGTAAATGCCCGGCAGGAATGCGCTCTGCCAGTTTTGCGATTCCTGAATGGGATAACCACCCGGGCACATCGAGATGAACCCGGGCAGGTTCTGGTTCACGGTGCCCAGCCCGTAAGTGACCCACGAGCCGAAGCTCGGCCGCGGCAGCCGCGCCTCGCCGCAATTCATCAGCAGCAGCGACGGCTCATGGTTCGGCACGTCCGCGCGCATCGAACGAATCACCGCGATTTCGTCGATGTGCTCGGCGACGTGCGGGAAGAGCTCGCTGACCTCGATGCCGCTCTTCCCGTGTTTTTCGAATTTGAACGGCGATTGGAAAGCGGCCCCGGTGCGGCGCTCCGTCGGCAAATTGTCCATCGGCAGTGGCTGGCCGTTGAGCCGCGCCAGCGCCGGTTTCGGGTCGAACGTATCGACGTGCGACGGACCGCCGTTGGCGAAGATGTGCAGGACGCGTTTGGCCCGGGCGGGGAAGTGCGGAGGCCTGGGTGCGAGCGGTGAGACGCCGCCGGCCCGTTCGTCGTCGGCCACATCCGCGAGCAGTTGCGGCCCCAGCAGCGTCGCCAGGCCCAGCATCCCGAAGCCGAGACCGCTGCGGCCGAGAAAATCGCGCCGCGTCAAAAAGCGGCCTTGGAGCCTGAGCTTGTGACGGGCCATGTTCATCTGTTTGTGTAGCTGCGCAATATTCTAACAGAGATCGAGGCTCGAGCAAAGCCTAAGCTGGTTGAGGGTGGAGCCACCGTCGCTCCACTATGGCGGGCCAAGGAGTTGATAGTTGAGAGGGCCTGCCACCAATTGGGGGTTTTGAGCCGTCAGGGCGTCAGAACGTTGTAACCACAGGCAGTTGTGAAAATCGAAGACGTCAGGCAAGCCGTCAAAAGGCGTCAGGTCGTCAGGGGTGCATTGAAGCAGAGACCACCACAGACACCCGCAAGGTCGAGAGGCGCGGAGCCAGCAGAAGGAGAGGCGTCAGACACGGTTCTAGGGCTGCTGCTGCTGCAGAAACCCCGGAAGGCCCTGCTGGCAACGCTGCAGGTCCTGTCTTTCATCGGGATGGATGCTACCGCGGCTAAAGTATTTTCGATTAGACTTCCACTTCCAATACTCGACATGCCCATCCACCATCGAGACCGTTGTGCCATTACTGTGGCGCCGTCCGGGCGAATCACCCCACTCTGTGCTGGGGTAAGGGCGCAACCCGATGTTGCCGTCATTGATAGAGTTGTTTGGATTGTTCACCACGTCATCCTCGTCCATGAAGACGAGCGCCTTGGACGGCTTTGGATCGAGGATACCCGAGTACTTTGGGGTTCCGGAAGGAGGCCCCTGCGGCATGGAACTGACCATGGAGAAGCTGCGCGTGGTCAGGAAAGAATTGCCAGCCGAGTCTTTGGGACGGAAGGGATCGCTGGGGCAAACGTAGATGGCAGTCGAGCGATTGTATCGGAACAGGCGCCCGGTCTCGATCCAGTAGGTGCTGGTATCTTTCGGAACCCAGCCATAGACCCATGAGTCTGCATTGGTCGAATATCCGTCGCTGGGCGAGCCGCCCCGGGCCTCATTCGGCGGGCAAAGATCGTTGTTGTCATCCGGATACATGATCCAGCAAAGCTGGAGCTGTTTCAAATTACTCAGACACTTGAGCCGTTGGGCTTTCGCCTTCGCCTGGGCCAAGGCGGGCAAGAGCAAGGAAGCAAGGATGGCAATGATGGCGATAACGACCAGCAGTTCAATCAGAGTAAAGGCGGACACCTGCGCCGACGGCGTCGCTATGGAATTCCCTCTGAGCTCTGTCGAGTTGCGCACAAGTAATTTCGTAGCAGATTCTCCGCTAAGGGTCAACGAAGAAAGGCCCGCCGTTCTGTCGGGCGGGCCCTCGTGTTCGTCAAATTTAACGGTCAAACCCGCTAAGGGATTGTGTACGGGCTTGAGAACGGCGACGTTTGGCCTGTGGCCGACGGCCCGGTCACACGGTAAAAGGAGGTCGAGTTGTTATCGGTAAAGGTTACGGAGCCTCCGGTGGAACCTCCGACGGCAGCGGCAGCGAGAGTGTACGGACCAGTCACCGAGGAGGCTTTCCAAACGCCGAAAGTCGTCCCGGGTCCGGGGCCGTTGCCACCTGTAATGGTGAGGGTGGTCTGGTTGCCGACTCGGCTGACCGAGCTGATGGTCGGGTTGGCATCTTTGGAGTAGGTGACCGTGATCGTCACCTGCTTGCCCGAGGTGAGGCCCAATGACGCGATGTTGAAGCTGAATGCCCCAACTGCCGCGTTACCGTCAGCCGTCGAATTGTCCGTATAGGCTGCGAGCCACTTCTTACCTTGCGGCACCGCTCCAGTAGTCGTGTCCGCTTCGTAAAGATCTACGATCAGCCTCGTGTAAGCTGACAAAGCCTTCGGATTGCCGCATGTGCCGGCCAAAGTGGTGGTCGTAGTGGTGTTACCAATCACCGGAATAAGAACGAACGTACTGCTGCTATCATCAATAAAACCTTCATACACATACTGGCCGTCGCTGGGGCTCTGGCCGTCGCCGATCGGCGGAGTGGTGCCGCTGGAGCTCGTCGTATTCAGAAGCGTGTTACCACGCATTGAGACCCAAGTGGCGCCCGTCGTCGCCGAGCCAGGAGTACTGTGTGAGGGCAGCGGGGCATTGGTCACAACGTTGGCTTCCAGTGCGTCGCTGACACCATTGAAATCGCTGCCGAACCGGCAGGTTGACGAGTTGCCGAGCGAATCCACCAAGGCACCTATGTAGGGGTCAGGGCCCCACGGCTTGCCGTTGATGTCCACGCCGAAATAGTTTCCGGCGATGACGATGTTCGTTCGCGGATCACTATAAAAATCCATGCAGACACCGCCACCCGTCAGTGGACCGAAGATGTTGCCTTCGTCGGCATCATTCACGCCATCGCCATCGGTCCCGATGATTAGGTTGGAAGTGTTGCGACCGACCTCAAGGAACCCATCCTCTTGTTGATCAGGGCTCTGAACACTCAAATCGACCCCGGTTGTTCCATCGGGCAGCACGTTAAACCAATTGCCCGACATCCGGTAGTTAAGTCCCTCTGAATCGTACCCGTAGCCGGTGATCCAGAGATTGAACTCAGCCCGTGGGTTCGCAGAGCCGGCAGCCACGCCGAGGGTGCCGGGCCAGTTAAAATTCGGGGTGCCGCTAGCATCGCGCTGGCGATAGCTAGCGACGCAAATTTTGGGTGAGGCAATCACTGTGCCGACGCCGTACAAATTGTCGTTGCAAAAAGCCACTAGCCTGGTCGTTGGATCTATGCCGAACCAGCACCCGCTGACGTGGAAGTTCTCACACTTGCCACCACCGTTCGAGGGGTTAACGGCCGCAAAACAGATCGCCTTTATTTTTGGACTATTCCCCGTAGGAGGACCACCGACGGGATCAGGTCCCTGAAAGCTATTCGTGCCCCATGGGTTGGACTGGAAGCAAATCCCCCGGACATGAGCATTCGTCGCGTGTATAAAAGAAATTATGGCGATTTCGTCGTCGCCCCAATCGCCCCTGGGCATGGGCACCCCCAAGGCGTTCGTCCAGGCATAATGCATGGACGCGCCATTGTTGTTGGTGGAGCTCAGGACGATCCTGAGCTGCGCATTGTTAGCAGCATGGATGCCGGCGGTATTGGCCGATGCGCCCCCCTGGGTGTAGCCATCTACAGTGATGTTATTCTTAGTGATGATCGGATATCCATCCGGGGGCGTCAGAATATAGTGCACCTCCCCCGCCTCGGGAGGTATGTGGAAAGCAATGGTGTCGCCATGGTTCAGGGCGTTGATGGCAGCGGTCAAGCTACCGGGACCCATGGGTGAGTCGGTAGTCACGCTAATTGTGGCAGCGCGGCTCTGTGTGGCGAATGCGACTGCGGCCGAGGTGATCAATGCAGTGAGGAGTTTCATAAGGGCAGTAACATGTTAGACCGGATAGGTCCGAGGTTCAGTTTCAGTTCGTCTTCTACCAAAATCTTCCCGTGGATGTCAACACTTTTTTGCTCCCGAGGTTGTGTCAACCGGGCACGAGGCCGTCGCCCATCTTCGCAATCCCAAGAGAAGAGAGACCGGGCTCAGCCCGGTCTCTCCGTGTCGTTAGCTTGTCAGTTCAGGGCTATGGGCAGCTCGGGCCCGCGCAGAGCCGGAAGAATGCGATGCCACTGTACGGCAAGGTCACACAGTTCTGGCCGCCCGAAACCACTGGCGCCGTCAACACACGCGTCCAGGTGATCGGCGAGGTGAGGCTCGTGGCCTGCTCGAGGTACCACGTCGCGCACGTCACCGGCCAGCAGATGACGACATTGTTGCCCGAGAGCGTCACCGTCAGCGTCGGTGGCGCATCCGCGATCTTCCAGGTAACAACCTGCGTGCAGGTGCTGCTGAGGTTACAGCCGCCGGTCGCCGTGTAGGTATTCGTCTGGGCAACGTTGCACCCGTTGGTCACAGGCGTGCTGCTCACACACTGAACCGTCGCGTTGGCGCCGCAATCATCCGACGCGCCCACGTTCTGATCGCAGCCTGTTATAGTCTGCGGATTGGTGCCCAGGTCCACGTTCGCCGGGCAGTTGGTGATCACCGGCGGCAAGTCCACCCTCCAGGAGATTGCCTGGATGCAGCTACGCGTGTTGTCGCAGACGTCATGCGCCGTATAAACAATCGTGCGCGTGTGGAAGCAGCCATTGGCCTGATCCACGTGGTGGCAGTCTATGTTCGTCACGCCGCAGTTATCCGACGCCGCCACATTGGTCACGTCCAGATTGCAATCCGGTATGGTCAGCGGATTGCAGCCGAGGTCGATGCTGGCCGGGCACTTGGTGAAGACCGGCGAGGTCGAGTCCACCGTCCAGGTGACCACTTGCGAGCAGGGAGCGGAGGTGTTGTTGCAGGAATCGACCCCATAATAGGTGATGGTGCGTTGGTGGTTGCAGCCAGTGACCTGGTCCACCTGCGACTTATAGACCGTGACCGCGCCGCCGCAACCGTCTGTGCCTCCCACGGCGTAGGTATTGGTCTTCGGGATGCTGCTGTTGCTCGGATTGCACCCGAGATCCTTTGTGGGCGCCGGGCAGTTGGTCAGCGTCGGCGGCGTCACGTCCACCGTCCAGGTGACGACCTGCACGCAGGTGCTGGACTGGCCGCAACCGTCAACCGCCGTGTAGGTATTGGTGCGGTAGCGCTGGCAGTTCGAGACGATGTCGGCGCTGGAGACGCAGGTCACCGTCGCATTGCATTCCAGGCTCACACCCACGGTCAAACTGCAGCCGGGGATGGTCTGCGGGTTGCAGCCCAGGTTGATGTTGGCCGGGCAGTTGGTGAACGCCGGCCCGTTGGGATCCGTCACCCAGATGGTCTGGAAGCAGTCCGACGAGTTGTTACAACCGTCGGTCGCCGTCCAATGCCGCGTAATGACCGTGTTCGTCGGGCAGACGCCAGCCACGCTTGAGTCAGTGTAGCTGAAGGTCGCGCCGCTGCACCCCTCTTGCGACGTAGGTGTCCCGGTGGTGCTCGGCGCGATTTGGCCGCAGGTTGTGACGAAGTCCGGCGGACACGTAATCCCAGGCGGCGTGGTATCTATCTTCCAGGTGTACGTCGCCGTGTTGGTCGCCTTGTTGCCACAACCATCGGTCCCGATCACGGTGAACGTTCGGGTGTTGGTGCAGCCCGAGGTCGCATCCACGTGGCTGATGTTCGTCATCACCGTGCCGCCGCAACCGTCAGTGATGCTCACGGCCACGGTATTATCGTCCGGCGGATTGCCCACGCAGCCCAGGTCGAGGCCCGTCGTCGGGACAGTCACCACCGGCGGCGTAATATCGACGGTCCAATCGATCGTCTGGCTGCGATTGGTGGAGTTGCCGCAGAAATCCGTCGCCGTCCACGAGAGCACGCGGATGTAGTTACAGCCATTTTGGCTGACGGTGTCGGTCTGGCTCTTGGTGAGGGTCGGATTGCTGCAGCCATCGACCGCAGTCACGTTATAGCTGTTAGTGGTCGGAATGCTCGACGGATTGCACCCCAGATGCACCAGCGCCATCGCAGGAAAACCCGACAGCACCGGCGGGGTCGTGTCCGTCTTCCAGGAGATGAACTGGACGCAGAATGTTTTGTTGCCGCATTCATCGGTGGCAGTGTAAGTCAATTTCCGAGTCGTGCCGCACGAGTTAATGATATCCAGCTTGCTGCAGGTAATCGTGGGGGGGTTGGCGCCGCAGGTATCGTTATTCACTGCCGCCACATTGCTCGAGTTCGTGTCGCAATCCGGTATGGTATTCGGAGCCGGATTGCAGCCCAGATCGATGCTGGCGGGACACTTGGTGAACACCGGTGGGTTGGTGTCAACGGTCCAGTCGATCCGGTACGTGCACAGGCTGAAGTTATGGCACGAGTCCTGCGCCGTATAAGTAATGGTGCGCGTGTAGAGGCAGCCATTGGTTTGATCCGACCTGCTGCACGTCAGCGTCAGCCCGCAATCGGCATGGGCCCCGATGTTCGTGTCGCAATCGGGTATGGCCGGCGGATTGCAGCCCAGATGCAGGTCGCTCGGGCAGTTGGTGAAGATCGGGCCGGTGTTGCCATTCTCGAGCACCGTGATGGTCTGGTCGCAACTCATGGAATTGCCGCACAAGTCGGTCCCCGTCCAGTGCCGCGTCAGGATGTGGTTGGTCGGGCAGCCGACCGCCAGGCTCGTGTCGGTGTAGGTGAAGGTGACGTTGCCGGCGCCGCAGTTGTCCGTGGCGGTGGGGACGCCCGTAAAGGTTGGGTCAGCCTGGCCACAGAACGCGTTCGTGGCCGGCGGGCACGTAATGACCGGCGCCACGATATCCGTCCTCCAGGTGACGAGCTGAGTGAATATGGCGGTATTGCCGCACTCATCCATCGCGGTGTAGGTGTTCGTCCGCCACGTCACGCAGCCCACCACACCCGTACTGGTCAGGCACGAGAAGTTCGTCAAAGTGCAATTGTCGGTTACAATCACATTGTTGGTGGTCAGATCGCAGGCGTTGGACGCCAGCATCGTCGCGGTCGGATTGCACCCCAGATCCACCAGGTTGGTCGGTGTCTTGGTGAACTGCGGGGCGGTCGTATCGACCGTCCAGGTAGCCACCTGCGTGCAGGTGATACTCACCCCGCACAGGTCCGTCGCCGTCCAGACGAACGTGCGCTGGCGCAAGCACCCAATCGTCGCGGTCGGCGACCTGGCGCAGGTCACTGCCGCCGGGCTGCAGTTGCCAACCGCCGTCACGCTATAGTCGCCGCACACCGGCAGATGCACCGGATTGCAGCCGAGATTTGTCGTGGCCGCCGGACAGCCCACCAGCGCCAGGTAGTTCGACTTCCACGTGAATACCTGCTGGCAGTAGTTCGATTGGCCGCAGACGTCGATCGCGGTGTAGGCGTTGGTCCGGTAGTGGATGCAGGCGACCTGCGAATCCACCACGTTGGTCTGAGTGCATACGACCGCCACCTGCTCGATGAACTGGAGCGCCGGCGTGAACGTCAGGTAGCTCGGGCCATTGAGCCCGCCGCTGCCCGCCGTCACGAAGTTGTCGATGAACGCGCCGGTCGAGCTGTTGTAGCGCTTGACCGTGCTGTCGGCCGCGCTGGCCACATACAGGTTGTTGTCCGGACCAAAGACCAGCCCGGAAGGTGCGCCCAGGCCATTGTCGCCGGAGTTCACGAAGTTGCCCAGCGAGGCCCCGGTCGTGCCTTCATAGCGTTTGACGCTGTTGTCGCCGCTGCTGGCAACATACAGATGGCCGTCCGGCCCAAAGGCCAGCCCCGCCGGCTGGCTCAGACCGCCGCTGCCGGAAGCAACGAAGTTGCTGATATACGCCCCGGTCGTGCCATTGTAGCGCTTGACGCTGTTGTTAAACGCATCGGCGACGTAGAGATCGCCGCTCGGACCGAACACCAGCCCGGCGGGAGTTCCCAGCCCGCCGCTGGTGGCGCCGACAAAGTCGGCCTGATACGCGCCACCTATCGCCGCGTAGGTTTTCACGCTGCTGGAGCCCGCGCTGCTCACGTACATGTTCGTGACCGAGTTGCGCAACAGCAGACCGGCCGGCGTGCTCAAGCCGCCCGAGCCGATGGTGACGATCGTGTTGAGGAACGTCCCGGTCGTCCAGTCGTAGCGTTTGATGCTGTTGTTGCCGGAGCTGCTGACCCACAAATTCAAGGCCGTGTCGATGGCCAATCCGGCCGGACTGTTCAACCCGCCGCCGGCGGCCCCGCTCTGGGCGGCAAGGTTCACGAACGCGCCGGTGACACCATTGTAGCGCATCACCTGGTTGTTGTTTCGGCTGGCCACCAGCAGGTCACTCCTCGCCGGCGTCGAACCGCAGCTCGAAGTCGCCGTCACCGTCCCGTCGCATTCGGGCACGCTGGCCGGATTGCAGCCCAGATCGACAAATGTCGGCGTCGGGCAATTGTTCATCGTCGGCGGCGTGTTGTCCTGCAACCAATAGACGACCTGTTTGGTCGAGGCGGATTGACCGCAGACGTTGGTCACCGTGTAGGTGAACATGTTGGTGTAAACACAGCCGTTGACGATCTGGTTCGACGTGCACGTCACTACCGGCGGGTTCGGATCACAATCGTTGGTAAACACGACGCTCCCCGGGTTGCACACATACGAGTTAATCGTCGCCTGGCTCGGATTGCAGCCCAGGTTCACCGTGCCAGGGTTCGGCGGAGTCACCAAATGCGGCGGGCTGGTCTGCCGCCAGAAATACGTCTGCGAGCAGACGCTCGTGGCGCAAGCGCTCACCGCCTTGTAAGTCAGAATGCGCGTGACGATCACCATGTTGAGCGCGCAATTGGTCGTCTGCTGCTTGGTGCAGGTCACCGCCGGCACATCGCAGGTGTTGGTCGCGTGGATCGACGGGTTGCAGTCGAACTGCGCCAAGAAATCCACCGTCGGATTGCAGCCCAGATCATTGGTCGCGCCACACGCTTGGGAGTACGGCTGCGGCACAGTGGAAAACGGTGCCGGCACGAAGACCGGCGCCACCTGGTTGGTCCAGCGCACTGTCTGTGACTGCTGCACTGAGTTGCCGCATTGATCGGTGGCCGTGTAAGTGATCGTGCGCGTGCGGGCACAGCCATTGGTAACATCCGCAGGCTGGTTGCATGTAATGGTCGGGAAGGAGCAAATGTCCTGCGCCTGCACGTTGGCCGAGTTCAGGTTGCAGTTCGGCAGAGACGAATACAGCGGATTGCAGCCCGCGTTCACGTCTGACGGGAAGGTCCCGAACGTCGGCGGCGTCGTGTCCTGAGTCCAGAAGATATGCTGGACGCAATTCGTGGAAACATTGCCGCAGAAGTCGGTCGCGGTGAAGGTCAGCGTCCGGTCATGGAAGCAACTATCGGGCGTCGCGTAGTTCGAGACCTGGCAGCTTATGACCGGCGTGCCGCAATTATCTGTCGCCGCGACAATGTTCGGGTTCTGCGCCTCGGTGCAATCCGGGATGGTCGTCGGATTACAAGACAGGAACAGGTTGTTGGGGCACTTGGTGAAGTACGGCGGTGTGGTGTCGGTCACCCAGGTATAGACCGCCGTCTTATTGGTCGAATTGTTGCACTGATCGCTGGCGATGACGGTGAAGGTCCGGATGTTGGTGCAGCCCGAGACGGTATCCATGTGGCTGATGTTAGTGCTGGCGACGCTGCAGTTGTCGCTCACCTGGACCAGCGCGCGGACATCATTATCGTTGGTCGGCGCAATCAGGTTGCAGCCGATGTAGCCGCCCGCCGGGAACGCAGTGTAGGTCGGCCGGTTCGTATCGATCGTCCAGTTGTAAACGACCTGGCAGGTGGAGGTGTTGTTGCAGGAGTCAACCGCCGTAAGGGTGAAACTCAAGGTCCGCTGGCAGATGTTGGTCACAATCGGCAGGTTCGTTTTGCACGTGGCAGTAAGGGTGCCGCTGCAGCCATCACCGACCGTGATGCCCAGCGTCGCCACCGTGGTGCAGTTCGGCGTCGGCACATTGCAGCCCAGGTTGATCGGTACGCTCGGACAATTAGTGAAGACTGGTCCAGTGTTATCGACCGTCCAGGTGTAAGTCCGCGTGCAAGTGCTGCTCAGGCCGCTGCACGCATTGGTGGCCGTAAATGTCAGCGTGCGGCTATTGTTGCAGCCGGTGACCACGTCGGCGGCTTGTGAGCAAGTCACAGTCACCGCCCCGCATTCATCCGAGGCCGTCGGCAAAATGGCCGTCCCGCACGTCGGAATCGACGTCGGATTGCAGTTCGACGACGTGGTCGAACCGCAGCCGCTGCCGGCGGCGAACACCGGCGCCGTCACGACGCTCCACGTATAGGTCCGCGTGCAGGTGGTGGTGAACCCGCAGGCCGTCGCCGAGAACGTCAGCGTTCGACTGTGGTTGCAGCCAGTGACAGAGTCCGTGCCATCGTCGCAAGTCACAGTCACCGCCCCGCATTCATTCGTGGCGCTCGGCGCAGTCGCCGTCGCGCAGGTCGGAATGGACGCCGGATTGCAACCCAACGGCGTGGTCGAGCCGCAGCCGCTGCCAGGGAGAAACACCGGCGCCGTTGCCACGGTCCACGAGTAGGTCACCACGCACGGAGCGGAGGTGTTGCCCTGACAATCCGTGGCCGTGACCGTGAACGAGTTGGTCCGGCGGCAGTTGTCTGTCACCAATCCGTTGTCCGTGCAGTTGGTAACCAGCGTGCACGGGCAATTGTCCATGAACGAGACGTTCGTAATCGCGTTGGCGCAGGTCGGCGTCGGGTTCGGATTGCAGCCCAGCTCGATTGGCGCCGTCGGACAAGTGCTGACCGTTGGCGGAGTCGTGTCGGCCAACAGGACGACGTCATTGCCGGTGCCGCCGACATACGTAATCCTGTAGGTGTGGCTGCCGCCGTTGAGGGTTGAGCCTTCGGGCTGGCCGAAGAACGTGCCGGTAACAGGGTCGGCCATGTCGTTGTCAATGATTGTGTAGGTTCCGCAACCCTGGACGTTGGGGCCGTCGATCAGGCTGAGCGTAGCGCTGCCCAGATTGACCGTGCCGAGGACTTTGAGCTGATCGTAATCGGTGCCCGGTGTCGTGCCGTTGATATCCATGACCAGCGTGTCGCCGCTGCTGAGTGCCAGGTCGCCGTTGATGGTCACCTGCGCGGGGCTGGCGCCCGGCTTGAGCGTGATCGCCTTCGGGGGAGCCGGCGGCGCGCCGCCGTTGACACTCTCCGTGTAAACGCCGCCCTGGATATTGACCGTCCCATTGGTGGCGACGGCGTCGATGCCGCGCTGGATGCTGCCACTGACCGTCGTGGGATAAACATTGCTGCTCACCCAGCTCACCAGGCCCAACGTCGCATCATCGAGTGTGTGCCGGATGTTGTCTTCGATCGCGAAGTTGTCGGGCAGCGCCGAGCCGTCCTGCTGCCAGGTGTTGCCGACAGCGGAGATGGCATTGGCGGTTGCATTGCTGATCAACGAACCCGAGCCATTGATGTTGAAGGTGTTGCCGCCCGGGTCGCCCTCGACGCCCAGATCAACCGTGCTTGTGTCGGTGGCCAGCAGGCAAACCTGGCCGGCACCGGTCGATTCATCGACGCTGCTTGTGCGCATCGTCAGCGCGCCGCCGTTTCTCACCAGCACCGTCGGATCGTTGCCGGTGACGCTGTAGGCCATGCCGCTGACGCTGACGACGGAGCCGTCAACATCCAGCGCCGGTGAGCAGCCGTAGATCTTTACCCCAGGCCCGCCCACGATATGGATGATCCTGTTGAGGAGGTGGATGCAGCCATAATCGCCCGGGTCCAGGGTCAATGTGCCGCCGTCCGTGGTGGCAGCGATTAGTGGCGCCGGGTCGGTAACCGCCTTGACCGTCACGTTGAACTGGCAATTGGCGGTCTGGCCGCAGGCGTCCTGCGCCGTGCAGCTCACTGGCGTCGTGGTACCGGCAGTGAACGACGAGCCGGAAGGCGGATTACACGTCACCGTGATCGGCGGGCAATTTCCTGCCGCGATCGGCGTCGGGTAATTGATGACCTTGCTCGAGAGGGTGGTCCCATCGACGATATCCTTCGGACACTTAATCTGCAAGCCGTTGCCGGCAATCATCCGGATGGTGCCGGTGGTCGAGCCGCTCATGCCGCCGAGGTGTCCGCCCGGATGGCCGATGAAGTCGATGCGATAGGTAATATCAAAAAAGCTATCGACCGCCCACTGAGCTCCCGGTCCGGGCGTCCCTTGTTTCACCGTCAGGGTGGTATGGCCAGGGCTGGGCAGGCCGTTATTGTTGCCCGCCGTGATCCGCAACAAATCGAAGTCCGGATCGCCCGGCGGCAACTGGCCCAGGATCGACAGCATCTCGGTGTCGAAGCTCTGCACCGGATCGCCTGGATGGCGCGGCCCGACGTGCGTCTTGCAGGCAGTTTGCACGGTGAGGTTGCGACTGAAGCCCTGCAGCGCGCCGGTGCCCTCCAGGTGGAGCAGCAGCGTCGAGTTGAAGTTCTCGGTGCCGCCCAAATTCGGATCACATGGACCGCTGGCGCATGGATCGCCCGGACAGTTGGCCGTTCCTTTGCAGATGAAGTTCGAGTGGATCGCCGAGAGGTGGATGGTCGTGCCCGGCGGCAGGCCGTTGATGATCATGTGGACCTGGTCGGGGCTCAGATACGGACAGCCCGCAGGCGGTAAATTGACCGTGCCGGTGCCGTTATCCACCACGAGACACGGGTCGCCCGTGTCCTTGTTCACGGTGACCTTGAACGTGCAGCAGCTAAAGTTGCCGCAAGCGTCCGTTGCGCAGCAGGAAACCGTTGTGATGCCGGGCAGGAAGTTGCTGTTGGGCGGCGGATTGCAAGTCACCGGCGTGGGATTGGGACCGCAATTGTCGCTGCCCGTTGGAGGTGTGTAGATCACGACCGAGCCGCTCGAAGGCGAGTGATTGACCACGATGTCATTCGGACAACCATTCGCTTGTCCGGGGCTTGAGGTGAGCGTCGGCGGTGTGCCATCGACGTGGACCGTGCAGTCCTTGTTGGTCGAGTTGCCGCAGCAATCCGTCGCAGTAACTCGCATGACCGGATCGCACGCCGTGCCGAGGCCCTGCGCTGGTGCAGCCGTGACCTGGATGGGATCCGGACAGCAGGTATCGTGCGCCGTGCTGTGGCTCACAAGATATGCCGCGGCGGCGGTGGTTGACGGGAAGCAAAGCGTCGTCGGCGGGCACTGCACCACCAGGCTCGGCGGGTTCGTATCAACAATCGTGATGACTTGGACGCAATTGCTGATCGCGCCCCAAGGATCGGTCGCCGTCCAGGTGCGGATAATGTAATTGGAGCAGGTGGTGCCGCCAGGGACGTCGTAGTTGGACACCGTGACCGAGCTGCACGCGCCGGCGGTGGTCGGATAGCCCGCGCCCGCGGCGGTCGGGCTGGTATCGTTGTTCGGGCCGCACGCGTAGGTCTTGTCCGTCGGACACTGGATGGCCGCGCAGTTCAGCGGCACCAGGTTGACCGGGATCGGGCCCGAGGCCGCGTGCCAGCTTTGGCCGCCGTCCACGCTCAGTTCGGTGAAGACATCGAAGAAGCTGGCGATTTGATAATGGCCCGTTGGCTGGAGCGTCGGCGATTCACGCACCCGGCCCAAGGACTGCAATGTGGGGCTTTCGCGGATCATGATGCCGCCACCGCTCAGGTCCAGTTGCAGCATCTCGGTGTCGTAATCCTGGGTGTTGCCATTCTTGGTAGTCGGGGTCAATGTCACCGTCGTCGGGCCGCTCACGGTGAAAACGTCGAAGTGGTTGCCGCCATCGCTCGAGACCAGGATCCGCCCGCCGGAGTTGAACTGATTCGTTTGATAGCCGGTTGTCGGCGGCGGATTCGGGCCCGGCGTCCAGCCGCCGTGGCAGACATTCTTGATCACATAGACCTGGCTGGGGCTTACTTGATAGCTCGTCAGCGCGGTTATATCGGGGCTGACAAACCGGCCCGGAGGCGGACAATTCGGCGTCGGCGAATCAATCGGCGTCGGGTAATCCCTCAGCACGGTGACCGTGAACTCGCAGACCGCGCTCTGGCCGCAAGCATCCTGCGCCGTGCACGTCACAACCGTCGTCCCATAAGCAAAGGTCGAGCCGGACGGCGGCACGCACTGCACCGTGACCGGCGTGCACGGGCTGCTCACCACCGGATCGGGATAAGTCACTACCGTGCTGCCGCTGCTGGTGACATCCACGTTCTTGGGACAGATAAGCTGCACGCCGTTCCCGGTCAGCATCCGGATCGTGCCGGTCGTCGAGCCGCTCATGCCGCCGAACGGACCGCCTGAATGGCCGACAAAGTCAATCCGATAAGTGATGTCGAAGAAGCTATCGACGGTCCACGTGGCTCCTGGTCCAGGCGTATCCGTTGTCTTGAGAGTTGTATGCCCCGGGCTGGGCAGACCAAAATCGTTGCCCGCCGTGATCCGCAGCAAGTCAAAGTCCGGATCGCCTGGCGGGAGTTGCCCCTGCAACCGGAACATCTCCGTATCAAAGCTCTGGACAGGATCGCCCGGCGTGCGCGGCCCAATCGCCGTCTGGAAGCTGACCGGCATGGTCTTCATCGAGTCATACCCATTTAACAGCCCGGTCCCGCGCAAGTGCAGATCCAGCGTCGAATCGGCGCATTCCTGTTCGCCACCCAGATCGCCGCCTGTGTTGGTGCAGCCCGGAATAACGAACGAGCAAACCGCTGGGTTTTGGCCCGGAACTCCCGGCCGATTACCGCACAGAAAATCATGGTGCAGCGGCTGCGCCAGGATCGTCGTGCCGGCCGGCAGGCCGTTAATCAGCATGTGGACCTGGTCCGGGCTCAGATACGGACAACCCGCCGGCGGCAGGTTCACCGTCCCGTTGTTGTTATCGAGCTGCGTGCACGGATCCGCCTTCTGCACCGTCACCGGGAAGGTACAGCAGTCGAAGTTGCCGCAATTGTCCGTTGCGCAGCAGCTCACCACTGTCGTGCCAATCGGGAACGTGCTCCCACTCACCGGAGTGCACGTCACCACCGGGTTGGCCGGGCCGCAACCGTCAGTCGCCGTCGGCGGCGTGTAAGTCACCGCCCTGCCGGCAGCGTTCGTCGTCGTGGTCACGATTGGCGCCGGGCACGGCGTGAGCACAGGCTTGGTGGTGTCCTCCGTCCACGTGTAGATCACGTCGCAGGAAGCGGTGGGAGGGGTGCAGCCGGGGGTGTTGTCCGTCGCGGTGATGGTGAAAGAATTGCTGTAATTGCAACCCGAGATCACGAGGCCGTTGTCCACGCAGGTGACTGTCGGGCTGGTGGCGCAACTCATGGTGACCGTGGCCTGCGCCTGGGCATCGTTGCAGACCGGCCGCGTCGGATTGCAGGGGAGATTAATGGGCGACGGGCAAGTAATCGACACTCCCGCCCACGCGCTTCCCCCAAAGGCCAACAGCGTCACCAGGGCAACGGCGGCGAGAGTAACGGAGCGCGACCTGGCTGCCGAGCGTGGCCGCGGCGCGGCGCCGTCGGGCCGCCGGCGGAAATTGGATGTGTCGGAGTTGAGACTAGCGCGGACACAGTGGGTGGTTTTCATAGCATCAAGTGGCTGTTGGGAGTGGGATGATGTTTTTTCGGGTTAAATTCGCGACGGATTAGTTCAAAATCCAAATTTCAAAATCCAAAATCTAAAATTTAGGTGGGTTGGGAGTTTATAGTTCAGCGTTCAGCGTTCAATGTTCAATGTTCGGGGATGAGAGCGCAAAACTGATTACTCATTACTGATCACTGGTAACTGATGACCGATTACTGGAGGCGCGGTCTCGAGTGTCCCGCCTTCGCATGGAGGCTTCGGAGAGGCAAGCAGGTGTCGAGTGATTCACAGGATCGGGCCAACGGAAAAAATTCACGGGGGAATCTTTCTGATTGCAATCGCGTTCTGCTGCGCTCATACGGCCTGACTTCTAAGTACCCGGTACCCGAAAGAAGGGTTTGCCCGCGACACCCCGGCGTAAAACAATGGCCCCGCCGGGGTAGTTTCTTTCTAAGTTTCGCTGAGTTTGACCAGATTTGAGAGAGTTGTCAACTAAAAAGAATGGAAAAGTTTTGGTAATCGATGGAGGGGGTAGCCGCCGACCCGTCCTCCGTAGCAGAACTGCGGAGGGTGGACGTGAGTCGGCGCATTTTTGGCGAATCCAGGAACACGCCGGCGCGGGCAAAGGCATTCAACAGAAGGTAACAAAAGAAGCGAAGGAAGAAACCGCAGGGAACCGGAAAAGAATTTTCTCACACGAATCGCACGAGTTGCCACGAATTACAGTTGTTCGCGGATCACACGGATATGAAATATGAAGCATCCGTGAAAAGATTGATCACCGCGGAATACGCCAAATACGCGGAAGCAGGCAGCACAGAAAACACCAGAAAGGAACTTGAACAGGAGTTGTTCTCTGTGTTGAAAAGTGTTTTTTCATAAAAGTTATTCAC
>CAYUPI010000075.1:0-24531 GCA_964446585.1 uncultured Verrucomicrobiota bacterium
AGAATGTCTCAGTTTCCAGTGCCCCGGTAAGCCTGACCAACTGCCCGGGCACCACGGCCTCCTTCAGTATCTCAGCTTCCGGCACTGGTCTCAGCTATCAATGGTACAAAGGCGCCAGTGCCCTGGCCGGTCAGACCAGCAGCAGCCTCGTCTTGAACAACGTCAGCGCTACGGATGCTGGAACCTACAGCGTCGTCGCCAGCGGCACCTGCGGCACTCCCATCACCAACAGCGCGACATTGACTGTGCTCGACGGAACAATTATCACTTCCCTTACCGATCGGACGAATGCTCTGAGCAGTACCGCCACGTTCAACACGACTGCATTTGGCAGCGGGCCATTCAGCTACCGCTGGACAAAGGATGACGTGGTGCTTGTCGGTCAAACCAGCAACGTCCTGACCATTGCTTCGGTCACGACAGCGGACGCAGGCGTTTATAAGGTGGATGTGACGGGCTTGTGCGGCACGGCATCGTCCAGCGCATCTTTGAAAGTTGCGGGCACGCTCGTGGTGAGCCCCACGAATCTGGACTTCGGCCAGGTTGTTTTGGGCCAAGCGGGCACGCAGGCCTTCCAGCTTATTAATATCGGCGGCCTAACGCTCACTGGCACGGCCAGCGCCAGTTCCCCTTTCTCTGTTCCAAGTGGCACCCCCTATTCTGTCGCCCCCGGTCAGACCGGCTTAGTGCAGATCAGCTTCAGCCCCAGTACCGCAGGGAACATTAGCGATGCGGTGGTGTTCCTCAGTAACGGTGGCAACAGCACAAACTCCGTCATCGGCGCGGCTTTGACGCCAGCTCGTTTGGCCGTGTTGCCAGCCAGTCTTAACTTTGGCCTGGTGTCGGTCGGTTCAAGCCCACGGGCTAACTTTGTGCTCACGAATATGGGCGGCGCCTCCATCAGCAACGGGACAGCGTCGGTAATTGGGGGGCCTTTCACGGTCGTTTCCGGCACGCCATTCTCTATCGGAGGATACAGTTCTGCTAATGTCGTAGTCCGATTCATCCCTTCGGCGGCCGGCAATTTCAGCAACGTTGTGGTCTTTGCCAGCGCCAATGCCGGCGGCAGCACTAACGCGCTTACTGGCAGCGCAGCAATCGCCCCTTCGGCGGACTTTGCTGCCGGCCCGACGAATGGACTAAACCCTCTAAATGTCACTTTTACTGATAAATCCACGGGCACCATCACCAACTGGTTTTGGAACTTTGGTGATGGTTCGAGTACCAATGCCACTAATGCGGCCATCTCGCACGTTTACACCTTTCCAGGCACAAACACTGTCACCTTAATCGTCAGCGGCCCGTTAGGCAGCAGCACACGCACTCTCACTAACTACATTTCCGTCACCAACCAATTCCTCATCACAGGGATCCAGCCTTCCGGCACCGACGTCTTGATCAGCTTCACCTCCAGTGCCGGCCAATTCTACCGCGTCGAATACACCGATGCTCTCTCGTCGCTCAACTGGGTTACGGCGGTGGATTTCGTGCCCGGCACCGGCACCATCGTCACGACCATTCACCTCGGCGGCGCCGGCCAGCCCCACCGCTTTTATCGGGTCCGGCTCCTGACCAGCAGCGACCTGGCCTCGACGGCCAACTTCAGCGCCAGCACCACCTTCGGCCAGATCCCGCTCACGGTCACGTTCACAGACACCTCCACTGGCTACGTCACCAACCGATTCTGGGACTTCGGCGATGGCTCGACCACCAACACCCCTGCCACCACTGTCACCCACACCTATACCGCCGTGGGCTCCAATACTGTCTCCATGACCGCCACAGGGCCGACCGGCAGTAACACCCGCACTCGTGCCAATTACATCGTGGCCATCGCTCAATTGGTGATCACCAGCATCCAAACTTCCGGCACCAACGTCTTGATCAGCTTCACCTCCAGTGCCGGCCAATTCTACCGCGTCGAATACACCGACTCGCTCTCACCGCCCACCTGGCTCACGGCCGTGGATTTCGTGCCCGGCACCGGCAGCATCGTCACGGCCATTCAACTCGGCGGTGCCGGCCAGCCCCATCGCTTTTATCGGGTCCGACTCCTGACCAGCAGCGACCTGGCACCAGCGGCCAACTTCACCGCCAACACCACCTCGGGCCAGATCCCGCTCACCGTTACGTTCAACGACACCTCCAGCGGTTACGTCACCAACCGTTTCTGGGACTTTGGCGATGGCTCAACCACCAACACCCCTGCCGCCACCGTCACCCACACATACACGGCCGAGGGCACCAACACTATCTACCTGATGGTCACAGGTCCATTCGGCAGCGCTTCTTTCACTAGGACGAACTACATTGTGGTTACCATTCAACTACTGATTACAAACTTGCGTATCTTTGGTTCCGACATCCTCGTTAGCTTCAAGACCGCGGCAGGCCAATTTTACCGGCTGGAGTACACGGACTCGCTCTCGCCCTCCGCGTGGACCACTGCGGTCGATTCCGTGTCGGGGACCGGAAATATCGTTTCGATCGCACATATTGGGGGAGCGAGCGCTGCTTCGAGGTTCTACCGCCTGAGGCAAATTCCCTGATCGCGCACCATGAGTATTACAAGAAGTCCAATGGCCAAGCTCGGCTCTGCGGCTTAGCACAAATCGGAACGATGATAGCTCTGGTGAGCCGTGTCGGCCTCGTGAGCACCCGTCAGGCGCCTATCGTTGGAAAACTCTTCTGCGCTGACCGACTCTCCGTATTTCACCGGATGGGGGCATCCCAAATTTTCCTGAAAAGAAGGCCAAAAATTCAACGCCAGTGCCTGCTTTTTGGTTGCGAACCAGGCTTTTTTCTGATAGATATTTTATGTGCTCCTGCGTGATGCTGATGGTTCGAGCAGAGGTGCACTGTAATCTCGCGGAACACTAAAGAAGAGTTTAGCATGATGTTGTTGCCATCCCTTTTCACGTCCAGTTCTCACTTCAGATCCTGCTCGGTTCCGACATGTGTCTCGATACAGTGGCTGCCGCCAGCCATCAGATCTCCAGGCGCACGGCTTGGCATTTTCTTCAGGTACAGTGCCTTGCTCCTGCCTTTATGGAGTGTTACGGTGTCAACCACAGCCGGAAGCTCGCAGAATCCCCCTTCTCATGTGGTCGCTCCAGTTCCATCCGCGAAATTCTTCAGCTTGCCCATGCAGTTTGAACCGAACGTTGGACAGACGGACAGCCAGGTTCAATTTATCTCGCGCGGCCCAGGCTACACGCTGTTCCTGACTCCGACTCAGGCAGTTCTCTCGTTACGCTCAATAAAAGGCTCCCAAGCTGGAGCGAGGCCGCGCCATGGCGCACACGAGCGCGGCGCACCGGTCAATGTGAATGAAACGGTGCTGAGGATGGCCTTGGCCGGTGCGCATCCGCATCCACAAATCGAAGGGATTAGTCTGTTGCCCGGTACAGTCAATTATTTCGTGGGCAATGACCCTGTGCATTGGCAAACAGGTGTGCCCACTTTCTCTGAAGTGAAATTCCACCAGGTCTATCCTGGAATTGATCTGGTTTACTATGGCAACCATCGGCAATTGGAATACGACTTCGTGGTCAGCCCAATTGGCGATCCAAGCCAAATTTCCCTTGCATTTACTGGCCCAGATCGGCTGGAAGTCGATTCCCAGGGCGACCTGATCGCCCACTTCTCAGACGGCATCGTCCGCTGGCCTAAACCAGTCGCTTATCAACAGACCGGAGTTGGGCGGAAGGAGATTCCGATCACCTTTGTTCTGCAAGATGAAGCCACAGTTGGCTTTCAAGTAGCAGCTTACGAATCTACCTCCCCTCTTATCATCGACCCCGTCCTTGTCTATGGCACGTACCTCGGTGGGAACGCGAGTGACTACGCCTGCGGCATTGCCGTGAACTCAAGCGGCAATGTTTACGTGGCCGGCAATACTCTCTCGCTCAATTTCCCCACCGCAAGCGCATATGGCTCTTCTTCCGTTGGCTTAAACGATGCTTACATTTCCAAGCTGAATCCCGCCGGCACGGCACTGGTGTACTCGACCTACCTCGGTGGCAGTAGCAATGAGATCACCGGAGGGCTGGCTGTGGACAGCAGCGGCAACGCCTATGTGGCCGGTGTCACGGACTCTCTCAATTTCCCCACTAAGAACCCGGCTTACAGCGGCAATTCCGGATACAAGGACGCCTTCATCGCAAAGATCGGCCCGTTCGGGACAAACCTCCTCTACGCCAGTTACCTCGGCGGTGGCAGTGACGACAGCGGTAACTCCATCGCTGTGGACAACAGCGGCAACGCGTACATCGCCGGCGATACTTTTTCCCTGGGAACGGGTAATGGCCCGTTTCCAACCGTGCCCAACAATGCTTATCAGACGAAGAATAATGGCGGCCCATCCGGTCGTGATGCCTTTGTCGCGAGGTTCGACACCACGCAGTCCGGCTCGGCTTCTTTAATCTACTGCACGTTCCTTGGCGGTTCGCTCAGTGATGAAAGGGCCTACGCCATTGCGATCGACAGCTCGGGCAATGCTTACGTCACCGGAGAAGTCGTTTCTTATGCGGACTATACTGTTATCCCTCCCACCCCGCCCAACTCGGATTTCCCACTCGTAAATGCCTTCCAATCGCAATTTAACAATGGCTATGCGGATCCCAGCTTCGCGGGATCTTACGACGGCTTTGTAACCGAGGTGAACAGCACCGGAACCGGCCTGATTTTCTCTACGTTTCTCGGCGGGGATTTCGATGACTTTGGAACCGGCATCGGGCTGGATCCCTCGGGCCGGATTTGCGTCGTTGGTGAAACCTATTCGACTGATTTCCCCACGCTGAACGCAGCCCAACCTCTGAACGCCGGCACCGCGACGTCTCCGGATTTTCCCGGACCGGATGCCTTTGTTACCGTATTTCAACCCAGCGGCAGCAGCCTCTACTATTCGACTTATTTGGGCGGGTCTGGCACGGAGGACTTCGGCGGCTACCGCTTTAGCATCGCCGCCGATCGCTTTGGAGACCTCTACGTGACCGGTTGGACAGACTCATCAGCGACGCCTGCCCCGACCGACCCCACCGACCCTACCGTCCAATTTCCGATCACCCGTAATGCCGACCAGACAAATTCCATTGCCCAAGTTGGCGACGCTTTCGTAACCAAAATCAACCCGGCGGTTTCGGGCCCGGCTGGAATTGTTTATTCAACATTTTTCGGCGGTGATGTTGATACTCGTGGCACGTCCATTGCCGTTGACTCAAACGGCAATTTCTACGTTGCCGGCTTCACATCTTCAACTACCAACATTGCGACATCTGGCGTTTTTCGCGGCACGAACAGCGGGGGCTTTTACGATGCCTTCGTCGCGAAGTTCAGTTCGCCGCCCGATCTCTCCGTTGCCATGATTCCTTCGATCGACCCGGTCGTCATGGGCAGTAATCTCACCTATTCCATTTATATCAATAACAACGGCCGCTCGACGTTCACCGGGGTAACCAATGTCGTCTTGTTTCCGACGAATCTCCCCATTCTCTCGGTCTCTTCCTCGGCAGGCAATTGGTCCACCAATGCCGGACGCGTTACGTTCAACATCGGCGTTATGACCAATAATGCGGCCATTACCCAAACGATCGTCCTCCGCACTCAAGCCGCCGGGGTAATGACCAATACCGCCACCCTCACGTCGAACGAGACGCCGGCGGTAGAACCCAACACTGGCAATAACATTTCGACGGTTGTCTCAACCGTCCAGGGGATCGCCGACGTGACCCTTACTGCCTCCGACGCGCCCGATCCGGTGGCTGTCAGCAGCAATCTCACCTACACCTTCAAGGTCACAAATAAAGGTCCCTCGCCCGCAACGTCAGTGGTATTGACCGACGCCCTGCCCGCAACGCTGACGTTCGTTTCCGCCACCAGCACCCAAGGCGCGTGCACCACCAACGCTGACGGCACGTTCACCTGCAGTTTCGGCACAGTGACCAATAATACGAGCGCCACGGTGACGCTCGTCATGATGGCCCTGACCAACGGGGTTGTTACCAACGTCCTGAATGTTGCCGCTTTCGAAGCCGATTTCAACATGGCAAATAATTCGGCTTCAGTAACAACAACCGTCAGCCCATTGGCAAACCTCGCCGTCGGACTGAATGGTCCAGCGACTGGTTACGCCGGCAGTAACATTACCTATTCTCTAACGGTCACGAACCTGGGGCCATCATCTGCCAATACAGTAGTCTTGACCGACACCCTCCCGGCAGGGGCCTCCTTCGTTACCGCCACTACCTCCCAAGGCAATTACTCTCAATTGAACGGAGTTGTCACCTGCAACCTGGGCACCGTCGCCAGCAATGGCGTTGCGACTGCGACGATTACCACCACCCCGCTCGTTACCGGCCCCAACACCAACAATGCCAGCGTTAGTTCAGCCGCTATTGACTCGGTCGCAACCAACAACACGGCCTCCCTCATCACCCAAGTCAGTCCTGGGGCAGACATTGGGATATCGCACGTTGCATCTCCCTCATCCGCCCCGGTGTTGAGCAACGTTACTTTCACGATCACAGTGACCAATCGCGGGCCTTCAACAGCGACAAGCGTTGTCGTGACAGATTCACCGCCGGCTTCCTTCGCGTTTACCTACTTGTCCACCAATTTGCCTCCTGGTGCTTCCTCCTCATTCGCGAATGGTACACTTACCTTTAATTTGGGCGATCTGGCCAACGGCGCTTCCGCCACCGTGAGCCTCCTCGTTCAAGCCCGATTGGATGGCACGTTCACAAGCACCGCCGGCGTGTCCAGCACCACCTACGACCTAAGCCCCAACAACACCGCTGTCGGAACGGTTACCATCACTCCCAACCCGAACGCCCCTCTGCTGAAAATTACCCGGTCCAGTCCAAACGTCATTCTTTCCTGGGCCAACAACGCAACGAATTTCAATCTTTACTCCAAGCCGGATGTCTCAACGAATGGTTCGTGGGCCATGGTGACCAACTCTCCCAGAAATTCTGGCGGCCAGTACTTTGTCACCAACTCGGCAACCGGCGGCGCCAAATTCTACAAACTGATAAAATAAGGCCTTTGCCGAAGCGCCACCCGGCTAGACCTCCCTGTTCTCCAGGATACGAGAATCAGATTGTCCGCCGTGTTTCCTCGCTGACCGTTGATCGCGCTCGCTGTGATAAAGTTCGCATCGCCGCCGCGGGTCACTGATAGTGTTCGTCGAAAAAGTGCTCGCCGCCGGTTGCGATGGCAACTAGAATAGACCGATGCTGAGAGGCTCGGTTTCATCCGGCTTTAGTTCCGATGTACGCTGGACGGCCAACAAAACCCCGATTCGGCTCGTGCCTCGCCGAAAACCTGAAGAACAACAATGAGAAAGGTCGGCCGAATTCTCTTGTGCCTCGTTGCCGTCTTGCTCTCGGAACCTGGCCGCGCCGCCACAGTGACAAGCGCCGCCGACAATGGCCCCGGCACTCTGCGTCAGGCTATTGCGGACGCACCGGCGGGTGAAACGATTGGCTTTTCCATTACTGGCACAATCAACCTGACGAATGGAGAGTTGCTCATAAACAAGAACCTGACGATCCAGGGGCCAGGAGCCAGCAACCTCGCCATCCAGCGCGCTTCCGCCGGTCCAACGGCGGACTTTCGCATTTTCAATATTCAGGCGGGCATCGTGTCCATCTCCGGCTTGACGATCAATAACGGCCGCTCCAATGCCGGCGGAGGCATTAATAATGAGTCCGCCACCACCGCCATCAAAGACTGCGCCATCGCCGCCAATTTTGCGACCGAGAGCGGTGGGGGAATCCGTAATCTGAGCTCGTTAACGTTGAGCAATTGCGTGATCCGCGGCAATATGGTGACTGGCGGCACGGGAGCGGGTTACGGCGGTGGCGTTGATAATCAGGGGACGATGACGCTCATAAGCAGCGCCGTGAACAGCAATTCGGTCACGGGCTCTGGCGGAACTAACGGTTTCGGCGGCGGAATCAGAAACTCGCAAGATCTGGGAATCACCAATTCGGCTGTGAGCGGGAATTTCGCAAGCGACAGCGGAGGCGGCGTTTTTAATGAAGGCACATTGACGTTGCATACCAGCTCCATCGGCGCTAACAGCGCCAAAGGAGGTGCAGGAAGCGGGCGCGGGGGCGGCATCGCCAATACGTCAGGAACCGTCACGCTGGATCGGAGCACTGTGAGCAGCAACACTGTCGGAATTGCCTCTGCGAGCCCAGGACAGGGGGGCGGCATTGCGAGCGATTCCGGCACACTGGTGTTGTGCAACAGCACCCTGAGCGGCAACGTCGCCGGCGGCGGTGCCGGTGGCAATGTACCACACGGAGGCGGGATTTTTAATCGCATTGGAAGCGTGACCTTGAACAATAGCACTATAACCGCCAACGTGGTACCGGGAGCTTTTCCGCAGGACGGCGGAGGCCTGTTCAACTCCGCTGGCGTTGTGGAAGCTGTCAAAAACACCATTCTGGCCGGTAACTCTGCCACTGTGGATATCTTCAACGGCCCGCAAGGCGATGTCTTTTCGGGCGGTTTCAATTTCTTTGGCTTCACGAACGGCATCATCATGTCCGCACAGGGTGACCGGTTCAATTTCACAGCGTCGCAGCTTGTGTTGGGTCCATTGCAGAACAATGGCGGACCGACATTTACTCACGCGCTTCTGTGCGGAAGTCCGGCCATCAATGCCGGCGGGGGTTCGGGTTGCGATTCAACGGATCAACGCGGTTTTTCGCGCATCGTTGGTGGCACGATTGATATCGGCTCCTATGAGTTCAGCAACGTTGTGCCCACCGTGACTTGTCCTTCGCCGACCAGCGCCGTGGCGGTTGGCGGGGCAGCGATTGTAACGCTCAGAGCTCAGGTGACGGATACCAACGCTCAACCGCTAAACGTTGTCTGGTTTGTGGATGGTTCCGCCTCGCAGACCAATCAGGGGGTTGCTACTACGCCTTCGACACCAACGGATGTTATCTTCACGGGTGCCTTTACTGCTGGCGTCCACGCGGTTCAAATCCAAGCCACTGACCCTGATCTGTGTTTGGCAGCCTGCTCGACGATAGTTTATGTCACCTCGTCACAAAACCCCTGTAACGCCTTGATCCTGGGCCTGACGGATTCGCCGCCAGCGATGGTGAGCGGCAAAAGCGCGACCCAACAGTGAGCGGATTGCTTCAGGGTCGCAGGAATTCAACCAGTCTCCTCCTCGGACCACGTTCAGTTGTATGGAAACGGGCCGAGGGACCGGCAGCCCAAACGGGCCGGCGGTCCGCCTCAAACTCACGCCCCGCAGCCTTGGTCACGTTCGTTCCCGGCGAACGCGGCCAGCTTACTCAACCGATACGCGGTAGTACTTTTGTCCACCCACCAATGCATCTTCAATGCTGACCGTCGAACCGTCGCCCGCGAATGTCGCGATTGATTGCCAGTTTGGCGGCGTCAGAGTGGTTGTCGTCCAAATCGTATAAGTCCGATTTGTCTCTGTTGTGAACGAGAAGATGAAATTGGGACCATCCGTCTTCGCTCCAAAGATCACCGGCCCACTTGGAGTGCAGAGCACAGAGCACGTAGTTGAAAATCGGTTTGTGACAGGAGCGGATGTGCACAAATCGTTGGCCGTCGCCGTCACGCCGCTGGGGACATTCGGTCCGCAATTGGTCACAAGGTACATTCCGGTGAATGCCACCGCTTCCCCTGGTGAGAGGAATGTATTGTCCAGAACTGTCCCCGCCTGGTCATCCACAACCTTTACGTTTGCCAGGGTCGCATTACCCGCATTGGTCACGACGCCGTTAAAGAACACCAGGTCGCCTGTTGTCACCGGGCTGGGCGGACAATCCCGCGTTACCTTAATGGCCGGAGTCGTTATGCGCGGACATGCGACGCTGGCCGTCGCGGTGATGTTGCTGCCGCTGCACACATCTTGCCCGGTTGCCGTCACCGTATCGACGCACGGTCCGCAGCAATCGTACGGGGCACGGTAGCTGCCGGTGAAGTTCGTGGATTGGCCTGGAGCCAGGAGGCCGATATTGGTCACCAGTGTATTAGGTGCAGGCCGGTCATCGACCACGACGATGTTGGTGATGATGACACCGCCGGCGTTACTCACACTACCGGTATAGACCAGCAGGTCCCCGGGGGCCACCGGCCCTGGAGGACATTGTTTGGTCGCCACAAGCCTCGGATTTGGGGTGATCGGGCACACGGCAGTAGCCATGGCCGTCACGTTGTTGCTCTGGCAGACATCGTAGCCGTTGGCCGTCACCGTGTCGGCAATGCTCGTGTCACAGATATTAAGCGGCACGATGAAACTCCCCGAGAAGTCCGCCGTTTCTCCCGGCGCCAGGGTCAGTGGGCCAAATACCGGGGTATTGTTCGTTGGCCGATTATCAATCACAGTGACATTCACCAGGGTGATGTTGCCTCGATTGCTGACCGTGCCGGTAAACTGCATCGGTTGGCCAAGCGGAACAGCCCCAGACGGGCAATAGCAGCTCTTAGTAACGGCAATCGCCGGCAGGAGGAGTGTCGGACAGGCGGCACTGGCACTGGCAGTTACATTGCTCCCAGTGCAGACGCTGGCGCCTGACGCAGTCAATTCGTCGAAATACGTGCAACAATTGGCCGGCACAAGCTCCGTGCCGGTGAAATTCCTGAATTCACCTGGCGCCAATGTGATCGGGCCATATAACGGTGTATTGTTCGTCGGCCGATTATTGAACACCAACACGTTGGTCAGAGAAATGTTGCCCGCGTTGCTGACCGTTCCAGAGAAAGTCGCGATGCTGCCGGGCGGAACCGGACTGGGCGGACAATGCTTGAACAGCGCCAGCCGGGGCGTCGTGATGCCCGGGCAATCTCTAAAGGCGCTGGCCGTGACGATGCGTCCGAAACATTTGTCGGCTCCCTGGGCCACCACCGTGTCGTGATACGGCCCGCACGAATTTGTCGGCACCACGTAACTGTCGGTAAACAGGCGCACGGCGCCAGGCGCCAGGCTAATCGGGCCGAGCACCAAATGGACTTCACCAGTCGGGCTCTGCTGAGTCGCGGCGATTACATTGGTAACCGTAACGTTGATCAGCGTGATGTTGCCGCTGTTTGAAACTGAGCCGGAAATAGTGAGGGTGCCGCCCGGCGGCGTCGGAGCGGGCGGACAGCTCTTGCTGACAACGATTGCAGGTGAATTTGTCCCTGGGCAATCCTTGAAGTCGCTGGCCGTGACGATGCGCCCGAAACACTTATCCGCTCCCGCCGCCAGCACCGTATCGCGGTACGGTCCGCATGAATCTAACGGTACCAGATAACTATCGCTGAAGGTCGCCCCGGCCCCTGGGGCGAGCGTCGTCGGGCCGAACACAGCCCTGGACGCATTGATCGCCGCGATCACGTTAGTCACCGTGACATTTGTCAGCGTAATGTTCCCATTGTTTGTCACGGTCCCGGTAATGGTCAGCATTTGGCCTGGCTGGATCGGTCCGGGCGGACAACTCTTGCTCACGATGACCGAAGGCGAATTCGTGCCCGGACAATCTTTGAAGTCGCTAGAGGTCACAACGCTGCCAAAACATTTGTCCGCGCCCGAAGCGAAAACCGTGTCCCGGTAGGGTCCGCAGGAATCGAGCGGCACGATGTAGCTGTCGCTGAAGTTTGTTCCGGCGCCCGGGACGAGCATCAGCGGTCCGATGAGCCGGCGGCTCACCCCGCCCAGGGCCGCGATTGTGTTTGTCACGGTCACATTCGTCAGAGTGATGTTGCCGATGTTGGTCACCGTGCCGGTAATCGTCAGGGTTTGACCCGGCTGGATCGGGCCTGGGGGACAACTCTTGCTGACAATGATCGCCGGCGAATTTGTTCCCGGGCAGCTCTTCGAATCTGTATTTGTCACACTCCCAAGGCAAACACTTGTCCCGAAGGCGGTCAGTGTGTCGGGATAAGGCCCGCAGGAATCGGCCGGAGCGATGTAGCTATTGGTAAAGAAAACAAATTGGCCCACGTCCAAAGTGATTGGCCCAAAGACCGGAGTATTGTTTGTGGGCTGATTATTTAGTACGGTGACATTCGTCAACGGGACGTTGCCGGCATTGCTCACGACTCCGCTGAAAACCAGCGGTGTTCCGGGCTGAGTGGGCGTGGGCGGGCAGAATTTGCTGACCGTGATGGCGGGAATCGCGCAAACAGTGCACGTGGCGCTGTTGGTGGCACAAACTGTTTTCGGAAGGCTGGATTGGTCTGTTCCGCAAGCGACCACCGTGTCAGGAAACGGCCCGCATAGATTCCCGCTGGGAGGAAAACTTCCGGTGTAATTCACGCATTCATTTGTCATTAGGCGCCCGCCACCGCTGGTTGGAAATGGGTTTCCCAACGAAGTCATGTTCGAATAAACAATCACCGCGCCAATGACACTGTCGGTAACCATGACGTTCGTGAGGGCAATGTCACCTGTATTACAAACCGTCCCCCTGAATTGGATCGGAGCATTGTAAGCCGCCGAGTTTGTTGGCGGACAGTTGGTGACACACTCCTTGGTAACGGAGATGGCCGGGGTCACAATTGTAACGTGACCGACGCCCTGCCCGGAAGCCTTATCGTGAGTCGCGGGGTCAGCGCAGTCAGTGCTGCGTGCGTCCGTGATCGCGCCAATCCATATCTGGCCAGCCAATGGCAGCCCTAACTGCGCCGTAAACACCGAACCGCGGCCGGTCGTGTACTGGGGAAGAATCCTGCCAACGTCGGCTGGCTGAATCGGGCCATACTTGAATCGGAGAAATCCGCTGGGGCCGATCTCGGTCGGAACATCACCCACGCAACCAGCATCCAGGGGGCAGTTGATTTGGAAGTCCGATCCGCAATTTGTCTTGTTGTAGTTTTCGATAATAACATGAACGGTGCCATCGGGAAGAATTACCCAGTTAGTTCCGCCATCCAGTTTGCAGGTGTTGGGGTCTGCATCCATGTGGATGAAGAAATGCACCGTGTCACCAAGATGCACGAGCTTCTCATCGGGTATCCCGGGTCCATCGGCTAAGGAGACGCTGCAGTTTTGTGCCCGCGCGGCGCCGAGCAGCAAAAGGTTCGACAGTCCGATCAAGGCAAGATTTCGAAGGCAGTTTTTTTGAGTACGGAACAAACGCATAATAAGCCTTTCTTCGCTGGTTACCGACACGTGCGCTTCCTGACGCACAAAACAAAAGCCGCGATGGTTCACAGTTGGCTTGGCCAACGCCAATCCCGGCTATTCAGTGTTTATACTACTTCGTTTATCCGCTCCGGACAAGGCAGGACGTTACTGATTTTGAATCGGACGATTTACCGAGAGCTCCCTCCCGAATCGTGGCGATGAATCCGAGGGAAACCCCGAGAGCAACACAGGCGAGCCTTTCGGCTCGCCTGTGCGCGATTAACTTGGGTTTTTGATTTTTACGGCTTCGCCAGACCAGGCCCCACCGGATCGGTGGGATCGCAGCTTAGAATAGCCGGATGAATCTGGTGATTGCCGTGCAGCAACTCGCCGCCGTCGTCAATGTTCGGAGTGCGCACCGGGCACCCGCCTGGGAACGTGATCGTCCCGGTCGTGCCTGATCCATCGCACGTGCTTCCACTGCACGAGGTCGGTCCGCAGACGCCATCCCGATAGTCGATCCCGTTGCACGCCGAGATGCAATCCCGGAAGTGGATCAGATACGGATCCGCTCCACTGCCACTCCGCAGTTGGTTCAACTCAGAATCGGTCAACACCCAGATCCGGATGCGATAACGGTCCGGCGTCCGGCCAGTCTTATGGCCGAGGTCCAGCACATGATCGTTGCCGGGCTCGCCCCGATCCTCAATATCCACACGGAACAGGCAGGACCTCGGCTCACGCCCACCCTTCTCGCAAGTCCAGTCGCCAACACCGGTGAAGGCGATCTTGTTGGACGGCGCACGCCGCGGCTCAGGTCCCGACAACCGGTCACCTGGATTACAGACCCCATTCACGACCGACCCGGCGTTATAGTGACAGTTCGCATCCAGGTTCGTGCCCAGGCATGCGCAATCGAGCGTGTCGAAGAACCGCGCGTGGAAGTTGCCTTCCCCGCCGCCTTGCTGGTGGCGCACGTGCGTCCAGCGGCCATGGATGCACGGATTGCCCAGGAAGTAGTTGGTCAGGCTCGTGTCGATGACGCACACCTTGTTGCCTACCGGGGCGCCGACCTGGCCGCCGTGCGTCACATAGCGCGCGTCAGGCGGACAGACCTCGCCGTCATCGTTGAGGTCCTGACGGCCGCCGCCGGTCACCCGGCAGGCGTTCGGTATGATGCAGAACACTCGCAAGTGCGCTTCGCAGGTCGTCTGGGCGACGATGTTCGAGCCATTGATGTCCCAGACGCAGTTGGTGCCTTCCGCCGCAGCGTTGGCCACAACCCGGATATCATTGTCGATCGACAGGTTCGAGCAGTTGGTGGCGCTCGTGAGATTCGTGCAAACGATTAAGCTAACGCTGCCGCCGACTGGGAAGATCCCAGGAATCACTATATCGATGTTGCACGGCAGGGCGTCATTCGCGCCCAGGTCTGTGACGTGGAGATGCTCCAAGTCAGCCTGGCCCGTATTGGTAATGGTCACAGCCCATGCGATGTTCGTGACCACTTCGTTGGTCAGTTCAATCGTGTTCTGGAATGGACCGCCATTCACCGACACGAACTTGGCGCAGGCGATGCTCGCGGGCCTGATGTGGGCCCTGGCGAAGTCTGTCGCCGAGATACGCCCGTTGGTATCAGTGCCCGGACATCCCGGCGAACCTTGTGCGCTGGCCACCACTGTATTGGTGACTGAGTATGGCAGCCCATGCGCCGCGGCCACGCTGTTCCAATTGGTGGTCATGCGGAATGCCATCGAGCCACCAACCGGCAGGGCCGCACCATTCGTCAAGGTGCCGAAGTGGTCATCCACCACCGTCAGGCTGACCAGCGGTATCGGGCCGGAGTTAGTGACCACAATTTCATAACAGAACGCCGGCTCTTGAGTGTCGCTTCTGACTCCGAAGGCGTCCTTCTCAAACTGGCCCGTGGCCGAGGCGCAAGCTAACACCACACCCGCTCCGTCGTTGGTCGTGCAGACGACGCAAGCGACGCCTTTGGTAACGCCGATCTGCGGGCAACCGAAGCAGCGCACACAAGTGGCGCAACTGCTGCTTGTGGTGATGTGTTGGCCGAGGATGTTGTAGTCGCACACGTGCCCGAGCGCTTGTGACACCTCAGCGACCACTGAAACGGCGAAGTAATTCGAGCTTAGACCACTGCCGCACGTGTTCGAGCAGTCGATAGCCTTGGAGCCTCCGACCGCCAGCAGGCCTACGTTCGTCGATGCCCCGAAGCACGCGGCAAAGCCTGAAATGTTGCCGATTGTGACATTCTGCAGATCGTATGAACCCGTGTTGGTCACGATGATGCGCACGATATACGCGTTGTTGACCAACTGGTCGGCGCAGTTGGCGCCGTAGTCGGTGAAGGTTGTGCCACCATTAGTGCTCACCAGGAGTTTGCACGCAATGCTGATTGGCACCACACTCACACGGTTGGTGTCCTTCGCACTCACAGTATCCGTCCCACCACTGGAGTTAAGCCCCAGTGCAGTCGCCGTCACCACGTTCGTCGAGTTGAAGCAGTGGTTGGTCGTGACAATGCAACTGGCAGATGAACCCGCCTGGCCCGCCGGCGCCAGCGTCGACGGGAATCCGCACCCGCTCAGGTTCAGTACTTTGCCGTCGCTGCTGTTGGCATCAACCACCACCAGGTTCGACAACGTCACGTTGCCCAGGTTGGTGACGATGATCCGATAGCAGAACGCCGGACAATCCGCGTCATTGGCCGGATCAATCCGCACGCCCGTCGCGCTCTTCTGGCTGTCCAGATTGCTGCTGAACGGCTCGCAGATGTTCGAGTAGCACACCACCTGCTTCCAGACCTTGATGGCCGGCTGACCGACGCAGCTCACACAGGTGTCGCAACTGCTCGTGGCTTTAATCTCTACTCCCTGAATGTTGAAGTCGCACACATGGCCCAGCGCCTGCGACGCCACTGCCACCACCGAAACCCCGTAGTTCACCACGCCGCCTACCGCGCAGGTTTCAGCGCAATCGAAGCTCGACGATCCGCCAACGTCCAACGAGGCGATGGTCCGCGGAGTGGCCAGGCACACACCGAGCGTGCCCACGGTATCCGTGACAATCACGTTCTGCAGCGCATACTGGCCGGTGTTCGTTACCACCACCCGGATGATATACGGCTTGCTGATCAACTGCGTGGCGCAGTTCGGCGAATGATATTCCGCAAAGGTTACCCCGTTATCGATGCTGACCAGCAGCTTGCAGGCTACGCTGATCGGCACCACACTCACACGGTTGGTGTCCTTCGCACTCACAGTATCCGTCCCACCACTGGAGTTAAGCCCCAGTGCAGTCGCCGTCACCACGTTCGTCGAGTTGAAGCAGTGGTTGGTCGTGACAATGCAACTGGCAGATGAACCCGCCTGGCCCGCCGGCGCCAGCGTCGACGGGAATCCGCACCCGCTCAGGTTCAGTACTTTGCCGTCGCTGCTGTTGGCATCAACCACCACCAGGTTCGACAACGTCACGTTGCCCAGGTTGGTGACGATGATCCGATAGCAGAACGCCGGACAATCCGCGTCATTGGCCGGATCAATCCGCACGCCCGTCGCGCTCTTCTGGCTGTCCAGATTGCTGCTGAACGGCTCGCAGATGTTCGAGTAGCACACCACCTGCTTCCAGACCTTGATGGCCGGCTGACCGACGCAGCTCACACAGGTGTCGCAACTGCTCGTGGCTTTAATCTCTACTCCCTGAATGTTGAAGTCGCACACATGGCCCAGCGCCTGCGACGCCACTGCCACCACCGAAACCCCGTAGTTCACCACGCCGCCTACCGCGCAGGTTTCAGCGCAATCGAAGCTCGACGATCCGCCAACGTCCAACGAGGCGATGGTCCGCGGAGTGGCCAGGCACACACCGAGCGTGCCCACGGTATCCGTGACAATCACGTTCTGCAGCGCATACTGGCCGGTGTTCGTTACCACCACCCGGATGATATACGGCTTGCTGATCAACTGCGTGGCGCAGTTCGGCGAATGATATTCCGCAAAGGTTACCCCGTTATCGATGCTGACCAGCAGCTTGCAGGCAACGCTGATCGGGTTAACCGTCACTCGGTTGGTGTCCGTTGCGCTCACACTCATTGTGCCGCTGCCCGTGATCTGACCGAGCGCCGTCGCTGTGACAATGTTCGTCGCGTTGAAGCAGTGGTTGGTGGTCACGATGCAGCTCGCCGATGAACCCGCCTGGCCAGCCGGCGCCAGCGTGCTCGGGAATCCGCACCCGCTCAGGTTGAGCACTTTGCCGTCGCTGTTGTTGGAATCGAATACGACGAGGTTCGACAAAGTGACATTGCCCAAATTCGTGACAATGATCCGATAGCAAAACGCCGGGCAATCGGCGTCATTGGCTGGGTCAATTCGCACGCCGGTCGCGCTCTTCTGGTTGTCCAGATTGCTGCTGAACGGCTCGCAGGCGTTGGAATAGCAAACGACCTGTTTATAAACCTTGATCGCGGGGATACACGAAACCAGACAGTTGGTCGAGGCGGTGGCCACGACGCCGGCGCCGTTGCAGATGTTCGTGCCGCGAGCGGTCAGTGTATCTGAAATTGAACAAGCGTTCGCCGGAATGGCAATCGTTCCGCTGAAATTCCTGCACTCACCATTGGTGAGCAGCGGGTAGCTGGCAACCACATTACCGCCAGTGGTCAATGTGTGATCATCGACGATAGTGACATCCTTGAGCGGGACATTGCCGTTGTTGCAAACCGTGCCGCTGAATCCAAGAACGCCTCCCGGCAAACCATTCGTGGCCGGACAAAGTTTGGTAACGGAAATGGAAGGAGCTGTGCAAACCGTGCACGTCGCGCTGTTGGTCGCGCAGACTGTCTTTGGAATGCTCGACTGATCCGTTCCGCAGGCGATCACGGTATCGGGATACGGGCCGCACCCATTGCCGCTCGCAGCAAAACTGCCCGCGTACGTGACGCAATCATTTGTCGCCAGGCGCCCACCGCCCGTGGCCGGGAACGGATTGCCCAAAGCCGTCGTCGTCGCATATGAAATTACTGCGCCAGCGATATTGTCCGAAACCGTAACGTTGGTCAGCGAGATGTCGCCCGTGTTGCAGATCTGGCCGCCAAATTGGATTGGCGAACCAAAAACAGCCGAGTTGTTCGGCGGACAGTTCGTCACGCAAAACTTCGCGACCGTGATATGTGGCGTTACGACTGTAACGTGAGCGATGCCCTGGCCGGATGCCTTGTCATGAATTGTCGGGTCATTGCAGTCGGTGGTGCCGGCATCTGTAATGGCGCCGATCCAGACCTGGTTGGCCAACGGCAGCCCAAGCTGCGCGGTAAAGACCGAGCCACGCGGCGTCGCAAACTGTGGCAATGTGCGCCCAACGTCGGCTTGCGTAATCGGGCCATACATAAACCGGGGCGCACCGCTGATGGGACCATTTTCCGTAGGAATGTCACCACCGCAACCGATGCCCGAGTTGCCCGTGGAGCCAGCAGGGCAATCGCGCGTAAACGCCGAGCCTACGGTATTGCAGGCTGCCTTGGTGTAGGGACCAAGGATTTGATGCACCGTGCCATCGGGTATGATGACCCAGTTGGTGCCTCCGTTCAGGAAGCAAACCGTGTCGTCGGCATTCAGATGGATGTAAAAGTGTATGGTATCTCCTACGTGAACAGTTCTTTCGTCGGGCACACCAGGGCCGTCGGCGATGGTAACTGAACAGTTTTGCGCCCTGACAGCCTGGAAGGGCAGCAGAAACGTCGAAAGGCCCAGCAATGCCGAGGCCCAAATGGTGGCCGCTCGGCCGCCAGTGGAACATTTAGGTTTACACATAATCTGTTTTGTTTGTTTTTTCCTTTAAAGAATTTTTGGGTCTAAGAAATCACAGGAAAGCCGACAGAAAGGCGTGGTTCTTGCGCGTGGCAGCGGTGGCAGCATAATCCTCTAGTACAAACGCACGGAGGCATAAGTTGGAAACGGAAAATGCTCCGAAAGGCCATTGACTGGAAGCAGAAACTGGGAGCGCACTGCGAGGCGAACAGCATTGCCCCCGAAGCATGTCTATCTCAGAACCTCGATGCATTAGCGTACAGTCGTTACTACCGGTTAACCGCCTGAATTTATGCCCCGACTGGATACTAATTTCAACACGAGTGACTACGGATTTGCACTTCGGGTGGAGTACGGAGCCGATCAAGGAACGGTTGCCGGCGCGGCTGGCTCTTTGACCGCTTGCTCCAATTGCTTGACCCGCTTCTCGACGTTTTGCCGGGTCTTGAGCGTGCAATCCTTGCAATAAGAGACGAATTTGTACTTGTCCCGCGCCAGCAAGGCGTATTCCAAGGCTTTCCTGAGATCTTTCATCTCCTCGCAGCATTCAGAAATGCGCAGGGCCGCTTTGAACTTGTAGTTGGGATAATCTTCGCTGCTTTCGAGATCGAGGAGATCCTCGTTCGCGTTGCTCGTAAAAATCCTGGCATATTCGGCCATCGCCGCCTCGTATCTCTGCTCGTCCTGCAGCACCAGCCCAAGGCCGTACAAAGCATCGCCATAAACGCTGGTCCGGGCGTAGTCGGTGGCCACCTTCCGAAAGAGCGTTTCCGAGAGGTTCATATCTTTCCGGTAGTATGCTTTTTGAGCGCGGTCCACGTACACCATGGCGCAGACCTCAGGTTCCGATTTGTACTCAGCCAGAAATCTGTCCTGCCAGGCCTCGCGGCCGCTCTCGTCTCCCAGATTGGCCAGGCACCTGAGGATCAGCAGATAAACGGGAGTCGCCTCCTTCACGCTCTTCGCGTGAGGCGCTGCGCGCGTAAGCACTGTCAGCGCGCCGAACAAATCGGCCCGAGCCTCCAGTCCTTTCAAATAATGCTCCCGTGCCGCCTCGAGGGCCAATTGCGCATTGGTCGCTGTTGCCGGCCGCTCCTGGAGCAGCCGGATTTGTTCCCGGAAGTACTGCTGCCAGAAATCAATCTCCTCTTTTGCCAGCCTCCGTTGATATTCAGCCAGCGCTGCTTTGGTATCGCCGCCGTCAAACAGCCGCCACGCGTACATCGCATCGTCCGCCAATGCTTCCGGCGAAGAATTCGTCCCACCCCATGTTTGCAACCGAACGGCGGCCTCATAAGCTCCCAGGTCGCTACACAAACTGACTAACACCTTGCGCTTCCGCGGATCCGCAGTGTTTGTGGAAAGCTTCAGCGTCGAATCGAGTTGGGAGAGAAGCTCCGCGGCCAGATTCTTGTAGGGCGTCGCCAGGTTCGTTGTTCCGGCACTGAGCGCGGCTCGGGCCTGTGAATACTTCCCCTGCCCGACAAAGGCTCCCGCCTTTTTGAAACTGGAACTTGCCGTCAGCCAATTTGTCAGTGCACGGGAAGTGTTTGTGCCTGTTTGGGCTGCGACTACGGGTGGTGCCAGCATCAGCGCTCCGATCAAGACGCCCGCGTAACTGGCCGTTGCCACCGACTGAAAATTCAATCCTCGCGACCATGAACTGTGGCGGACTGGGCGTGCTGTCGCCAGTATGGGCAAACCGCGACCTAACCACGCGGAGCGTTTGGAGTGCGTGGAGCTTGCTGGCGCTTTGGGATGGTCACGGGCGCCCAAAAGCGGGAGCAAGCTCCACGCACTCCAAACGCTCCGTGCAGCAAGAGGCAAGTCTCCTCTTCGTAAGCCGCAGATGCACCTCGCAGTCCGGAAAACCCGCGCGAAGTCCATAAATTGATTAATTTGCATCCGTTTTCCTAATTATTCCGGCCAGCATCCTGCCAGTTTTACCGTCCGTTGGCACGCCCTATTATATGAACAAAAAAACAGGCGGGGCATTGCTGCCCCGCCTGCGTGGGATCAGGTTATTACGTTGGTCTTAACGTTTCGCTAAACCAGGTCCAATCGGATTTTACGGGCAATCCTTGATTTGCGGATGGATCTGGTGATTGCCGTGCAGCAACTCGCCGCCGTCGTCAATGTTCGGGCTGCGCACCGGGCAGCCGCCAGGGAACGTGATTGTCCCGGTCGAACCACCCGTGCAGGTATCCCCGTTGCAAGTGTTCGGTCCGCACACGCCGTCCAGATAGTCGATACCATGGCACGCTGAGATGCAATTCCGGAAGTCGAGCAGACCGTCGCTTCCGTTACGCAGCCGGGCCAGCTCAGCTTCGGTCAACACCCAAATCCGGATACGATAGCGGTCCGGCGTGCGGCCTGGCTTCTTGCCCAGATCCAAGGTATGGTCGTTACCCGGCTCGCCGCGATCTTCAATATCCACCCGGAACAGAACAGTTCTGGGTTCGCGACCACCCTTCTCACACTGCCAGTCGCCCACGCCAGTGAAGGCAATCTTGTTGGCCGGAGCGCGCCGCGGCTCTGGTCCCGACAACCGGTCTCCCGGATTGCACTGCCCATCGGTGACCGTCCCCGCATTCCAGTGACAATTCGAATCCAGGTTCGTGCCCAGGCACGCGCAATCGAGAGTGTCGAAGTAGCGCGCGTGGAAGTTGCCTTCCCCGCCTCCCGCCTTATTGTGGCGCACATGCGTCCAGCGGCCGTGGATACATGGGTTGCCAATGATATTGTCCAGCGTGACTGTACAGACTTTGTTGCCGACGGGCGCCCCAACCTGGCCGCCGTGCGTTACATAGAGCGCGTCGGCCGGACAAACTTCGCCGCCGTCGTTCAAGTCCTGACGGCCGCCGCCGGTCACACGGCAGATTGCCGGCGTGACGCAACTGAGCGTCGCGCTGCATTCCGTGCTGGCCGTAATGTTCGTTCCCGTGATGTCATGAGCGCATATCTGCGTTGTGGTCGAAGTTGAGAACGCATTAGCCACGACCGTGATCGTGTCCTGCACACCGCGGGCCGTGCCGCAGGAGAAGCTGTTCGTGCAGACAAAGACGACCGTGCCGGTCCCGGCATCCAACGAACGCAATGGGACAACGCTATTGCAAGCGCCCTCGTCAGTGATCGTGAGATCCAGCAAGTTCGCCAGGCCAGTGTTCGTGATCGCGACAAAATATTGGATCGCGTGCGCGATGGCGTCCGACAGCGTCACGTTGTTGGTCAGCGGTCCGCCGTCAATTGTGTAGTACTTCGTGCACACCAATTTCGCCGGTATCACTTCGGTTTCGGCAGTGTCCAGTGCCGTGACGGTCTGACCCGTCAGCGCGCTCTGGCCACTGATGGTCGCGGTGTTGGTCCTGAAGGTCCCGATAGTGTCTGTCGTGTCCTCTTGAACCGCAAAATGGGCCGAGCAGCTCGCGTGCGGAGCCAGCGTGCCGTTGACGATGCACATGAAGTCCGAGGCGTCAACGCCCGCAATCGTATCGTCGCTCACGGTGACATTGGTCAGCGTGATGTCCGCGCAGTTGGTGATAGTGATTCGATAGCAGAACGCCGGTTTCTGCACCGCGCCATTCGCATGCGTGCCCTGCACGCCGATGGCGAACTTGCGGAAGCCGTCGCAGATGTCTCCTTGCGAGTTCGTGCCGAGGAAGCAAGCCACTTCCTTGGTTATGCCGACGCACGGCGGGCAGTTAATGACGTTGGTGCAGAAGGCATCGTTGCTCTGCACGAGCGCGCCACCGCAGAGATTCGCGCCGGTCGCGTGAACTTTGTCAACATGCGTAACACAGCCGGTTTCAGTAAAGCTGCTGCTGTAAGGCGCGGATGTATGCGGCTCCAGGCGTGCAATGTTGGTTACCGTGGTCGGCGCCCCGCCGTCCACGCTGTCAGTCACTACGATATTGGTCAGCGGAACATTGCCGCAGTTGCTGACGCTCCCACTAAAGGTGATCGTGACCGGGGATGTCGGAGAAGCCGTCGTGGTCTTCGGGCTGCAATCTTTGGTGATCGAAAGGCACGGAGAGGTGCAAACCGTGCACGTCGCGCTGTTGGTCGCGCAAACCGTCTTCGGAATGCTCGACTGGTCGGTCCCGCAGGCTACGACGGTGTCAGGATACGGCCCGCACCCATTGCCGCTCGGGGAGAAGCTGCCGGCGTACGTAACGCAATCATTTGTCGCCAGGCGCCCACCGCCGGTCGCAGGAAACGGATTCCCAAGAGTCGTCGTCGTCGCGTAGGAAATGGTTGCGCCAGCAATGTTGTCCGAAACCGACACATTCGTGAGCGAGATGTCGCCCGTGTTGCAGATTACTCCGCCAAAATGGATATCGGTGCCATAGACCGCCGAGTTGTTCGGCGGACAATTAGTCACGCAGAATTTGGTGACCGAGATGTTGGGCGTCACGATGGAAACGTGGGCAATGCCCTGGCCGGAAGCTTTGTCGTGAACTGTCGGGTCACTGCAGTCGGTGGTGCCGGCATCTGTAATGGCGCCGATCCAGACCTGGCCGGCCAAGGGCAGCCCAAGCTGCGCCGTAAATACCGAGCCACGCGGCGTCGCAAACTGTTGCAGCGAGCGCCCAACGTCAGCCGGCTGGATCGGGCCATACTTAAACCGGGGCGCACCGCTGATGGGACCATTTTCCGTAGGAATGTCACCACCGCAACCGATGCCCGAGTTGCCCGTGGAGCCAGCAGGGCAATCGCGCGTAAACGCCGAGCCTACGGTATTGCAGGCTGCCTTGGTGTAGGGACCAAGGATTTGATGCACCGTGTTATCGGGCATGATGACCCAGTTGGTGCCTCCGTTCAGGAAGCAAACCGTGTCGTCGGCGTTCAGATGGATGTAAAAGTGTATGGTATCTCCTAGGTGAACAGTTCTTTCGTCGGGCACGCCGGGGCCATCGGCGATGGTAACCGAACAGTTTTGTGCGCTGGCCTTCTGCGAGCTTAGCAGAATCGCCAAGAGCGCAACTGCGACCGAACTGTAGGCCAGAGCCAAATAGCGAATTCTTCCGAGTTTGCTTTTACACATATCTCTAATCTCCTTCGTGACGTTATTTGTCATTTGCTTGTTGTCTTTCCTATACAGCCCGGCACGGCGGCCGTGTTCTTCGCGAACACCCCATCCAAAACAGGTTGCACGGTTTCTATGATTACAAACGGCAAGCAGATACGAATGGAAACAAAAAACTTATGAAAAATCAGTTTATCATGTACTGACAGCCGACTTGCGATTTCTGAGGTCGGCAGCTGCTCAAAGCTTCACGCAGTAAGGGATTTAGTGTATGTTTGCTATGAGCTTAGCGAATCGGAACATCCCGCAGGAAAGGATCGCAGCAAGCTTGCGCCAATTTGGCGCATCCGCGCTCGGCTCTAGTTGACCTTGCTTCTTCTCTATCCGTGGAATTACGGATACCTGTTCCCAAAAAAACGGAGCGCCACGCAGGCGCTCCGTTCGGTTGACTGAATTGGAGGCCGGGCTAACTTACCTGGTGTATTCGGTCACGAAAGCACCCGTGTTTAGCGCGCTAGCGGAACTCCCCCCCAGCTTGAATGTGCCTCCCTGCCAAGAACCCGACGTCATTACAT
>CAYUPI010000076.1:0-24516 GCA_964446585.1 uncultured Verrucomicrobiota bacterium
CGGTAGCAATTGAAAAACAATAATTATACAAGAAATCAATGACTCAGGAGACTAGAGGAGGTTGTCATATCGGTTCTTGCCTGTTGCAATCCGCTGCTCAACCAATTGGGGGCTCCAAGCGCACAGGAACTCCAAAGAACGGTACTCAGGAGGAAGATCGCCGATGAGGATCAATCGGGCACCGTCATAGATTTTCCAGTCTCGATGGCGCCCTAGTCGCCTGCCGAATGTGAATCGAAATTTAGGAAAGCTGAAGTTTACTACTGGTAGGGAGCCGATAATCTGCCAGCGCCCGGCTTTGAAAACGGAACCAAAACCGATGAAGATCGGAGGGAAGAGCAATTCGCGCGTTGGGAGATCCTCGACCTTTGAGACCTTTGGCCCTGCGAAGGCAAATACCCGCGACAAAGGCCCATAGTCGTTATCCCAATAAACGTATTGTCCGTAGGCTTTTCGATTATCCGCAAGTGGAACTACATAACATTGACCGAGTTCGATCTGCTGATGCTTCATCGCGTATATCCAATCAGAAAAGAAAAGGAAAAGGGGTCAAACCGTAGTTTGGAAAAGCAATTGTTCATCAGAGGAATGGTGGCTAGGCTTTTTTACGATCCCGGCCATCTGGCGGTGCAGTACTGACTTCGCGCTTTTGGTGCTGCCCATTTGAAGTCGCGCAGCAATCCATTTGATCGTGAGGGTGGTTTCCTTTCTGAGCCGCGCAGCGATCGCAAGCCTGCCGGGATCGTTCTTCAATCGGGAGTTCAGATCTGTTTCCTTCCAGCCCAGGCGAGCTAATTCCTCTGAGATTATCCGGTTGGCTCGCTGCTCGGCATTTTGGCGATGCAGCTCGCCGGAATGGTTTTCACCCAGTTTTCCATCCATCATTTCTACCATCTTCTTTTTGAAATTATCGCTGCCCAGGCACCAGCCGCGGCGAAAGGGCTTTTCGGCGGCTTCGTCAGCTTCTTCCAGTCGGCGCTTTTCCATCTGGCGCTCAAACTCCTGCCGTCCGGCGGGCGTATCCTGCTGGATCCCGTGCTCACCCAATAACCGGTCCACCCGAATCCAGTCCGGCCGATGCTCAGGTGCCGCCAGATACCATACAAGGCTGCTCCAAGGATAAGCCAACAGCCGCTCCTCTTTGCTCAGCAGACCTGCCCGAACCGGATTCAGATGCACGTAATCGCAGGCGGTTCCGAGATAGCCGTCGTTGCTGCCATCCACAATGAGCGCTTTGTATCGGCCGCTAAACACATGCCCGAAGAGTTTCTGACGATGATTGAGCCGGATTGTGTAGGAACTGAGGAACCAACGCATACCCTCGATCAGGTTCGCATTTGGCGTTTCCAGGACAAAATGAAAATGGTTGCTCATTAGGCAGTACGCGTGCACTTGCCAGGATGTCTTGAGGCACGCCTCAGCCAGAGTCCTGAGGAAATCCTGGCGGTCAACGTCGTTTACAAAAATGGGCTCCTGCCGGTCGCCGCGGTTCATGATCCGCCTCCGCCGACCGAAGGGCTACGGCGGGACAGGCGTGATGCATGGCGCCTGGATACTGGATACGAAGTGTGCGCGGCATGACCCCACCTTGGCAGGTCGGTCGCAGTGGTCAATGACGAAACTACGGTTTGACCCCTTTCCGCTACCCGGCCCAGCAACTGATTGGACTCTACGCGCGGCGGTGGCGGCTGGAACTGTGCTTGCGGGATTTGAAGACGACCTTGGGCATGGAAATGCTGCGTTGCCAAACACCGGATATGGCCGAAAAGGAATTGCTCATCTATATATTGGCTCACAACTTGGTTCGCTGCCTGATGGCCGAGGCCGTCAGCCGCTACCAAGCCGATTTGCAACGGGTTAGCTTTAAGGGCAGCGTCGATGCCCTACGCCAATACAGCGCCGCTATCGCCAGTGCTCGTAATCGGAAAATGCGAGACCGTTTGTGGGAGGATTTGCTGATCAATTTAGTGCGCGACCTGGTCCCCTCACGGCCCAATCGCGAGGAGCCCCGCGCTCTTAAACTCCGCCCAAAACCCTTCGGCTGGCTGACCAAACCCAGATACCGTTTCCGCGTCTCGCCCCATCGCAACCGTTACTGGAGATCTAAAGTGCGGAATTATCGGGGCCTTAACTAAGCGCCATTCCGGTTTGACCCCTTTCCGCGTGCCAATTTGGTGAAAAGTACGATGCCAAAAAAGTGCGTAATATCTTGCTATCGACCGCTCTCTCTTATCTTCTCGCGCGAAAAGCGTTCGTGGCCGCAGACCGTACTCGGACGTCTGGGTCGGTGAGGGCACCGAGCAGCGTCCGCTCGGCATCGGGCGTCAGCGTCGGAACCTCCCCCAGAATCAACGCCGCCGCCACTCGAAGCTCCCAGTCGTCCGCCGTTTCGAAGACCCGCCCAATCGGCGGTAATACTTCTTCAGGGTGGAGGCTCGCGATAGAAATCAACTCGTTCTTCGCAGCCTTGGCAGCAGACACGTTCCTGTCTTGGGAGCACTTGAGCAGCGCAGGAATGGCCAACGAGACGTCAAGTCCAGCCCGTGCCATCTCGCGGATCCTGGCTGCAACAAGCCAACGGTTGGGAGCTTCGGGGTTCAGGAGCGCACTACTGAGCGTCGGAACGGACTCCTGCCCGATGCGGGAAAGCGCCCCTACTGCCCTCCGACCGCTCCGGGTTCCCTCGCGTTTTGGATCTTTGATCATCTCTGAAAGCCGCGGGATCGCAGAGGCAGCACTCGTCCCGAGAACGCCAAATGCCTGCTCGGCTGCCTCTGCGCGCTCAAGTTGGCTGTCGTGGTGGGGAATCAGCCTCTGAAGGCGCATTCTGAACGCCAGGCGCGTTGCCAACTTTTTCCACCCGGGAATTTCATACTGGATCCACGCAAGGACTGGAGGAATGGCGTCGGTCCCAATGTGTCGAATCGCATCGGCGGCTTCCGTTTTGCTAGGGGCAGCGTTGCTGAACTGCGGCGCCTGCAGAAGGAGCAGCCATTCGCTCAAGGATCGGCCCGCATAACTGGGCTCGGGTGCGCGGCGTAGAGCAATAGCCGAAACCGCAAGGAAAAGGAAGCCGGCGCCTACCAGCGCACCACATCGAAGCTTCCTTCCTGCTCTCGAGTGGTCTTGGTGTGGCTGGCCACTCTTCGCCCCCGTATTCGCACGGAGCACGTGGCACCGACGTAACGCGGAAACGAGACGCCCGACTCGTATTTCATCACCGAAGCGCATGCTGGTCGATCGTCACCCTCATTCGCTGGATTTGCCCGAAATCCAGCACACCTCGAGCATAAGGGCCCATCAGATTGTTATCGGATTTCACATCCTCAAGGCCCAATACGTGGCCAAGCTCGTGGGCCAGCGTATTCGCAGGTGCATCTTTGCTCACGAAAGCGGCAGGTGCTGGCGGCGAAAAGGTGTCAGTCAATGGTATTGCCATCTTTATAGACCAAGGCTGGCCTGATTGTCCTCCGGCGAAGTTTTGCCCTGCCAATACAGTAGGTGCGTCACATTGCCCCGCGTTCCCATGTTTAGCCTCCGCGCAATCCAAGACACGGTAACGGTAGTTTCTTTTCGAAGCTTGCTTGCGAGAGCCACTTTGAATTGATCCCCTTTTGGTCGCGCCGCAAGGTGGTGCTCCGTCAAATGTCTTCGCTTCAACTCGCCACGGATCAACCGCTCAGCTTTGGCCTCAGCCGACTCCTGTAGTTCCGCACCATAATGCCACAAGCCGCGCTTTTCCGAAACTTGCGCCAATAATTCATCCCGAAATTCCTCACTGCCCAGACACCAGCCCCGCCGCAGTGGCTTAAATTCCTCCTCTGACTCGCCTTGCCGCCGCGCCTCGAGTTGTGCGGCCAATTGTCGCCGACCCGCTACGCTGTCCTTGGGAATGCCCCATTCTCCCAGGCAACGGTCCACCCGCAGCCACGCCGGCCGACGCGACGGTTCTTGCAGGTACAGCGGATAACTGCTCCAGCGGTAACTGTCCAGCGGCGCTTCCGGGCCCAGCAGATGCGCGCGCACCGGGTTCAAATGCACGTAGTCGCAAACGCTTTTGAGGTAACCGTTGCCACTGCCATCCACGACCAGCGCTTTGTAGCGGCCGCTGAACAGATGGCCAAAGAGCTTGTGACGCCGGTTGAACCGGCGAGTGTATTCTCCCGGCAACCATTTCATTCCGGCGACCAGGTTGGCCTGAGGGGTCTCCACGACCAGATGAAAATGGTTCTGCATCAAACAGAACGCGTGGACCAGCCAGGCGGTCTTGGAGCACGTCTGCGGGGTCAGACCGGAGAAAGATCCCGGACTCAGAAAGCCATATTTGTCCCCTTCGCCCAGAAAAACGTCGTCAGGCTGGTCCCCTCGGCTCACGATCCGCCTCCGCCGACCGAAGGGCTACGGCAGGACAGGCGTGATACATGGCGCCCGGATACTCCAGTCGAAGTTTGCGCGGGATCGGACCAGAATCGGATCAAGGAGACCTGCGTCAAGGCGAAGTTACGCATCTATCTACGCTCCGACCCCGCAGCCGGAAGGCCGCGGCTGCGACCGGCCAGCTGGCGAACCAAGTACAGGGCTGAGCAGACGGCGACCACGACGCATAACGGCATGACCAAGTGAATGGCCGTAGTGGCTCTGCGGAGAGCCTTGTCCCCGATTTCCGTTGCGTCCTTTGGTGAAAACTGTGCGAACGGGTCCAGAGAACCGACGCACTTACCGTGGCAATATACGAGTTTTGACACAAAAGTGTGCCCAGGGCCGGGGAGCTCCGCGGAGCCGCCGGGCGCGATCAGGTCACAGAATACGTGGCCATGCAGCAGCAGTGTGAGGCGTGCGCGGGCTTCCCAGCTGTGCAGGCAACCAAAGCCTACAATCAAGAAGACGATGCACGCCACAAAGGTCCAGGCGGAAGAACTGATCGGATGCTTATTCACTTGAAGATTGCAATGGGATCATAATTAAGGCCGCCGTTCGCGTAGTCTGTTTCGTCGAAGGTCGCAGAGGAGTTCCCGACTGAGATTGTCTGCTGTGTCCTAACCCACCCCGCCGGTGACCAAAACGACCAAATGTGATTGTCCCTTACGATTCCGTTTTTATCCGTTGTACTGGAGCCTGTCCGCGGTTTTGCGATCGCCAGCCTCTTCGACGCGGTGACGGAGATTCTCTCTGTGACAAGGGCGCCCACAACGGGGTCTCCGAATTGGTCAGTAATGCGGTATTGGAAAATCATCGAGAAGTACCACACGAGGCCCGCAGAGGACGCGCTGTTACTTTGCAGGGTCCACTTCCAGACCTTTGCGGGTCGGCGCGGGGTTGACTTTATGACGAGGCTGACCTCGGTGCTAGCTAGCCGTGCCAGCGTGCCGAGACCATCGATAGCTGTGAGAACAGACACAAAGTCATTGCCACTAGCGTCATTCCCATTCACAGGATCTGCGTGGCAGTAGACATAGCCATGGAGGCTGGGCGGATCGTCCTGGTCCCCCTCAAAGTTGTCCTCCGTCCAAAATCGTCCTTTGTCCGGGCTGTAATAGCGGGCGCGGTTATAGTAGAGGCCGAGATCGGGGTCGAACTGCTCGCCAGCGAAAAGATAAATGTTTCCTGCTGGCAGGCTCGACGGTGCGGTCAGAATCCCAAATGCGTCATAGGTATACGTCTGACTGACCCCGCCGCCGCTGTCCAGGAGTAAGCGAATGTTGCCATGGCCGTCATGCCCGTAGTGCTGCACCCCGTCGCCAGGGACACACTGACTGATTAGGCGCAGGCCGTATGTGTAAGTCTTGGTGACGGTCGGATTCGGGCCGATGGCGCTCAGTTCCTCGACTACCTGCGGATAGCCGGTCGGATTCTGCTCGTCCACGAGGAAGTACGTGGTCGCCCCACCCACTGTCTTGCTGATACGGTTCCCATCATGATCGTAAGCGAACGACAGCGCTGGGGAGCCATTTCGCGCGACCAGCCGATTCTCGAAATCGTAAGTGTACGCATACCCGTCGATCGAAACCGTGTTCCCGTTGGCATCGAAATAGGTGCTCGGCGTGCTCGGCATGATGTCGTTGTCCAGCCGATCGTCGTTGTCGTAAGCGTAGCTTGGGACCGACGGGACCCGCATGGCAACGGTCCCGATCGAGGCGCGCGAGCGCCGATTGCCAACCTTGTCGAAGCCGGAAGCATCCAAGTAACCGCTGCTCGAGTCATAGGTGATCGTTCCCGTTGGATCGCTGCCACTCGTGCTGATCCTTTCCTGCGTCAGACGATAGAGGGGGTCGTAACTGTAAGCGGCTCTTGTGGCCGTGTTTAATTTCTCCGACATCCGCGTTCCGGTGCGGCCATAAGCCGATCCGGTGAACGTATAATCAAATAGGGCCAGATTGCCCACTCCGCTCTTGTCGATTTTCACCTGATCCAGCCAGTTGGCCTCATTGCAACCGCAGCTATGTTTCACGGCGGCGGAGCCAGGTAAAAACATCTTCTCACAGAAATCATAACAATAAGCGGCTCTCGATCTTTTTCTTTAACACCAAGAGGCCCCCTTTGCGCAACGGCGGTCTCGTCGTTGGGGCTGTCAACACCCTAGAGAGGAATTCGAGGGCCGAGCGAGGGCCTTCCTGAACAAATACTATCCCGGTCAGTACCTGAATACGAGACTCTGAGGTCTGGCCAAGCCAGTCGCTCGGGGGCGCATGCTCAAGCTGCGCCCGAACCCGGTTAATGGACGAATAATTTTCGAAAAAGGGAAACGCGTATCGGGTGACGTCCGAGATCACGTCGGGCACAATCCGTTTTGCTCCAGCAGCATTACTGAAATACCATTCCGCGTACTGCTGGTCCTCCCTCAGGAAATGAATGGGCACGCCGATGGTGGCTTTGTACGGGTTGTCATCGCTTCTACCGATAAGCTGTTCGACCTGGTCGAAGCGAATGCCCACCCCGCAGGCGAAGGAAAATCCGCCTGACTCCCTCGCTCCGACGCCAAAGGAGAGAGTATGGGCAACCCCTTCCCCCACACGACGTATGAAGCTCCATGGCCGCGCCCGCGAAAAACCAGCTTCTGAGAGGAGCGGGCTCAGTTCAGCTATTAACCGGTCCTGCGCCTGCTCGTCCTGCTCTGTCATACTAGTCCACCCTCCAATAGATCCTGATTGCGAAATCTATCCTTGTGCCGTCTATTCCCGCTTGCTCTGCGCGTTTGCCGAACGCGGTACCACCGAACCGGTTAACGTACGTGTCGGCGTCCGCCTGTCTGCCCGCGGAGTTATTGAACTCGTCGAGCGTGCTTTTTACCTCTATCGCGCCGACCAGGCCGGTATTCGGATCCTCAACTATCAGATCGTACTCGCGGCCAACTTTATAGTTAGGAACCCTAACGTAGACATCCTTGCCCCTGATTCTGCGGCCATTCTGCGCCAGGAAGCGTCCGAGGTCTGCAGCAGCCTCCTCATGCGTTGCGCGATAAGTTTGGATCGGAGCTTCGTCCCTGATAAGCGCTGGAGCGGTTATGGCGGCTGCGGTTACGATGCTATCAAACACGAGTGCGCGTTTGTCACCTTTCTGGACGTCGTCGCCTATTGTCCAGAACCCCGCTGTGCCTGCAAATCCAATGGCGATGACCTTTCCCGCTACTCCTGCGCTTAAGATGATCGGAAACACGAAACCGCCGACCGCTCCTGCGACCGCACCGACGAACCCGTTCTTGACGTAGTCGCGGGCTCGTGCCTCTCCTTTGCTCACGACCGCCGTCCGAGTGACGGCAATCGTAGCACCGATGGCAGTCCCAGCTAGCACGCTAAGCAGCGTGTAGTCAGCTTTGCCGCTAGGATCGGCTCGAATTACGGGGTCAGCGTGGCAGTACATGTATTTGTTCAACGACAGTGGATCCTCCTTGCTGCCCTCGAAAATGTCCATCGTCCAAAACCGCCCCTTGTCCGGGCTGTAGTAGCGGGCGCGGTTATAGTAGAGGCCGAGATCGGGGTCCCACTGTTCACCAGCGTATAAGTACCTGTTCTCGATCGGTTCGCTGGAGGCTATCTTTATTCCGAATGCGTCGTAGGTGTAGGTATTTCGAACGGTCCCGGCCGAATCCGTCAACAACCGCACACTCCCGTGGCCATCATGTCCGTAGTACTGCACCGCGCCACCAGGGATACGCTGGCTGATCAGGCGCAGACCATACGTGTAGGTCTTGGTGACTGTCGGGTTTGGGCCAATGACACTCAGTTCCTCAACCACCTGCGGATAGCCAGTCGGGTTTTGCTCGTCCACGAGGAAGTAGGTTGGAGTTCCACCCACCGTCTTGCTGATCCGGTTGCCCTTGTGATCGTAAGCACACGAAACCGCCGGACTGCCATTGCGCCCAATCAGCCGGTTCTCAAAATCATAACTGAAGGTGCCCGTATAAGACGGATCGCCAAGCGTGTTCCCGTTGGCATCGTAATTGGGATTGGCATTGTCAGGGTTCGTGTCCGGATCGAGCCGGTCGTTCCTGTCAAAGTTCTGGACTGTCACCGGCCCAACCCCCATCACCGTCGAGGCTCGCGAGCGGCGATTGCCCACCTTATCGAATCCAGACGGATCATTATTGTACCCGGCTATGGAGTCGTAAATGATAGTGCCGCTGGGGCTGCCGCTGCTGATGTTTTCCTGGGTCAGCCGGTACAGCGGATCGTAACTGTATGAGGCCCGTATTGTCCCGTTCACCTTCTCGGCCATGCGCGCGCCCGTGCGGCCCGGGTAGAGGTTCGGATAGACGGGTCCCGAAGCAGTGTCGAAGCTGTAACTAAACGCGGTGCTGGGGATGGCCGAAATCGTCACTGAGGAAAGCCAGTTCGCTTCGTTATATCCGTATGTATGTTTCACACCGGACGATGAAGGGTACGTGCAAGTGTCGAGAAGATCAAGGTCGTTGTAATGATAAATCGTGTCGAGGTTGCCAGCGGTAACGTCCCTAACCATTTCGAGCCGGTTGAGCTTGTCCCGCCCGTACTGCAACGAGATGCCCCCTGCATGCGGGACGGTGCACGCAATATCCGAAAACGATTGGACCGTGAGCACGTTGTTGTTGCCATCATAGGTGTATTGAAGCACGCCCTCGGGTGAAATCTTCTTGTCCAGCCGGTTCCGCGCATCGTAGAGGTTGGTGACGCTGCGCCCCGCGCTGTCCAGCACATTGCTAAGGCTGCCGAACGGGTGGTATTTGTATTTCACCCAATAGCTGCCAAAAGCCGCATCGGCGACCTTGTTCGTCAGGCGGTTCATGGAATCATAAACAAACGTCGTGATGCGACCGTTGAAATCTTTGTGCGTGAGCTGACTGCCGGCGGCGTCGTAGGTAAAGTACTCGACTTGGTTTCCGGGCAGGGTGCGTTTGGTACGCCGGCCAAGTTCGTCATATTCGAAGGAAGTGACGCGGTTTTCGGCGTCGGTTTGCTGGCGGAGATTCCCGGCTTCGTCATAGGCGTAGCGAGTGATGGTCTGGTCCGGCAGCCCGGTGGCGTTGGTGACGGCGATCAGCCTGCCGAGGGGGTCATATTGGAATTGCGTCTTGACCCCGGCTTGATCGGTCTCCTGGACGGCGCGGCCAAGCGGGTCATAGCCGGTCGTGCGCCGGTTGAAGATTTGCTGTTGTTCGTTATGGACGCCAGCCACGGCTGGGTAGGTGACGCTCACGCGGCGGTTGAGGGAGTCATAGCCGTAGTCAACCACTGAGGCGGGGATTTGAAGGCCCTGGGCATCCTGCCGCTCGGTGTGGATCTGGTTCCCATTTTCGTCGTAATCGAAGTGGGTGTGTTCGGTGATGTCGGGCGTCCCGGTTTCGAGGAGCCGATAAACGTCGGTGCGGCGGCTGACCTGGTCGTAGTCATACGCGGTGTAGTTTCCGCGGGCGTCGGTGACCGTTTTCACACGGCCAGCCTCGTCGTAATCGGTGACAGTCGAGGAGTCAGAGATGATCGAGAATCCTGGGTTTGGATCGTTTGGTCCGCTGACGGAGGTGCTGGTGACCCCGGTCTGAGGATCGACCGAGCTGGTTATGAGCATTTGATGGATGCGGTCGGTCCTCATCACGCGACCGAGCCTGTCATAAACCGTACGGGTACCTTTGACGTTGGTTTCGTTCGAGAAATGCGGGTCCTCGACTACATCGGCGCGATGGTTTGCGCCATTATCGAGGCCCGGATCGCTGTCGGTGTAGGTTGCGCGCCAGGAGAACGTGCCGTCGGGATACGTAGTCTTGATAAGGTCCCCGGTCGGATCATAGAGGAAGCTGGTCTGGCGCCCGAGCTTGTCGATGGTGGTGCTGGGCTTTCCACCGTAGGAACATTGGCAGGAATTATTGTAAATGGTCTTGGTGCTGCTCCCGAGCGGGTCAATGGTTTCGATCAGCCGGTTTTGCGGATCGTAGCGGTTGCTCGTGGTCAGGTACTCCACCCCACCGCCGGGTAGCGTGCGAGCGAGCGTTTCGCTAATTCGATTATTATTGGCGTCATAAGTGTAAGTTGTTGTCGTGAGCACCAGCGTTCCATTGCTTCTGACGATCTGCGACGATACATTGCCGCTCGAATCGTAACCATAGCTGGTGGTGTTGTTCATCGCGTCAGTCACTGTGTCGAGCCGTCCGATGTTCGGGTCCGTTGCGAAGTAGGAGTAGATTGTCTTGTTCCCCAGCGCATCGGTGTTGGTCAGGATGTTGCCCGCGCTGTCATAATCGATGAGCGTGCTTGCCGCGTTGGGATCACCGGCGTAGGTCTTCGGATCGGTAATAGCGGTGACTTGAGAGAGCTGATTGTAATAGTTCTTGGTCACGAGCGATGGGGCTGGTGGGGCCAGGAACTTGCGCTTTTCTGCGGTGAGGTTGCCCGACGGGTCGTGCTCGTACTCCGTGTAGCCGTTTAATGGGCGGAGCTCTGACGTAACGTTGCCGTTATTGTCAAATGTCCGGCTGGTGGAATTCTGGTACGGATCGACCGTCTCAACGACATTTCCACGCGAGTCAAACCACTGCGTGGTGCTGTCGCCCAGGTAGTCGGTGGTCGTTTGGCTTCTGCGACCATTTTGAGGTGTGAGATCGTAGGTGAAGGTTGTTGGACGCTGCTTTGCGTCGGTGATCGCCTTGATCCGGCCCGCGAGCTCCGGCGGATCCGGCGGCGAGGCATAGTAGGTGGTGGTGGCGGCTTGCACGCCGCGGGGGTCCTGGATTCCAGTAATATAATGGAGCGGAGCGGCCGTCCCATCGCCATAACCATAAGACGTGGTCTCATACGTGGGCCCGCCATCGCCGCGCTTGACGACGAGGCGATAAACTTTTGTGAGATCGCCCCCGGTGTATTCGTATTTGATCAAAGGATCGAGGCTGTTCGTGCTGTTCGGATCTACGATGGAAGTGATGAGATTCGGATAAGTCGCGTTCTCGCGCTTAAAGAAAAGCGAGTGCGTGGGAGTGGTGAACGAGGCTGTATCATAATGATCGATTCGATCATCGGTGAAAACGATCTTCTCAAGATTTGGTCGCGTAATTGTTCGGAGCTTAATCTGTCCGTAAGCATTGACATAGGAGCCGTCGTCTATGCCAGGCTGGCCAATGAAGAAGTGAGCGCCAAGTGGGTCGCGGCGCAACTCGTACTGCGTGCCGTCGGGCGTCGTAAGAACAAAACCAGGAAAATCAAAACTCTCGAATGGTGTGTCAAAGCCGCCAGCCTGCCAGGCTGTGACGCCCACTACCGAGAGCCGGTTGTCACCGATGGGCGTGAGCCTCGCGAAAATCGCCGGCGGAGCCACCCATTCAGCGTAGTAATAGCCAAGGCCCTGCCGCAGGTTGAACAGGAACGTGACCCGCTCTCCGTTCGGCATGGTGAGCGTGACATCACGCCCACCGCCGGTGCGGATACTGGCCGACTCGCCCTCGTCATCCGCGAACGGCTGCCTGACTTCGTCAATCTCGGCGTCCATCTCGCTCAAGGCATAGGTCCAGCCGAAGCCAAAGTCGCCAGGAGTTGAGCTAATGTTGTAGGAATCGTAGCTCCGGACGACCGTTAGCGGCAGGCCGCCGACGGGTATGGTGACGTCCTGCTGGCCGAACGTGAAGCGGCCGAGCTTGAGAGGCGTGTTTAAGATGAATGGGACGTCAACCGTTTTCGTTGTATCCGCCGTGCCGTGTGTCACCTCCAGGCGGAGCGTATAAGGTCCGTTCTTCAGCTTCGTGAAATCAAACGTTCCAAGTTCCGGCAGGCCGCTGCCCCTTGGGTGGGGGCTTGTCGAGGCTGGCAGCACGATCACCGGGCTGTTTGGGTCGCTCTGATAGACTTTCAGAGTATAAGAGAAGTTGGCGGGCCCGGGAAGGGCTGGGTCGTCCTCGGCGGCCCCTTGCACCGTGAAGAACCCGTCGGAGACTATGCTCCCTTGCGAAAGGTTGTCAACGATTGCAACCACGTTGTTGACAACTACATAGACGTAAACGTCGGAATACGGCTGGAACTCGCCATCATCAACAGTGAACCTGAAATGGTAGGTGCCATCCCCCGTGAGGAGCGCGACCGGAGACTGAGCTTGCGGTCCCCCAGCCCACTCCACCGTTGACCCGGAAGGCTGGTCCAGGACCGTCCACTGGTAAGATACGAGGCCCGGTATCCCACCCGACGTGAGCCCGTCGTCCTTAACAGCTCCCTGTAGAAACACGACGCTCGAGGATGGATAGACCGAGGCGACAGTTTGGTTTGGCATCGGACTGATCACCGGAGATTGGTTCACGAAGCTGTCAACAACATTGATGGTAACATGAGCGCTCGATTGCGCACCCATTGGGTCGGTGATCGTGTAATCGAACCCAGCCGTGCCGGTCCACGTGCTCGAGGGCGGCGTGTAGGAAATGGTGTTGTTGAGCTGGCCGTCATCAAGCAAGCTAAGGGTTCCACCCGAAGGCGGCTGAGTGAACGAGACGATTCGCAGCAAGGCCTTATCGGAAAAGACTACATCGCGGCGATCCGCGTCTGTGTCGTTAGCGAGCAGGTCGAGAACTGTCGGACCCGATCCTTTGAGGATAGTGAACAAGTCGTCGCTCGCTTTGGGCGGGTGGTTGACGGGAAGGACGTAAGCGTTCACAGTTCCAAAGGCGGTGCCGTTTCTTCCGTCACTAGCAGTATAGGTGAAGGTGTCCAAGCCATTGAACTCCGGGCTCGGCGTGTAGCGAATGGCTGTCCCGCCGTTGATGATCTCAAGTTTGCCGTTTTGAGCCGTGGCGGGCGCCCGGCTGACCTCCACGATGCGGATAGGGTCTCCATCGGGATCAACATCATTGCTTAGGACGTCGAGATCGTGAGGTTCTGGCGGGAAGTCCTGAGGATTTGCTGGAAGTACGTATGTGTCCAGTCGAGCCACTGGAGGAGAGCCCCTTCCATTGCCTATTGTCACGTAGTTAGTGCCCTTGAGACCGTAGCTGTTCGCCGGTTCCGAAGCGATTAACCGCAGGCGGTAAGTCCCGACGGCGCTAAAGATGGCCGTGGGAGAGAGCGCAGAGTTTCCCGGAACGAAGGTCACAGTTCCGACAGGCGGGTCAGTCACGTCTTCCCAGGCGTAAGTGAGACTGCCGGGGTCCTCGTCGTAAACCGCTGCTGATAATTGCACAGGCCTGGTGAGATCAGTGACCCGGTCTGGTCCGGCGTACACGACCGGGCGACGGTTCCGGATGAGACACGATGACTCTGCGATGCTGGCGTAAGCGTCCCTCAAATCGTTGACAGAGCTTATGAGGTGACAGTCGGCGTCTGAGGAGGCTGCTTCCTTGAGCCAGTCGGCCGGCTCGTCCGGGACTTGCGGATCGTCCGCCGCACCAAGACCGATGGTAATTACGCGTACTCCCGCCATTTTGGCCGTGTTGATTGTCTGCCGGACTGCGTCCGGGTTTTGACCGGCGTCGGTCCAGTCGCCATCGCTCAGAATGACGATTGTGGGAGAGGCTGCCGGGTTGTGATCGGGGCCGAGCAAATGTGTCTGGGCGAGTTGGATTGCAGGGACGATTTCTGTATAGCCCTGCAATCTTGCCTGCAATGTGCTGATGGATCTTTTCAGGAGCTCCCTGTCATGTGTGAGCGGCTGCCAAATGGCGGCGAAGTCGTGGAAGGGCACAAGTGCGACCTGGTGAACCGATAGATTCAAGAGCTCAACGAAGGTGGATGCGGCGCTTCTGGCCAGCGGCATGTCATTCAACATGGACTGCGAGATGTCGAACAGGAGCGCGACATCCATCGGGCTCTCCTGTTGATCGCAAACGGTGATTTTAACGGTGTCGCAAACCGCGCGCGGGTTGGTCCCGTCGCAAACTGGTGAACCGCTATCGCAAACTGTCAGTTGGAGGACATACTCGCCGGGAATAGTAAAGCCGCTTGCCGTGGTGGTCGGGGAGGTTGGACTCGCAAACGAGATCGTTGTGCCCGGCGGCCGAGTAGATGTCGCGGTCCACTGAAACGATGGAGCACCACAAGTCGCCGCCTTCCCGCCACCCTTGAGCATGACGGTGGCATTGAGGTTCGTCCATTGAGACAAGCCAGCGTCAACTAGCGGCAGAGGGTTCGGATCCGCCGGGAACACGAACACGGGCACATCCGCCGTCGCTGTCTGGTAGCCGCCTTGTCCGGTGAGGCGAATGACATAGATTCCAGGCTGGCTGAACGTGGCCGATGTTGACGCCGAGGCGGGGGCTGCGAAAGAAACCTCCGCAAAGTTCGGCCGCCAGACGAGGCTCCATGACAACGCCGAGACGTTGTTGGCCGTTGCACTCAAACTGACGGTGGCGGGACTCCCAACGCTGGGCATAACGCCGCAGAAGTCTTGGGCGAAGCTCACCGTTGGGGGTGTGCTCACATTGCGGCAGAGCGATGCTGCAATGCGGGAGTAAATCGCTCCGAGATCAGCGGACGTGGGAGCGTAGTAATAGTCCTTGCCGCCGGTAGCGGTATTGACGGAGGCAAGCTCCGTAAGCAGCGTTGCGTTCGCATTCCCTAAACCAATCATGATCAAGCGGATCCCGTCAGCCTTGGCAGCATCAGCGAAAAGCTTTGGGCTGTCTTTTTTTGTGGGACGGCCGTCAGTCACGAGCACCACGACTGGGGCCCTCACCACTCCTGGTTCAGCCTCTGCTTTCAACCTATCATGTGCTAGCGCAATGGCAGGGGCAAGATATGTGCCGCCTCCGCCCGGCGAGATGCTATCGATTGCGGTGTCAACACCTGTTTCGACTGAGGTAAGTTGTTGGATCTCCGTTGCGGTGGTTGTGAACTTGATTGCGCCGACTCGATCGTTGTTTGGATGCGTGCCTTCAAGATTCAATGCTGCAACGAATGCTTTCGCGGCCGTCTTGGTATCGGCCAACGGCGAGGAAGGATTATGGTCAATCAGCATCATCACATCGAAGAAACCGGCGCCGCTGCATGGCGACTGAGAATAGGCGATGGTCTTATCATTTGGTACGACACTTGCCCCTCCGCTGCCATCAGTCACCTGGAAGCGCACGGTTCTAGGGCTATACACTGTCGATGAGCTGCTGAAGGTGACGGCCTTGATGAGGGCGTCCACGGCCAGCATTGGCACCGGTTGACCGCCAGCAGAGTTAAAGGCAACCGTGAGCGCACTTCCGCCCGCGCCGCCAGTCGCCGTTCCAACCACCTTGCCCTCGTAGGTCACCTGCTTCTGAGCCCCGTAGATCAGGCCGATCTGCCGTGGCTCGGCGCCGCCGTGATGGACTTCGAGGCGGTCGGCGCTATTACCGTTTTGGACGATTGTAGCCGTGAACGTCCCGCCATTGAAATTGGCGGAGTCTCTGTCGAACACAGACGCGAACTGATCGATAAGAATCGCTGGTGCATTTTGTGAATACGTCGGCGACACATGGCTGAGGGTTATCACCGGCGGGTCATTAATGGCAGTCACGTTAACGGTCTTGGTGACAGGAAGGCTGGTGCCCCCTCGACCATCCGTGACCGTTAGTCGAACGGTTCTCGACAGGACCCCGGGATTCTCGGAGGTGCTGTAAAAGGTCAGATTTTCCAGGAGGGCGGTGACCGCGGCAATGGTGGCGCTGGCGCTGGTAAACCGAATGACCAGTGGTGAGATTTGGGACCCGCCTGAGTATACTCCAATCGCGTTTGGACCGTAGCTTATGGTTCCTGTGCTGGCATTGACGCTGATTTGGCCACTGCCAGTTCCGTCGCTTTGGATGCCCAGGTGGTCCTCCAGGGCCGCATTGGCGCTTATTTCGACAGTCAATTTGCCGCCGTTCAAATCCGGTGAGTCCGCCCAAACGCTAGCCGTACTCTCGAGCTTCGGAGCCGGCTGCTGCTTCTCGGTGTAGTTGAGCGCGCTGGCGGAGAGGGTGATGGCCGGCCTAGCATAGCTGGTTTCGCCAGCATCGGTGGTCCCGTTACCATTTGGATCCTCCAGATAATCAGCTATGCCGTCGCCGTCGGTATCAACTGGTTCGCCGTTTCCACCGAGAGCCACGTAGTGATAGCCGATATCCACTTGCGAGCTCCCCTCTTTCGTCTGATCTGTCCTGGTGGTGAAGTGATAAAGACCAGCCGCGGAAGCGCTTCTGCTGCCTGCGTTTATGAGAGTGCTGAGCAAGCCGTCGCTCGTTGGGTAGTAGTAGGTGTTCCCGAGTGGTCCAACGTCATAAACTGGGGTATTGGCGAGGATTTTGTCGTTGGTGCCGTTGGGCTTCAGACGGCTCTTGTTGACAACATAGCCGTTGTAGTCGCTGCCCGTAAAATCCGCGCCCCGGTCTCCTTGAGAGACGCTCGTCCCGTCGAACAGGTTATCGTAGGCGAGGGCGAGAGGATTGTCGGCGCGTATGCGGTAATAGAATCTGCCTCCGTGAAATAGATTGTTGTAGAAATACCATTGCTGGTCAGAAGCCCTGTCGTCGAGACTCACATATGTTCTTTCAAAGAGGCAGTTGGTGATGTTGGCGAAGCTGTCGTCGACAATGAGCTTGCCGCCGAAGAACCGGCAATCCTTGAGGGAAGTCGTGCCTGAGGAGCCTGATGTGTCCAGGTGCGTGCCGATACCTCCAGCGCTCGACCATGCTGTGAAGCGGCACTGGTTGTTGCTTGGGCTTTCAATTCTGACAGCAGATCCGGCGGAGCTGGCAGACCAGGTGCTGGTGGATTGTTCCTGAACACTATTGTAGCGGACGATATAATTTAAGCTGGTTGCTGAACCCTGGGAAACAAGTTTCCCAGGGCCGGAAATGAACATACCGGCGCCGGGCGAGGCGCCGTAGGTTCCGAGCGCCACGCCATTGGTGAGCAGCAGCACGTCCGTTACACTTACGGCATTGAGACAGTAATCCAGGGGGGTGTAGTGGTAGCCCAGGTCAAGGGCGTCAGTGTCGCGTTGTGCTCGAGGCGCCAACGTTGTGCTGGTTGTAATGTCGCTCGTCACGACGGTGGGTGGGAAGGTGGTTTTCTGTTTAAGATCGTTGGCCAACGTTTGATTCATGAGGGTTGTGCCGGCATGGCGGTATGGGCTGCCCGCGGCCAGGTAGTGGCTGCCCGCACCGACGGTCTGGAACACTCCTGCGTCGCTTGCCAGCACCGGAGTGTGATCTGTAGTGGCCCGTCCGTCGTTACTCTGTACGCCCACAAGGAGGCTGTTTCTAAAGGTCAGGCCTGCGCTACTGGGGGAAGCCAACGTCCCGCACTGATGCAACGTCAGATGTTCTGCTGTTCCAGCGAAATTGTTTGCGGCAGACGCGAACGCGGTGGAGAGGTCGAACATCAAAAGATTTCCCAGGTAAAAGGTGTTGGCGCCAGAGGTACCGTCGGCAGAAATGCCCGTGCCGCAATGCACGATTTGGGCATGGTTCAAAGTGTGGCTGGCCGTACCGGGTTCGTACTTAATCGCTATCTGGGCGTAAGAAATCCTGATATTGCTTAAGACATCGTTCGTGGTATTTACGTCAATTGCTGGATTGCCAGCGGAGCCCGGGCTGGGAGCGCCGGTGGACATCGAGATTTTCTTGCCGACGCTGTCATCATCCCTGCTCGTGAAAACCGCCGGACTGAACGGTCGGGTTTGGCACACCACCGGGCCGTTTATGCTGAGCCTTGCTCCAGGTGCGAATTTCACCACTGCTCCGCCCTCAATACGGGTGACCCCAGACACACTGACTGACGGATTGACATAATACGTTGTATCGCCCTTAAGCGTCAGATCTGGGAGCGTGCCGGAGAGGACCACGTATGCGGGCGTTGGATCGATGAGAACTGCAGTTTGACTGTTTGTGGAACCAAGAAAGTTTGAGACGACAACTGAATAGTCTCCACAGACCTCCGGCTGAACGTTGGTTACCGTGTAGCTGCTTTGGGTAGCGCCATCGATGATGTTAGTTTCGTTGAACATCCACTGATAGGCCAGCGGAGCCGTGCCCCCCGCGGCAACAGTAAAGGTTACGTCGCTGCCCGTGGGGACATTCGTGCCGGTGGGCTGCACGATGATGAAGGGCGGAACCTGAACGGTTAGGACCGCGTTAGAGCTGGCGGTCGAGCCGCAGGCGTGCGTGACTTGCACGGCGTAGGTCCCGGATTGAGAACCCTGCACATTGTTGAGGATCAGCGTTGCGTCTGTTTGGCCGGTCATGTCGGTTCCATTAAACCGCCATTGGTAAGTTACCGGTGCTGAACCTGTAGCTGCGACGCTAAAGGTCACGTTGCTGCCTTGTATTACGGTTTGATCGCTGGGCTGACTGGTGATCCAGGGCGGCAGGTTCACCGTCACGACGGCCGTGTTTGTCCGAATTCCACAGGTGGCGTAGATGGTCGCGACCCCGCTAAATCCAGCCGCTGGATGAAACGTATCGGTCGCTGCGCAGCCGGCAAAGCCGGGATCAGCGGTGGGCGGATCGACTCTCCAATTGACTCTGCTTCCTGTGGGGACTGTGGTGGCGGTGAACGTCACGGAATCCCCGGAACAAATCGCGGCGTTTGTGGGGTTGATGCTCATTGCCGCGACGGCGATGCAGCATAGGCCACCACATTTGCCACTTTCGCAGGCGTAATAGATTGATTGGACGTCGGAGGGCGACAATGCGCGATTGTAGAGAGCCAGCTCGTCGATTTGCCCCTTGAAGAAGATGTTGTGGGACGCCGTCGCGTGATTGCCAATCCGTAGAGGCTCGCCCGTCGTCAGGTCCCCCGGCTGAGTGGCGGGGTTAAATTCCAGGACGGGCTGCCCGTCCACATATAGGTGGCCGCCGGTGGGCAACAGCCGCTCAACTGTCACTGCCACATGATGAAAATCGCCATCCCGCAAATCCGGTCCCGCCTCCCCAAATGACGTGCCGTTGTCCAATGTCGAGTCCGACAGATGGAACATCACCCGTCCGCCGGCGAGGACGAATTCATATCCCTGGCAGGAACCGTCAGTGGGCGCATATCGTTTGTCAACGATAGTCATAAGGTCGTAATCAGTAGTGTTGGGGAGTGGACGAATCCACCCCTCGATTGAGAAGTTCTGGCCAGGCCCAAAGTTCAGGGATGGGCTGTCGGACACAACGATCCGATCATCCACCCCGTCCAGGTCGAACGCCTCTCCCACCCTGCCGGTGTTGAAACCGGCGCCGTTAAGGAGCTGGGCGTTGTTCGTGCCCGAAGAATCACTGGCACTACCCTCTGCCCGCCACCAACTAACCAGGCCCGAAATGCCGGCCACGCAGGGTGGCGGCGGAGTCACCACCAGAACTGCCGAAGCGATCGCAGCTCCGCACTGAGCTATGATGGTCGCAGGGCCGAGGAAGCCAGGAGCAGGCGTGAATGTTTTCGCCGTGGCGCACCCCGTAAAATCTGGATCCGCGCCGGCTGGGACCACCGACCAGTTCACACTGCCGCCAGCCGGAGTCGTGGTCGCTGTGAAGGCGACGGGACTCCCGGGACATTTGGTTGTGTTCGTGGGTGTGATGCTGATAGCGGTGACATTCGTGCATGTCCAGTTCACGATCGCCTGGCAACAACCACATGCATGACATTTGCCGCTCGAACACGCGCTGTAGATCGCCACTATCTCGTTGGTGGACAGAGCGCGGTTATACAAGGCCAGCTCGTCAATCTGGCCCTTAAAGAAAATGTTAAGCGAAGCCGTGGCGTGATTACCAATCCGCAACGGCTCGCTGGTGCTCAGATCTCCAGGCTCACTGGTCGGATCGAACTGCATGACGACCTGTCCATCCACGTACATAAGTCCGCCACTGTGCGAGCTCCGCTCGACTGTCACCGCCACATGATGAAAAGCGCTGTCTCGCAAGTCTGGTCCTGCCGGCCCGAACGTCGTGCCATTGTTGGAGATCGAGTCCGAAAGATGGAACAGAATGCGCCCCCCCTGCAGGACAAACTCATACCCCTGGCAAACGCTGGTGTCGGGCGCATAGCGCTTGTCCACGATGGTCATGAGGTTATAGGCGGTCGTGTTGGGCAGGGGACGAATCCAACCCTCGATGGAGAAGCTCTGGCCGGCCGCGAAATTGACCGAAGGAGAATTGGAAACCACGATACGGTCGTCCGTACCGTCCAGGTCGAATGCCTGTCCAACCTTGCCGCTGGCGAAATTCACGCCGTTCAGAAGCTGGGCAGCATTGGCGTCCATTGCGTCGTCGCCATTCCCTTCGGCCTGCCACCAACTGATCAGCCCCGAAACAGGGGCAACACAGTCAGGCGGTTGAGTCACTACCACGACCGCCGAAGTCGTGACATTCCCGCAAGCCGCGCTGATGAGTGCAGGACCGAGGAATCCAGCGGCGGGCACGAATGTTTTGGCGGTAGCGCAACCGATGAAATTTGTGTCCGCCATCGCGGGTGTGACCGACCAGTTCACACGGGCGCCTGCCGGAGAGGTGGTGGCGGTGAATGCCACAGGACTCCCGGCGCAAGTCGTTGTATTCGTGGAGCTGATGCACAAGGCGGTGACGGCGGTGCATATGCCGTTAGCGCTCGCGTGGCAACAGTCCACGGTCACGACCGCCGAAGCCGACAGAGCCCCGCAGGCAGCGTGGATAGTCGCGGTGCCAGTAAAGTTGGCCGCGACGTTCAGTGTGCGTGAGTTGGCGCAACCGCCAAAATTGGGATCCGCGCTGGCAGGCACGACCGTCCAGTTCACAGCACCACCGGCAGGAGTTGTGGTCGCGGTAAAAGTGACTGGGTTTGTCGAGCAGAGGTTTACGTTCGCTGGTGCGATGCTGATAGAGGCGATATTGACGCACGCCCCGGCGAAGCTTGCCTGGCAACAAGCACAGGGCGGAACAGTGTTGGTGCCGGGCAGAACGGGCTGAGCTTCAAGGGCGAGTGGGAGCAATGCAGCCGCGATAGCGAGTCTGGGTCTGAGTCTGATAGCAACTGCGATCAGCGACTTATGAATGCGGTCGGACTGCGCGACCGTGCCGTAAGCTGTCCGGGCCTGCTGGCGCTCGCCCGCGTGCGCGTAGTGGTCAGGCATTTGTTAGTTGGTCCTAAGGTTGCTCATCTGAATGCGGCTCTAGGTTTCGGGCTGAAGCTCGCACATCTCCCGCGATGCGCATGTCACCTAAGTACGCGACATGCCCCGCGCGCCTAGCGGAACTGGGGCTTCCCAACGGGGATCGCCTGAGAAGGATCGCCAACGAACAGGCGAGACGCGCCGTACTACTTCTTCGCAAATTCCAACTCGCCGTCGTGGCCGAGGACTCTGATGCCGTCACCGGCTTTGAATTCGCCGAGCAGCAGCCTGGTCGCCAGCGGATCGAGCAGCAGATCCTGGATCGCCCGTTTGAGCGGACGAGCGCCGAACTGCGGATCGTAACCCTCTTTGGCCAGCATTTGGCGGGCGGAGCGGTCCACCTCGATGCTGAGCTGCTGCTGCGCCAGGCGCTTCTCCAGCCGCTGCACCTGAACATCCACAATCTGCGCAAGCTGCTTCTCGTCCAGGCTGTGGAAAATGATGATATCATCCACGCGATTGAGGAATTCCGGACGGAAGTGGGCGCGCAGTTCGCCGCGGACGAGCCGCTCCATTTCAGCATACTCTTTGGTGCCCAACTTGCCGGCGTTGTAATACTCCTGGATGATGGGGGAACCGATGTTGCTGGTCATGATCACGATCGTGTTTCGGAAATCGACCCTCCGGCCCTGGCCATCCGTAAGCCGGCCGTCATCCAGGACCTGCAGCAGCACATTGAAGATGTCGTGGTGCGCTTTCTCGATTTCATCGAAGAGCACCACGCTGTACGGACGGCGCCGGACCGCTTCGCTGAGCTGGCCGCCTTCCTCGTAGCCGACGTAACCGGGCGGCGCGCCGATGAGCCGCGCCACCGTGTGCTTCTCCATGTACTCGCTCATGTCGATCCGGATCATGGCATTCTCATCGTCGAACAAAAATTCGGCCAGGGCGCGCGCGGTCTCGGTCTTGCCGACGCCGGTTGGGCCGAGAAAAATGAAGGAGCCGATGGGCCGGTTCGGATCTTGCAGCCCGCTGCGGGAGCGGCGGACGGAATTGGCGACCGCCTCGATGGCTTCTTTCTGGCCAATGACACGCTTCTCGAGCCGTTCCTCCATCTTGATGAGCTTTTCGCGTTCGCCCTCGAGCATGCGCGAAACTGGAATGCCCGTCCAGGAGGACACCACGCGCGCGATGTCTTCATCCGTCACTTCCAGGTTCAGCAGGCGCCGGTTCCCGGATTGCTGATGCAGCGTTTTCTCGGCGGCAGCCAGTTTCTTCTGCAGTTCCGGCAGCCGGCCGTATTGAATTTGGGCCGCTTCATTCAAGTCGCCTTTGCGCTGGGCCTGCTCCAATTCGCTTTTGGTTTGCTCGATCTGGCTCTTGATAACACCAATGGCATCGGTGGCGGCCTTTTCGTTTTGCCATTGCGCGGTCAGCTTTTTCCACTGGTCCTTGAGCTCAGCCAAATCCTTGCGCAGCTTCTTGAGCCGCTCGCGCGAACGGTCGTCCTTTTCCTTCTCCAACGCTTTCTCCTCGATCTCGAGTTGCTGGATTTGGCGTTCCAACTGGTCGATCTCCGTCGGCTTTGAATCGAGCTCCATTCGCAAGCGCGAAGCCGCTTCATCGACGAGATCGATGGCTTTATCGGGCAGGAAACGATCGGCGATATACCGATGCGAGAGCGTCGCGGCCGCCACCAGGGCCGAGTCCTGGATCGTGACGGAGTGGTGGGTTTCGTAGCGCTCTTTCAAGCCGCGCAGGATGGCGATTGTTGCTTCGACCGTTGGCTCGGAGACAAGGACCGGCTGAAAACGGCGTTCGAGCGCCGGGTCCTTCTCGATATGCTTGCGATATTCGTCGAGCGTGGTCGCGCCGATAGCGCGCAACTCGCCGCGCGCGAGTTGCGGCTTCATGATATTCGCCGCGTCCGTTGCGCCCTCGGCCGCGCCCGCGCCCACCAGAGTGTGCAACTCGTCAATAAACAGGATGATCCGTCCCTCGCTGGCCACGATCTCCTTGAGGAATGCTTTCAGCCGATCCTCGAATTCGCCGCGATACTTCGCGCCGGCGATCATGGCGCTGAGGTCCATCGCCACCAGCCGCTCGTTCTTCAGCGTCTCCGGCACGTCGCCGCTGACGATGCGGCGGGCCAGGCCCTCGGCGATCGCCGTCTTGCCCACGCCAGGCTCGCCAATCAAGACCGGATTATTCTTCGTGCGGCGGGTCAGCACTTGCATCACCCGGCGGATTTCCTCGTCGCGACCGATCACCGGATCGATTTTGTCCTGGCGTGCAAGCGCCGTCAGATCGCGGCCGTATTTTTCCAGCGCCTGAAATTTCCCCTCCGGATTCGGATCGGTCACGCGCTGATTGCCGCGCAAATCAGCCAGAGCCCGCAGCACCGCCTCGCGCTTCAGGCCATTAGCCTGAAAGATTGCTTTGAGCGAACGTCCGCCGTGGTCCAGCAATCCGAGCAGAAGATGTTCGGTGCTGACGTAATCGTCCTTGAGCTGGCCGGCTTCGGCCTCGGCGGCATCCAGCGCCTTCTTAAGATCGTTGCTCAAAAAGACGTCGGCGGTACTGGTTCCCTGCACTTTGTGCCTGCGCACCAGCTCTTTTTCGAGGTCGGTCCTGAGCTTGGACGGCGACGCGCCCACTTTTTGTAACAGCTCGGGGATCAGGCTTTCGCTCTGGCTCACCAACGCCAGCATCAAGTGCTCGCCGTCCACTTCCTGGTGCGAAAAACCGTGAGCAGCGCGCTGTGCTTCCTGCAACGCCTCCTGCGACTTGAGAGTGAATTTGTCGAATTGCATCCTGCCCATACTCTTAAATCCGAAGCGAGTTCCGTCAAGGAGAGGGAACGACGCGGCCGATGCTCGGTAGGGATGCTTACCACCGCGTCCCTGTATCCCAGAGAACTTGGGGACGCGGTGGAATGCCTCCCTACAAACCAGAAGAGGTTCACGATGAGGCGACCGATTACAAGACCGTTGTCTTCCACCAGGCGAAATGAGCGCATCTTGACACTACCACCATAATGGAGGCGTGAGAACGGTTCCTCATCCG
>CAYUPI010000077.1:0-24469 GCA_964446585.1 uncultured Verrucomicrobiota bacterium
GCTGGCGCAGGGGACCAAGGCGGAGTTTAGTGTCAAATCGGACAATCCGAAGTTTTCGGTGATCAAAGTGCCGGTGACGCAGATGGCCAAGCCGGTGGCGACACCAGTGGCCTCGCAGCCGACGCCGATCATTCCGCTTTCGCCGAATCGCAGCCTGCCGGCGGCGGCGGCCAAGACGCCTGCTCAGCAATAGCAACGGCCTTGCGGGTGCCGGTGTGGCACGAGCAAGAGCGCGTCAGTGGGACGCAGGGGAGGCGTGCGCTCCTATTCGAGCGAAAATGCGGTTGGCGTCCTCGAGCGTCTCTTTCGATCCAATGTCGAACCAGAGTCCCGGCACAGTCCAGGTATAGACGGGAATCCGCGGGTAGAGCCACTGGACTAAACGGCCAGGCTGGTCCGGATTATTGCCCTCGGCCATGTATTGCTTGATCAAAGCCAAAGTCGCTCTCGGATAGAAATAAAGGGCGATGCCGGTAACGGTGCTGGTCGGGTTTTTAGGTTTTTCTTCGAAGAAAGTGATGCGGCCATCTGGCGCGAGCGTGATGGCGTTATATTTCTTGATCTGCTCGACATCTTTGACGTCGTACACGGCCAGCACCGGGGCCTTCTTTTCCCGGCAACAACGGCCGAAGTCAGCCAACGGTTCGCTGAACAGATTGTCACCCGCGACCACGATGATGTCATCATCGACGGATTCGTGAGTCAGGACCAAGTGCAAATCGCCAATGGCGCCGAGCTTGTTGGTGTCATCGGTGGAACCATCGTTCACAATTGTGAACTCGAGTTTGGCCTTCGTGGCCCGATAGTGCTCTGCCCATTGCTGGAACTGGCCGGCGAATTTGGTATTGGTGACGACGTAGATGCGGTCCAGTCCGCCAATCGGCGCCAGGTTATCTAGCACGTACTCCACCATCGGCCTGCCGGCAACCGGCAACAGCGGCTTGGGCCGCGTCAGCGTGAGGGGATAAAGGCGAGTGGCGTAACCCGCCGCCAGGATGATCACCTTCATGCGGTCGATTTAGCGGTTTCGGACGACGCTTCAAACAATCCGGGCGCGACCTGGTGAGCCAATTCCTGGCAACGGGCCAGGATGTCCGCCGCCGATTCGCAGGCGAGCGCAAATTGTGCCAGCTCCTGGGCTTCCGCCAGCTTCAGGCGGCGGAGGATGAACTTGACCGGCCCAAGCAGCGGCGGCGCAGCGCTTAGCTCGCCCACTCCCAGGCCGACGAGCAAAGGCGCGAGCACCGGATCGCCGGCCATCTCACCACAAACGCTCACCCGGATCTTTTCGTGTTGCGCCGCGTCCACGGTCGCTTTGATCAATCGCACAATGGCCGGGTGTGTCGGTTCGTAGAGGTGGGCGATCTTTTCATTCAGGCGATCGACGGCCAGGGCGTATTGGATGAGGTCGTTGGTGCCGATGCTGAAGAACTTCAGGCGCTTGGCCAACGAGTCGGCGACGATGACCGCCGAAGGTGTTTCAATCATCGCTCCGATCTCGATCCCTTCATCGAACGGGACCGCTTCCTGGCGCAACTCGGCCTTGTATTCCTCGACCAGCGCGTTGGCCTGGTTCAATTCGTCCAGGCCGGAGATCATGGGATACATCATTCTGACGTTGCCTTCGGCGCTGGCGCGCAGAATGGCGCGGAGCTGCTCGCGGAAAACGTCGCGTTCCTGCAGGCAAAAGCGAATCGCGCGCCATCCCAAAAACGGGTTCATCTCGACCGGCAGGTGCATATGGGAAAGGAATTTGTCGCCGCCCAGGTCGAGTGTGCGGATAACGACCGGCATCGGCTTGAGCGCCGAGGCGACCGCGCGGTAAGCCTCATATTGCTGTTCCTCGCTCGGCGGATGTTCCCGCTCGAGAAACAAGTATTCAGTGCGGAACAGGCCCACGCCCTCAGCGCCCTGGCTCTTGACGGCATCCACGTCGCTGACGTGCTCGATGTTCGCGGAGAGGAAGATGCGGTGGCCATCCAAGGTGATCGCTGGCCGGGCCAGGATATCGCGCAGCTTTTCCTGAAGCGTCAGTTGCTTCTTTTCGAGCTGGCCGTATTCGTAGAGCGTTTGGTCCGTCGGATTGACGACAATCAATCCATTGTAGCCGTCGAGCAGCGCGTATTGGCCGCTCTCCAATTGGTCGCTGGCGTTTTTCAACCCCACGACCGCCGGGATGCGCAATGAGCGCGCCATGATCGCCGTATGCGAAGTCTTGCTGCCCACGTCGGTGCCGAACCCTAAGACGTTTCGTTTGTCCAGTTGGGCTGTGTTTGAAGGGGTGAGGTCGTGGCCAATCACAAGGCAGGGTTCCTTGAGGTGGCGCAAATCCATCTCATCTTCCAACCCGAGCAAATTGTTTAAGACGCGCGCGGTCACATCGCGTATGTCGGTGGCGCGCTCGCGCAGATAATCGTCCTGGCTGGCTGCCAATACTGCGGCGTAATGTTCGGCCATGGAGTGGAAGGCGTATTCGGCATTGACCTTTTCCTCCTGGATGACTCGAATGACTTTGTCCAATAGCACCGGATCCTCCAGCACCAGCAAATGCGAGTCGAAGATGCTGCTCTCCTGGGCACCCATTGCCTCGCTAACTTTGCGTTGGATTCCCAGGAGCTGCTGCCGGGTTTGCGCGAGGGCCTTTTCGAAGCGATTGATCTCTTCGGCAATTGCCGCATCCGACACCGGCCGCTTGTCGATAACGGGCCGTGCCCGGCGCAGCACAAGAAGTTTGCCCCGGCACACTCCGGCGGAAACCGGAATGCCCCGGATAATCGCCTCGCCCTTCCGCAGCGCCTCTGGCATGAAGCAGTCTTGGTCAAAGGCAGCGCACTGGCAAGGAAGTTCGGTCACCTTGCCGGCAAAATAGCGCTTGCCAAAGAGCCGCTTCTTTTCATTCACTGTCTGCCTAGAATGCGGGCATGACGGCCACCAAGAATCAAAATACGAGCGCCCGACGCGGACTGCTTGCCGGGGGGAACTGGATCGTTGATCAAGTCAAAATGATCGACGTGTACCCGCAGCCCGAGCAACTGGGCAATATTCGCGGCCAATCGCAGGGTACCGGCGGCGCGCCGTACAATGTTCTAATTGGTCTGGCCAGGGCGGGCGCACCATTCCCTCTTGCCGGTGCTGGCCTGGTTGGTCGGGACGCGCTCGGCCAACAAATTCTGGAAGACTGCCGCCGGCACGAAATTGATGTCCGCCATTTGGCCATGACGCCCAAGGCCCCAACCTCCTACACGGACGTCATGACCGAACAGGGCCATGGCCGCCGCACCTTTTTCCACGCGCGCGGCGCCAACGCGCTTTGGCGCGGGGAGGATCTGGACTTTGCGAAAATTGGCTCGCGAATATTTCACCTCGGATATTTGCTGCTGCTCGATGCGCTGGACGAGCCCGATGGCCGTTACGGGACCAAAGCAGCGCGTTTGCTGGCCGAAGCGCAAGCGGCGGGTATCAAGACCAGTGTCGATGTGGTCAGCGAGGATAGCGATCGATTTGCCAGGATCGTTTGCCCGGCCCTCAAGCAGGTGGATTATTGTATCCTCAACGAGATTGAGGCGGGCAAAACCACCGGTTTCAAAATTCGGCAAGCCGACGGGCAACTGGACACGGTGGCCCTGCGCCACGCCGCCGGAGCCCTGCTTCAACAAGGCGTGCGTGAACTGGTGATCGTTCACTTTCCAGAAGGCGCTTTTGCCCGCACTCGGAAAGGTGATGACTTCTGGCAATCGTCTTTGAAGCTGCCGCCGAAGTACATTGCCGGGACGGCGGGCGCAGGGGACGCTTTCTGTGGCGGCGTTTTACTCGGACTGCACGAAGGGTGGCAATTGCAGCGCTGCTTGCTGACGGGGGTGTGCCTGGCGGCGAGTTCGCTGTCCGACGCCACCTGCACGGCGGGGGTCAAATCTCTCAACCAGTCAGTCGCTCTGGCGAGGAAGTTTGGTTTCAACCGATCACTCAATCACGCGGATTAGTTCCGGCCCTCGCGTAATGAAGCTGCGCGCGCGGTGACCCGTCGCGCGGAATTGTGCCTCCTCGCTCCTGCTTTTGCTTACGCCCGCTCGATGTACTTGCCCGTGCGGGTGTCCACTTTGATTTTTTCGCCTGTCTTGATAAACAGGGGCGCCTGAAGGGTGATGCCGGTCTCCATGGTTATCTGCTTCTGAACATTGTTGGCCGAGTCTCCCCGGACCCCCTCCGGGGCATCAGCAACTTTCAAAATGACACTCGATGGCAGTTCGACCGAAACCGCCTTTTCTTCCACGAACGTGATAGTCACCGGGCCGTTTTCGACGAGGTAATTCCTCGCATCGCCAACTACTTCGGGGCTGAGTGTGACTGTTTCGTAGTTTTCAGGGTCGGAAAACACGAAGTCCTCGCCGTCTTTGTAACTGAAATCCATCCGGCGAGTCACCATCGGCACCACCTCAATCTTTTCGGTGGAGCTGAAGCGCACGTCGGAAGATTTGCCGGTGCGAATGCTGCGCAGAGTCGCCTGCACGAAAGCGCGTAAGTTGCCCGGCGTGCGGTGTTGACTGTCCAAAACCACGGCGATGTCGCCATTGTAACTGATGGCCATGCCGCGGCGAAGATCGTTTGCTGTTGCCATATTCTATCCTAGTCTCTAACTCAAGGTGTCACCGCCGCCTGCTTCCGCGACGCGAGCCGAAAAATATAGCAAAACCGGGAGTCGAAGCAAGGGCCGTTTTGCAAGCAACGGAAGGGCGCGCCGGTTCGACTTCTTACGTGACAAACGATGCCGGTTGAAGCCTACCCAACCCGAGAGGTGATCGAAGCCATTCAACTGGAGCAACTTCGCTCGCTGCTGGCGGAGTTGTTTCCCGGCAACCGGTTTTATTCCCGGAAGCTCGGTGCCGCCGGCATTACTTTCGATGTCGCCAGCCTGGACGATTTTTCGGCCCGCTTTCCCTTCACGACAAAAACGGAGTTGGCCGAGGATCAGCGGGCGGAACCGCCCTTCGGCACGAACCTGACCTACCCGCTTGCGCGATACACCCGTTGTCATCAGACCAGCGGCACGAGCAGCGCGCCGCTGCGCTGGCTGGATACACCGGAGAGCTGGGAATGGATGCTGGAGAGCTGGACGGAAATCCTGCGCGTCGCCGGCGTCCACTCAGCCGACCGCCTCTATTTCGCATTTTCCTTCGGGCCGTTTATTGGATTTTGGATGGCGTTCGAGGCCGCGGCGCGGCTGGGCTGCTTGTGCGTGCCCGGCGGCGGCCTGAGCAGCGCGGCCCGCGTCCGGGCAATTCTGGACAATGGAATTACTGTCCTGTGCTGCACGCCGACCTACGCGATTCGACTGGCGGAAGTCGCGGCGGAAGAGGGAATCGATCTTACGACCGCGCGAGTCAAAACGCTCATCGTCGCCGGCGAACCCGGTGGCAGCATTTCGGCCGTCCGTGCCAAGCTGGCTCAGCTCTGGCCCGGCGCACGTATTTTTGATCATCACGGGATGACCGAGGTCGGTCCGGTGAGTTACGAATGTCCGGCACGGCCCGCGGTACTGCACGTGATTGAAACGGCGTACTTTGCGGAAATCGTCGAGCCCGTGAGCGAAAAGCGGATTGCGCCCGAAAAGTGCAGAGGCAGCGGCAGCGTCCCCTCGCCCACCGGAGAGCTGGTCCTGACTGCCCTGGGCCGCGCCGGCTCGCCGCTGCTGCGTTACCGTACTGGAGATTTGGTCAGGCCGAGCATTCAACCCTGCGCTTGCGGGCGATCTTCGTTGGCTTTCGAAGGAGGCATCCTCGGTCGCGTCGATGACATGGTCGTCGTGCGCGGTGTCAACGTCTTTCCCAGCGCGGTCGAAGACATCGTTCGCGCTTGCTCGGGCGTGGCTGAGTATCAGGTGGAGATCAGCACCCGCCAAACTTTGCCCGAGATGAGCCTGCAAGTCGAACCGACGAGGGATTGCACAGACGCTTCCCGTCTAGTCCGACACCTGGAACGGAGCTTTGAAACGGCGCTGGCGTTGCGCGTGCCGATACATCTCGTCCCTGTGGGCACGTTGCCCAGGTTTGAGATGAAAGGCAGAAGGTGGATAAAGCGTTGAGGCAAACCAAGAAGATGAAAAAATTGTTTGAACAGCATCGAAAATCGCTGATTGGCGTCATCCATCTTCAACCGCTTCTGGGTTCGCCTGGGTGGCGAGGCGACTTGGAATCGGTGATAAAATCGGCCGTGGCCGACGCCCGGGCTTATGAACGCGGCGGTGCTGCCGCGCTTATCCTGGAAAACTTTGGTGACGTCCCATTTACGAAGGGCTGCGTCGGTCCGGAAACGATTGCCGCCATGGCGGCCGCCGGGCGCGCTGTTCGGAAGAGCGTCAAATTGCCGATTGGTTTCAACGTGCTGCGCAACGACCCCTGCGCCGCGCTGGCCCTGTGCGCGGCCTGCCAGGGCAGCTTTATCCGGGTGAACGTGCACACCGGCGCGATGCTCACCGACCAGGGCCTGATTGAAGGCAATGCGTTCGAGACGCTGCGGTACCGCCAACAAATCTCTCCGGGCGCGCTGATTTTTGCCGATGTTCACGTCAAGCACGCGGTCCCGTTGGGCAACTGGACCCTGGAAGATGCGGCACGCGATACGCTCGAACGTGGTTTGGCGGACGGATTGATCATTTCCGGAACTGGCACGGGCCAAGCAACAGACCTCGAAGACGTCGAGCGCGTGCGGGCTACTCGTCCAACGGCCAGGATCCTACTGGGCAGCGGAGTGACGCTGGCGAATGTCCGCGATTACTTGCCCCTGGCTGATAGTTTTATCGTGGGCACGTCCATGAAGGTCGGTGGCAAATTGTCGAATCGAGTGGACTCGACGCGTGTGGAAGCTTTAGCGCGAGTAATCGAGGGCAAATGACGAATGACGAAAGAAACCCCAATGACGAAATCCGAACTTCGACATCTCGCGTGCCAAGCTGTGCCGGGCTGAGGGTTCAGTTTCGTAATTCGGATTTCGACATTCGTTCGTCATTCGTTATTCGTCATTTATTGCGCTCTGGCTGCCTTGATCCCAAATTACCTTATGGCACTCGCGCCCCTGTTAACCTTGCGAAACGTGACAAAGCAGTACGGGTCGCCGGACAACGCCGGCTCTCTGGCCGTCCTGCGCGATGTTTCACTCGAAGTGGCCGCAGGCGAGTCGCTCGCCATAGTGGGGCCATCCGGCTCAGGCAAGAGCACCCTGCTCCATATCATGGGGACGCTGGACCGCCCGACCACCGGCCAGATGTGGCTCGACGGCAGAGACATTAGCCTCCTCAAAGAGTTGGAACTGGCGGCCGTGCGCAATCAGCAGATCGGCTTCATATTTCAGGCCCACTATCTGTTGCCCCAATGCACCGTTCTGGAAAACGTGCTCGTGCCAACTCTGGCCAAGCCAGCCACCACGGCTGCCTCCGAGAGCAACCCGGGCCAGCCGGCTGAATCTCCTGAAAGCCGCGCCACGCGCCTGCTCGCCCGAGTCGGCCTGGCCGCGCGCGCCGCCCATCGACCTGGCGAACTCTCCGGCGGAGAACGCCAGCGCGTTGCGGTGGTTCGAGCATTGATCAATCGGCCGAGGCTTCTGCTGGCGGACGAGCCGACAGGTGCGCTGGATCATTCCTCCGCTCAACACCTGGGCCAGTTGCTAATCGAGCTTAATCAGGAGGAAGCGGTAACGCTGATCGTGGTCACCCACGCGCTGGAACTTGCCCGGCGGATGAAAAAGGTCTGGCGACTTACTGACGGGCGTCTCGTGCCAGCCAGCGACGGGGCTTAATTGAAGGAGAAAGCATGACCTGGGGAACGCTCATTCGCCGGAGCCTGCATTTCCATGCTCGCGCCCACGCGGGAGTCGTGCTCGGCGCGGTGATTGGCAGCGCCGCGCTGACCGGAGCGCTCTTGGTCGGGGACTCAGTAAAGGAAAGCCTGCGCGAGCGAGCCCTGCAGCGGCTGGCCAACGCCTACTTTGCCATGGAGCCCGCGGATCGCACGTTCAGTCGCGACCCAATCTCCGCGAATCCCTTGCGCCTGCTCTACCCCGGCGCTCCCCCATGGAGCGCGAAGGCCTTGGTCCTGCTCGGCACCGCTTCACTCCCCTCTGGCGCTGCCCGCGGGAATCACGTCCATGTGTACGGCGTTGATAATGATTTCTGGCGGTTCATCGGTGCGTCTGGTGTCGCGCCTTTGCCGACGAACGCGCTGATGCTCAATGAAACCTTAGCGTCGCAACTTGGCGCGCGAAAAGGCGATGAGGTCATTCTCCGGGTGCATCGGCCCAGCGCCTTCTCCCGGGAAGCGGCTGTCGCGCCACGAGGGGACCAGACAGTAGCCCTCCGTCTCGAAATGGCAGGCGTCCTGCCCGCAGAGTCAGGTGGTGATCTGGAATTCCAAGTCAGCGGTGCGCCGCCGCTGAATGCTTTCGCGCCAATTGATGTCTTGTCAATCGTCACCCGCCTGACAAATGAGGCGAACCTGTGCCTAACGGGACCGGTCGGACTAGCTAGTCGCCACGTTTCGAGTGAACCGAGCGCCTTACGCCGACTCATTTTGGAAATTCAGCGCCGCTGGTATCGGTTGGTCCCGCGCCAGCCATATCAGCCGATCGCTTCTACGCAGGAGTCTCTCAGGTTTCTTACAGAGCGGTTCCAAGAGCATTGGACCTTGAAGGACGCGAACCTGGCCCTGAACTCTGCGCCCGAACCTTTCGGCTTGGAACTGCGTTCCCAACGCGTCTTTCTGGAGCCGTCAGTTGTGGCCGCCGCGCAGCAGATCGAGGGCACAAACTGCCATCTCATCCTGACCTACCTGGCGAACCTAATTTCGGCAGGTACGAATTCGACTCCGTATTCAATGGCTGCCGCCGCTGGCCCTCCTTATACGCCGCCGGCGATGCCAGATGATGAAATTATTATCAACCAGTGGCTGGCGGATGATCTGCAGGCGGCCCCCGGTGACCGCATTTCACTTTCTTATTTCGATCCCGAATCGGGGGCGAAGCTCATCGAGCACACCAACACATTTCGCCTCCGCTCGATCGTCCCGGTGAACTCGCCGTGGTCGGACCGGACGCTCATGCCGGATTTCCCGGGAATCGAAAACGCCGAGAACGCGCGTGACTGGGATGCGGGCTTTCGTCTGACGTACACCATTCGGTCAAAGGACGAAGATTACTGGAAGAAATATCGCGGCACGCCTAAGGCATTTATCACGCTCGCGGCCGGTCAAAAGATGTGGGCGAATCGGTTCGGCCAGGTCACCGCCATCCGTTTTCCAAATCAACCAGAATTGCCGACCGCCCAACACTGGAGTGAACTCAAAGACAAGCTGTTGGCGACGCTCAAACCTGATCAACTCGGTTTGCGCTTCGAACCGGTGCGCGAGCAGGCGCTCAAAGCCGCTGAGCAATCGCAAGAGTTCGGACAATTATTCCTGGGTTTTAGCATTTTTCTGGTGGTCGCGGCCTTGCTCTTGATGGCCTTGCTCTTTCAATTCGCGCTGGAGCAGCGTTCGGCGGAAGTCGGGACCTTGCTCGCTCTGGGATTTACGGCCCGGCGAGTGAGGCGACTGTTACTGTACGAAGGAGCGGCCCTGGCGCTGGTGGGAGGTGTGCTCGGGGCGCTATGCGGTCTCGTGTACGCCAAAGCGATGTTGTGGGGATTAACCACCGTCTGGCGCAGCGCGGTCGGAAGTTCGGCGCTTCAATTTCATGCCACGGCCACCAGCCTGGTGCTGGGCGCTTCGGCCAGCACGCTGGTGGCCTCCGTCGTCATCTGGCTGACCTTGCGCAAACAGGCCCGGCAGCCTGCGACGGAGTTGCTGGCGGGCCAGGTCCAAGTCCTCAGGCTCAAAGCCCGGAGCCACGGCGCAAGGATTGCTTCGGCGGCGGGTTTAGCGGCTGTCGGGGCAATCGCATGGGCGTTCCTGAGCGGTGAAACCGCCAACGCCGAAGCGTTCTTTAGCGCGGGAAGTCTGCTGCTAGTCGCGGGTCTGGCCCTGTCGGCAGCCTGGATGACCACACTTGCACGCCTCACTTCGACCGTTCATCTCTCGGTTCGGAGTTTGGGTGTGCGCGGCTGCGCGCGTCGTCGTAACCGCAGTCTGGCCACGATGGCTCTGCTTGCCTGCGGCTGCTTCGTCATCGTTGCCATTGGTGTTTTCCGCCAGGACGCCAAGCGCGACGCGCTGCAGCGCACGAGCGGCACCGGCGGCTTTGCCCTGCTGGGCGAGTCCACTATGCCGGTCGTCCAGGACCTGAACACTCGATCAGGACGAGATGCATTCGGCCTGAACGCCGATGAGCTGGCCGGGGTAAATGTTCTCCCCATGCGCGTCCACGAAGGCGATGAGGCCAGTTGTCTCAATCTGAATCGCGCCCAGAAGCCGCGATTGCTCGGCGTTCGGCCAGAACTGCTCGAGGGCCGGTTCACATTCACCCAAGTGGCCAAAGGCTGCGACATCCGGCAAGGGTGGCAGTTGCTCAGCGGGGGCCAACGTAAGGAGGCTCTGTCGGAAAAATCCAAAGTCCAAAATCCAAAATCCAAAATCGGTCAGGAGGCTCCATCCGAAAAATCCAAAATCCAAAATCCAAAATCCAAAATCGAGCAGAGCCTCCTTGCGTCGGCTGCTACAAATTTGGATGAAGTCCCAGCGGTCGGGGATGCCAATTCCATCCAATGGGCGCTCGGCAAAAAAATCGGCGAGACGATAGATTACACTGATGACCAGGGGCGCGCGTTTAGAGTGCGGCTTGTCGGCGTGGTAGCGAATTCGATTCTGCAAGGAAGCCTCCTGATTGACGAGGACGAGTTTGTGCGGCATTTCCCGGGTGAAGGTGGCTACCGTATGTTTCTAATCGATGTCCCCTCTAACCGAGTTTTCCAGGTCTCGGTCACACTGTCGCGGGCTCTCCAGGATGTGGGGTTGGAACTGACCGCCACGGTCCAGCGGCTTAACGCCTTCAACGCGGTGCAAAACACTTATCTGGGCACCTTCCAGGTATTGGGCGGGCTTGGTCTGCTCCTTGGCAGCGCGGGACTTGGCGTTGTGGTGCTGCGCAACCTGCTGGAGCGGCGCGGCGAACTGGGCTTGCTGGTTGCCTTGGGCTTTCGCAAGTGGTTGCTGCAACGTCTGGTGTTGGCTGAGCACGGCGCCTTGCTCGGACTGGGGCTGGGCATCGGGATTGTAGCCGCAGCAGTGGCCGTTCTACCGGCGTTGCTTTCCTCAGGAGCACAGATGCCGTATGTTTCGTTGGCCCTGACGCTCGGCGCGGTGCTACTCAATGGCGCGCTGTGGACCTGGCTGGCGATTCGCTATGCGCTAAGGGGCAATTTGCTCGAGGCGCTGAGGAATGAGTGAGAATTGTTTTTGTGAAAGTACTGATTATTCAATGGTTCGCAATTTGCGGTTTGGGGCTGGCGGCTCTGGCGCAGAGCAAGACGCTCTACGAAATCAATTTTGAAAAGGCCGAAGTAGGAAGCGTCCCGGAGGATTTTCTGGTGCTAGACGGCCGGTTTGCCGTCAAGGAAGAGAACGGCAACCGCTTCCTTGAACTCCCCGGCTCCCCGTTGGATAGTTTCGCGGCTCAGTTCGGGCCGGCGGAGGTTGACAATGTCGTTGTCTCCACCCGCATTAGGGGCACAGGCCGGGGACGGCGCTATCCGACGTTCGGTGTCGGACTGAACGGCGTGGCGGGATACAAGTTGCAAGTTTCTCCCGCCAAGAAAATGCTGGAACTCTTCAAAGATCAGGATGTGAAGGAGTCCATGCCCTACGACTGGAAATCGGGCCGATGGACCAGGCTTCGACTCCAGGTGCGAAAGGCAGGAGACGGGCGCTGGAAAGTGGAAGGCAAAGTCTGGACTGAAGGCATGCCCGAACCGACCGAGTGGATGATCGCCACGGATGAGAAGGAAGCGCCTTCCTCAGGCCGCGCTTCCGTGTTCGGCAGCCCGTTTTCCGGCGCACCGATTCAGTTCGACGATTTTGTCGTCAGTGCGGTGAAGCCAACCCAATAACCATGGCATCCCGGAACTCGAACTCAAACTTCAGGATGGGCATTCGATTATTGTCGGCGAAATAGCAACGCTGGCACTGCTTGCCATGAGCCAGACGACGCAAGTCGGACGCATTTTGGAGACTTCGCTTTACGCCGAGGACCTGGAGCGGGCTGAATTGTTTTACTCGACTGTTCTCGGTTTGGAGTTGTTCGCGAAGGAACCTGGTCGTCACGTATTCTTCAAATGCGGCAACCAGATGCTTCTGATCTTCAATCCATCTGCAACCATCCTAGAAACCGAAGTCGCTCCGCACGGCGCTCACGGTCCCGGACACGTCGCCTTTGCAGTGCCGATGGCGGAACTGGATCAGTGGGCTGCTCGTCTGCGGGAAAAGCAAATTGCCATCGAGAAGGAAGTTACATGGCCAAAGGGCGGGCGTTCCCTTTACTTCCGGGACCCCGCCGGGAACTGTCTCGAATTTGCCTCGCCGCGCGTTTGGGGCATCGAGGAACAGAGTTCCTGAGAGCTTCGGCGGATCCCGGCTAAGGCTGCGTTGTTCGTGTCCCTCCCCACTCCCACTTGCGGCGCATCACCAACCAACCCCCTGGTGGTTGCTTGGGGGACCCTACGACAACGCGCCGGTCACGGATTCGATAGGCGGTAGAAGTTAGGGTTGTTCGTCGTGCCCACGCTCACCGGATTCAACTCGCCGCTCTGGGAATTGCTCCACGCGGCGGGGCTGAGGCTGGGCGTTTCTTGCAGGTGCCAGCCCCACGTCGGCGGTGTCCAGCTTACGAGGGCGTTCGTGCCGCTGCTGGGGGTGATGCTGAGTTGCGGGAGGCTCACCACGCTGGTTTCGGTGGCGAAGGGGCCGCCGGCGAAGGAGGTGTCCACGGCTTGCACGCTCCAATAGGCCGTCTGGTCGTTGGTGAGCCCGGTGAGCGGCAGGGTATGGCACAAATAGGCGCTGATCACGGCCCCTGCACACTGTAAAAGCGCTGCGGATAATTCGTCGCCTGAGAGTCGGTGAATTGGAACGTGCCTGGTGGCGATTCCAACGCGGGGCCGAGGTTTGAGCAGGTGTTCAACGGCGCAGCGGCGCTGGTGCTCGCCAGCACGCGATAGCTCGGGCCGCTCAGGTTGCTGAAGCCAAATTGCAACGAGCCGTTACCCAGCTTGGTGACGCCGGTCAAAGGAAACGCCGGATTGAATACGCCTTCCACTGCACCGATGTCCGCGAACGCGCCAACGATCCGCGGCTTGCCGCGTTGATCGGTGGCGAAGCTGGTGCCGTTGGTGCAGCCGTCAAGGGCCGGCGAACCGGGCAGCGGCGGCATGGTCTGGGTCGGGCCGCCGTAATTGCCCAGCGGCGCGAGCAGCGGATTGCCAGCAGTCAAATTCGGCCCGGTGGTGCCGATGGTGCCCGCCAGGTTTTCCGTGCCGCCGACGCCCGAGGTATTTCCGGCGACGACGCAGTTGGTGATGGTGACGGTCCCTCCCGCCTGCCGAACACCGCCGCCTTGATTCACCGCGCTGTTACCCGTGATGGTGCAGCCATCCAAAATGAGGCTGAGGCTCGCAGAGGTGGCATTCACGGCCCCGCCGCCCGAGCTCCCGCCCGCCCCAGTATTTCCCACAAAGGTACATTCCTTCACCAGCACAGTGGCTGCGGAGCTAAGGCCGCCTCCGGCGGCTGACACGGCGTTGGAGGAGAATGTGCAGGCCAGAGCCGTCACGCTGCTTCCAGGGCCGCCGTAGATGCCCCCACCGTTGTTCGCGGAGTTCGCGGCGAACGTGCAATTACTGACCGTGAGCGCGCCCAAACTATATGCCGCGCCGCCAGGACCAGAAATCACGCCGCCGGTGAAGGTCAGCCCGGCCATCGCCACGCTCGACCCGGCGCTGATGTAGGCGAGGCGACTGGCGCCGCCGCCGTTGAGAGTGATGCCGGCCGGCAGGCTGGAGGCATCAATGGTCACGGTGTTGCTCAACGACAGTTCTCCGCTCGTGAGGGTGATGGTCTGGCCGGACAGGTTCTGCTGGAAAACAATGGTGTTCGCATCGGCATTCGTATTCGCGTAGCCGACCAGGTCACGCAGGGTGCCGACGCCGCTGTCGGCAACACTCGTGACGACGAAGGTGCCCGGAATATAATAACTCGCCGCGGCTGTGGAGGCCGCATTGTTGGCGAAGCTATTCGCGGTCAACGTGGGCGTGACGAACGAAAAGATTCCGCCGCCGACCCCTTGTCCCGCCGCACCATTCACGGCCCCGTACGGACCCACCCCGCCGATTCCGTTGGTGGCGACATTACCCGTGAACGTGCAGTTGAGCACCGTGAGTGCGCCGCTGTTCACGAACAGTGCGCCACCCAGGCCCGCGCCGCCCCCGCCGGCGCCAGAACGCGAGAAGCCGATCGTGCCTTCGCCACCATAAGTGCCGCCTGCGCCAGCCAGGGAGCTGGACGAACCGCCGGCCCCGCCCCCGCCGCCCCCGCCTCCAAAACCACCGGCCCCGCCGTCATGGGCTGTCCCGCCGGAACCGCCGCCGCCGCCGCCGCCGAATCCACCCGCGCCACCGGGATTACCGATGGCTCCGCCGATACCGCGATTAGGAAGACCGCCATCCCCGCCTGGATTCTGTGAGAACTGAACATAGGTGTTGCCATTGCCGCCGTTGCCGCCGATCGCCGAATTGCCGACGAACTGGCAGTTGCTCAAGACCAACGTTCCCGAATTTTGGAATACGCCGCCGCCCATGCCGGCGCCGCCACCGCCCGCGCCGCCGTTCAAGCCGGTGGTTTGGCCATCGCCACCGCGGGCGCTGTTGGCCGTGAAAATGCAGTTGGTTGCGAACACCGATGATCCGGTGCCCGTGAGCGCCAGCCCGCCGCCGGGCGCGCCGCCACTATAGCCGTTAGAGATTGTGAGCGAATTCAGAGCCACCGAGATGCCGCTGGCCACCACCTCAAACACACGACTGGAATGATTGCCGTTGAGAGTGATTCCCGCCGGCAAGCTGGAGGCGTCAATGGTCACGGTATTGTTCAACGACAGTTCCCCGCTCGTGAGCGTGATGGTCTGGCCGGACAGGTTCTGCTGGAAAACGATCGTGTTTGCGTCGGCATTGGTGTTGGCATAGCCGACCAAGTCACGGAGTGTGCCGGCGCCGCTGTCGGCCAAACTCGAGACGATAAGGGTGCCCGGCGTGAAAGAGTCGGGAGCTGCCGTCGAGGCGGCGTTTCCGCTGAAAGTGTTGCCGATCAGATTGAGCGAGGCATCGAGCACGAAGATCGCGCCGCCCACGCCTTGGCCATTTCCGGCAACGGCGCCGAGAAGACGGCTTCCTCCAAAACCATTGGTGGCCAGGTTGCCGGTGAACGTGCAGTTGACCACGGCAACTGCGCCGGTGCGGGCGAGGATGGCCCCTCCCAAGCCAGCGCCCCCGCCGCCACCACCGCCACTCGCAAATATACTTCCCGCACCACCGTCACCACCAAAAGAACCTCCACTGCCACCTGCGTATCCGCCGCCGCCGCCGCCACCGCCGCCACCACCAAAACCGCCCGTTCCACCCGCACCAGACTGGCCACCGCCGCCACCTCCGCCGGCGAAGCCAGCGGCCCCGCCTGTCTCGGTCCCAGGATGAACACCGCCCAGGCCACGGTTCGGAAAACCACCGTTGGCGCCATTGTCGCCGACACCGCCGAAGCTGCCGCCGTTGCCGCCCGTCGCCACATTGCTCTGAAAAGTGCAAGCCGAGACCGTCAGCGCCGCGCCTTCGGTGTAAACCGCCCCGCCCATCCCCGCGCCGCCGCCACCGCATCCCCCCCATAACCGGGTCCGCCGTTACCTCCTCGACCGGTGTTATTGGCAAAGGTGCAATTCGTGGCCAGCAGGGTACCCGTGCCGAAATTCGCCACCGCCCCGCCAAGCCCGCCCACCACCGTGTTGCTCGTGAACAGGCAGTTCGTTACAACCGTGTAGCCGAGGTTGTAGATAGCCGCGCCCGAATTGTCGTTGGCCGTGTAGCCGTTGGCCAGGGTTAGTCCGCCAATGCGGTTGGTGGTGTTGGCGGCCAGTTGGAACAGTCGAAATGAATTGCTGCCGCTGATGGTGAGCAGGTTTGTGCCCGGGCCGATGATGGTCATGGGCACTGTGCAGGCGGGCAAATCGGAGCCAAGGGTGATCGTGCCGGTGACGGTGAACGTGATGGTACCAGCCACGCCGCCCGCGTTCAGGTTCGTGATGGCCGAACGCAACGATCCCGCGCCGGAGTCGCTCAGGGTGTTGACCACCACAGCTCCCGCGTTGGGCGCAAGCGCGAGGGCGAACAGGAGCGTGGGGAGAAGGATTCTGGCGGTGAGGCCAATGGGAACGATGCTACGCGTATTCATAAGCATTCAGGTCCGGTGTTATTTCTGGTTGTCCAAGGCTTCCAGAAACATTTCCGGCCTGCTGTCTCAGGAAATTTGAAGATTTTTTGAGATCTTTTGAACAGGCAAACAGAGCAAACAGAAAAGGATCCTCTGTTCTCTCTGTTTGCTCCTGTTCAATTCCGGGAGAATGTGCATCCGACCACGCGGCCCGGTCCGAGCGCCTCTCTAGCGCGGTTCGCCGCCGACGTCCCGACGCGTCGGGAGGTATTCGCGGATTTCGGGTTGTTGGCGAGCAACGGGCGGTTGTCCACGTAGGTGGGCGAGGTGGTGTCTCCGGGGCCGACCATGCCGAAAAGACCCCGAATTGAACAGGAGGAAACAGAGAGAACAGAGAAAGTCATTCCGACTTGTTACCTTTGTTTTGCTCCTGTTAATTTGGCTCTGCTGCTCTCATAAGTTTGCTCCTGGAAGGATCAGACGGCTGATACCGTCGGTGACCTTCATTTCATGGAAGTTTATCAGCAGCCCAATCGGAACATCGAGCAGTTTCATGTAGCTCAACAACTGGGCCTTGTGGATCGGCAGAATCTTCTCAACAGCCTTAGCCTCTACAAGTACACAGCCCTCAACGAGCACATCGAAACGCAGCGGTTCCTCGCGGGTGAAACCTTTGTACTCAATCACCACCACCTTCTGACTGGCGCAAGCCAGCCCGCACAGCCCAAGCTCTTTGAGCAGGCACCATTCATAAATGGACTCGATAAGCCCAGGGCCTTTATCCCGATGCACCTCAATGACCGAAGCAATGATCGTCTCCGTCAGTCCCGCCGCCTTCTGGTAAAGTGGATGCATTGGCTCGGAATTTAACAGGAGGATACGGAGATAACAGAGTTTTTCGTCAAAGACATTCTTCTTTCTCTGTTATCTCTGTTTGCTCCTGTTCACTTCCCTCGGCGGTGCTACTTTTGCGCGGAAGACGTGGCCAGTGAGCGCGGTTCCCAGATCCGCGCCGCGCCGTCGCGGGACGCGGTAGCGAGGCGGGTGCCGCCGGGGCTGAAGGAGAGCACGGTGGGAGGGGAGAGCGGACCGCGAAGTTCTTCGAGGCGGGCGCCGGTGTCCAGATTCCACAGGCGAATCACGAGGTCTTGCGAGGCGGTGGCGAGAATGGGTCGCGTCGGATGCCAGGCCAGCGCGGTGATGGGCGCGTTGTGCGCGCGAAACTCGTGCAACACCTCCAGCGTCGCGCCGTCGCGGATGCGCACGTTGCGATCCGCGCCGGCTTCCGCGAACCGCCGGCCATCAGGCGCGGCGCAGGCAACGCTGCTCATGCTGTTGTTCGTCACCGCTTGCAACCGTTGGCCGGTGGCAGTGGCCCAGAGAATAATCTCCTCCACGGCGCCGGGCGACCCTCGCATTGCGTGCGTGGTCACCAACCCCACCAGCCGATTCCCGCCGTCCAGCCAAGCGAGGTCACTAATCCGCTGGACGGCGCCCAGATCAAGCGCCACGGGTTGCCCGCCCGTTGCGACATCAAAGAGTTCGATCTGCCCAAACTTTTTCTCCACCACCGCCACGCGATCTCCGGTCGGGCTAAGGCGAACATAGTCCGTGTTTCGCTCGGGCTTTAGGGACGCGATCTGCGTGATCGTCGTGCCCGTTCGTTCCAGCACCAGGATGGGTTCGCCGGAATTGTAGCGCCCCATCGCCGCCCGGCGGCCGTCCGCGCTGACACTCGGCTGGCCGTAGCCGCCATCCTCGTCCTTTGGAATCCAGACGGCGATGCGTTGACCACCGGAGAAGGATTGCAAATCGGCCCCGCGGTTCTCCTGCCCCGGAGCGAACATCAATCCGTCCATCCCCCAGAACACCGCGCTGGGATGGGCGTTGATGCCGCGCACAATTCTCACCGGCGACAATCCCGCGACTTCCCACACCCGCGCCTCGCGTCCGACCACGACGAGTTCGCCGGAGAGCGGATGCAGGTCGAGTTGGAGGATGTTTCCCGTGCCGCCGTTCAAATTCTGGCAGAGCCGGCCATTGTGCGCGTCCCAGATTTGCAACGACTGCCGGCCGTCCGGAAGCGCCGCCCCCGTGAGGAATCGCTCGCCGTCCGGCAGGAACAGCACCCGCCGGATGCTGCTCTCGCTGGCTTGAAACTCGAAGCGCTGCCGGCCATCGCTCAGGCTGAAACCGCGCACGAAACCGAGCGGATTCGCCGCCGCCAGCAAATCGCCGCCTGGCTGCGCGGCGAACTGGTCGTAAAACCCCTCCGTCAGTTTCATCACCGGCAAACCGTTGGCGGAATTCATGAGCCAAAGCTGCTCGGTCCAGGAGTAACTCACCACGCGGTCGCCGCCAGAATCAAAGGCTGCCGTGTGATAGCCCGAGTCGAGTTTCCAGCGGGCGACGCCGGTTGCCGCCTCCCACAAATACGTTGCGCTGCGATCGGCGGCGGTTTGCAGGAGGGTTGTGCCGTTCGGACTGAATTCGAGTTGCCCGGACCGCGGCGCTTCCCACTCCAACAGTTTCCGGCCGTCGTGCGCATTATGGAGAACGATACCGCCCGGTCCGGTCCGGCCAATGGCGATCCGGTCACCGGCCTTTGAAATCGTAATGCGCAGCGCGGCCTCAGAATTGGCCGTGGCAAATCCCGGCGCAAACTCCAGCAATCGCGTACCGTCCCGCACGTCGAAGAGGATAATCTTCCCAGCGTGATCGGCCGCGGCGAAAATGGAGGGGCGCGAAGGGTCGGCGGCCAAATCATCGAGCTGCTTCACCCCGATGGGTGGCAATGGCCGCGAAGTATCCGCTTCGCCTTGCAGGTACGTCCACGTCGCATCGCGCAGGCCGACGGGCACGGTTTCGAGCGCCGCTTGGACTGCCGGGCCGTTGCCTTCGCGCAGCGCGGACTCCGCCAGGGAAATGGCCGAACGCGCGAGCGCCGCTTCCGCGCGGCGCAGTTGCCGGGTTTCATTCTGCCGCGCGAACTCGGCCTTGCGCCATTGCCAGAAAATTCCCGCCACGCCAAGCACCACCGCGCAGACGACGAGCGCACTCAGCGTCGCGAGAGCCGGCCGGCGCCGCGCCCATTTCTGCAGGCGTTCGAAACCAGTGGTAGGGCGCGCATGAATCGGTTCGCCCCGCAGCCAGCGCTCGAGATCCTCCGCCAGTTCTTCTGCGGTGCGATAACGCCGGCCGGGCTCCTTCTCCAGGCATTTGAGACAGATCGTTTCGAGGTCGCGATCCGTTCGCGCGACTATCGTGCTGGGCCGCTGCGGTTCGTTTTCGACTACGAGTCGCATCGTCTCCAGCGGCGTGTCCGCCACGAACGGCGTGCGGCCCGTGAGCATTTGGTAGAGAATAGCGCCCAGGCTGTAGATGTCCGTGGCGACGGTGAGCGAGTTGGATTTGCCCGCCGCCTGCTCCGGCGACATGTAGTTAGGCGAACCGATCACCGCGCCGCTGCGCGTTAAGTCACTGTCCGAATCGAGCTGTTTGGCGAGGCCGAAGTCGGCCACGTGCGGTTCGCCGGCGTCGTCGAGCAGGATGTTCGCCGGCTTGAGATCGCGGTGGAGCACGCCACGTTGATGCGCAAAGAAAGTCGCGCGCGCGATTTTGACGAGCAGGCGCACGCCCGCTTCCGGATGAGCGGCAAACTCGTCCATGCGCGTGGCCAGCGTGCCGCCGGGAAAATACTCCATGCTGAAGCAGGGGCTGCCATCCATCGCGCCGGTGTCGAAGATTGGCACGATGTTTGGATGGTTCAAGCGCGCGGCGACTTCCACTTCCGATTGAAACCGTCGGCGCGCGGCCTCCCCGCCGACACTGGCTGTATGGATGACTTTCAGCGCAACGATGCGATTCAATCGCGCGTGATGCGCCTTGTAGATGACGCCCATGCCGCCCCGGCCAATCTCGCCGAGCAGTTCGTATTCGGAATAGAAATCAGTGTTGTGCTCGTCGGTGGCGGGTGACGCGGGGCCGGTTTCCAATGGGTGAATCGTCGAACCGGTGCTGGCCAGCCGGCGGAAGATGCACGCGGCGCACACCGGCTGGTTGTCATCGGCCCGCAGCGGCGTGCCGCAGTCCGTGCAAGTTCGCTGGTGCTCTGTCATGGCTCGAGTGTCCCACTGGTTACAGAAACATTTCGCGCGAAATGTCTCATCGTCCCAACGCATTGATGAGATGGGCAATCTCGCCATCCACATCGCGCGGGTCGCTCACCGTGTTGGCAATCTCGGCGCGGAACAACGCGGCGTAACGTTCCCGGATGCGCTGCACGCTGGAGCGCACGCCGCTTTCGGTGACCTTCCATTGTGCTGCCAGCCGCGGATACTCGCCCGGTTGCGGCTCCCCGAAAATGAAACGGCTCAATGGCTCGAAGCGATCACCTTTGCCAGCCTGGGCGAATTCCTCGCGCAACTTCGCCATCACGGAATCCAACACCGAGCGCGCCCAACGCCGGTCGTAGATGAGTTCGGCGGAGGATTCCTCTGCGGGTTCGAGCCGGTAGCGTTCCTCGGCGTCCGCCGCATCGAAAGAGATGGTTACCGCCAAACCGCCGCGCTTCTGGCGATTGGCCTTCTTCCATTCGTTGGCAAGGTAGTGCTTCAGCGAGGCGAGCAGAAAGCTGCGAAAGCGCCCTTTGTCTCGATCCACCTCCTTGAGGTAATGCTTGGCGAGGAACAGCTCGAAAAATCCCTGGGTCAGATCCTGGGCATCGTGTTCGTTGTATCCCTCTCGCCGCACGAATGCATAAAGTGGATACCAATAAGTTCGGCAAAGTCGCTCCAGCGCCGCCGTGGAATCGCCACTGGCCGCCTGCAATACGACAGACCAATGCGTCGTGTGAAAGACGGGGCTCCGATCGGACGAGGGTTGCTGATTTCCGCTCTCGAGCACTGCGGTAAGATAGTTTTCTTGCGACCGCACGTCGAGATACAACCGTAACGGACTCCGACCCAGGCTCGCTCGGTTTCTGGTCGCGACAGCTTCTCACAGCTTTCGGTCGTTCCGGGAGCTCGCGCTGTCTCCCGGAAGCTTTCGAAGAATGCAACCCTTCGAATTAGAGGCATGTGGCGAGGGTCGGTCACAAGAGAAAGGAACTTGGGCCGGTCAGGCCCTTCAAGTGTTCCATAGCTGGTCTTCGACTCACCGCAAGTCTGACCTTAGGAAAGTCAGGAATCCGTCCGGCGTTCGGAGAGACTCTTTAACTGTTTCTTACCTGCTTGCCTCGGATCTTGAACCGTGCGAAAATTGTGCGGGATGGCACGTAACGAACCAAATTCGGCGACCGCGTCGGCTCCCAATGGGATGCCTTTTTTTCTGAGCCTGTTTTTGTATTTTCTGCATGCCGAATAGAACGGAATTCGGATTCTGCGCGCTGGCAAAGGTGTACTGATTCGGGGTACAATCTCCCGAAAGGTCCCGACCTGGCCTCGTAAATGCCTGATTTTCAAGTGCGCCCGTAGCTCAGTTGGATAGAGCATCTGCCTTCTAAAAAGATTTACGCACACTTCATCGTTCTGGCGGATTTGCTCGGGATTCAGCACTACATACCCCAAAAAGACATAAATATCCTTATAAAATCAGGTGTTTTCGATGTTCGAGAAGTGCCGAAAATGGGGCGTTTTGGAATTTAGATACAAAAATCTAAACTAGAACAAATACTAGAACACGAGTTTTTCACCCCTTTTGGCGTGTCTGGAACGGTGTTCAAGGTGGTTCGACGAAAAGCCATTTCTCCGCATGATGGAGCACCTGCCTACGAGGCACGTGCCCCGTTGGCTCCCGGGAGTCGCCACTTGCGGCAGGAAGGGGCGAGCCACTTCAGGATAGGTCTGAACCCGTCCTTTCCAATCAGCACGCTCCTGTGCCCACTGGCGAAGCTGGAAGGGATTTGTGAACAGGGCGAGGCAGTTCGTCCCGTCACCATCGCCAGCGAACACCCCCAACAGCTAGGAAAAAAAATGTCTTCCCATGTAACGTTACCTATGTTACATCGCCTCTATGCCTCAGGGGACATCAGGCCGTATTGTGATTGAAGTGGAGCCGGACGTAAAGCGTCGGCTCTACAGTGCCCTCGCTCTCTCCGGCAGCACGCTGAAGAAGTGGTTTGTTAAGGCGGCGGCGGATTATTGCGAAGAAACGGCACAGCCGTCACTCTTCAAGTCGGCCCCGAAACAGGGAATTCGGCTGGGGCAAAAGAAAGCGAGCCGCCGAGTTGCGAAGCGCAAGTGAAAGTTCCTGACCATGGCCAGACCATCTGCAAAAAGCAGTCCTGAATTCAGCCGATTCAAAGTCGGCTCATTGTTTGCTGCCATTGGAGGTTTCTGCAAAGCCTTTCAATTGGCTGGCGCAACACCCGTTTGGGCTAACGAAAAGGATGACTTCGCTGCTGAAACGTTCAAAGCCAACTTTGCCGACTCAGGAATAGATTATGTGCATAAGGATATTGCTGATTTGCATGTTGAGGATGATGGGCTTCAGCCTGTTGACATTCTAACGGCGGGGTTCCCCTGCCAGCCGTTCAGCGTTGCGGGGGATAAGCTGGGGTTTAAGGACGAGCGTGGGCTTCTTTTCATGCACATCATCCGGATAATCCGTGAGTTTGGTGCGGACAAACCGAAGGTGCTGTTGCTGGAGAATGTTAAAAACCTGAAAACGCACGACCACTGTCGTACTTTCAAGCGGATTCAAGCGGAGATTCAGAAAGCCGGGTATTGGTTCAGCGAAGCCAACACTCGGATTATGAATACGTCCCATTACACAGAAATACCCCAAAACCGGGAACGCATTTTTATGGTGGCTTTGAGTGCCAGCCATTTTGCCTCCAACACCTACCAGTTCCCACAACCGCTCCCCGAAGGACATTGCAAGCCCGTTCGAGGTTTCCTTGATTTGGATACGAAACCAGATAGCGACTGGTATTATTTCAAGCCGGGTTCCCAATACTATCCGCTGTTCAAAGAGGCGATAGATAACGGCGACAAAGGTTCCATTTACCAACTCCGTCGTTCTTACGTGCGTGAAAATAAGAGCGACACATGCTTTACCTTGATGGCGAACATGGGAGAGGGGGGACACAACCAGCCAGTGGTCAAGGACCGATGGGGCATCCGAAAACTCACGCCTCGTGAATGCGCTCGGTTGCAGGGTTACACCGATGACTGGTTTAAGCGTCCCCCCATTGAAAGAGTTTCAAACACGCAACTGTATAAACAGCTTGGCAACTCGGTCACGATTCCTCTGGTTGTAACGCTGGCCCGAAACATCCTCGGCCATCTCGCTGCAATGGAGGCAAGAAAGAAAACGCCTGAGCTGGCCTATGCCTAAGAAGTCAAACCATGAGCATACTCTGGACCTTTCCATCGAACGACGGCGGACGTGATAACGGGCTGAACGACCCGGGCGTAGAGACGTTCAAGGGTGACTTTGACAGGTACCTCGCCCGGGAATTGGGCCAGAACAGCCTCGATGCCCGAATTGACAGCAAGAAGCCGGTTCTTCTGACATTCGAACTGCTCGAAGTTGACCGTGGCATTATCCCCGGCATGGATACGTTGCAGGATGTATTCGTGCGGAGTGGCAAGTTTTGGTCGCACGACAAGAAGGCCAAGGAATTTTTTGCCAAGGCTGAGAAATTGGCTAAAGCAAAGACGGTCACGGTCCTGAAGGTTGGCGACTACTACACGACGGGGTTGCTGGGCGATGACGATGACAAAACGCAAAACTGGTACAATTTGATTCGCTGTGCCGGAGCCTCGTCAAAAGGGTCAGGCGAGGGCGGCTCGTACGGTATTGGCAAGAAGGCCCCCTTCGCCGCCAGCCACATGCGGACGGTCTTGTACTCGACCCGGAACGTGGACGATGACGCTGCGTTCATCGGCGTGTGCGACGGTGCCTCGTTCGATTTGGCGGGCAAGGCGGGCAAAGCGCAGGGCATAGGCTTTCTGGGCGGTCCCAAAGGAGCAAGCATCCGGAAGAAATCCGAAATTCCTGTGGACTTCAAACGAAAGGAATATGGCACAGACCTTTATATCCTCGGATTCCCTCAAGGCGACGACTGGGAGAAGGATTTGGTG
>CAYUPI010000078.1:0-23919 GCA_964446585.1 uncultured Verrucomicrobiota bacterium
CGGTTTCAAAAATGAAACTCATCATCTCAAAAACCGTGCCTTTTGCAGAGCTTTCCGTTAGGGGTGACCTGTTTATAGCAAGCAAGTCCCCCAAAGAATCTCCCTTTTGTTTTTTCCCGCCCCGCTCTTACGTCATCGAATAAACCAACGCGCTTGGAGCGGGGCGGGAAAAAACAAAAGGCGGGTCTGTGTGGGCGGTAGTTTCTATAAACAGGTTACCCACTACGTGGGTTTCCAGAAAATTGAGCTTTGAAGGTCTGACACGGCGGCGCCCGTCGCTCTGAAAGCATTGACTGCGGCGCTTCTTATCATTACCTACTTCAAGACCTGATCTTTTCAAGAAAGTGGTTGATTATGATCCGTCATAAGACTTCGGGATTCAGATGGGTTATCGCTCTACTGCTGTGCCTCGTAGTTCCACTCGCCGTCGGCAGCGCGGCCTCCGTGCAAGAGACAGCTCTCGACCGCTACATCGCCAAACCAGATCCTTCGTATGCGTGGAAGCTGGTGAATACCATCCCGGGCGAAGGCTACAACGGCTATGTGCTCGAACTCACTTCGCAGACCTGGCGCACAGAGGCTGAGGTGGACCGCCCAGTCTGGAAACATTGGCTGACGATCATCAAACCCGAAAAATTATCCACCAGCAAGGGACTGCTCTTTATCGGAGGCGGCAACAACCGCGAGCCCATGCCGGCTGCGATCTCTGCGCGGTTGAGCGGGTTCGCGCTGGAAAGCCATTCGGTCGTCGCCGAGTTGGGGACGGTGCCCAATCAGCCGCTGTTCTTCGCCGACTCCAAAGACAAGGGTCGCAGCGAAGACGACGTTATCGCCTACAGCCGCGTCAAGCAGATGGCAACCAAAGACGACGAATGGCTCGTGCGCCTGGCCATGGTCAAAAGCGGCGTGCGCGCGATGGACGCAGTGCAAGCGTTTCTCGCCAGCGAGGCCGGAGGCCGGCTCAAAGTGGACGAGTTCGTCGTCTCGGGCGGATCCAAACGCGGCTGGACGACGTGGCTCGTCGCCGCAGTGGATAAGCGCGTCGTCGCGATTATGCCGACGGTGATCGACGCGCTGAACTCCGAGGCCATCACGCGGCATCATTATCAGGCTTACGGATTCTTTTCGCCGGCCCTCAAGGACTATGTGAACCACAAAATCTTCCCGGACAAGATCGGGACGCCGGAATATCAGGCGATCCTGGCGATTGAAGACCCTTACAATTACCGCCGTCGTGACCGTCTTAGAATTCCCAAGTATCTGGTGAACGCTTCGGGCGATCAGTTCTTTCTGCCTGACAACTCGCAGTTCTACTTTTCCGAGCTGCAAGGCGAAAAGTACCTCCGCTACACTCCCAACGCCAAGCATGACCTGGCCGGGACGGACGCGCGCGAAAGCATGCTCGCTTACTATCAAGCCTTCTTGAAAGGCACGACCAGACCGCATTTTTCGTGGAAGAAAGAAAAGGATGGTGCGCTCGTCGTGACGACCAAAGACAAGCCGAAGGAAGTAAACTTGTGGCAGGCGACCAATCCAAAAGGCCGCGACTTTCGCGTGGACACCATCGGCAAAGCTTACACGAGCACATCGCTCCAGGAAGAAAAGCCGGGCGTTTATGTTGGCCGAGTCGCCAAGCCGGCGGAAGGATTCACGGCGTTCTTCGTCGAGGTGGTTTACGACAGCGGCGGGAAATATCCGTTCAAGTTTACAACCGAGGTGAGCGTTGTCCCGGATGTATTGCCGTTCACCTTCAAGACTCAGCAGCGCGAGTGATTTGTGAGAATAAACCAAATCGATCCCAGCAGGCCCCTCTCCGATTTTGAAAGCAAATGCGAAACATAGGAGCTTGACCCCCAAAGACGCTATATGATCGATTCGCTTTCAAAAGTTCTCGTCGCAAATGGACTGGCTCCAGACTCGTTTATCGCATCCGCGGGGGATGAGAGGATCTTCTGCGGCGAACTGCCGTCGGGTCTGATCGTTGAGACCTGGATGAAGTTGGCCGCGGCTGCTCCCGAAACCAAGTATTGGCCAATCATCCGCGGCGCGCCTGGTGATGATCCCGAGCCTGTTGAATGCAACCCTGACGAAATCCTCGCGGCGGTGCCAACCGGGAGCATTCGCGAGATTCTCAACCCAAGAATGGAGGAGCGCCGGGAATCTGTTGTGGAGATAAGGCCTGAATTTGCCGAGGCAACCGATATGGATGAATTAGGGAGGCTGGCAGACGCCACGGGAATCAACTTGTTTGGGGCATATGTCGAGGAGCCCTGGCCGACGGAGGCTCCTGACCGCGTTAGATTTTACTCGGTGAGGGAACTAAAGGGAGGGCCTGCTGCGGTGCTGCTCATCAAAGTGGAGCATTCCTACGAAGTGCCCGCTCATATTGGGTTTGGCGGATGGAACGATTGCCCGTCGCCGGCATTGCAAGTCGCAGCCTTGCGCGAGTGGCACAAAGAATACAAAGCGGTTCCGGCCTGCATCACCGCTGATGTGCTCGAATGTGCAGTCGTGAAGCGTCCTCAGACTGAGGCGGAGGCGATGAAGCTTGCTGCGGAGCAATGGATATTCTGCGATGATATCGTCAGCCAGGGCACACAAACTGTTCGAAAGTTAGGTATGGAAATCTGGCGATCGCCGAATTGGTTTTTCTGGTGGGACTAAGGAGACTGGCAATTGTCAAAAATTGGATGAGATCGGATCCGTGAGGGTCGCGCGGAAAACCATGACGTCCGAATTCGCCGGCATTCTACAGAGCAAACGCTAGTTCCAGCAACGTAGCGGCCCTGAATTCCGAATTCTGCACCGGCAAAGTTGCTGGAATTCGTTGTGCGCAAATCGCATGCTGTGCTGGTGGGTCTCTGGTCGAAAGCACACGCGGCGCTGAAACTAGTCAAAGGCGCCGATTCCAGCGAGCAGATTGGTTGCGATCACCGCCATGTGCCACATAAGCAAGGCACCCCCGAGTTCGAGTTGTATTTGGCACAGGGTGAACTGAAGGCCGGCAATCTTCAGCACGGTGCCCGTCACCTTGCCCATTTGATCAGCTACGATCCCGCAAATCAGGAATGGCTCGCGCTTCTGGACACATACCTTCGCCGCGTCAGCGGTGATGAATCGAAGCTCTGGCCGATAAAGGACAAACGTTACTTTGCTGAAGAAGCTGTTCGCAGCTATGCCTGGGCGCGGCAAGGCCAGGTGAAGGAGGCGCTGGAGCTTTTGGTTCAAGTGGTGGAGGCGAAACCCGATTCAGCCTATCTCGACGCCTGGGCACTGAATTGGTTAAGCGATGATGCTATATTGAAGGCCATCCCCGGAAAGCTGGTCGAACGCATTTTGGCCACGGGATTGAACCAGTTTCCCGAGCATCGTTGGCTTGGCCGGACCGCCCGTCGGAGGCTGGAGCGTTATGTCGAAATTGCTTCCCGTGTTTCTCTGGGCATGCATGAAAGCTCGACTCTCCCAATGTTGCATGCGGGTTTGTTGCGCAAAAGCGGTCATTTCGATGAAGCCATTGCCATTGCGCGCAAGGCGACACAGACTGCTCCGGATTGGCACTCGTATGTCGCCGAGGGTCTGGCTCTGCGCGAACGCGGAGATTACGAAGCCGCTGCAACCGCTTTTGAGCGTGCATTGACGTTTGATCCGGACGATTTGTCCGCACGGCTCGAAGCAGCGGATGGGTACCTGCATCACAAAATATGGGACAAAGCGCACGAATGGTACTCCCAGGTGCTCCAGCGCCAACCCAATCACGAGTGGGCCCTCTCCTCCGCGTTTTTCTGCAGGTGGAAATTGGCAGGTGATGCCTTGAAACATAAGCGCTTGGTTGAAATGGCGCGTCGGCCACCTGTGAATCGACGAGCCGCGCAATTGCTGCGAGTGAGCGAGCCGTATGTGGGCATTCTTCCAGTGCCCGCGGATGCCCTTGCCAACGGCTGCCGGACCATCACTCGCTCGCTGCGCGAAAATCCGCCCGATGAGCCCGGCCACGAACTCGCGATTAGCCTAAGCCACCTTGAATCGCCCAGCGCGACTCTGGCTTTTGAGGAACAACTCAAAACGTTCCGCTATCCACCTAAACTGGCGGTCACAGTTAAAGAAATTCCAAAGCCCGATCCGCGCATTCCCTGCCGGCCTATCAAGCATGAGTTGTGGACTTACACGGGCACTGATGCCAAACCGGCCCTGCCGCGCCCGTCGCAACGTGTCCTCAATGTCCTATCCGAATTGGCATCCAATCCGTACGACCGCGATGAGAATTGGAAAGATGCAAAGCTCGCCGCGCCTGGCTTCACCGAGGATGAAATTCCACAGATTCTCGCGGCCATGGTTAAGCCTCCGCCGATTCCGGCAGACAAGGACGGACTCGAATGGCTCCCACGAATCCAACTCGCCGCAACGCAAGTGATCGCCCATATCGGCGCTGATTGGCAGTCCTCCGCGCGAAGAGATGCACTGCTCTCAGCGCTTTTCGGGCCGCGGGATTGGATTACCGTGGCAGCGATCATTACACTCGCCCATCTGGCGGAGGAGAATCCTGAAATCGAATCGGACGTGCGCACCCTATTCGAAACGCTGAGCGAACATATTCCTGATGGCGGATACTGCTGCTTCGAACACGCACTATTTACCTGCTGGCAATGGCTGCCCAGCCTGACCGAGGAAGAAAAGCGCCGTCTCCACGAGCGGGTGCTCGATCTCGAAGAGTGACCTGTGGTCAGAGCGCTAGACGGAACTCACCTCCCAGTAACGAGCGTGGCTTCTGCGAGCATCGGTTGCATCATAGGTGAGATACGATGCTAACCACAGGCTGGTCCGGCCGGTCAACGGGCGGTTTGACCGCTCCGGCCGGGAGTTTCAGCTTTGGATGCTCTCCCTATCCCGAGCCATCAACCAACTCTAGCCGCCATCGTCTGTGTAAATCTCTACGTGGGGAAGAGACGTTGATCTTGAAAGTCCGACACTGTGTCACCGAAACTCAAAGGCTTTCATCACATCTGTGAATGGAACTTCACCCAAATCCAGCTTCCTGAGGGCGTCCGTTACGTCAACACGCAGAGGAAGGCCGCTGATTTCAATTTGCGATTTAAAATCGAGCTTATTTCCAATGCGCTGAAGGCCCTCGTTTAACGCGGCCAGCATTAAACGCCGCAGTTCGATTTTGAATTTCTCGAACGTGATCATCATGCGAATCCAATAGTAGCTGGTGGTGCAGTCATTAAACGAACCACGTGCATTCCATCCGATACCTTTTACAGCCTCCACCAGCGCAAGCTTCATGGAGCGCTCGTGAGCTTTGAAGTCGTAAGGGATTTTCTTCTCAGTCGCCACAAGCGCAATTCCTGGAAGTCGTTCCTTGTCTAGCCGCGACAAATTAGTTCTGGTGTCTCGAAGCGCCTTCTCAAACGCGACTGGCGCTTTGAATTCAATCAAATCCTCTTTTGGCAAGAATATCAGTTCCGGAACGTTTTCCTCTTTCGCGACGTCCGGCGGCACGCGCTGATATATTTGCCCGCCTTTCTTAATGAGCTGGCGTTGGTTGATGAGAACCAATTCGAATCCTGTGAGCGCTTTTGATTCGATGTCTTCGAAGTATACGACTTCAAACATCACACCATCGACAAAACACAAATTCGCTGACACCGTCCGGAAAAAGTCACACACGGCTTCAGTCAGTGAATTCGCGTACTGGCGCCTGTCCAGCCCTGCGGCGATGATCGCCTGTGCTCGATTATCGACTGGCGAAACGGCAACCTTGAAACCCGGCCGGTTCGTTCGCCCGCCGATTGGCATGATTGCGAGCGAAACATCCTCAGGGAACACGTGCATATAGAATTCAGGCAGGCGTTCCCCCGTTTCTCCTGAGTTGTAAAAGATCGTTCGCTGTTTGCGAATGGGTTCGACTGACCGCCGCTTTTTCATTGTGCGATGGACTCGTTTTCGTCGTTCGCCTCCCACTGCAAGTCTCTCTCCAACGATTCCACATCGTGTGGCTTTTTAACGCCAGCCGATTCCGGACGTTTGAATACATAGACAGTTAGGAATACGTCCTGAGCCTCCGTAAAAAGCTTTTCGGAGCGGCAGAACACACGGACCAACACGCTAGGGTGATTTACGGCAGTTCGATGATCATCCCAAAATGCTCGCTCACGAAAAATGCCTCTGGCATGGAGGACGCGCCCAAACATCTGCTGCCATCCCGTTCTCATTACGCTGCGGGGAGTGATTCGCCAATCTGGTTCGACAACGGCACACAAAAATTCAATAATCTGTTGTCGGCGTTGTTCGTCCTTGAACAGGCCGAAATAATTATTCCAACACCGCTCCGCCAGCTTCCAAAAATCCTTGTTGTCAAGTTCGGCAAAGATCGCCGCGAAACCCGACATCGCCATTAAGTCCACAAGAGGATCAACGCTCAGACGAATGTTTCGGTTATCGCCAAGGAATTTTTGGCGCAGTTTTTCATTCGCTCGCAGAGCCAAATTGAAGAAAGCCGGGAAGACGATTCTGAATAGTTCCTCTTTTCCCGCCGCCATGGCGGCAAAACATTCCTCACTCAATACCGTGTAGGCGTGGCCGAAAAAATCCGGCCACGACTGCAGTTCGGGAAGGTTCGCCAGTTCATCCGATGATTCGGCCAGTGCCTTGACAAACTGCTCTCGAAGCGTGGCGATTCTTGCTTCAAGAGCATCCCAACCAATTTTTGGCCATTCGTATTCTCTGCTTCGATTCAAAGCTGAGTATTGGTCGTGTAAGCCTTTGAACATGTTGAAATGTTTTGATAGCTTTTCGCACGCTTCCAAACCACGCTGAACCAACTGCCCCACGACCAGAAAGTTCTTTGCCGCCAAATGCGACTCGATTTCCCTTCCAAGGGCGAGCTCGACCTCTTCCAGGAGGGCCTCGGACGTCTCGTCGAGGAAGCGAACGTACCCAAGAGCCACCATCTCATTGCGAAGCCATAGGGGGCTGACAATTTTGCCCTCAACACGGAATTCAAAATCAAGACGGTCCTGGAGAAACTCTATCTGTTGAATCACCCTGCGGGGGAGAACGTTTCCCGAGTAAATGGTCGCCACTCTCATCCAGTTGACCGACTCAACGATTGTTCCCAAACGTGTCACATTCAGTTTTCCAAGCTGATCGGACGAACCTAGCAACACATTTATCAGCGCAAGCGAATATAATTCCGCAACCGCGAGACGGTTTGTCGCCTCCATTGTGTCTTGGCCGAGAGCAATCTTCTCGCCACCGAACTGTGAGCGCAGGATGGGAGCAACGGCTTTGAAAATGTGTATTGCTTCGGCCACAGCCAGGCACTGTCCCATGCCTCCCATGTGATTTTGCAGGCTGGTTGTCAGCGCAACCGTGCCAGCACTATCTCGGCGCTCACTCAGTTGATAAAAAATCTCCCGCAGAATTCGAGCGGCGTCAGTTTCAAACCACATCAAATCAGAAACAGTCTCGGGCTGAATCACAGTTCCTGTGACCAATGCGATCTCCAGTTCATTATGAGAAGCAAGAAGCCAGTCTTTGTGTTTGTACGTCCGCCGAAACCAGTGGCTGGACGACGGAATTCTGGATTTATGCTTTGCGTAGATGTTCAAAACAAGCAGCAGGCCCTGCCCAATTTCAACGAGTCCTTTCCCGTGGAGGTTTTCTTTTTGGGACGCGACGGTAACCAGGTCCGAATAGCTGTTCAGTAATTCCTGGGCATGGCGCTGATGGTGCGCCTGAAATGACTCGTCAGCCCATTGGTATCCAGAAGGTGTCACCGACTCGATTGATCTCAGAATGTCGCGATTCAATAGGGATATGAGAGCATTGGGGCTGAAATATGCAAACGCCCGCGCTCCCAAAACAACAAAAGCGAAGGTTGCGAACAAGCACAAAAACGAAGCCAACCATGTATTTAGTGGTCCAATCGGATACCCAAAGGACAACGCGGTTAACATGACCGTAACAACGGCGACAAACTGAGCTAGAATCCCGAAATACATGCTTCCGACCTGCTCACGCATGATTAATGACCGAATGTTCCCGGGAACACGTGCGTACGCGGTGCTTACTACCACACTGATGGCAGTGAAGTACAGAGGAAGGAAAGAGGCTGAGATTTGGCCGAGTGTCCCAAGGAAGTCACGCTGCGCCTCTTTCTCCAGTGGGAAGTTTAACCAATGCAAATGCCAGGTTGGGGCGTGCCGTTCGATTACAGCCAACGCCACAACGACGAGAATGGCCACAACGAGGCGCCACAGGATCGTTCTGAGCACTTGCCAGAATATCGTCGCCGTCTCGAATGAACCGCGGAACTGCGCCTTTGTCTTGAAGCCTGATTTCAAAATCAGAAACCGGCCGCTCTTCCAAGCGCGTTTGAGATGCCAGTACCTCGGCGAGGACTTCCATTCGTAAGAGCGTAGCAGGCGAAATCGCCACCAGCTTTTCAACTTTTCCACAATGACTTTTGAGTTCATTCGCTAGTTTGGCGGCCAAAGTCTTTCCACCCGCAGTCGTTTCGCAATCACTTCCGCCGAGACGCCGAACTTTGGCGCGATGCGAGTGGCGATATAGTCGAGCGCCGCTTCGTCGGCGGCCAGCCAGTCGGAATAGCCAGCGGCTTTCGCAGATTGAATGGCGGCTTGAAAGCCTTCGCGCAACAGATCGGGCGGCACGAGCAGGCGTCCGGCAAATTCGTAAGCATGCCATTCCACCCAGCCGTACTCGACCTCGGGGATGGCGGAGATGTAATCGAACCACTCGGTGGCCGTTGCATGTTGCAGGCCGGCGTAAATCTCGCGGTGCAAGATGAGGTGTCCAATTTCGTGGGCGACCGAGAAGCGCAGACGATATTCAAGTCGCGGACTCATAAAGGCCCTTTTGTCCACGAGAATGGATTTCAGATCGCCCATGAGCAGGGCGTCGATGTCCAGTTGCTCCCGCAAGCCGTTCACGGGAACGAGATCCAGGTGGAGATCGAATTCGGCGAGGTCGAGGACTTTGACGGGCAGTTCGCGTCCTGCCGGATGCGCGGCGCGTAATCGGTCGGCTTCCTGCCATATGCGCTCCTTGGAATTGTATGGCGCTTTGAATTTCTGCGGGTCCTTCAAGGTCGGTTCGCGCTTCTGATTAGTTCCACCAGTTTTTCCAAGTCTTCGCGAGAGGGTTTCTGGCCGGAAATGGTCCTGAAGAAGACGGGAAGCTTGGCAACTAGCTTTTCGTCCTTGAGGACGTAATCAGGGATGCGCCCGGAATCCACGGCAGCGTAGTCGAAGAATTTGAGCCAGTCGTCAGAACCTTGTTTGAGGCCAAGCTGTTTGGCCCACGTGCGGAGCGTTTCCTCGTCACGCGGTGGCGGCAGCACTTCGCGTTCGATCTTACTCCAGTTGCTGGGATCGTGCTCGTGTTCCAGACAGAATTCGCGCAGGCCCAGACGCTGGCGTTCTCGGATTTGTTTTATGAATTCGCCAAACATAGGTCGTAATTTTGCATTGTGGTAATATGTTTACCACAGGTTAGAAGTTTTGCAAGCAGCTTTTCAAAGGCTCGCAAGGCGAGCACATCTTTGACTTCGGCGGGCAAGTGTCACAACTTAGCCGCGTTGCAGCGGCATTGCACCGCATCGCTGGCTTTGAGGCGCTTTCAGCCGTCCTCTTTCAACCGTGGGGCCGTTATGCTATTCTGCATTGCCCGAGTGGATACCGATTACCAATCCGACGAATCTCGACGAGAAGCTGTTGAAAAAGTGAGGACTGACACTCGCACGCATAGCGACGGCGAGGACATCTTTGACTTCGGCGTGGCGTTAGTTTATTTAGGCGGGGAGGTGATATGATGATGAAGCCAGCGAAGAACACGATTTGCCTTTGGTATGATCGCGATGCCGAGGAGGCAGCCCGGTTTTACGCCAAAACGTTTCCCGATTCATCCGTCGGCGCCGTACACCGCGCACCCGGAGACTTTCCGTCGGGGAAGCAGGGAGATGTGCTGATGGTTGAGTTTTCCGTGATGGGCATACCCTGCCTCGGCCTCAACGGCGGACCTGAATTTAAGCACAACGAAGCGTTCTCGTTTCAAGTCGCAACCGCTGACCAGGCCGAAACAGATCGTTACTGGAACGCGATCGTGGGCAACGGCGGCCAGGAGAGCGCGTGCAGTTGGTGCAAGGACAAATGGGGAGTGTCCTGGCAGATTACGCCGGTCGCCCTGCTCAAAGGGATAACCGATCCCGATCGCGCTGCTGCCAAGCGCGTCTTCGATGCGATGATGAAGATGGGCAAGATCGACATCGCTGCAATCGAAGCGGCGCGGCGCGGTTGAGGGCGCGAGCTGGAAGATGGAGGATGGTGTCGCAGACGACCTGAAGGGTGACTGGGGCAAGATGACGAATGACGCAACCACTTTCAGGGTTGCGCACGGTTTTTTGGGACGTTTACCCAAGCTAGAAACGCGCCCCCGAGTCCCCGCGTTTCAACCTTGGGCTGGTATGACTGAATCCTTTCAGGATTCTTGAGAGGGAGAAATAGGACATGAAATAGCACGGTGCAAGCCGAGGGGAAAAGCAGCGAGGTAATTAAAAAGTGGAGACGAAAAGACTGATTGAACAAGCTTCACCGATTTCTGCTTGAGAGGAAGGCAAGGCAAATCTTTCGTGCGGCTTACCTCAGGGGACGCGTGGAGTGATCCTGTAACCAGGCCACGTCGGGATTGCGCGGACTGGGAATTGGTGAGTAGCCATTGAAGGTCAGGCCCTGGCGCATGAGCGGGGGCGTGGTGCGCAGGTCGCGCCATTTTTTCAGTTCGGAGTGGTTATCGGCAAACGAGAGGCCGCAGGCATTGCCATGATATGCTCCGGGCAGTTCATAAAATTCGTAGCTACTCGGATTTCCCGGGGTGGTTCCGGTCGGGTAGCCCTTCATGCTGACCAGAAAGCAACCACTATTGATCACGTCCTCCCGGGTATCCAGGAAAACCCAAATCCGGTCGGGCCCCGGAGTGTTGAGCTGAGAATATTTCAAGTACATCCGCCAGGTCTTCTCGTCGAAATAGCCGCCGCTCGAGCCTGAGAACCCGCCAAAATACATGTTCATGTCCATCGTCCGCACTCTGGGTTTCTGCACACCGTTGACGACCACGTAGGAAGTATCGGCCGGGCATTTAAACAGGCTGGGGCTCCTGCCACAATAAGGCCACATCGGACTCTTGTAGATGTCCACGGCGGGATCCCAGTTCGACGGATTGTTGGGGTCGAAGTCAAGGACGCCCGTCATCCACACGCCTGGCCGACTGGCACTGGACATCATCAAATCGCTGCTGGCGTAGAGCAGCAGGTCCCGATTGTCGTCACTATATTGGCGCCAGGCCAGGGCCAATTGCCGGTGGTTGTTCATACATTGAATGCCCTGGGCTTTAGTCTTGGCCCGGTTCAACGAAGGCAGGAGCATCGCGGCGAGAATCGCGATGATGGCAATCACGACCAAGAGTTCGATAAGAGTGAAACCTGAGTCATTGGGAAGGCTGCGGCGGATTATGGACGGCACCTGAGCCAGGTCTTTGGCGGGACAGGTTGGCGACGCTTTTAGGGGCATGCGCATCATAGCTGCTGATCCCGGAGCTTTAGAAGCCTAGCTCCCTTCGTGCCCGCGTCAAGGCGCCTTGTCCCCACCGCGGACGCCAGTTGACAGAGGTACACCAAGCGCCGCGTGGGGGCACGCGGCGTACAAACGCCACGTCTCCGTCCCTGTAAGCCCCGTGGAGGCACGCCCACCAAATCTGAATATTTCAAGAACCGCAGCGCCGCGTGGGGACACGCGGCCTACAAGCCACGTCTCTGTCCCCGCAGGCCGCGTGGGGGCACGCCTACAAGTGAAGCGTCGGACACCAGCTTCGGTCTCTTGCGACTACGCGGGGGCGCTTCTGTTATTGGGCAAGGCGGATGCGATACAATTGAAGCGGCCTGTTTGCGAGGTAATTCTGGATCACATAGTTCGTCACGGACTCACCCGTCCCGGGAATTGTGATGACGGGCGTGGCATCCAGGAATGGACCGGGGGCGGTCGAGTTGGTCTGCAGGACGTAGCTCTTTCCGCCGACGGTCGTCCAACTCACGACTAAACTGTTTCCGGAGACGTTCATTGAGGCGATGTGCAGGCTGGAGGCAGCATTTGTAGGGTTCGTGCCAGCCAGGTATTCCTGGTAGTTGGACATGCCGTCACTGTCCGCGTCAGCATTCGGGTTCACACTGATTGAGCCGAAATAAGCTATCTCCCAATCATCGTTGATTCCGTTGCAGTCAGCGTCCAACGCCACCTGAACGGACGCGGCGGTGAACGGAGTGCCGTTGGTCAAGCCGTCGGCGGGTGTGATGACGACACGGTAATAGTTGCCAGCCCTGGTCACGGACCAACTGAGCGTGCTGGCTGTTTGCCCGCCCAGCGCCACAAAGGTCGCGTTGTCTGTGGACTGCTGCCACTGGTAGGCGTAACTGATCAGAGCGCCACTTGGGTCGGTGGCACTGGTCACCACTGCTGTCAAAGTGTTGGTGCGGGTCGGGGCCGCCGGCGTAATCGAAGCGGCGTTGACCACGGGCGGTTGGAGCGGTGGTGCGAATAGCACATTCAAACCATTGGTGATCACGGCCTGGTTAAAGTACCACTGGAGGTTGCGGCCATTGCTTTGGCCATTGATGTCACGAATCCCCACAGTCGCGCCCACGCCAAGACTCGCGGCGGGCGCAGATTCCTGCACAACGACCTGCCAATAGGAGAAGAGAATGCGGTTGCTGCCCTCAAAGAGCCGAGCTTCGAAGATTGCCGGAGTGGTCCCGTCGCCGTTGACCGGGATGACCTTGTTCCACTGGACGATGAACTGCCGGCTGCCCGCGGTGCCGGTCGTTTTGTAATAAACGCCATCGGAGCCGGGTGAGAGCGTCTGCCAGTCATCCCAAAGCACAGCGATGCTGGGCAGGTTGTCAGTGGGCGAGGTGGTCGTCAGGTCCACGTTGGAGTAAGCCGTGCTGGCGCCGCCAAACGTCATCAGCCCGTTGGCGTTGAACGAGACGTTCGTGTAGTTCACTCCGTAGAAGCTGAAGGTAAACCCCAGGTTGATGTTGGTGACAGCGCCGTCATCCGTGAACCAGAGCACCCGAAAGCTGCCGTTAGTGATCTGGAGGAAGCTGAAATTGGTCGTGGCGGAGGCGGTGTAGCCGAACGCGTCCGGTCCCGGGGCGGTGATGGCGAGCGCCGACCCGGGGCGGAGCAACGTGAAAGCCAGCGCTAATGCATATCCGATTGGCTTCATCGTCTCATTCCGGAAAAGAGGCGGGGCGGACCAGCCGCCCCGCCTTGTTCATCTCAGCCTCTGATATCAACCGGGCGGATCACGGGTTGGGTGTCACTGCAATCTGGCATCCCGCCGCGTCGGGCGTGACGTTGCCGCTGGCGTCCTGCCCCACTGTGATCGCATTGCCATTCAGATTAATGACTGCCAGGACCGGCGCATTGCCCGTCCCCGAGGAGGGGGCGCCACCCGTATGTTTGAGCCGCACGATGTCGCCGTTGTGGAATGGTCCGGCCACGAACGAACTGGACGTATCCTTCACGTAAATGGAAGGATTCGGATCGCAGTTGTCTTTGACCAGGAGCTGGTAGTAGCCGTTGGGGTTAGGGGTGTAGGCCCCTTTGCCGGGCACCTGGATCTTGCCCGAAGGATTGGGTGCCGGGATACAAATCACCGCCGGCGGTTCCGTGTCCTGGACAGTGATGGTGAACGAGCAGGTGTTGGTGTTGCCGGCGGCATCGACTGCCGTCACGTTCACCGTGTTCGTGCCTACCGGGAACATCGTGCCGGGCGGCGAGTCTTCGCTGACCGTCACCGAGCCGCAGTTGTCGGACGCGTTAACCGTGTAGTTGACCACCGCCGCGCATTGGCCGGGGTCGTTGCTGACGACCATGCTGCCCGGGCAGGTCAGGCTGGGGGGGGTTGTATCCACCACCGTGAAGGTGGTCGAGCAGGTGTTGGTGTTCCCCGAGGGATCCGAAACGTAAATCGTCACATTCGTCGTGCCCAAAGTCAGCAAGGTGCCGGCAGCAGGACTCTGGCTGAAGGTCAACTGGCCGGACAGCGGGCAATTGTCCGAAGCGAAAACGTTGGTGGTGAAGTCGGGTACGGGCGCCTGACAGTTTGCGTCCGCCGAGTTGGTCACCGCGGCAGCGCAAGTGACGATATTCGGAGGCGTGGTGTCATTTACGATAACGAGCGCGCTGCAGGAATTGGTTGCGCCGTGGCTGTCGGTAACCGTTAGTGTCACGTGATTGGTGCCTAATGGGAAGGGCCCTGCCGAGGTTTGAACGATAGTGATTGGGTCGCCATCGGGATCATACGAGCCGTTATCGATTGAGGCGCTGGCCGTGCAGTTTGGCCCTGCGGACAACGTCAGGCTTTGGCAGACAGCCACCGGCGGGTGGTTGGTGCACAAGGTCTGCAGTTCATAAGCACCGATGTCGGTGCCATCGCCGCCAGGTGGATTTGAGAGCCCGGGACTGTCGACGGTTCGGTTGAAGCCGCTCCCGCGTTGGTCGGTCGCGAAGGCAAGGAAGTTAGAACCGCCATCGACCGCGGGGCTGGCGCAGGACAGGGCGTGAGTGAAGGTCGGGCCGCCGTTGTCCTGCAATGGGCCGAGCAGCGGATCGGTGTTGAGCAGGTCGCCGGGCCCGGTGAGGAATCCCCCGCCGGCATCGCTGCTGAGGTTGAACCCCCTGGAGGAGATGGAGCCCAGGACGTTAGAGATGTTACCCCCCGAAATGCCGGCCTTGAGGATGCTGCTGGCGATGACTACCAAACTGGTGCTGCTAATCGTATCGGCCGAATTGTCGTTGTAAATACTGGCGCCCCCGACTCCGACCGCCCAATTGTCCGCCAGCGTGCTGTTCAGGATGTTGACCACGGCCAAGCCATTGGTATGACCAGTAAGGTTGAGAATAGCACCCCCTGCACCCGGGTTGAAGTCGTTGACGGCTGCGTTATGGCTAAGTGTGGACTGCAGGATATCGATTCGTGCGGTGCCAGGCGCCACTCGCAGAAGGGTTCCAAGAATGTCGATCTCCACAACGCCTTGAGCAGCGTTGAACAGGGCGCCGCCATCGAGCGCGGAGTTATCATTAACCGTGCTGGAGCTGATTTGCATCAGGCTGCTATTGCCCTCGATATGGTTGAGGATGCCACCACCAGCGATGCCCCCATTTGTAATGAACGAAGTATTGTGGATGAACGTATTCGCGGTGTGTAGAAAGCCGTAGTTGTAAATGCCGCCCCCCAGGAACGCCACGTTGCCGTTGAATGTGCAGTTGGTAATGGCAAGAGCCACAGGGAAGAAGCGCCCATCATTATAGATGGCACCGCCACTGCAGCAATCGGCCCCCAATGGAATTGCGCTGCCGCCAGAGGGGAAAGCAACCCAATTGCTCCAGAAGCCGGAGGAGATCAGGTTGAGGGTGTCGGAAGCGTTGTAAACGGCGCCCCCTCTGTTTGTCGCAGAGTTGCTGGCGAAAAGGCAATTGGTCACGGTGGCATAACCATGCGCGAAATTGTAGAGGGCGCCTCCATGATTCTGCGAGTAGTTGCCCGTGAACGTGCAACCGGCCACCAAGGGAAAGAGACTATAATCGCCGAGCACTTGGAGGGACTGGTAGACTGCGCCGCCGTCTTCGGAGGCCGAATTCCCGATAAACGAGCTGCCCAGGATCTGTAGAATAAAGACCTTCGGTGTCGCGTAATTGCCTACGACGCCGCCGGAGCAGTCTCCTCCAAAGTCGTTTCCCGGTTCGAAATGAATGGCCCCCGCCCGGACGGCCGAATTGTTCCTAAAGGTGCAATTCGTAACCACCAGACTAAGCCCGCCCGATGCAAACCCGCCAGCCATAGCACCGATCGCACCGCCGGTCCCCGCAGAGTTATCCAGGAAGGAGCTATCAATAACCGTGGCAGATGCATTGCCGCCTGCCTGACAGTTGGCGCCGCAGTTGGTACTTATCCAAGAATAGTTGTGGATCGCACCCCCGAAGCCTGCCGAATTACCAGCAAAGCTCGAGCCGCTGACCGTTAGGATGGACGAGTTGTTGAGGTCGGAGCCGTCGTTGTAAATCGCCCCACCCGCCACCTGCGCACTGTTGCCAGTAAACAAGCAGTTGGTGACCGCAAGTGTCGAATGGTCGTTATAGATACCACCACCCCCCACACACCCCGATACCGAGCCGTTCTCGATGGTCAACCCGGAAATGTTCACCGTCAACCCCCGGTTTATATGGAACACGCGGTTGGTGGTGTTTGGGTAGTTGCCATTGACGATGAGGTGGGCTGGCCCGGAGCCCAGAATGTTCACGCTATGAGTCACCTCCAGTTCACCGGTCAGCAGCGTAATGGTGCCGGTAAGGCCGCTGGCATCAATGGTGTCTCCATTACCAGCGTTTGCCAGCGCCTGGCGTAAAGAGCCTGCGCCCGAGTCCGCCGTGTTACTGACCGTCTGTGTGGCGGCCAGTGCGCCTCTGGGCAACAAGCCGAGGCCGAGGATGGTTGCGACCGAAATGATAGTATTGTTAAGTCTCTTGGTAAGGTTCATTGTTTCCTCCGATTTCTGATAAGTCTGCGTTTAGTAAGGTGTTGCTTCATCGGCTTCATCAAGGCACTAAAGGAAAGATCTCCGGAGGTTTCAGAAAAAAGCTAAAGGCGAAGGCTAAGAAAAGGCTAAAGGCTAAAGGCTAAAGGCTAAAATTCCCACTCTAGCCTTTAGCCTTTAGCCTTTAGCCTTTTCTTCGAATTTATTCCGACCGAAGCGGCTTTACCGGACGTTCGAGCCGCTCCCGGAGCAGCCAATGCGCCCACCGGCCGTAATAATCGCTGGTGCCCCACTGCTCGACCCGTTTTTCCATTGTTTGGAAGGTATCTCCCGGGACGGACTCGAGGGAGTCTTTGCGGCCAAATCGTTTGCCGCCGAGAAATTCGGCCAGCATCGGCATCCAATCCGGAACGGGCAGTGGCGGCCGGAGGAAAGCCAAATCCCACACCTTGACCGTGCCATCATAAGAAGCGGTCACAAGCCGCCGACTGTCCGGGCTAAACTCGGCGCGCCGGACCTCGCCCTGATGAACGAATGGTTCGGCAACCAGGTGTCCTGTCCGGCTATCCCACACTCGAGCCGCGCCATCGTTGCATGTCGTCGCCAGGAACCGACCGTTCGGGCTCCATTTGATAAACCAAATTTTGCCGGGCTGGTGCATCGGCTCACAGAGGAGCTGGCCAGTGGCAGAGTCCCAAACCCGGGCCGTCCCGAACTCGGTGCCCGTGGCGATGGCCCGGCCGTCCGGGCTGAAGCTGGCCCACAAAACCGGGCCCTCATGCCAAAACGGCGGGAGGACCGGCTGGCCGGTGCTGGCGTCCCAAAGCTGGGCGGTGCTGTCAGATGAGGCCGATACCAGCCAACGAGCATCCGGGCTGAAGGCCGCGACCCAGCAGATGCCACTATGATGCAAAGGACCCAGGAGCAGCTTTCCGTCAGGTACCGACCAGACGCGAACGCTTCCATCTATGCAAGCCGTAGCGAGTCGGCGACTATCCGGGCTGAAATTTATCTTGAGAGCTTCGCCCGAGTGGAGCAACGGCGGATTGATCGGACCGCCGGTCTGAGCATCCCACAAGCGAACGACACTGTCGCGGCCTGAGGTCGCCAGCAGCTTGCTATTGGGTGAGAACGCGCAGTGGATCAGAGTGCCTTTGTGGCGGAGCGGTGGCGAAACCGGGCGAAGGGTTTCTGCGTTCCAAATAACTGCCGTACGTGATGCGGTAGCAAACCGGGTGGCATCCGGAGCCCACGCGGCGAAATCCGCCCCGTCGAGCGTCTGGGGCGAGCCCAGAGCCTTGCCACTTCGAGCGTCCCAGATCTGCATCTGGCTGTGGGTTCCCGTCTCCGACGTGGACAGAATGCGCTCACCCGAAGGGCTCCATTGGGCTTCATGGGCCATGCCCACCTGAAAAGTCATAGGCTCTGCCTGTCGCATATTGACAGACCAGATGCGCACAGTCCGGTCCTGCGAGGCGGTAGCCACGACGCGGCCATCCGAGCGAAGTTTCGCGATAAGGATAGGACCGTCATGAATGAATGGCTCGGTCTCCGGATGGCCCGTAGCCGGATCCAATAGCTGGAGTGTGCTTGGGTAATAACTGGAGGGGTCGCGGAACGAAAAAAGCAAGGCACCATGCCGCTGAGGATTGAATTCCGGGTGGCCAAAGGGAGACCCGCAATTTCTGCCAGTGTGGGGATCAAACAGGCTCACGGGCGCGGTCGGCTCCTCGGGGACGGTAATCAGCCGGTCGGTCGTGCCCAGGAAAGCGATCCGGAAGGCATTGGCCGTGAACTCAGGTTCTTTGATTCCGGTGCTGGTGTTCATCAACCAGACTTTGCTCCGGCAGGAACAAGCCAGCCAGCGTCCATCGTCCGAGAACCGGACGTCTTCTGGCGGGCTGCTTAATTCCACAGGCGGGAACAGCGGTTCCGCGCTGCCGAACTTGCACAATCGGAGTTCAGACGCGGAACTGATGGCCAAAAGGCTGCCGTCGGCCGACATAGCAACTCGGCGAATCTCCACCGGCAGAGTCAGACGCGGCTTCAGCCAGGAGCCGGCCTCGGTGTCGAGAAACGCGACGAGGTTGGATTGCACGTTGAGCGCGAGGCGGCGCCGGTCACTCGTAAAAAGCAAACCACGCCAGGTGGCCGAGTCGTTCAGGGGGCCCAACTCCAATTCAGAGAGCAATCGGTGTGTGTCCAAATCCCACAATCGTAACCTGGGTTCCGTGGAAATCGTAACCAACCGGCGATCGTTTTCGCCGCAGAGTGCCGAGTGGGTCAAGGGGGCGGGGTGGTCCAGTTCGATTTCCGTCTTTCCCGATTCCAAATTCCACAACCGTGCCCTGCCGCCTGCGGTGACAGTCGCCAACAGGTTTCCGGTCCGGTTGAAGTCCAATCCCGTCACGGGGGTTTCGTGGACCAGCGGTGGAATAAGCGGTATTGGAAAATTGCGAGCCGATAGTAGCGAAAGCAATCGTGCTGCTGCGGCGCTGTCGTTCGGATTTTGGCGGAGAAAATAACTGAGCTGGGCAATAGCCTCACCCGTTTCGCCCGCCCGGAGGGCGTCATCGACTTGCCGCCAGCGCATTTCATAAAGACTGTGGCTGAGATCGGCATTGGCGACCTTCGCGTTGGTGTTGGCCCGGTTGAGGCGCACGCTCATGACGGTCTGGCCCAAAACAAAAGCCAATATCGCAAGGCCCGAAAGCGTCACCAGCGCGGCTGTCATCGGATTGCGCCGGGTCCATTTGCGCAATCGCCCCATCGCCCCTACCGGCCGCGCCTGGATCGGTTCGTGGCGAAGCCACCGCTCCAAGTCCTCGGCCAGCGCTTCGGCCGAGCCATAGCGCCGCTCGGGCTCTTTCTCCATGGACCTGAGACAAATCGTCTCCAGCTCCCGGTCGGCAAATTTGTAGACCAAGTGCGGCGCCGGTGGTGTCTCCTGCATCACCTTCCGCAAGGTCTCCAAAGGCGTCTCTGCTCGAAATGGCGCTCGTCCCGTGAGCAACTCGTACATGATTGCGCCCAGACTGTAGATATCCGCCGCCGTGGTCAGACGGTCCGGGTTGCCAGCGGCCTGTTCAGGCGACATATAATTGGGAGACCCCAGCATGGTCCTGCTTGGCGTTAGCCCCTCGTTGCTGTCCAGACACTTGGCCAATCCGAAGTCGGTCACGTGTGGCTGGCCATCCCAATCCAGGAGGATGTTCGCGGGCTTGAGGTCGCGGTGCAAAATGCCCCGTTGATGGGCATAATGAATGGCCCGCGCCAGCTTGCTCATAAGCCCGGCTGCCGCAGTGGCATCCATCGGCGCGCCGTGCAGGCGCTGCGCGAGGTTTTCACCGTCCACAAACCGCATGCTCAGGAATGGCCGGCCTTCCAGTTCACCGAACTCGTAGATGGGGACGATGTTGGGATGATCCAGCCGAGCCGCGGCCTGGGCTTCGCTCCTGAACCGCTTCACTTCCCGCTCGCCGGCGAATTGGCCGGCGAGCATCAGCTTGAGGGCCACCACGCGATTGAGAGGCAGGTCGCGCGCCCGGTAAATCACTCCCATCCCTCCATGCCCGACCTCATCCAATAACTCATAATTGCCAAACCTCCCTAATGGGCGTTTGGGTTGCTCCCCACTTCCTCCGGCAATTGCACCAGAGCCCGAGCTGGACAAGCCAGCCTCCAAGAGGCAGCGTGCGCAAACACCCGCCGGAGCAAATCGCCCCAGCGGCATGCCGCAACTCGAGCATGTGCGGTGCCGTGATTTTTCGTTTGTCACTTGTTCGCTTATCAAGGCACTAAAGAAAAACCATCAGGATGTTACAAACTTTCCGCTCACTGGCTGACGATTCTCATGAGATGTCGGATCTCATCATCGACTTCGCCGGGCATGGCCACTGTCTGGGCGATTTCTTCGCGGAGCAATTCCCGGTACCTCTGGCGCAGCCGATGGGCAATCGTCTTTACACTGTTTTCTTTCAAGCCGCATTTCTCAGCGAGCTGCGCGTACGGAATCGAGTCCGCATCTCCCCAAAGATGCGCTTGCAAATCTTCAAAAAGGCCGACCCGGCCTTCCGCGCTGAATTCATCGCGCAATCGGTTCAAAACCGTTTCCAACAGCATTGCCGCCCACTGTTGCTCGAAAATTTTCGCGGGATCGCTTTCCTCTACCGGCTCGATCTGATACCGCTCCTCGGCTTCGTCATAGTCCAGTGACAATAGTTGTTGCCCGCCTCCCCGTTTCTGGGCTTGCGCCCGGTCGTACTGGTTATGGAGAAAGTTCTCGACTGAACTCATCAGGAACACACGAAACCGCCCGCGATCGCGCGCGGCTTTTGCCACGTAGTTTTTCTCGAGGAAAACGGCGAAGAATTCCTGCGTGAAATCCTGCGCCTGTTCGGGCGAATGTCCTCGTTTCCGAATAAAAGCGTACACCGGAAACCAATAAGTTTGGCAGAGCCTGGATAAGGCAACCGCTGCCTGCTCGGAGCCTTCCTCCCCTGCCGCGAGCACGACGCTCCAATGGGTCGTGTGAAACTGCCTTGACGCCCCATCGCCAGGTTCGAGATTCTCGTATTCCATAGGCGGCATTTAGCGCCGCCGCAATCGCAAGGAAGCGCTTGTGCCTGATTCTTCAGTCTGGTGACGTGTTAATTCAGGGACCCTTGGTTCAGCAGCTCATGCGCAAGGTTTCGGGCGTCATAGACGTTGTTGAGGGCTTCGAGGATGGCCGCTGAGTGGACGGCGGTGGCGCGGCCTTGTTTGTCGCTGTATACCTCGTCCCAGGGCAAACTCTGCAGATTGCCATCGAAGATGATGCCGACAAATTCACCGGCTCGATTGACCACCGGGCTGCCGGAACTACCGCCGATGATATCGCAGGTGCTGACAAAGTTGAAGGGCGTGCTCAGGTTGACTCGCGGTTTATTCTTCTCCCAGGAAGCAGGCAAATCGAAGGGCGCGACGTTTTTCATTCCTCCCGCGCGTTCATAGAGCCCAGCATAGGTGGTGACGGCGGGGACCGGTTTGCCGTCTTCCTCGTAGCCTTTGACGCTGCCGTAGGAGAGGCGGAGGGTAAACGTGGCGTCCGGGTAGCCGGTGGTTCCGAGCAGCGAGTTACGAGCACGGGCGATGGCCGCGTGGGCTTGCTGGCGGATTTCGGTTTGTGTCTCGGAAACTTTGCGCAAAGCGCGGGCCTCGGCATCGACGGCAGCGGCCAGCTCGATCATCGGGTCGCCGGCAGCGGCGACTGCGCTGGCGCCGCCCTCATAAAGTTTCTTGCGGAAAGCCACATCACGGACTTTGGAGCCGTTGATCAATTCGGCCGCGCGCTCCCGGGGCGGCTTGCCAGCGAGGACATTCTGAACCAGCGCGCTGCTGGCGCCAAGCTGGCCGGCGAGAAAGGTCAACGAATCCGCCAGGGTGAGGATTTCTAGGTCGGTGTAGATGGGCTTCTCGGAAAACAAACCCAGTTCGAGCGATGCCTTGCCGGAGTCGGAAAACTCCCGAAGACGCTCGCCGTTGGGTTTTGGCCGTTCATCGCCGGCACGCAGCAAAGTCCGGGCTATGCGAAAGGTATCGGAGGAGAAGCCTTCGCCACCTTCGAGCAGTGCAAAGCGGGAGGCCTGGGCCGCCATGGTTTTGGTCGCATCAGCGATGCGAGCGTAAGCGGCCAGGGCGTCCGCGCATTCTGGCCTGGCAGCGAGCTTGGATTTGAACTCGGCCTCGGAACGGGTTTTGGCGGCGACCAGACTCGGGTCGAGCAATCCCTCGAGCCGCCCAATGTAGGCTTTGCGGGAATTTTGAGTGGTAAGCAGTGATTTCCTTGCCCGGCGCGCGTTTTCCTCGCTCCGCTCGCTCCAATTGCCGAGCATGACTTCGACACGGCGGAGAGAATTGAGCCGCGCGGGAATCACCTGGTCGCGCAAGTCTTCGAGCTCGGCGAGCGTGAGCAAGCGGCTGGTGCGCGCCGGGTGGCCGGAGACCAATACCAGGTCACCTTCCCGCGCGCCCGCGGCGGAGAAATGGAGGAAGTCAGATACCCTGGCGGGCTGCCCGTTTTCGTAGGCCCGGAACAGGCAGATGTCCAGGTCGAAGCGTGGGAACTCAAAATTGTCAGGGTCGCCGCCATAGAAGGCGATCTGTTGCTCGGGGGCAAAGACCAAACGCACATCGGTGTAGCGTTTGAAGCGGTAGAGATGGTACGCGCCGCCTTGCCAAAGCGTGACGACGTCTGACCGCAACCCGGTGCGGGTGAGTGACTCCTTCTCAATTTCGGCGATGACCTTGCGGCGCGCCGCAAAGGCCTCGGCAGCGCTCGCGCTTCTTGGCACAGCTTCATTTACCCGGACGGTGACGTCCTCGATGGACTGCAATACATTCAACTCGAGGTCCAGACATTTTACCTCGTCCGCTTGGGAGCGGGCATAAAAGCCGTCGCGCAAGTAATTGGTTCCCTTGCTGCTGAGCTTTTGCAGCGCATCGGCGCCGACGTGGTGGTTTGAGATGAGCAAGCCGTCCTGGCTGACGAAACTGCCTGAGCCGCCGGAATTGAAGCGCACACACGATTTCTGCAAGTGTCCGAGCCAGGCGTCCGTGGGTTCGAACTGGTAACGCTCGCGCAGGAGCTGGCGTGGGGGCTGGCTAAAAAGCCACATGCCTTCATCTGCGAAGGCCACAGTAGCCACAGCAAGGAAAAGCGGAGCAAGTAAGGGATATTTCATAGCAAGGTCGAAGGAGGGTAATAACAGTAGCTGGCTGGCGCAAGCACGAGGCCAACATGCAACATTCAATTGTCGGGTGTGGGCTAAAATGGCTGGAAAATTAGGCTACCCCGCATAGCGCGCCCAATGGGCTTGAAGAAGCGAAAACACTACGGGACTGCTGGCAAATAAGTAGCGTCCGATCGAACCAGGATACGGCTCGAGCGGCGCGATACTCGAACACACGTGTGTCTCAGGGTTGTCTCTGATTCGCTCTTCGATTATGCTGCCTGCCGGATAGGGCGCTTGGCGCAGTGGTTAGCGCGTCTCGTTTACACAAAGCTCCCGTTTCGTGTACCCACCTCGCCCTCGTCGGGACTCACGCGGACAAAAGCCAATAAAATCAATGCGATTCCGCATTTCGAGTGGACTCAAATGGACTCCAGAATCCCTTATTTTTCTCACTGGTTAGGAGGAGGTTAGAAGGTAAAAGAACCGCTCCAGTGAATGAAGGCCAGGCGCGGCGCTCCAGAGCATGCATCTCCGGTGGGCGCAAGCAATGCCAAGCGGCCCATCACTGCTGCTGCACCGTGCGGTAATACGCCT
>CAYUPI010000079.1:0-23479 GCA_964446585.1 uncultured Verrucomicrobiota bacterium
CGTACACTAGCCATATAGCTAGTTACATGCAAGGCATTTTTTTCACAGCTTCTCAGTGGTGCCGGGCCAGAGACGTGCAGATGCTAACAGACTGCCTGCCCCGGCATCCACTGAAGCACGCTCGTTAGATGAGGGATAAAATGGCTTTTGCTGGTTCACGGATCGTACATAGGCGCGCTCGGTCTGAGTGCACAAACACCCGAACGTCTTCGAGGCTGTTGAAGCTCTCAAGGAAGGGCATTGCAACGCGGGAGACGACTTGCAATATCTGGGGAAGCGAGTTCGCATGCGAAATGGTGGGATCGGTGAAATCGCAAACGCGCTCAAAATCCGCTCGGTTGTCAACCAAACGCTGGAGTCGGACCGAAACCGCACAATCTTCAATTTGCGGATGCGTCGCTCGGCAGCGAAGAGGCCGAACCATGTCCCAGACTGTTGGATCTTGCACCCCGTCCAATGCGCGGAGCGCGATACCCAAACGGAACCAAACCTTGTTCCGGCTCACAGTTGGTGCGAGCTCCAAAACCCGGATGAGCTCACGGGAATGGGAGTACCATGTCATATCACGCCGCTGGTAGCCTTTCTCGCTGAGCATTTGCCGTAACGAATCGAAGAGCATTCGGATGTCCTCGGTTCTGAATCGTGATCGGTGCGGAAGCATACCATCTAACGTTCGTGCTGAGGCAGGGCCGGCCAAGGACGTACAGCATGGCGCAAAGAGGCAATCCGGCCCTGGCCTCCGGCACGCTCGTTAGACCATCGGCATCTCACTGCGGCCTCTTTACCAAGTGGGCTAATTTCTCATCGGGAGTGCCATCAATCAGAATTGCCGTCGGCCTCTGCTCCGGGATTTCAGGCGAATCTGGAAGCGACCGTGTAGCTGCCGCATCCCCGCCCCAACGGACAAAAAGAGCCGCGAGACAGCCCAAAAGGGCCGAGTAAATGACGGCGCCGATGAGCGACCCCGTGAGTAACAGAGGAATGAGATTACCGTCGTTTCCGCGAAAGCGGGGCTCGAGCAAATTGATCACTGGCTCATAGATGATCATCCAACGCCCTCCAAAAAAAATCAGGAGAACTTGTAGAATCAGCGAAAGTACAAATACCATTGCGAACCAATAGAGCATATAGCACTTCAGCCCGGCGGCTGTCTCACGGAGAAAGCTCATCATCGAGGCGGGTGTTGTCAAGCGGCCAGCCGCATTTCCCGGGCGGGAAGGAGGTTCTCATTCCGGTCTAACGCACAGTGCAGCCGCGCCGGGCCAAATGCGACAGAAAACAAGTGTGACGGCCGCCCGGCGTCGGCTGCCACGAATCGTTAGCCTCCATCCGCTCAATCATAAATCATGATTCCCATGTGCTCGACAACTCTACCATCTCTGACAATCGCGAAGCCGCTCTCGCCGCCACGACGGTCTGCCGTTGCATATGTCCGATAATCCCATATTTCATCCCCTGTGCGCGATCGACCTAAAAACGAATCGAACTTGGAACCGAGCCGCTGCCGCCGCTGCGACAAAATCGCCAACTCAAGTCGGGCGTCCTCGTTACTGGCGGAATGCATCTGTGCCGCATGCATGGCTCGATCAATGTGGTCGAAGAGGATGTGCCGCGCTTCGTCGGGTGTAATCCGCCTCTCTAGCGCATTCGCAACGCGAACGGTTTCGTCGTGCGAATCGTGCTGCGACTTACATCCGACGAGCAGAACTGCGCATATGATGGCGAAGCAAAGGCGCATGGAGCTAGAGGCTAGACCTTATGGCTGACGGTGGCACGTCGGCCGTGGGTTGGCGAAGGGTTGAAAAAGGCGGTGTGGTTGCCGTTCATTGTTACGCGGGTTGCCGGGTGGGCAGAGCCGCAAGAACGTCCTCTCACGCGGCGGGGTATGCGTTCTGATTCATCATGTGAATGCGAACTGACAACCACACCATGAAACCTATTACACTCTATCTCGGTCTCGATGTCCACAAGGAGTCCATCACCATCGCCGTCGCCCAGGGCGAACCCAAAGGCGAGATCCGCCTCTTCGGCACCATCACCAACTCGATCCACGCTTTGGAGCGCGCCTTGCTCCGCATCCGCAAAGCTCACGGCGGCGCCCCCGTGCAGGTCGCCTACGAGGCCGGCCCCTGCGGCTTTGGCATCGCCCGCCGCCTCCAACAACTGGCGGTGCCCTGCTTGGTGGCCGCCCCTTCCCTCATCCCCAAACAAGCCGCCGTCAAGCAGGCCGCAGCGCGGGCTGGCATTCCGAAGCGGGTTTCGCCGCACACTTTCAGGCACACCTTCGCAAGTCACTTGCTCCTTGCGAACTACGACCTCCAAACCATCCAGCGGCTGCTGGGGCACGGCGATATCAAGACGACCATGATCTACCTGCAAACCGTTCCAAGCATCACTTTGAAGGAGGCCGAAAGCCCCCTGGACTGTCTGTGACCCCTCCCCCTTCCAGCCTGATACGGCCTCCAGAGTCATTGGGTATTCGGCGAGGAGCCTCCCGCCCAGCACCCACTTCATTTCACCTTTCTCCTCTCAGCCTTTAGCATTTCACCCTTTCCCCCGTCACGCCGCCGCCTTCGCCGGAACCGCCACAATCCTCGACCCTGCCAGCAGCGGCACCGCCGACTCAGCTCTCGTCTTCTCCTGCGTGCGCTCCTTGGCCGCCTCGGCCTCTCGCCGCGCCGACGCGTCCCGCCGGGCAAGCGTCAGTCCTCACCCTTTCAACATTGGTGCTACTTTGCAACCCCGGTCCGGTGCGCCATTGCTCTTGACACTACGCGGCGTGTTAGCCGCCGTCGCACTTGCCGCGCATACAACGTCCCGCGCTGAGCCGGAAATCGTTGGCCATAAGTTGTTGAAAAAGTAAGGAAACGTGCTCTGTCAACTTGATCCACGTCAGGAAAAGTCACAGGCTGCTGACCTCATGACCAGCAATGCCAAGACTGTGGCGGAATATCTCCGCGCGCTGCCCGAGGAGCGCCGCCAGGCGATCGGCGCCGTACGGAATGTGATTCTGGCGAACCTGCCCGAAGGCTATGCCGAGTGCATCCAGTATGGCATGATCGGCTACGTCGTTCCCCACAGCCTTTATCCTGCCGGATACCACTGCAAGCCGAGCGAGCCGCTGCCCTTCGCCGCGCTTGGCTCGCAGAAAAACCATATGGCCCTTTATCTCATGTGCGCTTACGGCGATCCGAAAACGAACGAGTGGTTCCGCAAGGCCTATGCGGCGACCGGCAAGAAGCTCGACATGGGCAAGAGCTGCGTCCGATTCAAGAAGCTGGAGGACCTGCCGCTCGACGTGATCGGGCAGGTCATCGCCCGCGTCCCGGTCAAGAACTACATCGAGCGAGTGGAGAAAGTCCTGGCGCAGCCGCGCCCAAAGCGCAAAAAGTGATCGGTTCGCGATCGACCCTCACGACATCTTTTTCTTCGCCGCTTCGGGGATCTCTACCTTGGTCTTGCCGACGTCTTTGATTTCAATCGTGGTTGTGCCGTCAATGTCCCGGTCATTTCCATTGAAGGTGATGGTGCCAAATCGTACAAACAGAAAGGCCGGGTTTTATCCCGGCCTCTCCGACACATTCTACAATGAGAACTAAATTTTTTCCGATGGCACACGAACCACCGTCAACACGTGTGTAAGATACCTGATGCGCGCTTTCCGGCCAGTCACCAGTACTGGTGACAGATAGCCTCGGGATTATATATTTGACACACCCACTTTGTTTTAGGCAGTTTCCTATGAACGACTCAAACCGAACTGGCGAAAGGTTACCTGTGACTATTGCGATTGGAATGCTCTGCAAGGATTCAATCCATTTGGTCAGCGACAGTCAAACAACACACGGCAATGTCAAATCAATGACGGCCAATAAGGTGAGCACAATAAAAATGGCTGATGCGGAAGTTCTGATAGCGCAAGCAGGCCATGTTGATCACGCGAGCAAGGCATTGCAGGCTCTTGAACGGGTGGCTACCGGAAAACAACTTACAGATTTTCAAACATTCGCTGCATTCATGCAGGACGCTTTACTGGAGGTAAGGATCGAGATCAGGCGGCAGCGTTTTAATTGCAGTGCGGAAGATTTACAGGATTATTTCTGGAAAGCAGAAGCCGATTGCGAACTAATTGCCGCTCATTACTTCAATGGAGTACCTTATATTTACCAAGCGTCTCTTAGCAACGGCGTTGCCGCTAAAGTGGCAGGCGGAAACGGGTCTGCGTATTACACAGCAGCGGGAACAGGGGCAGACCTCGCATTTTATTTATTGGAAGAATTCGCCCGCCCCGATATGAGTTTCAACTCCTGCCTAGCGACACTTATTTACACCGTGGGGGAGATAAAGAAGCATGATACGTATTGTGCGGGCCAAACGCGATTTGGGTGGATCGGCAACGACAACAATGGGGGACTCTTGAGGCAGGAAATTGTTGATGACATCGCCTCTAAGATTGAAAAGTATAACGACCATGCGCGTGAGGGACGCAACAAGCAGATTACAGAGATGCTTGAATCCGTGGCGTCTGAATGGGCAAACAGGTACAAACAGAAAATCAAAAGCGAATAACCTTATGAAAAACATACTTCTCTTGCTGCTTTTTGCCTCGGCTATTTGTGGCTGCGGCACAACTTCTGCAACGCTCTCGCGGCTCTCCGTTGGAATGTCCAAAGAAGAAGTGATCCGAATCATGGGTCAGCCGCACACCACAGCGGCAAAGGGACAAGAGGAGTATCTAAGCTACAACCTGGATGTGGAAAACCTAGGCGGAAAAAGGGAGTATTTCGTTAAGTTAGTGAGCGGCAGGGTTGAGTCATTCGGACAAAAAGGCGATTTCGATACGACCATCGGAACCAAGAAACGAGAAGAAATTACGATTAAGCACGAATAGAAATCTCCTGTAAAAGTGAACAAATTCAGCCGAAGCGATCTTGCAAAAGCGACTCAATCAGTCCTTGAGCGCATGATGAAAGCTGGTTGGATTTCCGGCATTGCTCACAACGAAAGGGGGCTGATCATAGAGTGGACCGAGCCGGGCGGCGGTGCGACTAAGCAGTTCAGGACTATTTTCGATCAGCTTGGCGATCCAATGTCCGCTATCGAACTGGCTGCTTTTCTCAGCATTCTTGACACGATGTCTCCTGGTGGCACCAGCGAGGCGGAGTCTGCAAGAATCAAATAATTCCTCGAAATAGCACATGTAGCGAACAGTAATCATCTGCTTTACGTTTTAGTTCCTCTTTTGCGCTGTGGCGGTGTATTCAGCATCCTCCGCACCGCATCCTCAAATTTCACGCCAGAAAGATTTAGCGGCTTGACTCGCAGCTTAACTTTGTGGTTCGGTCTTTTTTGCACGGTATCGCTTTCGTCCGATGCGACACCGTAAGACTCCTTCCTTAACCAGTCAATCAGATTGCGAAAACAGTTTGGAGATTCAGGCCGCTTGCCGATAAGTGAGCCTCCGTCCTTCTACTGCTTTAATCGCAGCAACGGTGCGCTCGCCATCGCTCACTTTCCTGTTGTTCCACCTGAACGCGAATTCATCCACGTATTTCGGCAAGTGCTCCCGGCTGACATGGTGCCAGGAACCAACAACGCCGCGCTTTAGCAGGCTGAAAAAACTTTCGCAGGTGTTGACGTGCGCGACTGCGCCATCGGCCATTTTCAAAGCGTATTCCTTGGCACTGTGGTTGACAACATGGTGCGCTTTGTAAGCCTTCAAGGTGCCGCGTAACGCGCCAGAATCGTCAGTGTTCACAACTGCGCCCTTGTCCACGTAATCGGCTATGCAGCGGCCAAGATTCTTTTGAGAAACATTAGCTACAACCTGCGTGCGGACCTCGCCCTGCCTTTCAACAAGTGCCACAACCGGCGTTTTGCGTTTGCTCCGCGTCTGCATCTCGCCCTTGCCGCCGACAAAAGTTTCGTCAACTTCAACAACTCCCTTCAGGCGTTTCCCGCCTGACATTCTCGGCCCCATAGCGTATCGAATACGATGAGCCATGAACCACGCTGTTTTGTAAGTAATGCCAAGCATGCGGTGCAATTGGTGGGCGCTCACGGCTTTCTTGCTTGAGCACATAATAAAGAGCGCCATCAGCCATTTGCTGATTGAGATATGGCTGTCCTCGAATATGGTGCCGACTGTAACGGTGAACTGCTGTCGGCAGGCCGCGCACTTGTAAAGCCCTCTGCGCGTGCTGCTGCCCGGCTTGGGAACGATTTTGTACACGTCCCGGCACTCGCTCTTGGCTCTCTTACAGTGTGGGCATTCCGGCCCATTCGGCCAGCGCAATGACTCAAGTAATTCTCGCGCTTTGTCGGGCTCCGAGTATTCTTGAGCCAGCGTAATGAGATTGATTTCTTCGGCATCAAATTCCCCCGGCTTGTTTTTCATGTCGGAAGCCTACCACGTAGCCTTGGGTTTGTAAAATATATAATCCCGGATAGCCTCTCGCCACCTGAAGGCACACCGCGCCAAGTGCGACAGCTCGCAAGTGACTTATGGTCAAGTGCTTGCGACAGTACTTGAGGCGGCTTTTTTTCTCGAAAACGTGTGCGTCGCATGCCCATAGAACACCTCCGCCGCCTCCATGAGGGTTTCAGATAGGGTGGGATGCGGATGCACAGTCAGGGCCAGATCCTTGGCGGTTGCTCCCATCTCAACTGCCAGCACGCCTTCGGAAATCAGCTCGCCCGCGCCGTGCCCCACGATTCCCACACCAAGAATACGTTCGGTTTCGGGATCAATGACGAGCTTGGTGAGGCCCTCGGTCCGATCGAAGGTCAACGCCCGGCCGGAGGCGGCCCACGGGAACTTCGCGACCTGCACCTCGACGCCCTTTTGTTTGGCTTCAGCCTCGGTCAGACCGCACCAGGCGACCTCCGGATCCGTAAACACGACGGCTGGGATAATCACGTCCTGCGAAGTGCTCTCCTCGCCGGCTATAACCTCGACGGCGATCCGCCCTTCTTTGCTGGCTTTGTGGGCCAACAAAATGCCGCCAGCGATGTCCCCAATTGCATAAATCGCCGGGTCGGTGGTTTGTTGTTTTTCGTTCACCCGAATGAAACCTTTGTCGTCCAAAGTCACCCTCGTGTTTTCCAGTCCGAGGTTTTCCGAATTGGGCGCGCGCCCCACCGCAACGAGCACCCGGTCATAGAGTTCGGCTTTCTTCTGCCCATCCGACTCAAACTCAACCTGGATCTGCTTTCCGCTGGTGGCCATTTTGCTGACCTTGGTCTTGAGACGGACTTCGGCGAATGCCTTTTTGGCGTAATTCATCACCGGTCTGACGAGATCCGGGTCGGCTCCGGTGAGAATGGTCTCGAGCGCTTCGGCCAGGACGACCTTGCTCCCCAGCGTGGCATAGACGGTTCCCAACTCCATGCCGATGTAACCGCCCCCTACGACCAGGAGGTTCTGCGGGATCTCCTCGACCTCGAGCGCTTCGCGCGACGTCATTACGCGCGGGTTCCCCAAATCGAACGCTTTGGGCATGGCCGATCTCGAGCCCACGGCGACGATCGCATGCTCGTAGTTAACGAGTTGCTGTCCCTGCTCGGTCTCGATGCGCAGCGTCCTGGAGTCCTCAAAATAGCCGCGCCCGTGCAGCACCTGGACACCGCGCATTTTTGCCAGTTGTGCCACGCCGCCGGAGAGCCGCGCCAGGATGGATTCCTTCCAGTTTCGAAGCTTGTTGACGTCAATGCTTGGAGAAGTGAAGACGATGCCGCGATGTTCTGATTCACGAGCGGAAGTCACCGCATGCACGGCGTGTAGTAGCGCCTTGGAGGGAATGCAGCCGCGATTAAGGCAAACCCCGCCCAGGCGCGCCTCGCGTTCGACCAGAATTGCCTTGATACCCAGGTCAGCAGCGTAGAACGCCGCGGCGTATCCGCCGGGGCCGGCGCCAACGACAACGAGATCGGTAGTGAGGGGTTGCATAATCAGCGTTTCCTCACCGTCCTCGTTTTCGTCCTCGTCCTCGTCCTCGTTCTCGTCTCGTCCTGGACTGCAGACGATCAGCTTGCCGGATCCGATAAACGACGGGGTCTTCGTGAAACCGATCGCTGGCTTCGTCAAACCGATCGATTAGCTTGCAGAGAATAGAGACAACCCGAACCAAGAGCGCTTTCCCATCAAGAACCCTCTCGGCAGCGACAATCCCCTTGGCCACCACCGCGTCGAGACATCCTGCACACTCCGTGGCAGAACCTCGGGCATCGTCGAAAAATTTTGCTCGTATCTGGCGCTGGCGTTTTCCGTTGCCCTCAGCAGTATTGAGCACCGCCGAAATGCTGGCTCGATCAAGCTGGTCGCAAACCTCGCGAGGCCTGCCATTGGCGCATCTCATCGCCTCCTCGATTAGAGGCGTGACCCACTTTATGAAATCCAGTTGAAGCTTGTACACCTCCAGGCGTTCGTGGTCGAAGAGGGGTGATTTCGGGTGCGGACGGTTCGCGGGAGTCTCCGGGAAGTTGCAGTTTTGGATGTTCATAGGAGGAAGAGGCAGAGGCAGAGAAAGATCATATCTTAATCATGTCTTCACTAAAATTCTCAAACGCCTTTGACAGGTCAACGATAAACCTCGCGGCGACGGCACCGTCAATGACGCGATGGTCGTAGGAAAGAGCCATCGGCAGCATTAGCCGCGACTCGATCTTGTCCCCGCGAACGACGGCCTGCATCGCTCCGCGGCCCAGCCCCAGAATGGCGACTTCGGGCTGGTTCACAATCGGGGTGAAGTGCGCGCCGCCGATACCGCCCTGGTTGGAAATCGTGAACGTCCCGCCCTTGAGTTCCTCGGCGGAAACCTTCCGGTCGCGCGCTTTCTTCGCCAGCTCCTCCAGCTCCTTCGACAATTCCAGGAGGTTCTTCTTGTTCACGTCTCGAATTACCGGAACAATCAAACCCGCCTCGGTGTCCACCGCCACACCGATGTGAAAATATTGCTTGGTCACAAGCTCGCCGCGGCCCGCATCCAGGCTGGAATTGAGGACCGGATGTTTTTTGAGCGTGTCCACGACCGCTTTCAGCGCGAATGAAGTCAAGGTTAGCCGCACTCCCTGTCGCTCGTAGGCCGACGAATAATTTTTCCTTAATGCCATCAGCGCCGTAATGTCTGCATCGTCGAACTGCGTGACGCGCGGCACGCTGGTCCAGCTTTCGGCCATTCGGCGAACAATGACCTGGCGCAAGGGTGAGAGTGGCTTTGCAGTGATCGGCCCCCATTTGGCGAAATCGATCCGCTCCAGCTTTGGAGTGGGTTCAGCGCCCGACTTGGGCACTGCGTCCTTCGTGGCAGCTCCGGCCGGCTGGGATTGAAGGGCCTGAATGTAAGCGCGCAAATCTGCCGCCTCGATCCGGCCGCCGTTGCCGCTGCCGCGCACTCGGGTCAAATCGATCCCCATCTCGCGCGCTAATTTCCGAATAGCGGGGGACGCAGCGGGCGCGACACCGGGCCCAGGCGCGGCTGCCGATTCTTTTGGTCTGGGCTCCTCTGCTGTCTCTGGGGCGGCGTTCACCGCCACTTGCGCTGGCTGTTTCAACCTGGGTGACACTTCACCTTGCGCGCTCGACTCGGAAGCAACTCCGCCCGAATCACTCAGCGCAAGGATGCGCTGGCCGACGCTGATCTTGTCTCCCACCTTAACGAAGACCCGAGCTATTTCGCCCGCGGCCGGCGATGGGATCGTGGCGACGGCCTTTTCATTTTCCAGTTCGAGAATGGGCTGGTCTTTGGTTATTCGGTCACCTTGTCTGACAAAGAGGCTGACGATCGTTCCGGAGTCTGCCCCTTCCCCGAGATTGGGCAATGTAATATCCATTTCAGACAACGTGCGGGTGCAGTTTTTCCGGGTCCACGTCCAATTCCTTGATGGCCTTCTGGACGACATTTCGCTCGAGGTGACCTTTCTCCGCCAGTGCCGCGAGCGTGGCAATCGTCGTGCATTCCGCGTCCACCTCGAAGAACCGGCGCAAGCGTTCCCGGGTGTCGCTACGACCGAACCCGTCCGTGCCCAAGGTCGTCAGACCGCCGGGAACCCACGGCGCGACCTGGTCCGGCACAATTTTCATGTGGTCGGAGACGGCAACGAAGACGCCATCTTCCTTTTCCAATGTCGTCTCCAGATACGATTTCCTGGGCGGCTCCAACGGATGCAACCGGTTCCACCGCGCGGCGCGCAACGCGTCATTGCGCAGCAGTTTGTAGCTCGTCGCGCTCCAGACGTCGGCCGAGACCGCGAATTCTTCAGCCAGGATTTGCTGCGCGCGCAAGGCCTCGCGCAGGATCGGTCCGCTGCCAAAAATGTGCGCCCGGCTCTTGCCTTGTCTGGGCCCGGCCTTGAATTTGTACAGGCCTCTAAGAATACCTCCTTCCGCGCCCGGCGGCATCGGAGGCATGGAGTAATTTTCGTTGTAGAGCGTCAGGTAATAAAAAACGTCTTCTTGCTCAACGTACATGCGCCTCAGGCCGTCGGCCAGGATGACGGCCAGTTCATAGGTGAACGCCGGATCATAGGTCAGCAGCGTCGGCAGGGCACTCGAAAGAATCAGGCTGTGTCCGTCCTGATGCTGAAGCCCCTCACCATTCAAGGTCGTGCGGCCGGCCGTCGCGCCGAGCAAGAAGCCCTTCGCCTGAATATCGCCCGCCAGCCACATCAAATCGCCGATGCGCTGGAACCCGAACATCGAGTAATAGATATAGAACGGAATCATGAATCGCCCGTGGGTGGCGTATGATGTGCCCGCAGCGATGAATGAAGCCATCGAGCCGGCTTCCGTGATTCCTTCCTCCAGGATTTGGCCGTCCTTGGTCTCGTTGTAGTACAACAACGACTTCTTATCGACCGGCTCGTAAAGCTGGCCTTTGGACGAATAGATCCCAATCTCGCGGAAGAGCGCGTCCAGTCCGAACGTGCGCGCTTCGTCAGGAATAATGGGCACGATGTGACGTCCAACCGCTTTGTTCCGAGTCAGCAACCGCAACAGCCTCACGAAAGCCATCGTGGTCGATACCTCGAATTCTCCGGAGCCTTGGAAGAACTCCGTGAAAAACTCGCGTTTCGGGACTTCGAGCAATGGAGCGGTCACTCGACGCTGCGGCAGAAAACCGCCAAGCTGCCGGCGCCGCTCCAATAGGTATTGGGTTTCAGCGCTTTCGGGCGCGGGCCGGAAGAACGGGCTTTCGGCTATTTCTTCGTCGCTGATCGGGATGCCGAACCGAGCGCGGAATTCGCGCAATTCCTTTTCGTTGAGCTTCTTTTGCTGGTGCGTGACGTTTCTGCCCTCGCCGGCTTCGCCCAGGCCATAGCCTTTGACAGTCTTCGCCAGAATCACGCTGGGCTGGCCGGGGTGCTCGACTGCGGCTTTGTAGGCGGTATAGACCTTGCGGCTGTCGTGGCCGCCGCGCAGCAGTTTGTGAATCTGCTCGTCGGTTAAGTGACTGACCAGCTCCAGCAGTTCCGGATATTTGCCGAAGAAATGTTTGCGCGTGTAACTACCGGGCTCGACGGAGTATTTCTGGTAATCTCCGTCCACCGCTTCTTCCATCCGCTTGAACAGCAGGCCGGTCGTGTCCGCTGCCAGCAAGGAATCCCAGTCCGAGCCCCAGATCAGCTTGATGACGTTCCAGCCCGCGCCCTGGAAGACCGCCTCCAATTCCTGGATGATTTTTCCATTGCCTCGCACCGGGCCGTCGAGCCTCTGCAAGTTGCAGTTGATGACCCAAAGCAGGTTGTCCAGGTTCTCACGCGCCGCCAGCGTCAACGAGCCGAGCGTTTCCGGTTCGTCGGTCTCGCCGTCGCCAATGAACGCCCACACCTTCGGCTCTTCGCCCGGCATCAAACCGCGCGCGCGCAAGTAACGATTGAAGCGCGCCTGGTAAATCGAAAGCAGCGGCCCCAGCCCCATCGAGACCGTCGGGAATTGCCAGAAGTCTGGCATGAGATACGGGTGCGGATAGGAAGCCAGCCCGCCGCCCTCGGCCAGCTCCTGGCGGAAATTGTGCAATTGCTGCTCGCTGATTCTTCCCTCGAGAAAGGCCCGCGCGTAAATCCCGGGCACCGCGTGACCCTGGAAGTACACCAGGTCGCCAATGAAATCGTCCGTGCGGGCACGCAGAAAATGATTGAAAGCGACTTCGTACAAAGTCGCAGCCGAGGCATAGGTCGAGATATGGCCGCCCAAGCCGCTGTGTTTGCGGTTGGCGTTGACCACCATGGCCATGGCATTCCAGCGCACGTAGCTCTTGATGCGCCTCTCCATCTCCCAGTTGCCTGGAAATGGCGCCTGCGCTTCGGCTGGAATGGTGTTGACGTACGGAGTATTGACCACGCGGGGCGTTTCAACACCATGCGCTCGCAGCCGGTCGGTCAGGTTATTCAGGAAGCGAGTCGCCTTTTGCGGTCCCTGGTTCCTCAGGGCAAACTCCAGCACCGACTCGAGCGACTCAAGCCACTTCAATTCGTCGTTAGCCACGGGCTGGGGCAGCACGCGCAGCTCCGGTGGCGAGCCTCTCGGTTCTTTCTTCGGCAATTTCACTTTGCCAATCACGATTCGTTACAGAGGATGGGAAGTCAACTCTTAGAGCTGTTTTGTAAGGCCTCAGAAAAAAAGGCGGAGCGCGGAATTTATTCCGCAGCCGCGCAGCATCTCCACAGTTGCTGCGGAATAAATTCCGCTCTCCGTCTCTTGGGACTACTTTGGCTGAGGCAGTACGCTGTTTGAAAGTTCCGTCCTTACAAAACCACGATTCAAGTATAGGCTGAACACCCGGTGAACTTCTGCGATCTGACCTTGCCGTCGCCGGAAGAGAATCTTGCCTGCGACGAGGCTCTGCTTGAACTGGCGGAGGATGGCCAGGGAGGCGAGGTGCTTCGCGTGTGGGAACCACGGCAATATTTTGTCGTTGTTGGTTACAGCAACAAAGCGGCGGTGGAGGTCAATCTTCCTTTTTGCCAACTCAACACGATCCCGGTTTTGCGCCGTTGCAGCGGCGGCGGCACGGTCTTGCAAGGTCCAGGTTGCCTGAATTATTCGCTCGTTCTCCGCCTCGCCGACTCGGCCCCGCTGCTCAACATTCCCACTACGAATGCTTTCGTCCTGAAACAGCACCAGGCGGTCCTCTCGGTCTTGTTGCGGGCGCCGGTCGAAATGCGGGGCCAGACCGATCTCGCCATCGGCGGGCTGAAGTTCTCGGGCAACGCCCAGCGGCGCAAGAAACATTTCCTGCTGTTCCACGGCAGCTTTCTGCTGCACCTGGACATGTCCATGGTTGAAGGTGCGCTGCACCTGCCCTCCAGGCAACCTGATTACCGCCTCAATCGTTCACATTCGGATTTTCTGATGAACCTCAGAGTTCCTCCGGCCAGGATGAAAGAGGCCCTGGCCAAATGTTGGAGCGCCAACGAGCCGCTCACCGACCTTCCCTTCGAGCAAGTCGCGATGCTCGTTCGGGAGAAATACGCGCAGGAACAATGGAACTTCAGATGTTAGATGTCTTCTTCGGACCTGCGAGTGGGCGGCTGCGTCGGACAACCCAGGCCGGTTCGACTTCGGTCACGCATCCGGCCAAGTGCGGCCGCTCTCGCTCTCCTCGGAGCGCCGGGTTACAAACCGGCTGGAGTTTTATAGATGCGAATCCGGGGGCGATGATCGATAGGTTGACAGCGCATAAACGTGTTGCTACCCATGCTGCGTGGGTCGTCGTTGGAACTACGCGGCAGTCTGAATTTGACCATGAGAATCAATTCATCGCTCGCTGTTCTGACTGCTTTGGCGTTGCTGAGCATCGGCTCACACGGCTTGCGCGCCGGCAACGAGGAGGGGGTCGCGCTGGCCATCGTTTATGACACTTCGGGTAGTATGAAGGATGCTGTCCTCGACAAAGATGGCAAGGCCGCGCCAAAGTATCTTATCGCCAACCGCGCCCTCGCTGCCATAGTGAGGCAAATCCAGACTTTTTCGACCAATTCCGCTTCCGGCGCTCCCCGCAGTATTGAGGCGGGCCTGTTCGTCTTCAACAGCCCCGGCGCTCGCGAAGCAGTCAAATTTGGGCCGTTCGACGCCGCGGCCATGGAGAATTGGGCCAGGAGATTTGCCAGCCCCAGCGGCAATACGCCCCTGGGCAACGCGCTCGATGCCGCGGCGCGCGCTGTGCTCAAGTCGCCGCTCCCGCGCAAACACGTGCTGGTGATTACCGACGGCATGAACACTGCCGGTCCTCCGCCCGCCGACGTGCTGCCTCGGCTCAAACTGCGGGCCGAACGAGAGCATTACTCGCTTTCGGTCCACTTCGTCGCTTTCGACGTCGATGCGAAAGTCTTTGACGCGGTCAAGAAACTCGGCGCGACGGTCGTCGGCGCGGCTGACGAAAAGCAACTCGACAGCCAGCTTGACTTCATCCTGCAGAAAAAGATCCTGCTGGAGGAGGAAGAGCCGGCGAAGAAATAGTCATCGGAAAACACAGCAGCAGAAAGGCAACCTATGTTTAGAGCGATCAAACGGCTGTTCATCTGGTTGGGATTGATGGCTGAGCAAGCCACCGAAACCGACGCGATTAATCAGGCGGTAGTGGAGCGAGGCATTCGCGACGCCAAAGCCAAGGCCGACAAGGCACATTACGCCAACGGCCAGTTGGCAGGCCAGATTGCGCTGCTCAAAGATCAGACTAAACGACAGGAGCGGCAGCGCGACGAACTGCAAAGCCTGTTGCAGGCAGCCGCGGCCGCCAACGACGAAGCCAACGGTGCCCATTACGCCGATGAACTCGCCACGCTGGAACAGGACCTGTCCGACAACAAAAGCCAGGCCGATAATCTGGAGCAACTCTACAAGCAGAACACGGAGATTATCGCGGAAAGTCTGCGCGAGATTCAGAAGTTCCAGCGCGAATTTGAGGCCGTCAAGGCGAAGGTGGCGATCGGGCGTTCGCTGGAGAGCCTGTCAGGCATGATGAAAAGCTCGATTACGGAACTCCAGGGAATGATGGGTGGCGAGATGGGCCAGTCGATGCAGCAATTGCGGCAATCCGCCGCCGCCGGCGAGGGCCACATGCGCGCGACTTTGGATTTGGCCAAAGAGATGGGCTCAGGCATTGCGCGGCAGCAGGAGGCGCGCAAGCTGCGCGGCGCCGCGCTCTTTCAGGAGTACAAGAAGAAAATGGGCATGGTCCAACCGGAAGTCGCCGCCGCGGCGCAACCGGCGGCCGCCCAGCCGGATCGGCAGAAGATTGCGGAGAAGTAGTGAAGGGATTGATGGATTAATGGATAACTGGATTAGTGGAAAGGGGACTGGAAAGTACGCGGATATGGAATACACGAAACGACGCAATTTGAACCGGGGATACATGAAGCTGGACGTCTGGCAGCGGGGAATGGACCTGTTTGAGCTGGCAGTCCGGCTGGCAAACCAAGTATCTGATTTTAAACTCAAGTCGCAGTTCATGGGTGCAGCCCAATCCGTTTCGGCGAATGTCGCCGAGGGCTACGGACGGCGGACGCTTCCCGAGTACATCCAATTCCTATACATTTCTAAAGGTTCGCTGGCCGAAACCCTGACGCGCGGCGCGGGGTTGTGGCGAGTGAGCATGATCAAAGATGCCCAGTTTGAAGAGTTCGATGTGCTGCATTACGAGGTCGAAAACAAGCTTCTGGGATTGATCGAATCCGTAGAAGCCAAGCGGGGCACTCAGCAGTGGTCGGAGTCAATCCCCATCAATCCATTAATCCATCAATCCATCAATCCATCTTTATGACGACTCGAGGAAAGATCGTACTAACAATCGTACTGCTGGGCGTCGTTGGCTTCGGCGTGTATCGCTGGTGGGACAAGATCGCTCCCCAAAGCCGACCGCAAAATCAATCCATCGATGTCGCCAAGGTCAAACAAGACATCGAAAAAGCCAAGGCCACGCCGACTGACATTCCCCTCCTGATTGGCACCAATGTAGCCTCGCTGGTGGAGCGCTCCGGCATCCCGGCCGTGACCGGCGTCAGCGATTACGTCAAAGACAGCAAGGACGGCAAATTGGTCGTGCAGTTTCCCATCAATGTCTGGCCGGGCTGGGCGCCCATCATCCTCGCCAATGCCGGCATGGAGCCGAATGATCAGAGCGTTTTTGTCAAAAAGTACGGCTTCTACGTGCGGCTGAGTATCGTGGATGATCCAGTCAAAGCCCGCGATTTGTTCGCCAGCGGCCAGAGCCATATCCTGTGGGGCACGCTCGATATGATCGCCTTGTTCGCTCCCGAGCTGGTCAAGGACTCGCGCACCGTGCCGGTGGTTTGCCAGCAAATCGATTTTTCGGGCGGCGGCGACGGCGTTGTCGCGCGAGGGGAGATTCGCAGCGTGAACGATCTGCGCAGCCACGGCGGCAAACGCAAAAAGGTCGTCCTCGCCCAGAACTCGCCGAGCCATTATTTGATCATGGCGTTGTTGATCGACGCGGGTATCGATCCCGGCGAAATTGATTTCAAATGGGCTGCAGATGCGCCTTCGGCAGCCAAGATTTTCGTGCAGGACAATTCCTATGATGCATTCGTGGGCTGGTCGCCGGACATCTACAACATCACCGATAAGCTGAAGGGCAGCACGCGCCTGGTGGTCACCACTGGCACCGCAAACCATCTCATCGCTGACGTGTGGGCAGTGCGAAATGATTTCTATCGCGATCATCCGGAGATCGTATCCGGCCTGGTGCGCGGCATCTTCGAAGGCATGGACATGGAGCGCAAGGACCCAGGCAATGCCGCGCGCGCACTCCACACCGCGTTCAATCTGCCCGAGGAGGATTGCAAGGCGATGGTTGGCAAGGATGGCGGCATCGCGGAAGGCGACGCTCATATCACCAACTATCGAGAGAACGCGAAGTTTTTCCTCGACCCATTCAACCCGGCCAATTTTGAGGTGGTCTGGAACAGCGCCTCGACGATCTACAAATCGTTGGGGACCATCAGCACCACAGTGCCAGCCGCCAAGATCAAAGCTCACACGGTTCTGGCGGCGCTGTCCGAGGAATATCGAGACGTAAAGGATCTGTCCCAGCCGACATTCAAGCCGGACGCGCTGCTCAAGATGTCGCCCGAAGCAGGTGCGGGCCAGATTCTCACCAAGGCCGTGATGATCTCGTTCGAACCAAACAAATCCGCGCTGAATCCAGAATACGACAACACAATTCCTGGGACTTTGGAGGAAATCGGCAAGCTGGGCGCGCGGTTCGGCAACGCCTACATCGTCATCGAGGGCAACACGGACGCCAGCAAGAAAGGCATCGTGCCCAGCGACCTGGTCCGTCAGCTTTCGTACGACCGCGCCGATGCAGTGCGCCGCGCGATCATGGACAAATACAAATTCGATCCCAACAAGTTCAAAGTCGTAGGTAACGGTTGGGACAATCCGCTTGCCGGCAGCACCGACCCGAGCAACCCCGAACACAACAAACGAAACCGGCGAGTGGAAGTGAAGGTTTTCCCCCTGGAGTCCAATTGATTCGAAAGCCTGCTTTGCATGATCGGGTACCCGCTTCCGCCTCACCCCAACCCTCTCCCTTGGGGAGAGGGTTGGGGTGAGGGGGAAAAATGCGCTCGTTCAGCGCCTGCCGGCGAAATACTGATCGCTTGGAAAGAAAATAGAGGACGGTATCGCTCCAGAATCCCGCGGATCCTCGCATGAGCACCGACGAGCAAAGGCTCCTGGGCTTTCCGATCTTTGCTCTGGTTTTTGCAGCGCTGTTGACACTGGGCGTGCGCCTGGCCCGGCTGCGCGTCCGCGGCCGGCTGGCGTACTCCAGAGGCATCGGTTTGACCGCGCTCTTTGTGGGCTTTTTGTTGCTGATCTGGTGGGTGCTCACTCGCGGCAACGTGGGAGAGCGCATCGTTCAACCGTTGATACTGCCCAGCCCTCTGGAGGTGCTGCAGGCCTTCGGTCCGCTGCACTTCGAGCAAGGCCTGGTGCGGAGCGCGCTGACCTCCTGGCTGCGGGTCACTTCGGGGTTTGTGCTGGCAACACTCATCGCAGTGCCGCTCGGGGTCTACATGGCGACTTTTCCCTCTGTCGCGGCATTCTTCCGGCCACTTGCGCTCGCCGGCGCTTACGTTCCTATCGTTGTCTTTATTCCGCTGAGCATGATGTGGTTCGGGACGGATGAAGCGCAAAAAGTCGGTTTTCTCTTTATCGGCTGCTTCGTGGCCCTGCTGCCACTGGTAATCAAAGACATCGCCGATGTGCCCGATGCTTTTCTTGACGTCGCTGTCACCAAAGGCGCCTCGCAATGGCAGCTTGTGCGGCACGTGCTGTTTCCTGTCGCAAAAGCAAATATCTGGGATCATCTGCGCGGCGTGTACGGAGTCGGCTGGGGCTGGATTATCATGGCCGAGGTCTTTGTGCGTCCCAAATACGGGCTCGGCGCTCTCATTGAGGTTTCCGGTCGCCGCAGCCATACCGACGCCATCTTTGGCGTTATCATTGTAATCGTCCTGATCGCCGTGGCCTGTGATCAGTTGTGGCGACTGGGTGGCGACTTGCTGTTTCCTTACCGTCGAAGCGAGTAGCGATGAAGCAGCAGGATCCCAGCTCGATGCCGATTCCCGAGAAAATCGGCGAGACCTCCAAGCCACAACGACAGTTGAGTGACTCACATCAGCCTTCTGCATTGCTGAGTGAAACCACGCCCAGCCTGGCCGCGGGCGCAAAGCCTGACGTGGTCGTCTTCAAGAATGTCACCAAGGTATTTGGACACGGCCCGGAGTCCAAGGTTGCCATCCAGGATATTTCGTTTGTGGTGGAAGATCTCCCGAACGTCGGCGAACTGGTTACAATTGTCGGCCCGTCCGGCTGCGGCAAATCGACACTCCTACGAACGATAGCCAGCCTCAAGCCGCACTTCCCGCCTACCCGCGGCGAAGTGCTCGTATTCGGCAAGGCGGCGGAACAACCGGGCCCGGATCGAGGCCTGGTGGACCAGCGCTACTCACTGCTGCCGCACCTCAATGTTATCGAAAACGTCGGGTTCGGCCTCAAGCTGCGCGGCGTTTCGCGCTCCGAACGCCGGGATCGCGCGCAGGACTGGGTGAAAAAGGTCGGGCTGGAAGGGTGTGAAAACAAATTTCCCTCTGAGCTCTCCGGCGGTATGCAACAACGCGTTGCGCTGGCCGCAACCCTCATCCTCAGTCCCCCTATCCTCCTGATGGATGAACCCTTCGGAGCACTCGATCCGGGCATCCGCCTCCGCATGCAGGAGCTATTGCTCGAGCTCTGGAAGGAGCAGGAGGCGACCGTTTTTCTCGTCACGCACTCGGTCGAGGAAGCCATTTACCTCGGCGATCGCGTGTTCCTGATGGCGGCACAACCGGGGCGCCTCGTCGAAGTCCTCAAAGTGCCGAGGCCGACCGAGCCTCCGGAAGAAAGCCGGCGCAAGCCGTGGTTTATCAACCTTTGCCAGACGTTGCTGCGGCGGCTGGAAGAAGAATCGCCGGCACATGCGACTAAACTTTGAAAAATGACGAATGAGGAAAGAATGCCGAAATCTGAATGACGAACAACCGCCACCCGTTGCAAGGCGGCTCTTTGGGAATTGGTCATCGCGATTTCTTTCGACGTTAGTCATTCGTCATTCGTCATTCACCCCCGGCGGTCATCGTGTTAACCTAGACCGGCACTAGTCTATGGACGAATCGCCGCCAAATTATCACCGCGAATTTCTAAAAAGCCCCCAGCATGCGGCGCTCGGGGTGTTCACGTTGGGGGCCGGATTCATGAGCGGAATGCTGCTGCCGCTTATCGCCGGCGCCACGCTCTACACCCTCGGCTGGATTTACTTTCCCGACCTGCCGTTCTTCCGCCGCTGGGTGGATCGCCGTCGCGAGGCGGCCAAACGCGCAGCCGACGCGCAACAGCTCGCCCAGTTCGTCCAACGCCGTCAAACGTTGCTTGCCTCGCTCTCACCCGAGCGCTGCGGGCGCTATACCAGCCTGGCGCAAGTCTGTCGCGACATCGAGACCGCCAGCGCCGATAGTCCGCTCGCTTCAAGCGATCCTGGCACCGACCCGCGGTTGCGCAAATTGGATGAGCTGATGTGGACCTTCCTCCGCCTGCTCGGCATCGAGCAATCATTGGACAATTTCCTGGCGACGGAGCAGGACGAAAATGTTCCGCGCCTGGTGAAAGACGCGGAGGCAGAGACAACTAAGCTGCAGGCCGAAGCGGACGCGCTGAAAGCCAAGGGCAATGCGGAAGCGCTGGACGCGCGTCAGCGATACCTGGACTCGCGCCGTGAGCGCCTGGGAGTCCTCCAAAAACGCCAGCAGCGCATCGAACAAGCCGAACAAAATTTGCAACTGGTCGTCTCCGAACAGGAGCGCCTGGAACAGCAAGTCAAGCTCATCCGCGCCGACGCTGTCGCTACCAAGAACGCGGAAAATCTAACTGCCCGCATTGACGCCACAGTCGAGCACCTGGACCAAACCAATAAGTGGCTCTCGGAGTTGGACGAATTCAAAGACCTGGTCGGCGACATGCCGAGCACTGATTTACGTGTCGGTTACGAGCCTCAGGCTGGCGTTGCCGCCCCCGCGGCTCCACCGGTAATCCAGGAATCGTCGCCCCGAAAGCGCGAAGCAGGCAGGCAAAGATAATGAATGACGAATAACGAATGCCAAATGACGAAGGAAATCCCAATGACGAATGATGCAAGGGCGAGCATCGCGATCGGCATTTCGGAATTCGAGCTTTGTCATTCTTTCGTCATTTGTCATTCGTCATTCGTCATTCTATGATCTTGCGCGATGAAAACTGACGCACCACCGCGCCCAGCCGCCCCGCCTGAACCCGCAGCCACGTCCCAACCGCGCCTTCCCTTGCGCGACTGGGCGCTGGAACTGGCCCGCCGCTGGAATGGTGGTACTTACTCGCTCTTCGTCGTCCACGGAAACATTTTCGATCTGTTCCCCGTCCAGGAAAATTCCAGCATTAACTATGTCCCGCTCAAGACCTTCCTGGTGCGCCGGCTTTTTCCCGAACGCGCCTGCCTCCTGTTCTACGACATCAGCGACGGCTTGACCTTCGGCTCGGCCGACATGCAGAAGCGCTTTTTTGAATGGCTGGAGGTTTATGACAGCACTGAAAACACCAACTTCCACGCCGCCGGTCTGCCGCGGGATTTTGTGCGCCTGGCTCCGCTGCTCCGCCGTTTTTTCCTGCGAGTCGCGGAGGAAAAAGAGAAATGGCGAGGCATCACTCTGATCATCGACTTTCCCGAAAAGCTGATCCCGGCCAGCGAGGAGGCCAATGCCAGCACCGATGAACGGATGAACCTGGTGACGTTTCTCAAATGGGCCGCGGCGCCCGAGATGGCGCGACTGGACATTGGAGTTATCCTCGTCACCGAGTCTGCCACCGAACTCAATGCTCGCCTCCTGCAGAACCCGTACGTGGCGCAAGTGCGCATCGAACTGCCCGATGCCGAAGAGCGACTCCGGTTCCTTCAATCCGGCTGGGCCGAGGCTATGGCTGAGGGTAAAGCGGTTTCCGATTGGAGCGATTTCTCTGCTCAGGACCTGGCCGCCCGCTCGGCCGGCCTGAACCTGTTGCGCATCCGCCATTTCCTGGCCGAAGCCATCCGCAACTGCACACGGGTGAATTCGGACGTGGTAACGGCCAACAAGAAGCGGCTGATCGAGGAATTTTGCCAGGGGTTGGTCCGGTTCAAAGATCCCAAACCCGGCGTCAGCCTCGACTGCGTTGCCACCCATGTCGCGGCCAAGCAAAAACTTCGGGAACTGGCGTGGCTCATCAAAAACGCTAAGACCGACGTGCTCGAACGAGGTCTCCTAGTGCCCGGACGGGTGGGCGTTGGCAAATCGTTCTTGATCGACTGCTTCGCCAGCGAATGTGGGTTGCCGGTGATGGAAATGGGCGAGTTCCGCTCCAAATGGGTCGGCGATACCGAGCGCCAACAGATGCGTATTCTAATGACCATCCGCGCGCTCGGCCCAGTCATCGTCGTCGTGGACGAAGCCGACGCGGTGTTCGGCTCGCGCGAGGCGGACGGCGACAGCGGTGTCTCGGGGCGCGTGTTCGCTGCCTTCGCAGCGCACATCGGTGACTCGACGCTGCGTGGTCGCGAGCTGTGGGTGGCCATGACCTCGCGACCGGACCTGCTCTCGATCGACATGAAGCGCCAGGGCCGATTCGGACTGTGCATCCCGCTTTTTCCGGCGCAAGGGCCGGACGATGTGATCGAATTGTTCAAGACCGTCGCGCAAGTAAAGAAGATCGCCTTGAACGATCAAATTTTGTCCTACATCCGCGAGAACCTGGGCGCCCGGCCGCTGACGGGCAGCGACGTGGAATCGATCCTGATTCGTGCCAAAGAACGAGCGGTACTGGCCAAACGTGACACCGAGGTGCAGCGGCAAGACCTGGAGGAAGCGGTCAGCTCGTTCATTGACCCGCTCGATCGGAACCTGCTGCGGCTCCAGGAATTGGCCGCCGTGCTGGCCTGCTCGGACAAGCGTTACCTCCCTGAGAGTTATCGCAACGCCGACCGCGGCTCGCTCCTCGAAGAATTCGCGCGGCTTAAGCTACGCTCCGGTCGGACCGAGCTTTGATGCCAACGATCACGCTCACGACCGATTTCGGTCTTTCCGATTGGTTCGTTGGTACGATGAAAGGAGTGATCCTGAGCATCTGCCCGCGCGCCACGATCTTGGACATCAGTCATCAGATCCCACCCGGTGACATCCGTTCAGCCGCGTTCGCTCTGGCCGCCAGTTACCGATTCTTCCCGGCAGGAACGGTTCACGTTGCCGTTGTGGATCCCGGGGTCGGCACCTCGCGCAAAGCCATCGCCGTTCGAACGGCAAAATATCTATTCGTCGGTCCCGATAATGGAACACTCTCCTGGGCGCTCAGGAAGGAAAAGATCAAAGCCATCCACGCACTTGAAAATGAAAAGTATTGGCGGCGCCCACTCAGTCATACCTTTCACGGCCGTGACGTGTTTGCTCCCGTGGCTGCGCACCTAACGCGCGGCTTGCCGGTCGGAAAGTTGGGACCGGCGCTGAAGAATTTCATTCGTCTTCCCTGGCCTGAGCCAATCCACCGCGGCAACCGCATCCAAGGCGAAGTCATCTACATTGATCGCTTTGGCAATGCTATAACTAACATCAATAACGAGATTGTACCCCGAAAATCGGTCAGTTCGTGTGAGATCCGAGTGGGAACACGGCGTTACCTTTGCCCGCTGAAGATGTCTTACCAGGCGTTGCCCGCAAATGCGCTCCTTGCCATTCCAGGTTCCTGTGGGCTGTTGGAAATCGCCATCAACGGTGATTCGGCCGAAAAACAATTGGGTCTGCGCGTAGGCACGAGGATTACTCTTTAGGCGCGAATCCTCTCTTGCGTCGTCTTCTCTTCGCGACTACATATTGCTTCCGGGCTGTGGCGGAAAACCAGCCTGGACAAATAAAAACCGCA
>CAYUPI010000080.1:0-4262 GCA_964446585.1 uncultured Verrucomicrobiota bacterium
TTTGCCGGCGTCCACAAATTCCCTGCGCGCGTCAAATGCGCCATCCTCGCCTGGCACGCTGTCATGGCCGCGCTCAAAGGTGAAGGCCAGCCCGTGACCACCGAAACCGAGGAGACGTAAGCACGAAGAACACTCGACTTCGTCCTCGTCCTTGATCTTCTTCGCTCACCTTTTTCCCGGCCTTTCTCATGCCCGCAGCGAAAATGAGAGTAACGCTTCAATAACCTGTTAGTAACTTTTCATAACTTTCCCTCGATCTGAACGCATCAAACCGACAATCTACCGAGAGGATGAACTTTGGGGGCAACGCTCATCGCCTTGGTGCGCAGCGCGTGCGTCTCTCTGCGGCCGGATGTCCCACATCGGCGAACCACTACCACACTGCCAGTCCCACAGAAGCCCTTATGCGGGACCGGCCTTCCGATCCGGAAACAGACTGCTGATATGCTCAGGCAACTATCATACAATTAATAATAGTCCATTTTGTGCTGCCAGCAAAATTGGATTAATACCGGTCAGAAGGAACATATGAAAAGACCAGTACTCTATACTGCACTGCACGTCCTTATTGCTTACGTAATCGTCGCTCTCTGCACCAACGCCCTGCTGGGCGACGTTCCTCATTATCAGGGAAAGGTCATTCTAATCGTGGACAACTCCGCGACGGGAAGTCTCAGTGCGAAACTTGACCGCCTTGTTGTCGATCTTGTCGGTGATGGATGGCGTGTCTTACGGCACGACGTTGATCCCGGCCCCAACGTGTACGACAGCAACTTCACCACGGCGAATGCTCCGAGGGTTCGCGAGGTGCGTTCGCTGATTCGCGCAGATTATCTGGCGTCACCGAGTGAAGTGAAGGCCGTGTTTCTCATCGGTCATGTGCCGGTGCCCTATTCCGGCACGGATTATGGTGTTTCGGGCGGACACTATCTTGGCGCGGGGCCTTCCGATGCCTTTTATGGAGACACGATTTCACCCTATGGCTTCGGAGGGTGGACCGATACTCAAAGTGCCCCAGCAACACCCGGCTTGCCGCAATTCACAAACGCGCCAAACGACGGCAAGTTCGATCAGAATACTCCGCCTGCGTTGACTAAGCTGGGTGTGGGACGGGTGGATCTGTACAACCTCCCGACGTTTGTCGACCCGCCGAGCATTTTAATTTCGCGGTATTTGGACAAGAACCATGATTTTCGACAGGCCGCGGCCAATTTGTCACCACCGCGCCGTGCCCTCATCGCTCAGTGGGGAAACCCGGACCAGCCAGACAAGCCAGTTGACGTCCAGTTCGCTCCTGATGATCAGGGAATAAATGCGGTATTTGGGACGAGCAGCGTGCAGCGTTTTAAAGCGACAACGTTACTGTGGTTTTCTCAATATACGGGTGACGTTCAAAACCAGGCATACCTGCTTGGATACGGGGGCGGAAACGGGACCATCACGTCCGCGCATGGCATTGGCACCACAGGCCCGAATCCTGTAGGGCCTAATTTGGCCGCCGAGGGGGTGACGAGCATGGATGACACGAGTTGTTGCGGCACGAGCTGCTCATGCACCGACAGCGTACACAACAACTTCGCGCAGTTCAGTTCCCGGGTGGTCTTTGTGAATTTGTACGGGAGCTTTTTCGGTTCGTGGGATCAAGAAGATGTTCTTCTCCGTGGGCCGCTTGCCAATGCTTACGATCCGGCAAACGGAAAGTACGGGTACGGCCTCGCGGTGGTGTGGGGACAAGGATTCGGCCTTGACCTGCCGACGATGAAGAAGCGCGCCTTGGGGGACTGGTTGGGCGACGCGCTGTTCATTCGAGATGATTCCACTAATTTGAACGTGAACCTGGGCTTAATGGGAGATCCCACCCTGCGTATGCATGCCGTGCAACCCCCGTCCGGAGTCACGGCTGCGAGGGGAGTTGGCAACGTAATGCTGACTTGGACGCCTTCTCCTGATACTGCTGTAAGCGGGTATAATATTTATCGAGGACCGACGCAAAAAGGGCCGTACGTTCTTGTGAACACCGGAGGACCTGTCCTCGGCGCGTCCTATACGACCGCCAGCCCTCCGGTAGGCGATCCCCCGGACAACTACTACATGGTGAGAGCGCTAAAGACTGAAACAATCGCCACTGGTGAGAGTTACGTCAATATGAGTGAAGGCGCCATGAGCAGCCCGTCAGGAGTAGCTGTGCCTTATCTTGCGATACTTAGTGCACCAGTGAACCAAATAGCGGTCGTTCACAGCGTTGACGGTGTGGCCAACGCTGCAGCCCTAAGCGTGGATGCGTTAGGGATCGATGCGGCATGGAACGAGCAAATGGCCTACCAGTGGTACAAAGTGACTCCTCCGATAGATACCCCAGTCGGGGCGAATGCGCCCGAACTGTTAATCCGCGGACTACAGATCAGCGACAGCGGAAACTACTACGTTAAAGTAACACGCGGCTCAGCATCGATCACAAGTGCTGCGATTGCCTTGACAGCCACCGATCCGCCCCACGCGGTGGCCGACACTTATTCGGTGGTACATGACACTTCCCAGGACCTCGATGTGTTGGCCAACGACACAGACCCTGACCAACCCAACTCTGCTCTCAGCATCGTCTCCGTGTCAGGGATATTAACACACCCAGAGGGGGGGGCGATGGCCACGAAAACAACGGATAGCCGCTATATCCGCTTCAGCGCGGGTCGCGGGTGTCTCAGCGGTCCGGTAACGTTCACTTACATCGTGTCCGATGGCGCAAGCTGGGACCAGGCGACCGTTACTGTGAATATCATACCTTCCCCAGCCATCCCTGCGCCTGCATTGTCTTTCATTGCGGACCAACAAATGGCCGAGGACACCGTCATAGATGTCCCCTTTACAGCAACCGATAACATGTCTGTCGACACTCCCGACAATATGACATACGTTGCGACCTGCTCGGATCCAAATCTGGTTCCAAATGTAAACTTTAGTTTTACCGGGAACGGGAACGACAGGGTCCTTCACGTTCGAGGCGGACTTCATCGCGTCGGCACTGGAACGATCACCGTCCAAGCTACCGATCCAGATTGCGCTTCGGCCACTTCGACATTTCAACTGACGATTAATCCACTAAACGTGCCGACGATGCTGGCCAGTGGTTTTTCCGGTAGCGATTTCCAGTTTACGATCAATGGCCCGGCAAATTCCTCAGTAGAAATCAAGGAAAGCGACGACCTGGTGAACTGGGTCTCCATCCGTACCGTGACTCTTAACGGGAACCTCTACAGCTTCACCGACAGCACAGTCGGTTCCCAGATGCATCGTTTTTATTCGGCCACTGGAGCCAATGGGTGTGGGGCGAACATGGTAGGTTTCATCAAGGTATTGGTCCCCGGTAAGGACGATTGCGGCGGCGGAGGTAAGGCACTCGTAGCCAACCAGTTGAACAATCCTTCGGGTAACACGATCGGTGTGTTGCTGCCCAACGTGCCTAATGGGACAAAGGTGCTAAAGTTCGACCTTTCGTCACAGTCTCCCCAAATAGCGACGAAGGTGCCGTTCCTAGGAGGCTGGGTCGGCGGCTCGGGGCCCTCGACAACCCTGAACCCGGGAGAGGGGGCCTATATCCAGAATCCGACCAGCACGGCGTTGACCTTTGCCTTCATTGGTGACGTGCCTCAGGGCCAGCAAGTCAACAGCGGCTTTCCGGTGACGTCAGGGCAATCGGGGATCTTGAGCTCGATTATTCCGCGCTCGGTGGGATTGGATCAACTGGGTTTTCCAATCTTGAGCGGGGACACAATTTACCGATTTAACCCGGCAAGCCAGGCATCTGAGGCAACGACATTCAATAACGGCGCCTGGTCACCCGGGGTTTTCACTCCGGGATTCGGTGAGGCCTTCCGGATTCAATCGGGCGCAAGCCAGGCCAGAACATGGACTGAAAATATTTCGGCTTGTCCACTCCCCCCGTCCCTTGGAGGAGGCTCTTTTGCAGGCGACGACTTCAGATTCGCGATAACCTGGTCGAGCGGAGGACGCGTGAACGTGGAAGCAAGCGCAGACCTGGTGAACTGGACGACCTTGAGCCAGCCGATTGTCAGTGGAGGAAGTTACTCTTTCGTTGATCCCGGCGCGGGTGCGGCTAGCCACCGCTACTACCGAGCTAAAGCGAGCAACACATGCTCAGCCAATCTTTACGGTTTCATGAAGGTTTCGGTTCCCGGAAAAGTTGGTGACGCCGGCGGTCTGGCATTGGTTGCCAATCAACTAAATAATCCCGCCGGCAACACCAT
>CAYUPI010000080.1:4362-22930 GCA_964446585.1 uncultured Verrucomicrobiota bacterium
CTACTTTCAATGGCAGCACTTGGGATAACGGAATTTTAGCTCCTGGGGTGGGTGAGGCCTTCTGGATCCAATCGGGCGCTAGTCAAGCCAGAGCATGGACTGAATTCCTGCCCGGGTGCTCGCCCTAAGCGAGAACCAGCTGGCGGTGCCCAGGTCCGGAGCGACAGCGATCTCAACAGGGTGTGAACCAATGCAAGAGACGTCCCACAAAATTTAGCGCTGGCGACTTCTCGGCTACGAACTCTGCTCGAGCGCCAGAAAGCCCGCCTGCATGAAACTGGATTTCCAACCCCGCAAGCATTCGCGGCTTGTGACGCCGCTTGTCCCGCCGTAGCTCCCGAGCACCGATGGATCCGGCTTGGCTCGGGAAAGATATCGGAGCTCCTTTCACCATTATGCAGCTTTCGGACGTCGCACCCTTCCTCAAGCTAGAGAATTTTAAATAAAGTTGTAGCCATAAAATTGGCCGTGTGGTAAGGTCCGTCCATGCGAACGATTTCCTTGGACTTGCGCGAACGGATCCTGACTTCCTACGACCAGAAAGAGGGCACGCGTGAGGAGATCGCCCAGCGCTACCGAGTCTCTTTGGGCATGGTCAAAAAGCTCCTCCAACAGCGCCGTCACACCGGCGATATTCGGCCCCGCTATTATCGATGCGGACGCAGGCCCAAGATCGTGCCGAGGCACCAGCAAAGATTCCGTGAATTGTTGGAGCGCAAGCCAGACCTGACGCTGGAGCAGCTGCGGCAGGCCACCGCCCTGGACTGTACCGTTCAGGCCATCCACTACGTGCTGGAGAAAATGGGCCTGACATATAAAAAAAGACACTCCGCGCCACCGAACAAGGCCGGCCGGATATTGCGCGGGCGCGCCGGAACTGGCGGCGGCAGCAGGCGTCCTTCGACCCAGCCCGACTGATCTTTCTGGACGAGTCCAGCGCCAAGACCAACATGACCCGGCTGCGAGGCCGGGCTTTGCGCGGAGAGCGGGTTCAGGGCAGCACTCCGCATGGTCACTGGAACAGCACCACGATCATTGGAGCGATGCGCCTGGACGGTTCCACCGCCTGCATGACCATTGAAGGAGCGACCGATGCGCCAGTCTTTGAAGCCTACGTGCGCCAAGTCTTATGCCCGACGCTGCGTCCGGGCGACCGAGTCGTGATGGACAACCTTTCCCCGCACAAGAGCCCGGAGAGCCTCTCCTTAATTGCGCAAGCCGGGGCCCAGGTCATGTTCCTGCCGGCTTATTCGCCGGACTTCAATCCCATTGAGCAGATGTGGAGCAAAGTCAAAAACACCCTCCGCGGCTTGGAAGCCCGAACGCAGCCCTCGTTGATGGCAGCGATCGGCCAAGCGCTGGCCGGCATCACGCGCCAAGACGCAATCAATTGGTTTGCCCATTGTGGCTACAACTTTATTTAAAATGCTCTAGCGCCGCAAGAATTTTGGGCTCTGTACCGGACTGGCGTCGCATCTTGTGACCGCATAGTTGCATTTTTCACTTCTTGCCGTGCCCGAATGGAGTGGCGGCGGGTATAAGCTTCATCGATTTGAGTTTTTCCCGATCCCTTCCAACATTCCAGCGTACCACCATTCCACCATCCCGGCATTCTATCATTCCAAGTTTTCGCTTTCTGCTTTCTCCCTCCCTCCTCTGAAGTCAGGTTTGATCGCGACAAACGGCGCAGCATCGGCTATATTTTGTCTTGATTTATGAACGAAAACGAATCCCTTACGTTGACGCGCGACGTTGAAGCCTCGCTGATCCCGGTCGGCACCAAAGTGACCTTGCAGAAAGGCGGGCAGGCCTACATCACTCAGTCGCTTGGCGGAAGCTACACTGTCGTTGTCAATGGCAATATGTTCCGGATCGAGGGCAAAGATGCCGATGCTCTTGGGATAGTGGTCGCTGCCAAGCCCGCCAGCACCGGCGCTCTGGTCACGCAGGAAGGGCTGGAGAAGGAGATCTGGAACCAGTTGCGCAGTTGTTATGACCCGGAGATCCCCGTGAACGTCGTGGACCTGGGCCTCATCTACGATTGCCATCTTTCTCCGCTGAGCACGGGAAGTTTCAAAGCCGATGTCAAAATGACGTTGACGGCGCCCGGCTGCGGCATGGGGCCGGCCCTGGCGCAGGACGTCCAAAACAAGCTGCTCGGCCTTGAAGGCGTGGACGACGTTTCGGTTGAATTGGTCTGGGATCCTCCCTGGAACCAGAGCATGATTAGCGAAGCCGGCAAGCTGCAGCTCGGGCTGATGTAAATGACGACCGAAACTGCCACGCCAACAGAGGAGACTAAGACTACGGAATGGGCCGGCCTGCGGGCTGACTTTCCGATCCTCGATCAGAAGGTCCACGGCCAGCCGCTGATTTATTTCGACAATGCCGCCACCACGCAGAAACCGCGAGTGGTGCTCGAAACCCTGCGCCGGTATTACGAGCGCGACAACGCGAACGTCCATCGCGGCATTCATGAGCTGAGCAATCGGGCGACCGCTGGATTCGAAGCCGCCCGGGCGCGTGCAGCCCAATTCATCAACGCGCGCAGCGCCGACGAGATCGTCTTCACTCGTGGCACGACCGAGGGCATCAACCTCGTCGCGCAGACCTGGGGCCTGCAGAACATCAAACCCGGCGACAAAATCCTGCTCACTGAGATGGAGCACCACAGCAACATCGTGCCATGGCAATTGCTGGCGGAACGGACCGGTGCCCGCCTGCTCTATTTCCCAATCACGGGCGATATTGGATTGCTGGATCTGAACCGGCTCGACGAGTGGCTGACGCCCGAGGTCAAGCTGTTTGCCATGACGCATATCTCGAATTCGCTGGGGACGATCAACCCCGTCGCCGAACTCTGCTCCCGGGCGCGCAAAATGGGCGCGACGACCCTGGTGGACGCCGCGCAGAGCACCGGACATCGCCCGGTGGACGTGCAGGAGATCGGTTGCGATTTCCTGGCGTTTTCCGGCCACAAAATGTGCGGGCCGACCGGTATCGGCGTGCTCTACGGCCGCCAGGAATTGCTGGAGAAACTGCCGCCATACCAGGGCGGCGGCGAAATGATCCTCAATGTCGATTTTCAGCGCAGCACCTGGAAACACGCGCCGCACCGGTTCGAGGCCGGCACACCCGACATCTCGGGCGCTATCGGCTTGCACGCCGCGATGGATTATCTGGAGGGAATTGGCCGTCGGAAAATCGCCGAGCACGACCAGGAACTCGGCGCTTACGCCTACGCGCGGCTATCGCAACTCAAAGGCGGCATCCGGTTATTTGGCCCACACATCGGCAGGGCCGGGGTGGTAAGTTTCCTGCTGAAAGACATCCACGCCCACGACGTTGTCACCGCGGCGGACCAGGGCGGTGTGGCCTTGCGCGGCGGTCATCATTGCAACCAACCGCTCATGCGCCGGCTGGGCGTCGAGTCCACCGCCCGCGCAAGTTTTTACTTTTACAACACGTTCGAGGAAATCGACCGGTTCGTGAAAGTGTTGGGTGAGGTTCAACGCTTCTTTGGAACATGAATGCGGCAATACAAAGTCTGAGTGCCGGCGCGACCATGCGCGAGGTGCTCGAAGCATATCCCGGCGCGCAGAGGGCTCTCTTCCGGCGTTATCACATTGGCGGGTGCAGCCACTGCGGCTTTCAGACCGAGGAAACGCTCGAGCAGGTGTGCCAGCGCAATGGCGGCCTCGACGCGCACGAAGTGCTCGACTATATCAAAAGCAGCCACGAGCAGGACGCGAAAATTCTCATCGAGCCGAACGAGCTGGCGGCGGCGCTCGAGCGCGACAAGTCAATTCGATTGGTTGATGTGCGCTCGCGCGAGGAATTCGAGGCGGTGCACCTCCCCGGGTCGGTGCTGCTTTCGCAGGACGTGATGCGTGAAATCATGGCTGACGGCTCGAATAGCCGCCCGCTGGTCATTATCGATCACCAGGGCAGCCAAGGCCTCGATGCCGCGGCATACTTCCTGGGTCACGGGTTGCAAAACGTCCGCTGCCTGCGCGGGGGCATCGACGCCTGGTCACGCGACGTGGACCCCCAGATCCGAAGATATCGGTTCGATGCCTAATAGAGGCACCGCCACACTGGCGCTCCAACATTCCAATATTCCACCATCCCACCATCCCACCATTCTAATTCTCAATTGATCATGAATGACGATTTACAGAAACGAATCGCTGAGGCGATGCGCGATCCGCAGAACCTGGGCGAATTGAAAGACGCGGATGCCGTCGGCACGGTGGGAAATTCTGACTGCGGGGAAATGTTACGGATGTGGGTGAAGTTCAAGGAGCAGAATGGCAAGAAGGTCATCGACCGCGCCACGTTCCAATCATTCGGCTGCGAAACAGCCATCGCCGTGGCCAGCCTGGCGACCGAATTGATTCGCGGAAAAACGGCCGAAGAGGCGCTGGCGCTGAAAACAGAGGAGTTGGCCGGCGAACTCGGTCCCTTGCCACCAATGAAGATCCACTGCGCACAGTTGGTGGAAGGCGCGCTGCGCTCCGCGCTTGACCTCGAGCTATCCTCCGGTCCCCTCAAGGAGCCGGCCTCGACCGCCCATCCGCCTTCCTCCGGGTCCACCTTGCTGGACAGCTTGACGCCGCGGAAGGGCAAGCTTACGTTCCTGCCTGGCCCTGAAGAGCCGCAACCGTAGCAGTGCGGGAGGGTCCAGCCTGGCGTAGCAGCGAAATGTAGGAGCCGACGTTAGGAGGCTCGAATCCAAAATCCAAAATCCCAAATTGATCAGAGCTTCCTAACGTCGACTACTACATTTTCAAGACCCGTTCTAAGGAAGCTCGGTCACTTTGCGACCACTCAGCAAGATAGTCCCTTGCAGCACGCAATAGTTTTGGTCGGCATCAAAACCGGTGCCGGCTACTTTAGCAACCTCTGTCATCGGCGCCGTGTCGGCCAGGAGGTCCAGGCCGTTGCCATGATTGTTCGCGCTGATGGTCGTATAGCCCGCCACATCGAAGCTCCCCTTGCTTGAATTGAACACGAACTCCCGAATTGCAGTGTCGCTCTCAGTAACGACTCCTAATGTGTTAGTTTTGTTGTTCGCGACTGAATCACTTTGGCTCAGCAAGGTCATGATGTTGGAAGGGACCTCGAAGTCCACATTCGTCACGCCGACAATGTCGCGGACAACAAAGCTCGGGCCTTCGTTCAGGCCGACAGGAAATCGCAGCAGCAAGCTGGCCTTGAGCGAAAAAACCCTGGCCGAATCCGTTCCGATCGCGCTGATGACATCCCGCGTGGCGATCCGGGTCCGGGCCACACCGTTGTCGTTTGTCTGGACGACGCCGTTGAGCGAAATGTTGACGGCCAGATAGACGCGCGCTGGCACGCCCACGGCCGCCTGGGCCTCGTAACAAACCATTCCCAACGCCAGTAACGCTCCGAATAGCGCGAGTTGTGCGATTCTTTTCACTTTGTTTTCCTCCTTAGTTTGCAGTTTTTGGTGCGCCCATAGGCGCCCATTAAAGTGGGAGCAGGGTCCGTGCCAGCCAAAAGCCCGATTTCGCGCGATTCCTCCCTTGGCCCGACGCGCGCGGCGATTCGAAAGTCAAGCCAGGTCCACTGGATCGATGTTTATGGTAAGGGAGATATCCTCGGGCAGTTTCAGGCCCTGCATCAGCTCCGCCAACCGCCGGCTTAGTTCGCTCATGCGCGGCACGCGAAGCATGATCTGATAGCGATAGTAGGTTTCGGCCCGCCTCAATGGCGCCGGTGCCGGCCCCGCCAGAATCAGATCCTTGAAATCGCCAACCTTTTTCTCCAGCTCGAGCTTGAGGTGCTCGGCCGAGAATTGCACTTTCTCTTCGTTGCGGCCTTTGAGGGTCAGGAGCGCGATGCGGCTGAGCGGCGGATATTGCAATTGCCGCCGGAACTCGATTTCCTGCTCGTAAAAGGAGATGAAATCGTGTCGCCGCGCGCATTGGATGGCCGGGTGGAACGGCGTGAATGCTTGAACGAAAACCTCGCCTTCAACCTCTCCCCGGCCGGCGCGCCCGGCCACTTGGGTCAGCAGTTGAAAGGTACGCTCTCCAGCCCGGAAGTCTGGCTGATGCAGTGCCAGGTCGGCGTAAATAATCCCCACGAGCGTGACGTTGGGGAAATGCAGGCCCTTGGCGATCATTTGGGTGCCGACCAGAATGTCAATTTTCCCGGAGCGAAAATCGCCGAGGAGCCGGCGATAATCGTCCTTGCGCTTCATCGCGTCCGAGTCCATGCGCACGACGCGCGCGCGCGGAAACAGCCGGGACAGCGTGTCCTCGACTTTTTGCGTGCCGAGGCCCGAGTATCGGATTTCCGGGTTGCGGCATTTGGAGTTGGGACAGAGCATTGGCGCCGGTTCGGCATGGGCGCAGACATGGCAGCGCAGTTTCTGGTCCTGGCGATGATAGGTCAGCGACAGGCTGCAATTGGGACAATTGGCCACGTAGCCGCACTGCGGACATTGCAAGGTGCTAGAATAGCCCCGCCGGTTCAGGAACAAAATCGCCTGTTCGCGGCGCTCGAGCCGCTGCGCAAGCGCCTCCTGCAGTTGCGGTGAGAAGATCAGCGGGGCCTTGCCTTTTCGCACGGTCGTCCGCATATCGACGATCCGCACGATGGGCATTCTCTTTTCGTCCACGCGTTCCGGAAGCTGCAGCAATCGGTATTTGCCTCGCTGGCAATTGTGAAAGCTCTCGAGCGAAGGCGTGGCCGAGCCGAGCACCACCGTGGCGCCCTCCATCTGGCCGCGCACAATGGCAACGTCGCGCGCGTGGTAGCGGGGCGCTTCTTCCTGTTTGTAGGTGTATTCGTGCTCTTCGTCCACGACGATCAGGCCGAGTGGCTGCACAGGCGCGAAAATCGCCGAGCGCGCGCCAATGACGATCCGAGCGCGGCCCTGCCGAATCTTATGCCACTCATCATGCCGCTCGCCGGCGGATAAATTGCTGTGCAACACCGCCACGAGCGTGTGGAGCCGTCCAGAACTGAACCGGGCCTTGAACCGCTCGACGGTTTGCGGTGTCAGTGAAATCTCGGGCACAAGCACAATGCCGCCACGGCCTTGCTCGAGCGCGTGGGCCAGGGCCTGAAGATACACTTCGGTCTTGCCGCTGCCGGTGACGCCGTGGAGAAGCAAGGTGCGGTTGGGCGGCGCGTTGCCATTTGCTTGCTTGCCCCCTGTACCGGTCGTGGCATCCATTGCTTCCGTAATGGCCGCCAAGGACTGCGCCTGTGCCGAATTCAGCGGCAACGGCTGCGTCGGCAGGATATGTTCGCGCGCGTATGGGTCGCGCTCGGCAATGTGAGCAGAGATGGCCAGAAGGCCCTTGTCTTCCAAACGCCGGATGGTTGCCGCCGTCGTGCCCGCCAGTTCGATCAGCTCCTGCAGTGGGAGCTCGCGCCGTTCCTCGGCAATGTGCCAGATCTCCTTTTGCCGCTTCGACAATTTGGGAAGCTCACCTGCCGGGGGCAAAGCACGCGCATAAAGGCGTTCGCGCCAGCCCGCCTGCTCGTGGCGCACGGCTTCGGGCAGCACGGATTTCAAGGCGACAGCCGGCGAGCAACAGTAATACTCGCTGAGCCAGCGAGCCAGCTTGAGGATGCCAGGTGTCACCAGCGCTTGCGCACCGAGCACTCTCAAAATCGGCTTCAGTCTCGCATGAGCTGATTCCTCGGCGAGAGACGTTACGCAGCCAAAGACTTTGCGAGCGCCGAAGGGGACCTGGACTCGTGTGCCAACGTCGATCTGCTCGGCCAGCTCCGCGGGGATGAAATAATCGAACTCCTTCCGCAGGGCCAACTCGAGTGTCACGCGCGCGATCATGGGAGGCCACCTCCTATTCTCCGCCGCGCGCGTCCTCGACCAACGCCCGCCACGCCCACGGCCAGGGATAATAAAGGACCGAGCGCCACACCCATTTCCGGACTTCGCGCCGGGTGATTTTGACCGGCGGCTGCGGTTCGAGCATGTTGCCTCGGCCCAGGCGTTGGAGGGTTTGCAGCCCGATCAAGATCGGCCAGGCGCACGCCAGTCGGACCCGCACGCTGCGGCGTGGCAGCGCGTTCGTATAAGACCACCCTGCTAGCAAATGCTCTCTCGCCTGCGCCAGGTAAAACTTTGTCAGCGGCCGCAGGCGCGGTTCACTCGTTGGCTGGAGGAGGCCCGGCGGGTTCAAGCCCAGTTCGGCCAATTTCTCCTCCGGCAGATAACACCGGCCCAGCCTCAGATCCGCGGGCAGATCGCGCAAGATGTTCACCAATTGCAGGCCTTTTCCAAATCGCACCGACAGGGCGAGCAGTTCGTCGTCCTGGAGTCTGGCTTTGGGGAACAAGTGGGCGAGGCACATGCGGGTCCAGAACTCGCCGACACATCCCGCCACGCGATATGCATAATCGTCCAACTCGTCATGTGTGCGCAACGCGACAAGGTGCCCGGCGTTCGCGCCGGCGAATCGGCGAAGATCGAGCTCCTGTCCGCTTGTGATGATGTCGAGGACCTGTCGGACGAGTTTGAGATCTGTGGGCGCCAGCCTTCGCAGCGAAGCCAAACTTGATTCGCATTGTTCCAGAAGGACCCGTTCGGCGGAGGACCCGTGATAAACGGCCAACGAGCCGAAGTCCAGTTCGGCGTCGGTCTGGCCCAGAATCCGCCGGCGGAAAGCCTGGAGCGCCTCCAGCCGTTGCTCCAGTGGGACGAGCGGAGTGTCCGCAATCGTGTCGCTGGTGCGCGCCAGCAGGTATGCCAGGCCGATTTGCGGACGGATGCGTCCGGGCAGCACGCGGAGCGTGAGGTGGAACGAACGCGAAACCCCCTCTAACAAATCTGAGACCGATTCATTGGGCGCATTTGGCATCGGTTTCGATTCGAATGTAGCGATGATCAACCCAGCGATCTGCGCCAGCGAAGCAACTGCTTCCCGACCGCTTTTGCTCCTGGAGCGCCGGTGAAATTCCGCCGGGCAAGCGCCTGTTTCACATCGAAAAGCTTGAGCGCGTCGGGGGAGAACTTTTTGTCAATGGATTGCAGTTCTCTGAACGATAGTTGATCCACGGATTTGTTCTGTCGTTCGGCCAGGGCCACGAGCGCGCCCACGGCATAATGCGCCTTGCGAAACGGCACACCCTTGCGCACGAGGTACTCCGCTAAATCGGTCGCCAGAAGCCCCGGGTCTTTCGCGGCCGCGACGCAGCGCTGGCGATTGACTTTTGTCTGGCGCAACATAGCCGCGCACAGGCGCACGGTGGCGCGGACATGATCAGCCGTGTCGAACAAGCGCTCCTTGTCTTCCTGCAAATCGCGATTGTACGTCATCGGCAATCCCTTCAGCAGCGTGAGCAACGCGACCAGGTTGCCGATCGCGCGGCCGGCTTTCCCCCGAGCCAATTCCGCCACGTCGGGGTTCCGCTTCTGCGGCATCATGGATGAACCCGTAGTATAGGCGTCGCCGATGCGGACGAAGTTGAATTCGCTGGAGGCCCACAGCACCAGGTCTTCGGCCAACCGCGACAAATGCACCGCTACCAGCGCGGCATCCGCGCAGAACTCAATCACAAAATCTCGATCGCTGACAGCGTCCATCGAATTTTGCGTCACCTTCGGACGGCCGCGAGAGTCCACCAGCCCGAGAGATTTGGCGGCGAACTCGCGGTCCAACGGCAGCGTCGAGCCGGCCAGTGCGCCGCTGCCCAGCGGGCACACACTCGTCCGTTCGCGGCATTGCTCCAGTCGCTCACAGTCCCGGGCCAGCATTTCGACGTACGCCAAAAGGTGATGCGCCAGCAAAACCGGCTGCGCCCGCTGCAAATGCGTGTATCCCGGAATCAGGATATCCTGTTCACGCTCGGCCAATTCCACCAAAACGTGCTGCAGTGCGCTAATCTCCTCCAGGAGGGCAGCGGTTTCGTCGAGCTGCCACAAACGCAGGTCCAGCGCCACCTGGTCGTTGCGCGAGCGGCCGGTGTGCAACTTCGCGCCCGCCGGCACACGGCGCGTCAGTTCCGCCTCGATGTTCATGTGGACATCTTCCAGGTCCGGCCGCCAGCGAAAGTTGCCCGCGGCGATTTCTCGCGCGATCGCGTCCAGCCCTCGGTGGATGGCCCGCAGCTCGGCCGCATTCAGCACTCCGATTTTGCGGAGCATCGCGGCGTGTGCGCGCGAACCGCGGATGTCCTGACGCCAAAGCCGCCAGTCGAACGAAAGCGACTGCGTGAATTGGGCCACCTCCGCCGCAGGTCCGGCGGCAAATCGTCCGCTGCGCGAGAGGGGAGAAAACTTCTTCATGCTTGATAACCGGGACGAAATGTACCCCGCGGAGGCCGGCGGAACACCAAAAAAATTAGCGGGCCAATGGCAGGCCTGGGCCAGATCTCGGTCTGAAGCTCACGGGCATGTCGCGCAATTGGTCTGCGTGAGACCTAGAGCGGTCTTGAGAATGCAAGGCTGGTTGTTTGAGGAGCAGCGGCTGGCCCAAAAAATGTTGAAAGTGCGCAAGGCGTTGGGCATAGCACCGGTGTCGCAAACGAGCTCACCGACTGAATATCCGGTCAAATCGTCAAAGCTCGCGAGGGACGGTTGGTTATTATTCCTCGCCGAATGACAGGAGCGACAGGACTCTTTGAAAACTTTGCTGTAGAGCTCGATTTGAGACGGATTGCCGCTATAGCCTGGCGGCACGAAATCCTTGTTGAAGTCGCCAAGCAGACCGGGGCCGCCGTACCAACCCTGCAGCAATTCTTTGATCGAAGGCGTGGGACCGGTATCCAAAACGGCCGCGTTAAGTTGCTTGAAAGAGGCCGCCTGATTGGTCTGGGTAAAAGCTGCCTGTGCGGAGTAGTGAAAGGATTCCAGATCGAAGGGTAGAAACTTGGCTTTGAAGTCCCCCTTGCCGATATTGTTGATATTGGCCACCGCTTTTCGGTCTCCTCCGTGGCACACAATGCAAAGGTGGGGCACAAATTTCTCGCCGCGTTTGTCGAGCTCGACGCCGCTCGAGCGAAAATTGCTCGCGTTGTAAACATAAAACTTTGTGTAGGGATTGGGTGGGCCGTTTGTGTCCCTTGGATTTGCAGAATATTCCATGCAAACTGTCGCGCCGAGCCCGAATAACTGATTGGTCGCGCGAGCGTCGATCGCTTTGTCGGGCGTCTCGTAATTGGAGACGTAATAAGCGACGTCGCCGTTGGTGGCGATTTTCATTCCCATCCAGCGGCCAAATCCAAGATCACCGTTGTTAAAATAGATCGCTTCGACCACGCCGCCTTCGTCGAAGTGGTTGGCCTTTTTCCAATCTGCGAAAGTGGTTTTGGTATGGTCTGGATCGATGGCATCATAGTATTTGGCAGCATAGGTCGGATCGCCTGGCCCGACTTTAAACGCCAGAATCTTTGTCGGTTCTGGCACACCGGGCATGAAGAGCTTCACAGGAAGACAATTTGATCCCTGCGCCGCGCCGGGATTGCCCGGCCCGGTCGTGACGGTGTTGCTTACGATGCAGGCGTTGGTCAGGGCGACTCCGTTTACTTCAAAGATTTTGAAGGTGATCGGTTGATTGGTGGGCAGATTGTTTATGATGGTGAAGCGTTCGGTAATCGTTCTCACTTCGGTCGATGGCCGGAAGATCGTGACATCGACGGGCAAGTTGATCGAGCGATCGATCTCGAGCGTGATGCATTCGGTTGGCGCGGCGTTGGCCGCCTGCGCAATCGCGTCGGCGCACACCGTCATGCCTGTGCTTCGAAGAAGGTAAGTTACATGATTGTTATCAGTGAAGGTGGCATAGCCCGCGAGCAAGACATAGTAACCTGTGCTCGGGTCCCAAACCCAAATCGGGATCGGCACTCTTGCCACGGGACGGAACTGGCCCAAAGGCATCGTCACCTGTGCTGTTGCCGAGGTGCGAATAATTAGGGAATTACCAGCCGGATCGCGCGCCGCGACGAAGACTCCGCCGTAACAAAGAAGCGAGTAGTTGGTGCCCGCACTCACTGATAACGGCAGGCCGGGCAGGCGGGCGGCCGGATTGAGAGGATCCACGGTGGAAATCCCGATGATGACACTGCCGGAGTAGGACGCGCCGGAGCCGGTCGCGAATGCATTTGGCGCTATCGAAAGAACACCGCCACCAACCGGATCGGTGATGGTGCTGGACGCGGTTGAATCGATTATCTGCTCATAAACGCGGAAAAGGGAATATCGAGCTTGAGATAACTCATCTGAAAAGATTTTGCCATAGGTTTCATAGCCAGGCTCATTAATAGCAACAACGTAACGCGAGTTGTTCGTTGGCATGCGCAATGCGAAATAGCCGTTGGTATCGCATAAGGCGCTCTGGCCATTGATCGACACGGTTGGATTAGTCGCCAGAGGCGAGCCGTTGTCTGTGACAACCCCCGTAAAAAGCAGGTAGGGATCTGTGGAAACGACGAGTTTGCCAACAGCAACGCCGCCCTTGTTGTCGCGCACGGTGAAATACATTGTGTGCAGACCGTAACCGTTGGGCAGGGGCCATAAAACGGTGGGCGAATTGTAAGAGACAAAATTGTCGGTGTCTGAACCCGGAAACCAATGATAGTTCAGCGCGTCTCCATCCGGGTCGGTTGCTTCAATGACCAATTGAACGGTTCCTCCCGGCTGAGCACGCCGGGTTTGCCGACCGGTGATGGGATCAAGAGCATGGGCCGCATTTATGACAGGCGCAGCATTGGAGAGCGTGATGCTCAAGAAATTTGAGGAGGGTAACGAGACCGTTTTTTCGGCGTGGGCCGCTTCGCAATCCGCAATCAATTGGAATTGCCCAAACAAGCTGCCCAGGAAAACAAATTGCCCCGCGTTATTGAGGAATGCATTATTGGTTATTCCTGGACCGATGATTTTTGCTGTGGCCTGGATGTCCAGGCCCAGGAACGGGTCGGTTTCCTGAAACAGCCGATCGTCTCCGAGCGTGAGCTGACCGGCGTTAACCGGACAAAAAGAACCAATCGCTTCAGGCAGAAGGTTGACAGGTTGATTACTGATCGTAACGAACTGCGTGCTGCAACCACCGCAGGCAGCGAAGGTATTTGTCCATTGGTAACAAAGACGGTACACGCCCGCAGGTTGCTCGGGAATCCGGTACTGGCCATCGGAATCGGTCTGGACTGCAGAAGTGGCAGCTCCATTGGTCAGATTGACTAGCCATGCAAAAACACCTGGTAGAAAAAGAGTATTGGTGTTGCTGCCGCCGGAAGCAACGTTGATGTAAAATGAACCGCTGACACTTGCGTTCGGGCCAAACACATTGGTCGCTGTCATCGATTCAGCGCTTTCTCCTGCGCCGTTTACGGCCGTGACTACGGCATAATATCGAGTTCCGTTGGTCAAGCCTTTCACGAAATACGGCGGCACGATCCCGGCGATCGTTTGCCCCTGAGGCAAGGACAAATAATTGGTGCGGTTTACTCCAGGGGCGGCGGCGAGATACAGATTATACCAGCACGCCGTTGGAACAATGTTCCAGTTCAGGTAAAAGGCGTCTTCTTCCGCACTCAGCACCAATCCATCAGGTGGACGCGGTGGGCTCATTGCCAGGCGAAAAAACTTTTGGTTGCTCACGGGCGTGACCGTGGCTGTATAATCGTTACCGTTGGTCACGAGCGCGAGATTCGCATTTGTCCAGAGAGCGGTTGGCGTAAGTGCGTCCGTGGTCTGGATGACGAATCCATTGGTATGCCATGTAAGCAGCACGTTTGTGCCGGAGCGCGTGACCTCGAGGGTGGGTCGGTCCTGTGCGGCGGACCACGCCAGGTTGGCAACTGAAACGAGAGCGACTACAACTATAAGAAACCGGAGCTTGACCGCTGTTCCGTTCACGGCAAAAAAACGCTTAAATCGGCCAGAATGTTGGACGCTGATAGCCAACATGGTCATGGATCAATAGCATGATCGGGCGCATGAGCTTCGGTGACCGACCGTGATGGTAAGCACCCGGCACCGAATGTCAAGACTTTCATCTGCTGGGATTAGCAGTCGGTGCGGGGCAGCGCGGCTGTGGCGAAGCCCAGCCGCAGCACGCACGAACGAATTACGACTTGATTCATGCGGGATTCTCGAATCGCACGGCGCTGCGGTTGGGCTTCGCCACAGCCGCGCTCCCACTAACTCCGCACCAAAAAAATATCATTGTCCGGCCGGTTGAGGTATGGAATGGTTAAGCGCGCGATCATGAGCGAGTTCAAGTTTGCGTGCCCCGTCTGCGGGCAACACATAACGGCTGACTCCAGCACGAGCGGCACGCAACTGGATTGCCCGACCTGTTTCCAAAGAATCATTACACCGCAAGCGCCGGCTTCGCCTGATTCGAAACTCATTGTCACTGCGGCCCAGGTCGGCAAGCCGCGCCCGGTTCAGGGGGATGCGCTTTGGCAGGACGCAATCCCGATCCCGGCCCGGCGCATGTCACCGATTGCCTTTGCGGTTTCGGCGGCTTTTGTGATGGCGGCGTGCGCCGCTTTGTACTTCAATCGAGACCGCCTGGTGAAACTGGTGCGACGGCAGACGTCAACGCACCCGCAACCAAAAACTCAAGCCAGAGTTCCTCGAACGACCTATCCGATCCCGACCAATGTCTCCTGGACATTGAGCTTAGCGGATGCAGGCATACCGGAGAGGCCGGCGGCGGGCTGCCTGCACGGCAGTGGTTTCTCTTGTGAGCGCGCAACGCTGACCGGCGGGCACTTGACGTTGCGGCAAGGCCGAAGCGGGCCGGCCGATCTTGGGATCACCGTTCTGCTCTTCGCTCGGCAAGGCGAAGAGTTGAGTGGCAAAACCCTGGAAGTCGGCCCGGATCGGATGCCACCGTTGCCACAAGTCATCTTGCGTTGGAAAGATGACCAGGATCGGAGCCGGAGCCGATATTTCAACAGCGGCTATGCCCTGAAAATGATCTTCGGGGTGGCGGCCAATGCCCGCATGCCCGGCAAGATTTTCCTCTCCCTGCCTGATGACGAAAAAAGCGTCGTAGCCGGGACATTCGACGCCGAGATCCGCAAGCCGCAGCCACCGAAACCGCGATAGGCCGCGGCCACCAAGCCAATCGGGTGATATGTCGCTGACTCATACCCGGGATTTGTTCGCCAAAGCCCTCAAGGGCAAATACGCCATCGGCGCGTTCAACGTGAACAATATGGAATTGGTCCAGGCCATCGTGGAAGCGTGCGAGGAGGAAAAAGCCCCGGTGATGCTCCAGATTTCCAAAGGCGCTCGCAGCTACGCCAATCCGGTTTACCTTAGAAAGCTCGTGGAAGCCGCGGTCAACGTTTCCACAACCCCCATAGCGATCCACCTGGACCACGGCGATTCGTTCGAGTTGTGCAAGGAATGCATTGATGAAGGGTTCACCAGCGTGATGATCGATGCCAGCCATGAGCCGTTCGAGAAGAACATCGACCTCTGCCGCCTGGTGGTCGAGTACGCGCACAGGCATAACTGTGTCGTGGAAGGAGAATTGGGACATCTGGTCGGCGCGCAGTTCGATGAAGGTGAAGCCGGCGGCGGATATTCCACCGCGGGTCACTATACGCACCCGGAGCAGGCGGTCGCGTTTGTCCGACGCTCCGGGGTAGATTCACTGGCGGTCGCGATTGGCAATTCTCACGGCGCTTACAAATTCAAAGGCGAACAGCACCTCGACCTGGATCGGCTCAAAGCGATAAAGCAGTCGCTCTTGAAGGCAGGATTAGGTGATTACCCACTCGTGCTCCATGGCGCCTCGAGCGTCCCGACCGATCTGGTCGAAGAAATCAACAAATACGGCGGCAAGCTCGGCGCCGACGCCGCCGGGGTCCCCGAAGCCGACATTGAAGTGGCCCGCCGTGTTGGCTGCATCAAGGTCAACATCGATACCGACCTGCGTCTGGCCATGACTGCCGGTGTGCGCAAGACGCTCGCGGAAAACCCTAAAGAATTCGATCCAAGGAAGATCCTCGGCCCGGCGCGAGCCATGGTGAAGGAATTGGTGCGGCACAAAGTCCGTGACGTCCTCGGCTGCGCCGGTCACGCGTTCGATTGAACGCCTGCACCCAGTTGTTCGCCGGTCCGGAGACCCACCCAACCGCTTTCTTTCCTCCGGTTTGCTCCGAATGCCTTTGGGGCAAAGCAAAAGAAGAAAAGTAGATCATTTTGCGTCCGCAACTCATGGCGCCCCGAACGACCAGCGCAGCCACGCCGGGCCAACGACGCTGAAATGCAACCGAGAGGGGCTCCCGGCGTTGGCTGCCGCGACTGGTTGGCCCTGTTCCTTGGCATCATTGGTGGGCCTCCTTCACCGAATTCTGGCCTGCTTGGCGTGCGCCCGAAGCGCGGCCTCGAAGTCGGCGATCTCTTGAGGGCTGAAGCAGCGCTTCGGCACCTGGTGGGTGTTCATGTCACTAACGTAGATATACAAATAACCCCATAACGAGAGGATGCGGCAAACTGAAGGCCATTTGTGCAGCGACTCATTGAAGTCCGTGCTCTCTACAAGCCCTTGATCGGTGATCCGCAGGACGTGTTTCCCCACGAGGCCGCGCTGTCTTAGCAAAAAGGAAGAGGCTAATCCGAAGACACACATACAGAGGGCCAGGAACCCCCCAAACTCAATGAGGAAAATGATACCAGCCAACGCCGTGTAAAAAATGGGACGAGTCAGCAGGCCGGGGGCCAGCGTGACCCACCCGTTGAAAATAAAGGCAACGATAACGAAGACTTGGAGGATGCGGTTGCGAAGAATAACGGTCATGGAGTTCGCGAACAGATCCCAACGCGTCAGTTCGTACGTGATCCCGACCCGAGGGCCGATAACCGGTGGAAGTTCAGGCGGATTATTCATGGCTGAGGCGTTCTTTTGGCCAGACCCTATGGCTTAACAAAGTGAAAGAGCGGGTGTTTGATTCCGGTTGTAAACGTGGGTTATCCGCCGAAGCGGACCTATCCACAATGTTAGAGACCCGGCTTGGAGCTGGGTCGTTGATAACACAGTAACGAAACCAAACACCCATGAATAAAAGCGTGCATTACATCGGCCTGGACGTCCACAAAGATTCTATTGCCGTGGCCATTGCGCCGGGCAACTCCACCGAGGTCCGCCGCTACGGCATTATCGGCGGAACGATCGACGCGGTTGATAAACTCCTCAAACGCCTCTCTCAGCCAAACATCGAACTGCGCCTGGTTTATGAAGCCGGGCCGTGCGGCTTCGTTCTCTGCCGCCATCTGCGCAGCAAAGCCATCCATTGCGATCTGGTCTGTCCTTCGCTCATTCCCAAGAAAGCTTCCGACCGCGTGAAGACCGACCGCCGGGATGCTGATCAGTTGGCCCGTCTTTACCGCGCCGGGGAGCTCTCCCCTATCCACGTACCCGATCAGGAGGACGAAGCCGTTCGCGACCTGATTCGCGCCCGCACGGCCGCTGTCCATGATCAACGCCGGGCGCGTAATCGTCTGAAAGGTTTTCTGCTGCGCCTGGGTTTCCGCTACACCGGAAAAACCAGTTGGAACGATGCGCACAAGCGTTACCTCTCCGGTATGCTGATGCCGCGGCCCGCACAGCAGATCGTCTTTCAGGAGTACATCCATGCCATTGATGACGCTGCCCAGCGCGTGACCCGTCTGACCCAAGCGGTGGAAGATGCGCTGCCGGGCTGGAAGTGGGAGCCGGTCGTGCGTGCGCTCATGAGCCTGCGCGGCCTGCAGGTGCTCTCAGGTATGACCGTGATTGCTGAAGCGGGCGATCTGAGCCGCTTTGAAAACCCCCGTTCCCTGATGCACTTCTTCGGACTGACTCCCAGTGAACACACCAGCGGCGACAAACGGGTGCTGGGCGGCATTACCAAATGCGGCAATGCCCATTGCCGGCGCGTGTTGGCCGAAGCGGCGTGGCATTACCGGCTCAAACCCCTGGTAAGCGAAGCCATGCAAAAACGGCAGGAGCATCAAAGCAAGGAGGTGCGGCTCATTGCCTGGAAGGCCCAACAGCGGCTGCACAAGCGCTTCAGACAACTAGCCGTGCGCAAAAAAAGCGTGGTCGCGGTCACGGCCATTGCCCGCGAGCTGGTTGGTTTCGTCTGGGCCATTGCCTGCCAGGTCAAGCCGGTGCCACGGCCTCCAGCACCCCAAATCATCCGCACCTGCCGCGGCAAGGTTTATCGGCTGGATCCAGAAAAGAAAATGCCAAAGACCAAATAGCCTTTAGAAGGAAAGCGGATGCAAGCCTCAGAGCACAATAGCCCCTGTTCTCGTCCAGTAGTCCAGCCGCTGGCGCGCCGGCTCTCGCTTCGCCTCCGCTGCGCTCGCCCGGAGCCTGCCTTCGGGCCAAGACCAGAAACCAAAACACAAACACTTAACTTTGCAGTGGATTGATGAGTTGGCAGAGAGCAGCTCGGTTAAGGCGAACCCTCGTTATCGTTAAGAGGCCGCACGTCGGACCCTCGAGCCTAGAGAGAGGAAGCGCCGCGACTCGCACCGTGGTCAGGTCGATAAGTCCGGTTCCCGGACCGGATGAACTCACGCATATCAGCAGGATCAACCGTCGTTGATTGCTGC
>CAYUPI010000081.1:0-22698 GCA_964446585.1 uncultured Verrucomicrobiota bacterium
GATGAGGAACCGTTCTCACGCCTCCATTATGGTGGTAGTGTCAAGATGCGCTCTGCGGTCGAGGCACAGCGCCCGCGTCGCGCGATTGGTCTGATCGGTTGAACTGATGAAGACGTGGTCCTCCCAGACCACGGGCGTCGCCGCCGCCGGCCCGGGCAGCGGCGCGCACCACTTGATGTTCTCGGTCTTTGAAAACGTTGTGGGGAGATTTTTCTCGGTGGTCGAGCCGTTAAAAAATGGCCCGCGCCATTGCGGCCAGTTCTCGGCGCGAAGGGACGTAGTGAATAGGAGCGCCAGTGCGCCGGCGCATGACAATAGTCTCATAGTGTATCGCGCCAATAATTTGCCGGACCTCTGACACAATGGCAACCGGATCCGAGCGTTGGATCTCCCAGGGTTCAGAGCGAACTCGACTTTCGGCTGTTGCCGATTGAACCTGCGGGGATGGCGCGAGTGGTCCTTGAGAACTTGAGGAAGGTCTTTCTCGGATCGAGAGATGAGACCATCACGGCCGTGGACAAGGTGAGTCTGGCGGTTGAAGAAGGGGAACTCCTGGTATTGGTGGGTCCGTCGGGTTGCGGCAAGACGACGACGTTGCGCCTGATTGCCGGGCTGGAAGAACCCGCCGCGGGCACCGTTGCCATCGACGGCCAAGTGGTCAATCGCGTCCTGCCCAAGGACCGCGACATCGCGATGGTGTTTCAGAATTACGCTCTATATCCCCACATGTCGGTTTACGAGAACATGGCGTTCGGCTTGATCTTGAGGAAGTGCCCCAAAGCGGAAATTGAGCGGCGGGTGGAGTCGGCGGCAGAGCTGCTCGATCTGACGGCCTGCCTGGAGCGGAGGCCGGCGGCGCTGTCCGGAGGTCAGCGACAGCGCGTGGCTCTGGGCCGGGCCATCGTGCGCCAGCCCAAAGTGTTCTTATTCGACGAGCCGCTCTCAAATCTCGATCCGCAGATGCGCGCCCAGATGCGCGTCGAACTCTCGCGACTGCATCGGCGACTCGGTTCCACTATGATTTACGTCACGCACGATCCCGTCGAGGCGATGACACTAGGCCAACGCATTGCCGTGATGAAAGCGGGAGCCATTCAACAGGTCGCGGCTCCCATGGAGCTCTACCGGCGCCCGGCCAACCTGTTTGTGGCCGGGTTCATCGGTTGGCCACCGATGAACTTATTGCTCGGCACATTGCTGGAAAAAGGCCATACGCTTTTCTTCCAGGAACGATGCGGTAATGGAGCGCCGGCCGGCCGGCGGATTACTGTGCGCCTGGAGCAAGAATCCGCTGCACCGCTGCGGAATCGAATTGGCCAGAAGGTCGTTCTGGGCATCCGCCCGGAACATATCTCCGACCAACTAACGGCTCCGGACAGCGCAGCGGATCAGACCGTCGAGGCGCTGGCCGAGGCGATCGAGCCGACTGGCGCACAAACATATCTGCGCCTGGCCAGTGAAGCCCATTCCTTGATCGCGCGAACTGACGACGCAGACGACACAAAAACGAACCGCAGGATTAGGCTCATGTTCGACATGCGCCACGCGCAGTTCTTCGATCCAACGACAGAGAAAATGATAGGCTGAGCTTCGCTATCATGGAGCAAAAAGCAAGTTTCCGGAATGACCCTTTTGCCCATTGTTGAGCGCGAGCTGCGCCGGGCCGCGCGGGCGCGGGCAACCTACTGGACACGCCTGGCGCTCGGGTTGGTGGCGATATTCCTTGCGGCGTGCATTTTTATCGTCACTTCCGGCTTGCCGCCGGAGCAGATCGGACGTTACGTTTTCGAAGGACTGGCCGGACTGATCTTTGTTTATTGCCTGGCCCACGGACGGCGTTCGACCGCCGATTGCCTCAGCCAGGAAAAACGCGAGGGAACTCTCGGCCTGCTTTTTCTAACCGACCTTAGGGGCCATGACGTGGTGCTGGGCAAGCTGGCGGCGACATCGCTACGGGGCTTTTACGGATTGCTAGCGGTATTTCCCGTGCTCGCGGTGCCACTGCTCATGGGCGGCATCACCCCTGGCGAATTCTGGCGCATGGTGCTGGTGCTGGTCGTCACGTTCCTGTGTTCGCTGGCAATCGGGATGCTCGGCTCGGCGCTGAGCCGCGAGTTCCGGCGCGCGATGGCAGTCAACTTCTTTCTGCTGCTGCTGCTGTGGGGAGTGCCTCCCGCCATTGCCTCGGCCATCCTCTACTTCAACCCTGCCAACCCCATCATCCCAGAGCTGTGCTATTCCTGCCCGGTGTATGCCTTTTATCTTTGCAGCGATGCTCAGTACAAAGTGGCAGCGGAGCGCTTCTGGTGGTCGGTGGGAGAGATTCATGGGTTGATGTTGGTGCTTCTCCTGCTGGCAAGCTGGCTTGTGCGGCGGACATGGCAGGAGCGGCCCGCCGCTGCTCAACAGTGGGGCTGGCGCCGGTTCTGGCACAGATGGAGTTATGGCAGCCAGACCGGGCAAAGAGAATTCCGCAAAACGAGCCTGGACGTGAACGCATTCTACTGGCTGGCCGCGCGAGCCAGGCTCAAACCCGTTCACGTGTGGACGTTTTTGGGGTTCATGGCAGCGTGGTGGCTGGTGGGATGGGCAACCTCCGGCCATCTGTGGTTGGATCCGTCTGTCGCGGTCCTCACGGCATTACTGCTGAACTGTACGCTCAAAGTGTGGGTGGCGATCGAGGCGGGCCAGCAATTGGCGGAAGACCAAAGAGCGGGCGCATTCGAATCAATGCTCTCCTCCTCGCTGAGGGTGCGGGACATCCTGCGCGGGCAACTGTTGGCACTGAAGCGGCAGTTTCTTTGGCCGCTCGTCACCGTGATTGCGGTGGAACTGCTCTCCATGTGGTGGCTGCATCGGCGTTTGCTGCCGCCGTTTCCCGTCACCTGGCTGGCGGCTCTGGTCGTGCTCCTCGCCGATGTAACAGCTCTGAGCTGCGTTGGCATGCGAAGAGCGTTGACTGCTCGGAGCCATAATCACGCGACCATCCGCACGGTGTTCCGGGTCCTGCTGACGCCCTGGGCATTGCTTGGGCTTGTCGTGGTCATTGGGACCACTTGGTATGTCTTGATCCTCGGCAGGGAGTGGTCGCCCGGTTGGAACTTTTACCTGGGCCTTTGGTTTGGGTTCAGTCTCCTGACCGATCTAGTTCTGGGCATGGTGGCCTGGTGGCAGTTGAATACGCAGTTCCGCCAATTGGCTTTACGCCAGCTCCATCGACGCACCGAGTTGATTACGCGTACAGCGGATACTTCCAAGGGACCCCGGTCGAGCACCTCACCGCTTCCGTCTCCCATTGCCGAGAGTTCATCCGATCCGAGACTTAATGTCCCTGCGCGGCAAGATCGTGGGCCGGTGTTTCGTTTATTTGGAAAGCCAGGAGTCATTGTTGTATCGAGCTTCCTCGTGGTTGCCCTCGGCCTGGTTTTGTGGGTATCCCGCGCGCCATCCTCGGCCGCCATGGTGGTCGCCATCACCCGGAGCAACGCGCCCGTTCGAGTTTCTTCCGGGGGCAATGGCGCTCTGATCATTCTGCCGGACGGTTCCCTCTGGCGTTGGGGCGTGGCCCCCGGGGTACCGGGAGCAGTGCGCGCGATCGTCCCCGAGCAGATTGGAACCAATCGCGATTGGGTCCAGGCCTCCGGAATATTTAACCGCTTCATCGGTCTGCGCAGCGATGGAACGATTTGGGATTCGGACTCGAATGGCAAGCATGGACAAGACGCTTCTGCTCTCCTCGCGACAGGTTTCATCCCAGAAGGCCAGCAACTGCGCTGGGTTGCAGTCGGCACTGGTTCAACGGGACCGACCGCGCTGCGGAGCGATGGGACGCTCTGGGCCTGGACGAACAGTCCCATGCTTCAGGCTGGGGGCGGCTACTCCCAGAAGCGAATCGGCACGGATGATGACTGGATTTCGTTCTGCTGTTCCTGGGGTGGCTCACTTGGTTTGAGGAGAAATGGCACTCTTTGGGCCTGGGGACCTGTCCCAATCTGGGGAACTCCAATGAACTCGACCGTGAACCTGCCAGTCCCGACCCAAGTCTGCCGCGAAACCAATTGGGCAGAATTCGTTATGGTCGGCTACCCCCTGGTGTTGACGCGCTCGGGAGAACTCTGGGAGCCTTTCCACGCGGCTCCAAACTCTGAATCTCCCGCAACTTCAACCTGCCGCCCGCTGGTTTCCAATGCGGCGCCGGAACGTGTGGCCATGGCGATGTGCGATAAACCGAAGCTCTATCAGTTGCGCCGTGACGGTTCCCTTTGGGAGACCACCTACCTGTTCGGGTCCGGGGTGGCGACGTCGGATGAGTGGCGCCGCGTCGGCAAACGGTCCGATTGGGTTTCACTTTTTAGCGGGGGCGGCACAGCTTTCGGAATGACGTCGGACGGCGTGCTTTGGACATGGGGCTTTGACCTTGGTAGGCAGCCAACTCAAAATTTTGCTGCGCGCCTTAAGCTGATGCAGCTTCGTGTCACATCCATGTTCAGCTCGACACCCAGGCCGATGCCGGCGGGCACAACGCCAGCCTATAACAAAAAACCACGGCCCTTGCTCCGAGTGGTCAGCACGAACCCGACTTCGGAAGGCCGTCCCTAACGACGGGGTGAGTGCGCTTCGAGTTCTTCAATCGCGAAGCCTTGAATGACTTGGCTGGGTTTCGACAATTTTTGCTCGCGAATTTTTCCGTTGAAAGTATAGCCTCGGCGCGATGCTCAACTACATCTGGCTGGGGTTGATCCTGCTGGCCGTGATCATCGGCGGTTGCGTGGGCAACCTGAAGGCCGTAACAGACAAGAGCTTCGAGTTGGCCAAGTACGCTGTGCTGGACACGGCGTTTCCACTGCTGGGCATCATGGCGCTGTGGCTGGGTACCATGCGGGTAGCAGAGCGGGCCGGGTTGGTAAGTTTGCTCGCGCGCGGGTTGCGGCCAGTGATGCGCTGGCTGTTCCCAGACGTGCCTGCCGAACATCCGGCGATGGGCTCCATGGTACTGAACATCGCCGCGAACATGCTCGGCCTCGGCAACGCCGCCACGCCGCTTGGTCTGCGCGCGATGAGAGATCTCGATTCACTCAATCCACGACCGGGCACGCCGACGGACGCCATGTGCATGTTTCTGGCGATTAACACCAGCTCGGTGCAACTCATCCCAGTCACGGCCATCGCGATCCTGGCGGCGAATCACTCGATCAATCCGACGGCGATTGTCGGCACTTCGATCCTGGCGACGGGCTGCGCCGCCATTTCTGCGGTAACTATGACAAAGCTTCTGGCGCGGCTGCCGATTTTTCATCTGCCGGCCGTGGCGAGCGCGCCTGTTCGTCCCACGCCGATCTCGAGTGAGCCGGGAGCTGAGGGAATAAGAAAACCTCTCACCCCGGCCTTCTCCCCTTCGGAAGGGGGGATGGGGAATCGTCGGCAACCCGACCGCGAAGCTGTATTTATGGCCGGGGCGGAGGAAAAGACAGGAGCGGAGCGTCCTTCTGAGGACGAGCCGGTACTGAGAGAATCTGCCGCGCTGCAACCTTTGCCGGGGTGGGGCGTTGCTCTGTTGATAACGTTTGGCCTCTTCTTTTTTTGGCTCTATCTGAAATTGGCTTTCCCTGCGGCATTCGGCTACGAGGTGCCGCAAGACACGGCGAATCAAACCGTCTTCGTCCGGATCGTGGAAGCGATTTCGAAGCTCTCGGTTCCATTCATACTATCCTTTTTTCCGCTCTATGCCGCGCTGCGCCGCCGGAAGGTCTATGAGGATTTTGTGGAAGGTGCGAAGGAAGGATTTGAAGTCGCCATACGCATCATTCCCTATCTGGTGGCGATACTTGTAGCCATCGGGATGTTTCGCGCGGCCGGGGGAATTGACCTGCTGAGCAAGGCCTTGGGCTCGGCCATGCGGGTGGTGGGTTTCCCACCAGACTTGCTGCCTCTGGTGCTGATGCGTCCGTTGAGCGGCAGCGGTACGCTGGGCATCTTCACCGAATTGGTCAAGAATGTCGGACCTGACAGTCTGGTGGCGCGGACGGCAGGCACGATTTATGGTAGTACGGAAACAACGTTTTACGTGCTGGCGGTTTATTTCGGCTCGGTCGGCGTCAAAAAAGCCCGCTATGCGCTGCTTGCCGGACTAACGGCCGATTTCGTCGGCGTGGTCGCCTCGGTGATTATCTGCCGGCTGGTATTTGGCTGAACCGGCTATACCAAACCTCGTAGTTGTCCCACCGTGCGGCATCAATCGGCGCTAATTCGGTTCCCGAAGAAAGAATCCTCCGACTGACGTCGGCGGCTACATCCAGCCCGCATGGCAGTGAGAGGATCAAGGTTTGTGCAACCGAAAGAACTGAATGCTGTTTGTCGTCGAAATGCTCAAGCAGATCCGGCCATTGGTAGAGATGGCAGCACTCGTATCAACGAGTGACCAGTTGGGAGCGTCTGGAACCGCCGCAGATTCCAAGTTGAAAGCGCTGGCCGCGGTCGGCCAGGAAATGACCAGGTTATTAGGGCCGGAGTGCGCGACATCGAGCATCGGGACGGCCGTCAGCAGTTCAGTGATCTGCGTCGCCCAAACGCCGCTGTAAATCGGGTACATTTGGATCGTCCAGAACCGGTTCGGGTCCGCCGGATCGACACAGGTCGAACTGTAGTCACCCCACCGGCTGACATTGCCAAAGCCGGCGAGTTTGTAGCTGGCCGACCCCGATTTCAGCAGCAGCGGAGCGCCGAAGGTTGTAATACCATCAACGGTCTCACCGACAACCGCGTAACTGCTGACAAAAGTGCTCGTGCTGCACCCATTGAACCCGATGACCGCGGTGCCGGAGAGGTTGGCTGCGATGGATGGATAGAAAAATTCGAGATTCGTATCAGCGATGGTTCCCCACTGGAGCACTTCATGAGTGGCGGCATTGATCTTGTACCAGCGAAGAGCCGCGCGGTTGCTGATTTCGCAGCTATGGACGCCGTAAAGGATTCCTCCGACCTGATACACCTTTGCGCTGAAACGGGTATCGCCGACATCGAGAGTGTCGTTCCCATCCGGTTGAGTGGGGTTCAGGGGCTTATAATAACGTTCGACATTGATATTCGTGGGCAAACTCAACGTCGCGGGACCCGGACCGGCGGCATTCTGCACGGCGAAACTTAGGAGATTCGAATGGGAAACCCAATCATAACCCAAATTCCCAACAGCCAACACCGTGCAAGTCCCCGCGGAGGTATCAAAACTGACTGCAGACTGAAGAATGTAGCCATAGTTAGTCGACTCCAGCAAACCGAACCACGTTCGGTTGGCCGCAATCGGCGTCGCGCCCAGCAGGTCGGCTTTGGGAATCGACACGAGGGTTTGGCCGAGGTCCAATTCGGTATTGGGCCGGAACAGGAACCCGGCCAGGTACACTCCGTTGGCATCCAGCCCGAGGGTAGGGAAATCGGCGAAGTTGCCATCGACTGGGTCAGCGGTGAAGGCGAGGCCTTTCCACGAGCCAGTGGGATCCACTGTGGCCGAAACGGCCAGTACAAAGCGATTGCTAACCTCGTCGGACTGACGCAATTCAATCGCGCAAGCGAACCATCGCTGAACGGAAGGATCGTAGAGGATTCGCGGGTCAGTAACGATTACTCCTGGATCAAACATCAGTCCTGTCTGGTTCCAAAAATCGGCGCTGGTCATGGTCTGGACCGCGGAGCCATCGGATTTGGCATAGATCGTAAACCGGCCGTTGATCAATTCAACGTACTGATCGGGCCCGGCGGCACCATTGCAATCCGGAGGAAGGTACGGCGAATCAATGCCATAGGTGCTGCCGGTAAAGTTCTGACCGATGGCCACCGCGATGGCGGCGTGGAGCAGCGCGGCGGCGCAGTTCAGGCAGAGGATGACCACGCAGCGCAGGAATAATCGGCCAGCGAGGGGCGGAAGCGGAATCATTCAATATGGCTGGACAACTTTTATCTCGAGGCTTTATCTGCCGTGATAGTAGCACAACGGAGGCAAATTGACTATTCATTTAGTTGCTTCCGGACTGCGGTCCATCCAAAGTCCAAAGGTCGGACCGACGAAGGACGCGTGTTACCGGCCATTCGCGCTCCACGGGCTCCACCACAGCAGCCCTTTCCTCGTGTTGTTCTGCTCGGCCTGAAACTGGGTAAACTTGATGAACTGGACATGCGCGCCGACCGCCTGAATAATAGCGCCGGAGCTGTGCAACCGGCCTACTCCCTCGTTGTGATCAGGAAAACTCGAGGCGTCGTTGTAGGCAAACGCGCCAATGGGCGGATTGCCTAAATTCTCGTCCGGTTCCCATTGGATGTAACACATCGGGCTCCAAACCTGGGTGATCTTCGCGCTGCGCGATCGCTGGCCGTAACCACAGACGGCGCCGTTCATAATATAGGTGGACATCTTATTCGCGCGGAGGCGGAAGTAGCGACTCGTTGCATCCAGCGGGCACGAATAGGCTTTGGAGTTATTCTGCGGTTGACGCACGAAGCCGGGCAGGTACGGAGAGTAGACCCCGGTCTTGTACGCCGCCGCCGGATCGTTGGTGTAAGTTGTGCCCCACAGATCAGGCGGGTTGCCGCTGGTGGGAGTGTAAAGCCAGCCGGGCCCATTGGCGGCGTCGTTACCCCAATTGGGCCAAGGCAGGGAATCCCGGTTGTCGGTGGTGTACATGTTCAGCGCCAGGGCCAACTGCTTGTTATTGCTGATGCAAGAGGTGCGGTTGGCTTTGTCCCTGGCCTTCGCGAGCGCGGGCAATAACAGGGCTGCCAAGATGGCGATAATGGCGATAACGACCAGCAGTTCGATTAGCGTAAAACCGGCGCTGACCGGCGTTGTCGCCGGCTTGCCGTGGTCGATTTGGCTTATGAATTTCATTGCGGGTCGCTCGGATTTCCGTTTGCAGGAAGAAAGTCCGCTATTTGGAGCAGTAATGCAATTCGGATGCGAAGCAGGAGGAGAGGATGATTACGAGCAGCCCCGCGCTCCCGCCGATCGCTCAAGCTTAGATTGTGTAGCCTGACATTGTGTTAATTTCTTCAGTTAGTTAATCTTAAGCGGTGCGCCGCATTTTCCATCTCCTTTTCAATTTGCGAATGCCGTGGAACGGCCTGGTTTTTCCTGTCATCGTGCTGGTCTGCGCCCTGGCCACTGCGGCACAGGGTGCAGGCTCAGGAGAATCCGTTCCTTACACGCGCATCAGCGAGGAAGCGTACAAGGCACGGCTGCCCTTTTTCGATTACGACAAGTCGATCCCGTTGGAAGGGCGCGTAGTGCAGCAATGGGACCAGGAGGATGGCAAGAAGCAAAAGATTGTGTTTCGCGGCGCCCAGGGTTTTCTGGTCCCAGGCTATGTCCAGTTTCCCCAAAAAGGCCCGAAGCCCTGGCCGCTGGTACTGTTGCTGCACGGCTGGTCGGGTTCGAAGGAGGATTGGTACAAGGACGATAATTACATCAACGGCGGCGTGATGCGGAAGGCGCTGCTGGAAGCCGGCTATGCCGTCCTGGCGCTGGACGCTGCCACGCACGGCGAGCGCAGCAACGAGATTGACTATCAGCACGTCAATCACTTCGAAGATCCGAGAGCAGCCGACCGCCGGAATTATTTCACCTTCACGGAAATCTCCGTGCAGACGGTCAAAGATTACCGGCGGGCGCTCGATTTCATCACCGAGCGCGGCGAAGTGGACACGAACCGCTTCGGGCTGGTGGGCTATAGCATGGGCGGGATGGATTCGTTCTATTTGCTCGCGGCGGAGCCGCGCCTCAGGATGGCGGTGGCCTGCGTGCCGCCGCTGCAGAGTACTGGTTACGGGCCAGCTTCACCTATCGACTACAGTTGGGGCATTGGCCGAAGACCCCTGCTCCTGTTGATGGGCCGCAAGGATGGCCAGGGTGATTACGTCGCGAAGGTGGAAGCGTCTTACCACCAATATTTGGAAGGACCCAATACCAAGCTGATCTGGTACGACCAGGGCCATAAGTTAACAGCCATCTATGTCCCGGACGCCCTTGCGTGGGTGAAAAAGCAACTTTAGCTTCCCGGACAGGACACTGCCTCAATTTGGGCCAATCGCGAGACTTCCGCAGTTGGTGAAGAAGGGGTGGAATTCAGGCACCGAGTGGAAAAGGAGAGCGGGTTTGGTGCCTGGTGAAGCCCCGCTACCTAGAGCGAGCGACTACTGCGCTGCGGCTGGAACAGGCAACCGGCCGGTGGAAACCTTGATTTTGACCGGATTCGGTATGTCCGGCAACTCATTCATCTGGACCGGAATGACCAGTCTTCGCCGCCGGGTGGTCGCCTGATTGACGTGAGAGCGCAACTGGAGCAGGAATAAACCCGGCGACTTGGTTTGGGGGCGGCGCTGGGTGACCTGGGCCATTCCCCGAATCTCCTGTAACAGTCTCATCACTCTCATTTTAGTTGCCATACGCTCAAAGCTGCGGGCCTGATTGCAATTCACGTGCCATCTCCCCTCGGCAATATCCCGCTTGGCAGTCTTTTCTTGTTCTGGTTAGCTCCCCGCGCCAAATGACGCGACTGGGCCCCATCTCCGCGCTTGTCCTCTGTTCACTGGCTGCGCCCGTCCTTTTGCAAGCGCAACAACAACCGGCCTGGGAAATCGAAGCGCTCTCAGCCGAGGGTGGGGTGGAGTACTCGCTAAAAACCGGGCTGACGATCGCCACCAATGGAGTGCTGATCCGATACAGCGGTGCGGTTCTGACCGCCGAACGAGTCACGCTGGACCAGGAGCCCGGGGAGGCGCTGGCAGAAGGCCACGTTCATATCCAACGAGACGAACAGATTTGGGTCGGAGAAACGATTCGCTACAATTTCAAGACCCACGAAATTTACGCCCAGCACTTTCGCACCGGCAAAGCGCCCTTCTTCGCTTCCGGCGAGGGATTGCACGCTGACCTGACGAATGGCATCTACGCAGCTACCAACGCTTACACCACCTCCGATGATGTCGCCGAGCCTGCCATCAAAGTCCGCGGGCAGTACATCAAAATTTATCCCGGCGAAAAGATAATCGCGCACAATGCGACCCTGTGGGTCGGGGGTGTGCCTCTGTTCTACTTCCCATATTACTCGCGCAACCTGGGGCCGCAGGCGAACAACTTTAATTTCCTGCCGGGCTACCGCAGCAAGTACGGCCCATTTCTGCTCGGCAGCTACAGGTGGTTCCTGAACGAACAGCTCGACGGCACCGTGCATGTCGATTATCGCCAGCGCCGCGGCGTCGGGGCCGGAACTGATTTCGATTATCACCTGGGACGTTGGGGCGAAGGCACGCTCAAATATTACTATTTGCACGACGAAGATCCGAGCGCGGGTGGGCTCACGAACTCTTCCTTTCCCGACAACCGGCAGCGCCTCTATTTTTCCTATTCAGCCGCGCCGGCTACCAACCTCGAGATCAAAGCCATGGCGCGATACCAGGGCGATAGCGGCGTGGTGCGCGACTTTTTCGAAGGCGAGTACCGCCAGAACTCGCAGCCAAGCTCGTTCTTCGACGCGCACAAGTTCTGGCAGAACTTCAGCCTCGAGGCCTACGTGCAGCCGCGCGTGAACGATTTCCTGGAGACTGTTGAACGTCTGCCCGACTTGCGCCTGACCGGCTTCCGGCAGCAGCTCGGGGAGACGCCGGTCTATTATGAAAGCGAGAGCTCCGCCGGATATTATCGGCGGCGCTTTGCAGAGACCAATGGGCCGACACCGGGGGATTTCGCCGCCGCCCGCGCCGATACCTACCACCAACTGCTGTTGCCGCAGACCTTCTTCGGCTGGCTAAACGTAACTCCGCGCGTCGGCGGCCGGTTTACATATTACAGCCATGCGACCGGCGAAGGCGCCACCACCGATGAGTTATACCGAGGCGTCTTCAACACGGGCGCCGAAGTTTCGCTAAAAGCCTCCCGCGTATGGCCCGGATTGCAGAGTCGGCTGCTCCAAATGGACGGCTTGCGACACATAATCGAGCCTTCGCTCAATTATGTCTATGTCCCCTCACCGAATCATTCGACAAACGAACTGCCGCAATTTGATTACGAACTCCCCACCCTGCGGCTGCTGCCGATTGAGTTTCCGGATTACAACGCCATCGATTCGATCGACAGCCAGAACGTCCTGCGGCTGGGCCTGCGCAACAAACTGCAGACAAAACGCCAGGGCCGAGTCGAGGACCTGGTGAACTGGGATGTTTATACGGACTGGCGGCTTCGCCCGAACCACAACCAGGAAACTTTTGCCGACCTTTTTTCCGATTTGGTTTTCAACCCGCGATCCTGGCTGAAACTCGAGTCCCTGACACGTTACGACATTCAGAGCGGCCATTTCCGCCTCGCCTTGCACACGCTGACGTTTCAGCCGAACAACGTTTGGAGTTGGACCCTCGGCCACTTCTACTTGCGGGACGATTTCCGACTGGTCTCCACCGCCCTGGGCGAGGGCAATAATCTCATCACGAGCAGCATGTTCTTTCGCGTGAACGAGAATTGGGGTCTGCGCGCCACTCACCATTACGAAGCGCGCGACGGGCGCATGGAAGAACAGTATTATTCAATTTACCGGGATCTGCGCAGTTGGACTGCAGCACTGACTTTCCGCTTGCGGGAAAATCGCTCCGGCCCCGAAGATTTCACTGTGGCCTTCACGTTCTCTCTGAAGGCCCGTCCGCGCTATGGGCTCGGCAGCGACACGGTTCGTCCGTATTACTTACTGGGGTCATAGCGTTGTGTCGCAGCCACCGACAGGGTGTTGCGGCCGACGTTAGCCTGCGCATTTTAACCGAAACGCAAATCAGCGCCGACGTCAGGGCGTGTTGGCCAAACGCCGGAGTGCGGCCGTCCCCGGCCGCAGCAACGGTCGAACTGGCTGTTTTTCTCGAATTTCGGCACAACTGTCGGACCGAAAGTCGGCCCTTTTCCTACGATTTCGCGTTTGGGCAACACGCCCGTTAGTCGGCGGCTACGATAAAGCGACTACGCCCGGCGGCGCTTGCGGTCGCGGAGCAGGTAATAGAGGAATAGAAAATTGTACTTTAGATAGCGTGGGCCGAGACGCCGTGGCTCCGAGCCAAGCCGATAGACCCAGGTCAAGCCCCAACGCTGCATCCACGGTGGCGCGTCAGGCTTCAGTCCGGCGTTGACGTCAAAGGCGAAACCAACCGTCAGAATGACTCCGCGGCCAAGCAGATGCTTGTGTTTTTTGACCCAGGCCTGTTGTTTCGGGGTGCCAAAGCCAACCCAAATGAAATCCGGCGATAGCTGTTTCAGTTCCGCGACGAGGTTAGCTTCCGCTTCGCCATCAAGGAGACCGTCCACATGGCATTTGCCGTGGAAGGCTCCCACAAACTTGATGCCGGGATTGAGTTGCTCGAACCGGTGCCGCAACCTCGCGCCGCATTCCTCCGAGCCGCCGACCAGATAGTGGGTAAAATTCGGGGGAACGCCAGCGAGGAATTCGCGCATGAAGGCCGGCCCATACACACGATCCCGCAAACCGGCGCCGGCGCGATTCAGGCACCACACCAGCGGCATGCCATCGGGAGGAAAATAGTCATAAGCACCAGTCAATTCGCGGAAAGCAGGTTCGTGGCGGCGTAGAGTGACGATCTGCGTGTTGGCAAAATCCAGGGCCAGGCAACGCGGTTCCCGTGCCCAGCGAAGGCAGTCGGCCGCCAGCCCGTCGTAATTTGTGATCAGCAGCGGCGTGCCCAGCAAATCGATGGTTTTCATGCAAGGGGTAGCGACCCAGCGCGCAAGACCTGACAATCCGAAACGAGCTGTCTTTTGTTCAAGAAAAAACTGTTCATCGGGACCGATTTCAGCTAGAAGACCTTGTTGCCCAGTTGAATGAAGCTCCTCGTTTTCGCCCACACCCCGCCACCTCATCATGGCCAGAGCTACATGGTGCAGCTCATGCTGGACGGCTTCGGCGGAGACCGGCGCAAATCCGGCCGGAAAGATGAATCCGATTCGGGCGGCCGCCACGGCAGCCCATTGGGTATCGAATGCTATCACGTCAATGCCCGGCTCTCGCAAAAGCTCGAGGACATCGGCGATCTGCGGATAGGCAAGTTTTTCTTGCTGCTGGGCTACTGTGCGCAAGCCATCTGGTGCCGCTTCCGCTACGGAGTGACTACTTTTTATTACATCCCCGCGCCCGGCAAGCGCTCCGCCTTGCTCCGCGACTGGTTCGTGATGCTGATCTGCCGGCGTTTTTTCAAACGTGTGATCCTGCACTGGCACGCCGCCGGGCTGGCGAAATGGCTGGAGACGATCGTCCAGATGCGCACGCGCGCGCTGACCTATCATTTCATGAAACAAGTGGATTTGAGCATCGTGCTATCGCGCTACAACCGGGCCGACGCCGAGAAACTCATGGCGCGACAAATCCGTGTCGTGGGCAACGGCATCCCGGACCCGTGCCGCGATTTCACACGGCAGGTGCTGCCGCTCCGACAGGCGCGCTTTGCCGCGCGCAAGAACCTTTGGGCCGGCCAGCCACCGACCGACGAGGAATCGCGCGCGGCGGGGGGCGATGCGCACATCGTGAAGGTGCTCTACCTGGCGCACTGCGTGCGCGAGAAAGGCTTGTTCGACACAGTCGCGGGAGTGAACGTGGCGAACGAACAGTTGAGGAAACGCCGGTCGTTGTTATCATTGCACCTGCTGGTGACCGGCAACTTCGTCACCGACGACGAGAAGGCTGAATTCGAGCGGCTGCTGGCGCGACCCGGCGCCTCTGAAACGATCAGGTATCTCGGGTTTGTATTTGGCGAGCAAAAGGATCGCCTCTTGCGCGAGGCGGACTTGTTTTGTTTCCCCACCTATTTCGAGAACGAAAACCAACCCGTGAATTTGATCGAGGCGATGGCGTTCGGATTGCCGATTCTCACCACTCGCTGGCGTTCCATCCCCGAATTGTTTCCAGCCAACTATGGCGGCCTGGTAGACATCCGCTCGCCGGAGCAGATCGGCCGGGCGCTGTTGAGCCTGCTGACGAGCGAAACCGGCGAAGGGTTTCACGACATTTTCCTCCGGAATTTTACTCTGGAGCGGCACCTCTCCGGTTTGGCGGAGGCTTTTAAACAAGTCGAGCAGACCGGTCCGGCGAGGCTCGCTCCTGATCCCGCCCCTTCGCTGCCCCGCTGAGGACGCGCCTTGGGGACCCGGTTTCTTTCCGGACCAGATCCCAATAGGCCGCGCTCAGTTCTGCCACGACCGGGGAGCGTTTCAGCATTTTTCCGTTCAGAGACTGGCCTTCAGCCAGGCCGATGGACGACAATGAAAGAAAAATCCCCTGCGCGCGCTGCAGATCCGCCAAACCCAAGCTGGTCTCGCGCACCGTTAAACCCAGGTCGTGGCACAAGGCGAAAATGACCGCCCGAGTCACGCCGGGCAAGACGCCGGCGGCCAGCGGCGGCGTGCAAACGGCCTGGTCGGACAGCCAGAACAGATTGCTGCTGCTGGCCTCGACGACGTGCTCGTCCGTGTTCAATAACAGGGCCTCGTGCGCGCCGGCTTCATCGGCATGCGTTCGAGCGAGGATTTGCGCCAATTTATTGCAGGTCTTGAATTGCGAAAGCGGCTCGTTGGCAGGGAGCCGAACGGGAGCGCTCACCAGGCGCCAGCGCGGCGGAGGGCCGGGTGCGGGCACCGGATGCAGCGACATGACGAGGGTCGGGCGCTTGGCCCCTTTCGGGGAATAGCCGCGGACGCCCACCCCGCGCGAAGCAACGAGGCGCAGCAATGCTTCCGTCATGCCGTTCTGGGCGATCAGCTCCTCGGCAAAGCGGCGCAATTCTTCGGACGAAAAGGGCGGCGCAAGTTTCAGGAAGTCCGCGCCCCGCTGGAAGCGCTCGAAATGCTGGTCCCAGCGAAATGGTTGGCCATTGCAGATTCGCACTGCTTCGAATAATCCGTCGCCGTACAGGAACCCCCTATCGAACACCGAAATCACGGCCTGGTCTTCCGGAACCAGTTGGCCATTGAGAAAAACCAGCATTATAGCGTCTGTTAGTTCAGAAAAAGCTCGCAGCTCAGTTCTTGCCCGACGTGATTTCGCAATCTGCCGACGCGATTTGTTGCCTGGCGGGGAGATTTACCGCCTGGAGGAATCCTCGCGCCTTGGCCAGCGTTTCCTCGTATTCGGCCTCCGGAATCGAATCCGCGACGATGCCGGCGCCGGTGTGAAAATAAGCAAAGCCGCATTTGCAAATAGCCGCGCGAATAAGGATGCTTAGCTGGCTTTCCCGGTTGAACCCGAGGTATCCCAGCGCGCCGGTATAAGGGCCACGGGAAATCGGCTCCAGCTCATCGATGATTTCCATGGCGCGGAATTTTGGAGCGCCAGTAACGCTGCCGCCGGGGAAACAGGAAGCGAAGGCGGAAAAATGGGTCTGCTCGGGCCGGAGCCGCCCTTCAACCGTGCATACCAGATGCTGGACTTGCGAATAGCGCTCCAACCGAACCAGTTCGGGCACATGCACGGAACCAAATTCACATACCTTGCCGAGATCATTTCGCAGCAGATCGGTAATCATCACGAGCTCGGCCATTTCTTTCCCGCTGGTTTGCAGCTCGTAAGTGAGTTGCGCGTCGCGGGTTGGGTCGGCTGAGCGTGGCCGTGTGCCTTTGATCGGCCGCGTAAGAATTTGTTGTCCACTCAGCCGGAGGAACAGTTCCGGAGAGGAGGAGGCAATTTGGAAATCATCGCAATCCAAGTAGGCCGCGAATGGCGCCGGCGAAACCGCGCTCAAGCGCTGGAACATCTCCCAGCCGGAATACGGCCAGGCCACGGAGAGCCGCTGCGAGAGGTTGGCCTGGTAGATGTCGCCCGCGCGAATGTAATCCTGTGCGCGGCAGATGCGAGCCAGGAACTCGTCTCGGCTGAGGTTGGAAGAATTGGTTTCCTCGCCACGGAGAGGACCTCTCGCGAGCTGGAGAGAGCCGCTTGCCGCTTGCATCGGAGTGCGCCCGTCCCCGGGCGCTGCAAGGTACGCAAGCACGCCATCCTTGGAGTGTTGGAACTCGCTTGCTCCGTTGGGGCTAGCTGCGCCCGAGGACGAGCGCACTCCGGGTCCAATGGCTCTGGCGTCGGGGCGGAGTTGAGCGTTCCAATCCTGGAGTTGCTCCTGCGCTCGTTGCTCCGTGCGCGAACCATCCAGTCCAAGCCCGGTGGCGACGATCCAGGTCTTCGACAGGCGATGATCGAACACGACCAGGCTGGCGTAGAACCCGACCTGGCAATCCGGCAGTTCGAGATCATTGATGGCGCGGCGAGTGAGCTTGGGTTCGACGAAATTTTTTAGATCGTAGCCCCAGTAACCGAAACAGCCCCCCAATGGAAACGGGAAATCCACTTCATCGGGCAACTCATAACGCGCCATGAGGCTCTCGAGCAGCCGCCAGGGATCGCCAAACTGGACCTGGCCGCCGCCGGAGCATCGCAACTCACACCGCGAACCGAAGGAGCGGAAGGTCAGGAAAGGTTGGGTCGTCAGGAACGAGTAGCGGGCCGGGGCCGAATTGAACAGGGCGCTGCGCAGAAGCACGAGATTGGACGGCCGCGCGCCGCGGGCAGGGCTCGGCGCGAGCATGCGCGACACCAACGACTCTGGCGTCCCGGCTGCAGAAACTTCTTCGACGAGCGTTCGCATGGACGAGCGATTCTTGCACGATTTATTGCCGCTACGAGAACTTTTTGACCACACGAGTCACTTCACGTTCGGTCTTCAATGGACTGACCAGCGCCAGGTTCAGTCGTTCCGGTCGAAAAAAGTCGCGCGCCGCAGCGCGGAGTTCGGACGGAGTAACGTCTCGAAGCCGCCGTTTGATTTCCTTGGGACGGTCGATCCGCCCGTAACCGAGCAATAGTTCGCCCACCCAGTTCATTTGGCCATCTGCGCTTTCGAGATTCAGATCGATCTGGCCGAGGACATAATCACGTGCCCGGCGTAGCTCGGCAGAACCGGGCGGCGAGTCCGTCAAACGCCGCAATTCCTTCAGGATCAGCCTCAAGGTCGGGATGAGTTTGTCCACCTCCAGCCCGGCCGAGATCACCAGATCCCCCGTGTCGGCGAAAAAACTGGGCGTGGTGTAGATGGAATAAACCAAGCCGCGGTCCTCGCGCACGACCTGAAAGAGTCGCGAGCTCATGTTCTCGCCGAGAATCGTGCTGAGCAGGCGCAAGGCAAAACGGCGCTGATCGTGACGCGAACAAGTGCGCAGGCCCAAGGCTATTTGCGTCTGCTCGGTATCTTTCGTCAACAACCGAATCCGCGGCGCGAGTTGGTTATTCCTTGCCGCGGCAAACCGTGGGCGCTCGCCGGGATGAAGTCGGCGGGCATATGGGGTCACCGCCCGGACCAACCGGCGATGGGTGACGTTGCCGGCGGCGACTACGCAGGCGTTGCCGGCGAGATAATTTTGGCGGAGGTAGCCGATCAGCTCGGGCCGACGCATCCGCTCGAGTGTTTCGTGGGTGCCGGTGATGGCGCGGCCGAGGGGTTGGTCGGGCCAGCAAGTCGCATTCAGCAATTCCTGGACCTGGTGCTGTGGTTGGTCCAGGTACATGGCGATCTCTTCCTTGATGACCTCGCGTTCCTTGGCGATGTCGGGCCCGGCGAACCTGGATTCCAGCAGCATGTCCATCAGCACGTCCAGCAGGTCCTTTAAATGCTGTCGGCCCGCGCGGGCGTGGAAGCAGGTGGTCTCCTCGCTCGTGAAGGCGTTGAGATAACCGCCGAGGCCTTCGATGGCTTGCGAAATCTCCCTGGCAGAGCGCCGCCGAGTGCCTTTGAAAAGCAGATGCTCAATGAAGTGGCAGACTCCGTTGAGAGGAGCAGGCTCGTACCTTGAGCCAATTCCGAGCCACAAGCCGACGCTAACGCTGGCCAGATGCGGCATCTCCGCCGTGGCAACCGTCAGTCCATTGCTGAGTCGAGTGACGCGATACATTGATTACGCGAAGGCCCTGGGCATTACCTCGGGCGGGCCGACGCGCCGCTCATAATCCAAGATGGTGTCCACCACCTCCTGCGGGTCGTCCGTCATTTGGAACAAGTCCAGGTCACCAGGACTGATGTAGTTGGTGTGCACCAGCTCCCGTTTCATCCATTGAACCAGACCGCGCCAGTGTTTGCGCCCAAAGAGAATCAATGGAAACTCGGGGATCCGCTGGGTCTGCACAAGCGTGACCACCTCGAAAAACTCATCCAGCGTGCCAAAACCGCCTGGAAGGAACACAAATCCGATGCTGTATTTGACGAAGCAGACTTTGCGCGAGAAAAAGTAATGGAAATGGATGGGCACGTTCGTGTAACGGTTCCCCTTTTGCTCATGCGGCAGTTCAATGTTGAGGCCCACGGATTTCCCCTTGGCCAATGCTGCTCCTTTGTTGGCGGCTTCCATGACGCCTGGACCGCCGCCGGTGATCACCGCCAGATGATTTTTTGCCAGGCCCCGCGCCAACTCGACTGTTGCCGTGTAATACGGATCGCGGCGGGACATGCGCGCTGAACCGAAAATCGTCACTCCGGGACCGACCTGGGACAGCATTTCGAATGAATCCACAAACTCGGCCATGATCCGGAAAACCCGCCACGGATCTTCCTTGATGAAGCTATTCTTGGTCTGGTCGTTCATCGCGGCAGGATAACAGTCCAGGTGAATTGTCCCAAGCGCCAACCTTGAAGGGGCGGAAGGAACGATCAGCGACGGAGCCGAAAGCGTCGCTGTCGGCCGCACCGCTGTTGCCAGTAAAAATTCGGGATGCCGAGCTTCTGGCGCCGGATACACACAGTCTCGATTGCGCGCCCAAGTTGTGCTGCGACCTCGGTGTCGCTTGCGGTTCCAAGCAGCGCGTCCTCCTGCGCGGTCCATGGCTTGCGATGGGCGTAAGAGACGGGAATGCGCAGCCGCCGGCGGCGATGCGCAACGGCGAGGCCAGAGAGCCTCATCCGGACTGCCAGCTTGCCATCAGTCATCGTGCCCAGCAGCGCGTCCTCCGCGGCTGTCCATTGGTGCGAAATGGCGTTGAACTTCGGGATTTTCAGGAGGATGCGCCGGGCTTCGACAGCTTTATGGCCGCGCTTGAGGCGCCGAGCCAGTTGCTCGTCAGGCATGGTGCCCAGCAGCTTGTTTTCTTTGCGCGTCCACAGTCTGCCTTTGGGCAAAGGGCGCAGTGCCGGGATCTGAAGCCGAATTCGCTGGTTCCGGACAACTTCGTAAGTCCGACGGAGACGCCGAGCTAATTCGGCATCGGTGAAGCGTCCGAGCATCCTAATTTCACGTGCGGTCCAGCGGCGCGGCGGGATAGGCAGGTAAATGCGGAGGCGTTCGCGTTCGGCGATCACTTCTTTGATGGTGCGGCGGAAGCGCCTGGCAAGAACAGAGTCAGCGGACTTGCCGAGTTGCCTCAATTCGGTTGGCGTCCAGGGCTGGCTGCGCCGGGTCTTCCTTGGCGTTGGCATGCGGTTAAGGCTCCACTGATTTTATTGGGGTTGCCAAGACAAGGACATTTTCATCCGGGTCACACATCTACAAACTCGGCCATGATGCGGAAGATTCGCCACGGATCTTCCTTGATGAAGCTGCTCTTCGTTTGGACGTTCATCGCCGCAAGATAGCAACCCCGGCTCCAGGTCCCAAGCGCCAACCTCGGCAATGGATTCAGGCGCGCTTTTGAACTGTTGCTATCCCGGCCACGCCGGTTATCATGGCTCGGGTCATGAGAGCTCCTTTATTCCAGGCTGTGATCGGGCTGGCGTTGGCGGCCGGTTGCGCCAAAGATAAGGCGTACACCCCGGCGCCGACCGCCGCCGACCGTTATCCCTATACAGTTCCCCTGTCCACTCCCGGCGCCCGATTTGGCGCCTTGCCTGTGGCCGTTCAAAACGCCGTCCGTTCCGAGGCCGGCACTGCGGAAATTATCGATGCGCGCAAAGAGAGCCAGGACGGACGGACTTACTACAAAATTTCCTTCCGTGCCAGCAACACCTTCCCGCCCCTGTACGTCGGGCCCGACGGCAGCGTGCTCAACCCCGATCTGACGGTCGCGGTACCCGCCCCGCAGCAGTTGAACCCGGAAGTCAAGCTGGCAGACCTGCCAGGGGAAGTGCGAAAGGTTCTTCAGGATAAGCCATTCACTTTGGAAATCGCCTGCATCAACCAGGAATCCTGGGGTGAGCACACGGTTTACGTCGTTTCCTTCAAGGAGGATGCGCATCGTCCCAAGATGTATCTCATCGGAGATGGCACCGTGATGATCCCGATCGGGAAATAATCTTCTCGCTTAGATATTTCACGCTTTGGTAACTGCCGACGTCAGTCAGCACTGATTTCCTTTGAATTGAGAATGCGCCGACTGACGTCGGCGGCTACGTCTTTCGAATCTGCCCTGAAATTTCCTCTTACTACGAGCAGCCGAGGCTCTCGCCGCAGTTCAGGCACTTGTAGCAGGCGCCGTTGCGCACGGCGACGTGGCCGCAGTTCGGGCACGTGGGCGCGTCCTGCTGGAAGTGGGCGACAGAATCGCTCAGTGTCTTTATGGTGCGGTTCGATTGAGCCGTGCCCGGCACGTGGCCATTGCTTCCATTCTCCTCCTCTTTCAGATCGAGGAGGTCGGTGTCCTCCGCCAGCGGCAGTTCAGGTACCGGGCGGTTCACCTTTTTTTTAACTTCTTCAAGCAACCCGGGCATGGCCAGCTCCGGCTGATTGCGATTGAGCGCGTTGGCCTCGCGATAGCCGGGGATAAATTGGAACGCCATCCAGCGGAAGACGTAATCGGTAATCGAGAAGGCGTTGCGAATCTCGGAGTTTTTGGTGAACCCGGAAGGCTCGAATCGTTGATGAGCAAATTTTCGCACGAGCGCTTCCAGGGGTACGCCGTACTGCAGCGCCATGCTCGTCAAAGTGCCGATGCCGTCCATCAAGCCGCCGATGGTTGAGCCTTCCTTGGCCATGGTAATGAACAACTCTCCCGGCTGGCCGTCGTCGAACAAGCCGACCGTGAGATAACCCTCGTGGCCGGCGATGTCGAACTTGTGGGTAATGGCGGTGCGGGTATCGCTCAGGCGCCGGCGCAGCGGCTTGCCGGCCAGCTCGCGCAGGCGGGCCACTTCGCTCTCCAGTTCCTTGATCCGGGCTTCCACCGCCGCAACATCTTCTCCGCTTTGGTCGCCGCCTTCGTTGGTCCGCCGGGTGTTGAGCGGTTGCGAGCGTTTCGAGCCGTCGCGGTAAATAGCGACGCACTTGAGACCCATCCTCCAGGCCTGCACATAGGCGTCCCTGATATCGGCCACCATGCTGTCGGAGGGCATATTGACTGTTTTGGAAATCGCGCCGCTGATGAATGGTTGCGCCGCCGCCATCATTTTGAGATGCGCCAGATACTGGATGCTACGCTTGCCCCGATAAGGTTTGAAGGCGCAATCGAACACCGGTAGATGCTCGGGCTTGAGTCCACTGCTGACTTTCTGGCCCTCTTCCACCACATCCTCGATCGTGTCGTATTTCTCGATGTGGGCGATAATGCGCTCGCACTCCTGGGCACTGTAGCCCAGCCGGCGCAAAGCTTCCGGAACGGTCCGATTGACAATTTTTAACAAGCCGCCGCCCGCCAGCAATTTATATTTGACCAGCGCGATGTCCGGTTCGATGCCCGTCGTGTCGCAGTCCATCAGGAAGGCGAT
>CAYUPI010000082.1:0-20500 GCA_964446585.1 uncultured Verrucomicrobiota bacterium
TGGGCGACGGCGGCTAACGCGATCCAGGACGCAGTCGATGCTTCATCACCCAACGACGAAATCATCGTAACGAACGGGACGTATGCCACAAAAGGGCGGGCGCTTTCCGGGACGATGACGAATCGGGTGTCGATCACCAACGGAGTCTATCTGCACAGTGTGAATGGTCCGCAATTAACGATCATTCAAGGTTATCAGGTACCCGGCATAACGAATGGAGATGGCGCGATCCGATGCGTTTTGCTTTCCGGCCCTGGCAGCCTGGCGGGCTTCACGCTGAGCCAGGGGGCAACCCGAACGAATGGGAGTTACGTTTTCGAGCAAAGCGGAGGCGGTCTATGGCTTTCAGGTGGCAACGTCACAAATTGTATAATAGTTGCAAACGCATCCGGGGGCAGTGGTGGCGGAGCCTATCAAGGGGGAGCCAGTGGGCTGTTGAGTCATTGTATTCTCGGTAATAATTTTTGCTCGAGCCTGGTGGCTTCGAACTTGGGCGGAGGGGCAGCCTGGTGCAGCCTCGAGAGCTGCACGGTCACAAACAACCGCGCGCCGTCGGGAGGCGGGTTGGGGGTGTGCATCGCGAATAATTGCACGATCAGCGGAAACTCCGCGACCAATGGTGGCGGGGTGGCGTATGGCAACATCACCAATTGCACCGTCAGTGGAAACGCAGGCGGTAGTGGCGGCGGCACGTATAATGTGAACGCATATTCATCCACGATCCGCGGCAACTGGGCGACAAATGGAGGCGGTGGCTACGGCGGAGGATTTGTTGATAGCACCGTAACAGGAAACTTCGCCACGAACGGTGGAGGCGCTTATTCAAGCTTTGCTCTGAGAAGCACGATTTCAAGCAACTCAGCCGCCAATGCGGGCGGTGTTTTCGGTGGGACACTCGCGCTTTCATTTGTAACGGGCAATTGGAGCACCAATTATGGTGGCGGTATGTACGGCGGCACCGCGAACAACTGTTTGTTCGTCGGCAACGTTGCTACCAATGGCGGCGGCATATATACGGGCACGCTTACGAATTGCACGATTTCAGGCAACTCTGCGATAAATGGCGGCGGCGCACATTCGGCCACGCTGCAGAACTGTATCATCTATTTTGACTCTGGAGCATCCGGCCCAAATTACGTGAGTGGAAACTTCGATCACTGCTGCACAACACCCTTGCCCGGCAGTGGAAGCGGAAACATTAGTGGCGATCCGCTGTTCGTGAACGCCGCTGCCGGAAACTATCATCTGCAGACAAACTCGCCTTGCATCGATGCTGGAAACAATGCGTGCATCTGCGGTGGATTGGATTTGGATGGTAATCCACGGTTCAATGGTTTGGTGGATATCGGTGCTTACGAGTCCCAGACCCCGCTGCGGCCTTCAATTAACGTGCAGCCGGCGAATGTCACAGTGACCGAGGGCTCAAATGCAACCTTCAGTGTGAGCGCATCAGGAACACCTCCGCTGAGCTATCAGTGGAGCGAGAAAGGTTCGCCGCTGGTATGGGGCACAAATGCATCGATGACATTGACCAATGTCAAGCTCAGCCAATCGGGCAACTATTATTCCGTGCTCGTCACCAACGTGGCCGGCTCGACCAACAGCACGAATGCGTATCTCACCGTCAATCCGGCACCAGTCCATGCGACGCATTATGTCAATGCAAGTGGCTCCAATCCGACATTCCCGTATTCAAGCTGGGCGACTGCGGCGTTGACCATTCAGGACGCGGTGGACTCCGCTATTGCCGGTGACGAGATTATCGTTACCAACGGTTTATACGCCAGTGGGGGCAAAGCCGTTTTCGGAGCGATGACGAATCGGGTGGCCGTCGATAAGGGACTCTTCGTGCACAGTGTTAACGGCGCGGCGGTTACAATTATTAAAGGGCAGTCCATCCCTGGCACAACGAACGGCGATGGAGCCATTCGATGCGTTTATCTGACGAATGGCGTGACCCTAGCAGGTTTCACTCTGACCAACGGCGCTACGCGCAGTGTGAACGGGGACTACTTCCGCGAACAAAGCGGCGGCGGTGCATTTTGTGAATACGGCTCCCCCCCGGCAACTATTTCGAGTTGTGTTATCGTGGGAAATTCGAGTGCCGGCGAGGCGGGCGGCGTTTATTCAGGAACGGTGAGCAACTGTGTCCTTTGGGGAAATTCTGCTTTGAACGGAGGGGCAAACGCCGAGGGAACCCTGAACAGTTGTACAGTCATCAGCAATCGGGCGAATTCCGGGGCGGCAAGCTACTTCGGCACTCTGAATAATTGCCTGGTTACTGCCAATGTGGCAGGTCCGTATAATACGTACTCCGGAGGCATCATTTATGGTTGGACTCTCAATGGGTGCACGGTTGTCCGCAACTCGGGGGTCGCAGGGTTGGGCTACTATGCTGGGCACAGCGGAGTTTCCACCACTTTCAACAACTGTATTGTCGTGGATAATGACGGCGGGAATGGCACCATGCTCTGTTATTTCGACCATAGTTGCACGAGCCCCGATCCGGGATCCGGAACCGGCAACATCACCGATCCGCCTCTGTTTGTGGATGAGAACGGTGGCGATTTCCACTTACAGCCAGGCTCTCCCTGTATTGATACGGGGAGCGATATCAATGCCTTTGGCTCGACAGACCTGGATGGGAATCCACGCGTTGTGAATGGCACAGTCGATATGGGGGGTTATGAATTTCAGACACATGGACGCAGATACGTGGACTTAAACAGCGCCACGCCGGTTCCCCCCTACAATAGCTGGGCCACTGCGGCTGTAACCATCCAGGATGCCGTGGATGCGGCGTTGCCGAACGATGAGATCATCGTCACCAACGGCATTTACGCCACCGGCGGGCGCGCGCTGACCGGCACCATGACAAATCGCGTGGCGGTGGATAAGCCGCTGTTTGTTCACAGCGTGAACGGCGCGGCGGTTACGATTATTCAAGGACAATCGATCCCGGGCACGACGAACGGGGATGGCGCCATCCGCTGTGTGTATCTGACTAATGGAGCCAGTCTCTCCGGTTTTACCTTAACTAATGGCGCCACGCGAAACGCAGGGGATTTTAGCCGCGAGCAAAGCGGCGGCGGAGTTTGGTGTGAATCAGCGACGGCGGTGATCTCAAACTGTGTGATAATGAACAATTCGGCATCAAGCGATGGCGGCGGAGTCTATTCTGGAACCGTGAATTGCTGCATCGTGAACAACAACTCCGCTGGATACGGTGCTGGGGTAGCTTACGGGAACCTAAACAATTGCACGGTGAGCGGCAATTCAGCAATAGACGGCGGAGGTTGTTATTTGGCTACGGCGAACAATTGCCTGGTGAGCAGCAACTTCTCCAGCGGGTCCGGTTTCGGCCCCAGTGGGGGCACTTATGGGGGGACCCTGAACGGCTGCACGATCGTTGGCAACGTCGGCGGAGCGTACGGCTACTATTCTGGCCATAGCGGAGTCGCATGCACTCTGAACAACTGCATCGTCTATTACAATAGCTCCGCTAATTACCAAATCTACTTTGGGTTCGTCTCTCTGAACTATTGTTGTACGACGCCTCTGCCTGGTTCCGGCAGCGGCAACATTGCCGACCCGCCGCTCTTTGTTGACCAAGCGGCAGGCAATTTCCACCTGCAGCCAGGGTCTCCTTGTATCGATACGGGAAGCGACACTTATTCCACGGGATCGACAGATCTGGATGGGAATCCGCGCGTTGTCAATGGAACCATTGATATGGGAGCTTATGAATTTCAAGCCGGCTCAGGGGGCCGGCCCTCCCTTAGAATTTCTCTGTCGGGCCAGGACATAACCCTGGCCTGGCCGCTATGGGCCAGCAACTACCTGCTTCAGGAGGCCGTTTCGTTCTCGACCACATGGACAACTAATCACTCAACTCCGACGGCTACGAACAACGAGAACGTCCTCACCATCTCGCCTGACAGCGCGGCTCAGTTTTATCGCCTGAACAAATGATAGGTGGGCGGTCTTCCCAGGTTTCATTCAGTCGCGCTCTCGAAACAGTAATTGCCTGACCCGATGACGAAAACGGCGCGGCCATTTTCCATCTTGAGTAATTTGATGCTTTTTGACTGCACGGCGGGTTTGTCGCCCTCGTTGACGCTTTTCATCCTACTGGCTGGCAGATAGACGGTGGCGGTTGTGTTAACCGGGATACTGATGATCCAGCGAAAGGCGCCTGTGCTTGTTTTCTTCTTCCATTCGCTCCTGATCAGGCCGTAGGGTGACCGATGTGTGGCCCGGACAAAACTCACTCCTCGCACCGGTTCGCAACGCATGACGATGTGTTTGAAGCCCGGTTGGTCCGCATCCACCTTGATGCCGGCGAGATACTCGTAAAGCCAGGTAACGAGATCGCCGATATGCATACTGTGATTGGCGGAGCTCATGCCGGCCTCGGCCACATCAGGATCCCAGAGCTCGGCAGTGTCGCCATTCCAGAGTTCCCAGATGGTGGTCGCACCCTTGTCGAGCATATAACCCAGGCTGGGGTACGAAGTTTGATTAACAATGGCGTAGGCGACATCCGGACGTCCATTATCCGAGAGCACGCGGAGCAACCATTGGCCACCAATGATTCCAGTTCCAATATGCTGCTCGGAGTCGCGTGAGATCTTGTTTACCAACCAGTCGAACATGCGTTGATGTTCGTTCGACGGCACAAGACCAAAGGCGAGGGGCAACACGCAAGAGGTCTGGGAGCCATTGTCGTATTGACCGTCTCGCTTGTTGAAAAAGCGTCGATTGAACGCCCGCTTCACGATGGCTGCTTGTTTCGCGTACATCGCCGCATCTGCGTGCCTGCCCAGCCAGGTTGCGTAGCGAGCCATCAATCGCACGTCGTGGTACCAGTAGGCGGTAGCTAGTAGCGGTTTTATGGTTTTACGGTTCGGATCCCTTGAATGAATGAGTTTCGGATCCTCCGGCGGTACACCCCAGTCTCCGTACGAGTCACGAGAAATGATGCCATTAGTGACAAAACGGGTCATATACTGGAGCCATCTGGCCATGCTGGCATAGTGGCTTTCGATGATTCCAATGTCTCCGTATTGGTCATGGAGCATGCCGGGAACCAGCACTGTTGTGCTCGGCCAAACAACATCCTCAGGACAAATGGGCCAATAGGGCGGGCAGATGTCCGGCATGCTGCCATTTTCCTTCTGGGCGTCCTCCATATCCAAAAGCCATTTGGAGTAAAAAGCCGCCGTGTTGAATATGTACGTTTCGCCCCTGGATTCTGCCCCGCGATCACCCAGCCAACCTTGGCGCTCGTCGCGTTCGGCGCAATCCACCGGAATGCTCCGGTAATTACTTCGCAAGGTCCACCGGACGCTCTTGTAGATGCGGTTCAAAAGGCCGTTCGAGCATTCAAATTCGCCCGCGCTCTCCAAATCATCGTGAACCACAAGACCAACCAGCGAGGAGGCATCGGGTTGGCCAGGGTACCCCCTTACCTCGACATACCGAAAGCCGTGGCAAGTGAAGCGAGGTTCGTAGAATTCGGTTCCATTGCCTTTTAGGATGTACGTGTCCGTCGCTTCTGCGGAACGAGCGTTTCGAGTATCTGCGAGACCGTCAGGGCTCAACGCTTCCGCGTGGCGCAACGACACCCAAGTGCCACGCGGACCGGTCACCTTGAGTCGGCACCAACCAGCGAAATTCTGGCCAAAGTCGAAAACATAAACCCCGGGCTTTGGTTCACTGATGTCTCGCGGTTTCAAGGTTTGGGTTACTCGGATTGGTTCAGCGCTTTGGGCCGAGAGCACGCCGCCTGGAGGATCGGCTAATTCCGCTTGCTGCCATTTGGAATCGTCGAAACCAATTTCGCACCATCCGTCCAGTTCCATGCGAGCGTCGTATTCCTCCCCATCGTATTCATTGTTGGCGCGAATGGGGCCCTCGGTGCTGAGCCTCCAGTGTTCGTCGCTGATTATTTCCTCAGATCCACCGTTGTCATAATCGACTTGCATTTGGAAGAGGAGTTTTGGGAACCCGTAAGACACTGTTTCCGTTGGCACGCGGGACCGAGGCGCATAGAAACGGCCATTGCCCAACATGATCCCCGCAGCATTGGTTCCGGCGCGCAACTCCTTTGTTACATCAAAGGTAATGTAGCAAACGCGCTTGGAATAATCGGTCAGCGGTGGCGACAAAACATCAGTCCCGACCTTTTTGCCGTTGAGATAGAACTCAAACAGCCCCAGGCCGCAAACACGGGCGGTGGCACGGGCTATTTTCCCTTGCATCACGAACTCACGCCGCAGCATCCGGGCGGCCAAGCGCCTTTCGCCGGGTGTGCTGATTTCGCCCCACGGTCCGGTGCCTGCGGCTCCAAGTTGTCGGGCGCTCACCCACCCGGTCTCATCAAATTCCATGTCTTTCCAGCCAGCTATCTCGACGTTCGAGGATTTCCAATCCCCGGCTGTCGCAATCAGCAGAGGCTCGCCGCGCTCAAACTCGACCCGCAGCCAGGCGATGAATCCGGCGGGGTTCGGGTCATCCTCCCAATCAACGTTCTCCGCCGAAGCGGCAATGAGGTTTGTTCCGGCACGCACAAGGCTTGTTACTTCAAACTGTGCAGCCATGCGGTGACTGTTGGCTGCGCCGGCATGCTTGCCGTTGATGAACACTTCGCTTTTACTGTCGGCGGCTAAGAGACAAGTCGCGGTCCTCACCACCCGGTGCGGATCTATGTCGAAAGAGCGCCTGAAATAGCGCGCAGCGATAGGGGCCGAAACCTCGGGTTTCCCCTCCGGGAACCAAATCCATTGTGCACCTTGGAGAGCAGGCTTCGAGGATTTGTTCTGTGCCTCATCCAACCCGATCCACTTGGCGTGCCAGTCGGCTGGTTTGAGCAACCCCATGCGCCAATGTGCGGGCTTGCTCCAGCCGGATGCTTTGCTTTGTTCGTCCCATGTGCGGACTTTCCAGAAGCAATCCTCACCCGAGACCAGTGTCGCTCCGGCGTAAGGAACATGAATGGATTGGCTCGAATGCAGCCGTCCGCTGTCCCACAGATTTCCTTCGCTCGCTTCGAGCTTGCTTCGGTTATTGGCAACTAGGATTTGGTAGGCAATTTGCCGCTGCCCGCGAGCAGTCTCGTCGGTCGTTTGCAAAATCCAGCTCAGTCGCGGGTGGGCAGTCTCAATGGCAATAGGGTCGCTGAGATATTCACATCGTAGTTCTATGGGGGCGAGGGTGCTGGAATCAGCGCCAGTACTGTCCAACTCAACCAAGGCAAGAAATGCTCCCGAGATGTAGAGACGGCAACAACCCCATACAAGCCCACGCGCGACGGAGCGTTTGCGGATAGCCTCGAGTCGTGTTTCAAGCAACATCGGTAGGAGAAATACCCGACTTTGAATTAGAACTGAAGGAAATTGAGCTCCGATGGAGGCTAAGGCCACTCTTCGCACCTAACCGTTTCCATCTAACGGTTTGCAGTGGTTCGGGCCAGAAATGTGCGAGGACATTGCTCTCCTTTGTTTTCGTTGCCTCCGATAAAACTACTCTGGTTTTCTGCCCCCGGGTTCCTCAGGCGGTCTTCCATGTTTCCGATTGGATGAGCCTTTGCAGACCGCGGGGCAAATCATGCGCGGGCTGCCAGCCCAGGCCGTGCAATCGTGAGGCATCAGCTACCACATACCCCAGCGGGTCCACAGCCGGCGGATTGAGTTCCTCAATAAGGTCAGGCTTGTCCAATATTTCCGCGAGGATCTGGGCAATTTGCCGCACGCTCACGCCAATTCCAGTCCCGAGGTTGATGGTGCCGTGGAATTTCTTCTCCAGAACCGTCAGGATTGCGGTAGCGAGGTCTTCGACGAAAATGTAGTCCTTAGTGCTATTCGGAGTTTTGAGCAAAATTTTCTCGTTTCGGGAGAGTTTCTGGATGATGGAGCTACATAAGCGCGAGGGATGTTCGCCCGGACCGTAGGGATAGAACACTCGACCCCAGCAGAAGACGAACTCGTGCTGCTCCGCATCCGCTTGCAGCGTGCGGCGCAACTCGTCTTTGCACTGCGCGTACGGGGTTGTGGGAGCGACGGGAGCGAGGTCTTCCGATAAGGGCTTATCGGAAATTTGATATTCCACGCATGTGCCCAGGCCGAAAATTTGGGTCGTGCCGGCTTCACGAATCCTCCGCAGGAAGCGGATGCTGCTTTCGAGGAAGCGAAAATTCTCCGGGGATTCCAGGTAGATGGCAGGGGTGGTGATCCAGGCCATGTGCATACAGACCTCCGGGCCGAAGGCGGCGATGTCTTTCCATGGCGCATCGTCCAGTGTGCCGCGCAGCCAGGCGAGATTTTGGCTGGACCGCAAGTCTGTCGGGACCGATTCGCTCGGAATAATCAGGCTGGCGAGTTCGTGGCCACGGGCCAGTGCCAGCCGTGTGAAAGCCGAGCCGATGAAACCCGTGGGGCCGGTCAGCAAAATCTTCATCTCGGATTAGTTGATCGAAACCAGCAGCGGAAGATTCTTATCCCGCTGGGACACAACGGGGTTCGCGATGGGCCATTGGATTCCGACGCGCGGGTCATTCCACCGAATGCCGCAGGCAAGTTCAGGAAAATAAAACTCGGACATTTGATAAAAGACCTCGCAGTTATCGGTCAGGCATTGGAAGCCGTGCGCGATGCCGCCCGGCACATAGAGCGTGCGGCGGTTCTCGCCCGTGAGTTCAAAACCTTCCCACCGGCCAAAGGTGGGCGAATCGCGGCGCACGTCCACCAACACGTCGAAGATGGCTCCCACGGCGCAGCGGATGAGTTTGATTTCGGGCTTTGGGTCGGCCTGGAAATGCATTCCGCGAATCATGCCGCGCTTTCTGGTGAGTGTAAGGTTGCATTGCGGCCAGCGTGAGTTCAGGCCGTGGTCGGCAAATTCCGTCTCGCAATAGGTGCGCGCCAGGAAACCACGTTCATCTTCGCGTGGCTCAAGCTCGATGAGCCAAACTCCGGGCAACGCTGTTTTCGAAAATTTCATTTAAGTGTTTCTAACTACGGATGAACCTAGAGGAGAGACACTAATTGCACGAATTTTCACGAATCGATCCACAGGCACCGGAGTATCTGCTGTTTTGTGAGAATTCGTGAAATTCGTGTCGCCTGCTTCGCATCCATGTTCATCCGTGTCCATCTGTGGTGAGGGCTCAAACAACCTTCACCTTCGGTATTGGGATGATGAATTTGCCGCCGCGGTCGCGATAGGCCTTTTGTTGCGCCATAATTTCGTCCGCGAAATTCCACGTCAACAACAAGGTGTACGCGGGCTGGGCCTCAAGCAGTTTGTCAGCCGGCAAAATCGGAATGTGCGTTCCCGGGGTAAGGCGCCCCTGTTTGTAAGTGCTGCGATCGGCGACAAAGTCGAGCTGATCCTTGCCAACACCGCAAAAATTCAGAAGTGTGCTCCCCTTGGCGGACGCGCCGTAAGCCGCAACGCGCTGGCCCTCTTGCCGCAAGCGAGCGAGCAGGTCGCAGAGCGAGCGCTTGATGTCGAGCACCCGTTTAGCAAAGCCTTCGTAGTAGCCGAGCGAGGCGGCGCCTCGCCGCTCTTCCGCCTCCATCAGATTCGTGACCGAGGTTTCGACTGGAAAAGAGCCGGCATGACAGGCGAACAGGCGCAGCGAACCCCCGTGGATCGGTAGCCGTTCGACACGGAAGATTTGCAGTTCATGACGCTTGAATAACGGTTGAAGTGCCGTGACAGTGAAGTAGAAGACGTGCTCGTGATAGATGGTATCGAACTCGGTGTGCTCGATTAAATCGACTGCATAAGGAAATTCGAGAACGATTCGGCCTTGCGGTTTGAGCAGAGCCTTCAGGCCTGCGACGAAGTCGTTTGTGTTTGGAGCATGGGCGAACACGTTATTGCCGAGGACCACATCTGCCTGTTTTCCGGAAGAGGCCAGCTTCATGGCAAGATCTTTGCCGAAGAATTCGACGAGTGTTTCAATGCCTTTCTCGCGCGCTACTTCGGCAATGTTCGCCGCTGGCTCGATGCCGAGACATGGCACGCCGGCGCTCACGAAGTTCTGCAAGAGATAGCCATCGTTGCTGGCAATTTCGACGACCAAGTTTCCATGACTCAGCCCAAACTCCTCGATATAGCGTTCGGCGGCTTCCTTCGCGTGACGCAACATCAGTTCCGAGAATGAAGAGAAATAGAGATAGTCGGAAAATAACTGTACTGGAGGCACCAGATCCAGGATTTGCAACAGCCAGCAGGAATTGCACACAGCAAGGCGCAGCGGGAACTTCGGTTCCGGCTTCGACAGGTCTTCCTGGCGCAGCAGATTGTTGGCGAGTGGCTGCACGCCGAGGTCAAGAATAAGCTCGCCCCGTGAGTTGCCGCAGGAACGGCATTGAAATGGTTGGATCATCTCAGGGATCACCGAGTGAGGCAGGGATCATCTTGCCCACGGCAGCTCTTTTTTCCGTGCCGCCTCTACATACTCAGCTATCTGTCCAATTGAAAATTGCAGCATCTTGGAGCGTTGGTGCATATGTCGTTCATGATACCAGGCCATGGTCCTTTGAATGGCTTCTTTAAACCCCCAGGTCGGGTACCATCCTAGCAGAGCTCCGGCCTTTTCAATCGAAAGCGACAGCAAGGTCGCTTCATGCGGACTGGTTGGGTTCGACCCGTCCACCCATTCGCCTGGCCAGCCAGAGAGTATCTCCTGCACCAATCGGCGCACTGGCTGCCGCGCCGAAGGTTCCGGCCCGAAGTTGAAAGCGCCTACCAGTCGCGAAGTTTTTGGTTCCTGGCTTAGGCGAGCCGCCAGCCACAGATAGCCGCTAAGGCATTCCAGCACATGCTGCCAGGGCCGAACTGCGGATGGGTTCCGCACCAGGATGGGCTGCTTTTGGATCAAGGCGCGCACGCAGTCCGGCACGATGCGGTCCTGCGCATAGTCTCCACCGCCGATAACGTTGCCCGCCCGAACAGTTGCCACCGGCCCGAGGTTCGAGTTGGGGCTAAAGAAAGACTTGTTCCAAGCCTGCACGACCAACTCTGTGGCCGCCTTGCTCATCGAATAAACATCGTGCCCACCCAGCGGATCGTTTTCGCGATAAGCAAAATCCCATTCCCGGTTCTCGTAACACTTATCGCTGGTGATCACGATCAGAATGCAGGCCAGGTCTGCACGGCGCACGGATTCGAGCAGATTGGCCGTTCCAACGGCATTGGTCTCGAATGTTTCGAGAGGCTCGCTGTACGAGCGGCGGACGATTGGCTGCGCCGCCATGTGAAATATCACATCCGGCTGAATCCTTTTTACTCCCGACGCCAGCTCGTCGAGACGGCGAATGTCGCACTCTATTTCTCCCGCAAAGGCTTGTGGATGGATTATTTCGTGCAGGTTCGGATGAGTCGGCGGCGGCAGGCTCACGCCCCACACCGCTGCACCAAGTTGCTTGAGCCAAAGCGAAATCCAACCTCCCTTAAAGCCCGTATGGCCCGTGACGAGAACGCGTTTACCCTGATAGAAGCCGTTGAACATCTACCAGACTTTCCAGGGCGCCCGGCCGCTGCTCCACATATTGGTCAATAGCTGCTGCTCGCGGTAGGTGTCCATGCACTGCCAGAAACCGGAGTGCTGAAAGGCTGCGATTTGGCCCCCCGCTGCCAGGCGATTCAGCGGCTCCTGCTCGAGCACGGTGGTGTCATCCTTCAGATAGCTGTCTATCCGTTTGTCCATGACGAAAAATCCACCGTTGATGAACCCCGTTTCCCGCTCCGGCTTCTCGCGAAAGGCAACCACTTTCGAATTCTTGATATCAATGTCGCCGAACCGGCCGGAAGGTTGCACCGCGGTGATGGTCACGATTCTCTTCTGCGCTCGGTGAAAAGTGATGGAATCGTTGATATTGCTGTTTGTGACGCCGTCGCCATAGGTGAGCAGGAACGTGTCGTCCTCGATAAACTTCAGAGCGCGTTTGAGCCGGCCACCCGTCATCGTCGCCTGGCCGGTATCGACCAGCGTCACGCTCCAATCCTCCTCATCATGCTGGTTGTGGTATTTGATTTGGGGCTTGGCGCCCAGGCGCAGGGTGACGTCGCTAGTGTTCCAGTGATAATTGCGGAAGTATTCCTTGATGATTTCGCCCTTATAGCCGAGGCAAAGTACAAAATCCTTATGCCCATAATGAGCATAGATCTTCATGATGTGCCACAGGATGGGCCGGTCGCCCACGGGCACCATCGGTTTGGGCCGGAATTCAGTTTCTTCGCGCAAACGCGTGCCCAAACCGCCGCAAAAAATTACGACTTTCATGAATGTCTCGGTTCAAATTCCAGCGAGGCGCAGCCTCAGACCAGAGTTGACGCTAACTTCACGAATCCCCACGAATCGTGTGAATTCGTGCAATTCTTGTCCTGCGTAAACATGACCTGTTTACTACATGTTTAAAAATTCAAAGACTCTAGCAAAATCCGGATGTGTGCCGAATTATTGCGGCAGTTAAATAGCCGCTTTTGGTGAGCGAGACAATAGAGAGTTTTGTGGAGTGCGGCGACAAGCGAAGCGCGACGCCGCACTCCATGAACGATGCCAGTGTCCCTCCGAATGGACCGTGAAATTCGCGTTGCCAGGCTGCTTCTGATGTGTATCGTGGCTGCCTATGAAGCGCTCTTTCGCCAGATCACTTCCTGTGCCTGTTGAGGCTGATATTGAATCCCTGGTGAAGGACGGAGTTGCAAGGACTGGCCTAAGTCGGGCCGAGCGACATAAGCCTGCCTGCCTCGATTGGTTGGAGGAATACCCGCTCTCGCCGGTTGCAGCAAAAGAGGCAAGACAATACTTGCGCCGTAAACTGCGGGAGAAATATGGTTGCCATAACCTGAGTGTCGGATCGTGACCGTGGATAAATCCGACTACTCGGTTTACAGGAGATTTGGTTCCGAATCCGTACCCGCAATTTTCCCACCGGTCTGTTAGATACCCCCATGAGCCGGGCCAAACTCTCCGCTGCCCGCGTCCGCCAGATATTGGCCGGCGCCGCTCAATGCCGTGTTTTGGTTTTGGGCGATGTCATGCTCGACCATTTCATCTGGGGCAGTGTCGCGCGCATTTCGCCCGAGGCGCCCGTGCCCGTTGTGGATTTCGAACGGGAAAACTTCATGCCCGGCGGCGCGGCCAACGTCGCTCGTAACCTCGCCGCTTTTCAAGCGCCCACTGAGATTTTCGGCGTTGTCGGCCACGACCCGGCGGCGCAGCAACTCAAAACCCTCCTCGCACGGCAGCACATCGGCTGCCGCGGCCTGCTCGGATGCGCCACGCGTCCCACGAGCGTCAAAACCCGCATCGTCGCCCACAAACAGCAAGTCGTGCGCATCGACCGCGAGGTCCGCGACGGCCTGGACGGGGAGCTGACCAACAGGTTGAGCACCGCTTTGCGCTCGAGAATCAAGCAAGCCGCGGCCGTGATCGTCGGCGACTATGGAAAGGGCGTCGTGTCTCAGCCACTCTTAGACGAGCTGAAACGATTATGCCGCCAGCATGGTGTTTGGCTGAGCCTGGACCCCAAACCGGTGCACCGCCTGAACCTTGCCGGTCTTTCTCTCATTACGCCCAATCGCAAAGAGGCCTTCGAGCTGGCCAATCTGCCCGACGAAACACGCAACCCATCTCCGCTTGTGGACGTCAACCTGATGCGCGTGGCCGACCGATTACTGAATGAGTTGCGGCCCGCCTTGCTGTTGATCACGCTGGGCGATCTGGGCTTGTTGCTCTGCCAGCGCGGTCAGAAACCGTTCCACATCCCGACGGTGGCGCAAGAGGTGTTTGACGTGTCCGGCGCGGGCGACACGGTCATTGCAACGTTCACGCTGGCCATCGCCGCGGGCGCTTCTCCCCTGGAAGCCGCAATTATCTCCAACCACGCCGCCGGCATCGTCGTCGGCAAGATCGGCACAGCCACGGTTGCCCCCGAAGAATTATTAGCGAGCTTCGATAAGTACCGACGCACTATTTGCCGACTTCCCTGAGCGCAGTCTCGACAGCAGTGTAAACGGAGTCCACGGCGACGGAAGCCATGCATTCGATTAGCTCCTCTTTGGTGCCGCGGATGCCTCGGCCATCGTAACGGTAGTATTCCAAATTCCTCCCAGCCACGGCTGGGTTTTTCACCAGGGAAAATGGATTGCCGTAAGGCTCGATCGGCTTGTTCCAGGTTGGGGTTTCGATCACGATTTGTTTCCGTACCTTCATCGCAGCGGCCAAATGCATGAGTGCGGTGTCTACGCTGAGAAAGACGTCGCAATGTTTCAAAAGCGCGGCTGCCTGGCGCAAGGTTTTTGTGCCGGGTTGATAAACGAAGTTGTGATCGGCCTGAGCCAGGATTTGTTCATGGTCGCGTTCCTCCTCAGGCCCGCCCAACAGCAGAATACGCAGTGCCGGGTGTGTGCGGCTCAGTCTTTTGATCAGCTCAGTGTAAGCAGCCAGAGGCCATCGCCGGAGGGCCAGGTTCTTCGTGCCGCCGGAACCGACGTGGATCCCAAGCAGCGTGCGCCCGGTCAGCTTGTGCGAATTAAGGAATTCGTCAGCCCAGGCATATTCTAATTGCGACAGGTAAATCTCGTAGTCATGGCCCGGTAGCAGCATCTTCGCGCGAATGAGTTGCAGTAGTGCGAGGTTGTTCTCGATGCAGTGCTTGGCGTAGTCCTGCTGAATCGTGCGATTAACAAGCAGGGCATCGAGGAGCGAAGCATTGTCGTAATGGTGACTGAGTCGCGTCTGGGCACTGATTAATCGCGCCACCAGCCGGTAGTGGATCCGGCTTTGGGGATGTGTGTTGATCGAAACGTCATAGCGATTCCGTCGCAACTGCGACAGAAATTTTAACGACGCGCCGGTCCCTACTTTGATCAGGTCTTTTTGATGCACCCGCTGCAGGTGTGTATTGCCTTCCAGCAAATCCTTCGCGCCAGGCCAGAGGACCAGCGCATCAATTTCGGCCTCCGGGAAATTGGCGCGGAGCTCGTGAATCAACGGCGTGGCGAAGAGTGTGTCGCCGATGCCCGCCAGTGAGATTACCAGGATTTTCATTCCGTGTCTGTCAAGGTTGAGATCAGCTAATCCTGATATAAGTAAACCTTCTTCAATTATTTCGTATTGACAATATTCGCTTAATTACTCAATCTTCGAAGGTTTGTTTGAATAGGAAATAGTAAGGATCTATTTTGAAAAATCTATAATTTACCGGCGCCCCGTCGCTTCTCGCCGATTTCCTTCTTTTCTCGATTAGAGCCTCGTTACCTCGGCTGCTACGAGAAAAATGGGGAATTTCCCGACACGCTCTTTGCCAGTGACAAAGTGGCCGTGGACCTTCGATTGGCCCAGCTACTTGTCATTACCGTTTCCTTCTAAAGCCTCGCGATCCTTTTCAGCATGGCAGTTGTGGATTTGCCGGGCACGAATGGGATGATGACAATTCTTCCCCCGGCCTGCTCTACGGTCTGGCGTTCATCCTGATTAAGGGTGTCCAGGGTGTAATCGCCGCCTTTCACGTACACGTCCGGTTGCGCTGCGGCGAGAAAATTTGTGGCGAGACGATCCGCGAAGATGCACACGCCATCCACACTCTCAAGCGCGGCCAGCACCGCTGCTCGATCGGACTCGTCATTCAGCGGGCGATCCGGCCCCTTGAGTTCCCGCACAGAACGGTCGCCATTGACTCCGACGAGGAGCGCATCGCCCTGGTTTCGCGCCGTTTCCAGATAACTGACGTGGCCTATGTGTAGCAGGTCGAAGCAGCCGTTAGTGACGACGAGCTTCCGGCCCGAAGCCCGCATGTCAGCTCGCCATTCGGGCAATTGGTCCCAGGAAATCATCTTCTTGCGGAAATTCATCACCCCAGTCTGGCGCAGGCCTCTACCCTCTGGCAACGGGTTTTGCTCCGTAGTTAATGCTCATCGCCCCGCCCATCAGATTAATGGTTCGCACGTTCACCAGGCCCAATTCGCGCATTTTCTCCTCCACGCCGCGCTGCGCCGGGTAGTGCCAGAGGGAGTCTAGGATGTAGGCATAGGCGCCGGGGTGGCCGCAAACCAGGAGACCGAGTGCCGGCACAAAGAGCCGGAGATAACCGAAGTAAAGAGCCCGACAGAGCCGATTGTCGGGCTTGCCGAAATCGAGCACGAGCAGTCTGCCGCCCGGCCGGGCCACGCGCCGCATTTCCCCAAGGCCCGCTTCCCAGTTTGCCAGGTTTCGCAGACCGTAGCCGACCGTCACAATGTCAAAAGAATCCTGCAGAAAGGGGAGGTGTTGCGCATCGCCACGGACGAAGCTCAGGGCGGACGATTTAAGCTTGGATCGCCTCGCTTCGGCCACTTGCAGCATCGGCTCATTGAAGTCAAGACCGGTCGTTTCCGCGCCGCGGCGAGCCAGGGCCAGCGCCAGGTCGCCGGTGCCACAACAAAGGTCGAGCGCGCGCTCGCCCGGTTGTGGTCGCGCCAGCTCGATGACTCTTCGTTTCCAGCAGCGGTGCAAGCCGAAACTCTGAAGGTCGTTGATCAAGTCGTAACGCCGTGCGATCACGGTGAACAGTTGATTAACCTTTTCGGCGCGGTGCTCGCCTGGGTCAAAGAATTTGCTCATGCGAAAGTCCGTTGCCATCCCACTGAAATCCTGTTAAAAGACCGATGATAATTCGATTCGAAACACTATGAATCGCAAGAAGATTTTGGTGGTCGATGACAACGCCGTGGTCGTCAAAACGCTCTCTTTGAAGCTGAAGGCCAGCGGCTACGACGTGCTGACGGCCGAGGATGGCTCAACGGCGGTCAGCACCGCGCGGCGGGAAAGACCCGATCTGATCCTTTTAGACATCGGTTTCCCCCCGGACGTTGCTCACGGGGGAGGCGTGGGTTGGGATGGCTTTCTCATCATGGATTGGCTTAAGCGGATGGACGAGGCCAAACGCATTCCCGTCATTATCATCACCGGAAGCAACGCCGAAGAAACCAAAGCCCGTTCGATGGCGGCGGGTGCCGTGGGCTTCTTTCAGAAGCCAGTCAACAACGACGAACTGTTGGCCGCGATCCGCAAGGCGTTGCCTGAGGATGCCGAGCGGCAACAATCTCCCGCTGCCTAACTTTAAGAACAGAACGGAGAAACCGCTAATCTTCGCTAATTCGCGCTAATCCTTTGGAGGGACAAGCCTGTACCCAGCGGCCGGTTCGGACAGGACAAAACGAGGATGTTTGGTCCTATTTCATTAGCGCAGATTAGCGCCAATTAGCGGTTCCTTTGAATTGTTATGGCTTAGCTCTCTGCGAGATCAAGGTTCCAGGGCCCTGCTACAGGAAGACGTTCCTCAAATACTCCAAGCTTTTCGCCGCAATCGTCTCCGGCCCTTCATCGAAGTTAAACACCTCGACCGAGACAAAGCCGGCATACCCTACCTCCTTCAACGCTTTGGCGATGGGCCTGAAATCAACTTCGCCGAAGCCGGGTCCTTTCAAGTTCTTGTCGTTGGCATGGAAATGAGCGAAGCGCGGCCATGATTCGCGGATGATCTGCTGGATGGGCTTGGCCTCCGAGCACATCGCTTTGACGTCCAGGATGATTTGAAAAGCGGGCGAAGGCAGACGTTGCACGAATTCCAGGGCTTCGGCAGCAGTGTTAATGAAATTGGTTTCCGCCGGCGCTAGTGGTTCAAAGCAAATGGCCACTGCTCGTTGCTCGGCCTTGGCCACGGCGTCGCGGAACGTTCCGGTCGCCCATTCGCGCGCCTGTTCAGCGGAGACCCCATCCATTATGTTGCGCTGTTTGGGAGAGCCGACGACCATCACCTTGCCTCCCAGGTCCGCGCAGAAATCCACCAGGTCGCAGAAGTAGCCCGCCGTGCGCTCGCGTATCATTCCGTCGGGATGATTGATGTACAGGCCCTCGGGCTTGACCAGCACCCAATGGATGCCGGCGATCTGGATTTGATTCCGCGCCGCCACATCGCGAATTCGGCGGCGTTCGCTCGACGAAATTTCCGTGACCGAACTGGCGAGCGTAAAGGGAGCGATTTCCAGCCCGTGATAGCCTAGTTTTGCGGCGTGGGCCAGTGTGTCCTCTACATTCCAATCCCGGAAGATTTCATTGCAGATGGCGAAATTCATAGATTCTGATTTCAGGAAACGGCTGTCGGCGATTGTCTATAGAGCGCGGGGAGGACGCAAGCGCGGGGGCTTGCCTTGCGTGAACAGCATGCAAAAGGAGTGGGAATCACTAAAACCGTGCATCGGTCCTTAAGCTTGCATTGAGCCCTCGCGCGACCTAGATTGCGCGCTAATGTTCGACACGATTACAGCCGAATTAGCGACCGCCACGGACAAACTCGCTCATCTGCGGAGGTTTCTTTGACGTGCCCGGCGCGCAGAAGCGCCTGGGTGAGCTCAATGCCCTAATGGCGGCCGACAATTTCTGGAACAATCGCGAACAAGCCCAAAAGCTGATCGAGGAGGCCAATTCACTTCGGAATAGGGTCGAACCCCTGCTCCAGGCGGAAAAGAAGCTGGAAGATTTCCAGGTGATGGTTGAGCTCGGCGAAGCCGAGCCCGCGGAGTCCCAGGACAAAATCCAGCAGGAGTTGGAGCGGGATCTCTCAAAATATTTCAAGGAACTCGATGCGCTGGAACTCAAAGTGTTCCTGAGCGGCCCTCATGATCGGAGCAATTGCATCCTCAGCATTAACGCCGGGGCAGGGGGGACGGAGTCGTGCGACTGGGCCAATATGCTCATGCGAATGTACCAGCGTTGGGCCGAATCGCGCGGATGGGAGGTGGAACTGACCGATGTGCTGCCGGGCGAGGCAGCGGGCATTAAGAGCGCGACCCTGGTGTTCACCGGCGAAAACGCCTACGGCTTCACCAAAGCCGAGCGCGGGGTACACCGGCTCGTGCGCATTTCTCCGTTCGACTCAAACAAACGCCGGCACACCAGCTTTGCCAGCGTGGATGTGATCGCCGAAATCGAGGAAACCTCTTCGGAGATCGAAATTCCGCCCGCCGAGTTGAAAGTGGACACGTTCCGTTCTGGCGGCAAAGGCGGGCAAAACGTGAACAAAGTGGAAACTGCCGTTCGTATTACTCACATCCCGACTAGTCTCGTGGCAGCATCGCAAAACCAGAGGTCGCAGCATCAGAACCGGGCCACAGCGATGAAGCTCCTGCTATCGAAACTCTATGCCCAGCGGCTGGATGCGCAGAAGGCGGAAATGGAGCGTTTTTACGGCGAGAAAGGCAGCATCTCCTGGGGCAATCAGATTCGCAGCTATGTTTTCCAGCCGTACCGCATGGTGAAAGACCTCCGCACCGGGGTCGAGACCAGCAACGTGCAGGGAGTGATGGACGGCGATCTGGATGCGTTTGTGAACTGCTGGCTGCGGGCGGGTTGCCCGACCAAACGCATGAAGGGGCTGAAGGATGAGGAGGAGGGGTAATTCCGAAATCCGAAATCCGAAGGAAACCCGAAATCCGAAACCCGAAGTCGAAAGCCTTACGTAACGACAATGCTAGCACGAGCAAGAGTGACTGTTCTCGAATCGATAGTTGAAGAGAAGAAGCGAGAGATTGCGCGGCTGCCGCAGCGGGTGATTTCGCCGTTCGATTTAGACGCGGCTCTGCGGAACCGCGGTGGGGTGAGGGATTTTACCGGGGCATTGCGGAAGGCCAAAACCGGAGGGGTCGCGCTCATTGCCGAGGTGAAAAAGGCCTCCCCATCGGCTGGCGTGATTCAGGCAGACTTTGATCCCGTGCGTATCGCCCGCGAATATGAATTGGCTGGCGCCAGTTGCCTCTCCGTGTTGACGGATGAAAAATTCTTCCAAGGGTCGCTTCAGCATCTGAAGCGGGTCCGAGAGTCGGTGAAACTGCCCCTGCTGAGGAAAGATTTTATCATCGACGAGCGTCAGATTTTGGAAGCGATTCATTGGGGGACGGATGCCATTCTGCTGATTGTCGCGATCTTGACCGAGGAACAGTTGAAGCGGTTTCACGGCCTGGCCACCCGCGCAGGCCTGGCCGCCCTGGTCGAAGTGCACGACGAAGCAGAGCTGGATCGCGCGATGGCTATCGGGGCTCAACTCATCGGCGTAAACAACCGCGACTTGAAAACGTTCGAGGTGGACCTCGCGACGACCGAGCGCCTCGCCGCTCGCTTGCGCTCTTCAGCACTCGACCCTCAACACCCGCCGCTGTTAGTTGCCGAAAGCGGCATCCATACGCGCGCCGATGTGCAGCGCCTGCTGCGGTGCGGCGCCCGAGCCATCCTCGTGGGCGAAGCGCTGATGAAACATGGCGACATCCGCGCGAAAGTCCGGGAGTTGATGGGCGTTGGGTGAGCGCCGCGTAAGGGCTCAGTCTTTGGTGGCGGAGTGCGCCCGTTCCCGGGCGCACTCCGGGCCGCGTCTCCCGCCTTTAACTGAGGGGTTACAGAGCGCATCTTGACACTACCACCATAATGGAGGCGTGAGAACGGTTCCTCATC
>CAYUPI010000083.1:0-20202 GCA_964446585.1 uncultured Verrucomicrobiota bacterium
CATGCGGCAAACGCTGAGCGGCGTAGCACTTGAACTCGACGCCTTTCTTGAAATCGACCAGGTAAAACTCGACCTGTTCGGGGCTGCACCACAAAGCGAGGTTGGTTATGATCACATGAAACAAGGTGGATTTGCCGGAACCAGTCTTGCCCGCCAGCAAACCGTGTTGCCGCGTCCCTTTGCCCAGCGCCAGGTATTGCAGTTTGGTGGCGCCGGTCCGTCCGATGGGCACCCGCAGTTCGGCCGTCGTTTCTTCGGTCCAAAGTTCCTCCGGCGCCGGGGCCACCTGCGTAAAAGGCACTTCTACGCGGCTCGAATCCCGGCTGTGCCGGCCCACGTTCTGTATAAATTGGACGGCCTGCTCGGGTGGCGGCGGAGCCTCCAGCGTCACCTCCGCTCCCGGCTCCAGTTTCCCCCCAAGCAAGGTTTCCGTGCCTTTCCAACTGACTCGCACTGCGCTTTTGCGCAACTCTTCCGGAACAAATTCCTGCGGCAACGGCTGGCGCTGGTCCCAATGCAGCAGCAAATAAACGCCGCAGCGCGCGCCGCTCGTGGCGATGCTCAGCAAACGCCGCGCAGCAAGGTCGCTGAAGTTCGCCGGGAAATCTGCCACGACCAGGAATTGGTACTTTTCGGCTATAACTCCCGCCTGCTCGTTGTACTCGGCGATGGTCGCGTATTCGTTGCGGAGGTACATCTGGATGACCTTCTCCATATGCTCGTTGAGATCGGCGAGGCGTTGCTCGATCTGCGAGCTTTGCGTCCAAATCCTGCTGTGAATGAGTTGCTCCTCGAAGTCGGCCAGATGCATCACCCCGGCGAAGTTTTGGCCCAAACCAACTGGATCAATAATTGTAAAGTTCAGCTTTCCTGGCGGGGCTATCGACAACAATCGAAAGATGATGTTGTTCAAGGAGCCGAGGGCCTGCTCTCGTCCGGTGTTTCCCGTCTCAAACAGGATGGAACCTTGTCCCGGATAAGTAAGACAAAGAGGTGTGGCAAATCGCGATTGGCCTGTCATGGGTGGTATCCGCACGCCTGGAGCTGTCTCAAAGACCTTTCCCAGGTCAATTGTCAATTTTCCGAATTTTGCGGCCTGCGCAAAAGTCAGCGGCGGGGCCCATTTCTCCGGTGGGATCGCATCCCAGGATGGGAAAGTCTGCTGGCATACCGCTGCGGCCGAACTGAGTGAATGCAACAGCGGCTGCGCTCGGCTGTTCCACTCCGTCTCCAGCAACTGGCGCTGCACCTGGTACTCGGTTTCGATTTTTTTTTCATTCGTTTCTGCCGACTCGGTCAGGGCCTGGCGGGCTGCTTGAGCTTCCGCGTTGAGTCGTTCGAGCGTCAGAGCATGTTGCTGCTGCAGCCGCTCCAGCCGTTGCCGATAAAGCTGCTCGTGTCGAGCGGTGACACGGAATGACTTTTCGTCAGTCTCCGTCCGGCTGCGGGCTCGCAAGTCGGTGGCGCCGGACAGCGCCTGCTTCAACTCCTGATCGACCCGCTGAGTTGTGCCCCGAAATTCGTCTTGAATGCGGCTGATTTCCCGCTGGTATTGGGCTTCGGATTTCTCCGTGCAGAGCGCGTGCAGAGCCCGTCCATGAACCACAGCGCCGGCAATGGCCTCCGCCTCTGCCGCGGCTTTGCGCGTGCTGAGGTAGCGCCCCAACAGAAGACCAACAAAGCCCGCTCCGGCACATAACCCGGCCGCCGGAAAATCGAACGATTGAATCCCGTAAGATCTCAACACTGGAACCAGCGGCACCAGGCAAAGCAAAAGCACGGACCAGAGGGCGAGCTGGCGGAACAATCGCACGGTAAGAAACTTCCGGAACTCGTCCAGGCCGGCACGCGTCTTCGCGAGCTCCTGCTGCAGGACCGCGAGCAAATGGGCCTCATCAGTCTCATGTTCCGGCGGCCGAGAGCCATGTCTCGGCGAAAGCAGCCGGAGAAACTTCCGATAACCCTTGAACGAATTCTCCGCGGCCTGCTCCAGCTCGGTCAGGGCCTGGTGTGCCGCGACTAGGCTCGACCTGAATTCTTCAAGAGTGGCCGCCGCCTTCGCCAGGTCAGCGTCCCGGTCGCGTTCGGCCTGGAGCACCTGTCTTTGGAGAGCGTATTTCCTCTGGCCGGTTTTGTCTTCCACCCTGGCCAGGCCCTGCTCCTTGCTGTTGCGGTAGGCTTTGCCGAGTCTGATCTTTCGCCGTTCGTAATTCGATTTCGCCTGCTCCGTTGCCGTCGCAAACGCCGCTTCCTCCTGGCGCAAGGCAGCTTCGAGATTCTGCGTCAGTTCCTCCAGCCCGGTTTCGCGTCGCTGCTTCGCCCGGTGCCTTCGAACGCGGAAATCCTCATCGAGCTTCGCGGCGCGGTCGGTGAAATCACGCGCGGCGCTTCGCAAGCGCTCGAGCATCCCCAGCGTCTGGTTAACTCCGAGGTGGCTACTCACAATCTCTCCTGACCCTGGCGAGCAGCTTGTCGAGCTGCTCGATTACAGTAACGGTCTTGTCCACGCTGGCCACAAGCTCCTCCAGGTATTTGTGCTCAAACTCCACGCTCCGCGAATCCTTCCAATAATGCTTTGTCTGCTGCCACTGACTCCATAGCTCCTTGGTGATTGCTCCCAACCTGGCTGCGTTTGCGTTCATGCAGCAAGGTCCTTCGCCCCGTCACCAGGTCCAGCGGTCGCCGCCGGGGCCGCGGTTGGGCCCGGGCTGCCCGAATCCGAGGGCGGAGCGATCTCCGCGTAAGCGCCAAGCGTTTTGATTGCTTCCGTCAGATAGGCTATCGCCTTGCTCATGTCATTGGCCAGCACCGTATGTAGTTTCTCGGTCTGCTTGGAGAGCGGATCGACGTGATTGTCGAACTCCCGGTTCCATTGTTTGAGGGTCCTCAACTTGGTCTCGGCTGCTTCGAGCGAACGTTTGGCGCGATGAAATGCCATCTGTTCGGCGGCGCTTTCCTCACGCAAGTTCGACAGTCGCGCGCTGAAGAGGGCGGCCTGGGCCTGCTCCAGCTCTTTGGACCGGCGCCGCGCCTGTGCTTCCCAATGCGTCCGCTGCTCATTTTGCAGCCAGAGCCGCGTCCGGAGAACGTCGGCGCTGACCTCCTCCAAAGTTGGCCGCGCCTTGCTGACGTACACAATCAGGTTGGAGCGGAAGGCTTCCAGGGCCTCGACCGACGTGACATGGGCTTTTTGCGGCATGGGTACCGGAATGTGACCCTAGCGCTGATTGAGATATTCTTCGATGCGCTGCGCTTTCTTTAACAGGAACGGCGTATGCTGGTTTGACACTTCGATGAACTTCTTCAGCGCCTTCATCGTTTGCTTGAATTCCTCGGTGAATTTGCCGTGTTCCTGGTCCTGCCAGGTGTCGCCCAGCGCGGCGAATCGCGCCTGCAACGAAACCACTCGATCCTGAAGATCGGAATTGAATCGCTTGAGTTCCTCGGCGAATCGCCGCACTTCCTCGGGGTCCATTATGGCCTGTGGCATAATTTATGTACCTAAGTTAATGAATCTCATCCAACACCATTTTCCGAAAGATCTCATAAACCATGTCACGGCGCTCGGCGAACAAACACTTTCGCACGGCGACACCTTTTTCGAAGGCTTCTCTGTAAATCACCCTGAATTGGCCCACCCTCAGCCGGTTATACCCGAGCAACTCGTCCACTAGCGGCTTAATGTCGCCTCGGTCATCGCCGAGTCCGCGGATTCCGGCGCGCAGTTTCCTTTTGGAATCTGGCGCGAGCGAACTTAGGAAGTTCCGGACCTGGTTGGACCACTGAACCTCAGCCTTCATCCGGAACTTTTGAGAAGGCGACTTTCCCTGCTCGATCCGCCTTAACCAGCCGCATGAGTTCGCTGTTCTTCTGCAGCTCCATTGTTTCCAGGATGCTTTCCATGACTGTCCGCGACACCAGAAAGGCAACCGTTTTGCCATTCCTCGTGATGCCGCGTACTCCGAATTCCTCGGTCTCGCGCACCGATTTGGGCACCGAGCCCGCCAATTCGGTAATGGTTAAATCAGCAGTTTTCATCTAAAAAATGCTAAGCCCGGCCGAATGGCCTGTCAAGCGGTCATGGCCTGATGCCGTACCGAGCCCCGGTGATTTGCGCTTTCTCGATTTCCTAATGCCGACTACCTTTCTCCAGCCGGCCGAGCATGCTCGTATTCGCCTGGGCCGAAGTTCAATCCTGAGCCGATGACAGTTGAGAACCACAAAGGTGCCGCTAGAGCTCGACGTATTCTGATCGTCGATGACGACGCCGGTCAGCGCAGCCTGCTGGATTCGTTTCTCCGCAGCCAGGGATTTGAGACCATGCCTGTGGCCTCGGGCGAGCGCGCTCTCGAAGTCCTGCAAAACGAGGAGATCAGCATGATGATCTCGGACGTGCGCATGCCGGGGATGACCGGCCTGGAAACCCTGCGCCGTGCCCGCCAGCGGCATGCCGTGCTGCCGGTTCTCTTGGTGACCGCCTACGCTGATATCCGCGAGGCGGTCGGCGCCATGCGCGATGGCGCGCTCAATTACCTGGCCAAGCCGATTGATCTCGAGGAGCTGCTCGCTACGGTGCAGCAGGCAACCGGCGTCGCCAAAGCCGCGCCCGTGAAATTCAGCTTGGACAAACCCCTGCCTCCGGGTGTCATCGCGGCCAGTCCGCTGACCCAGGCCGTTTTTCACGATGCTTCCCTAATCGCCGCTTCGGAAAGCCGCGTGCTGATCAGTGGCGAGAGCGGAGTCGGCAAAGAGGTGCTGGCCGACGTCATTCACGCCTGGAGTTCGCGCGCCGCCGGCGCGCTCGTCAAAGTCAACTGCGCCGCCATCCCGGAAACGCTGCTCGAGAGCGAGCTCTTCGGCCACGAGAAAGGCGCTTTCACCGGCGCGGTGGCCCAGCGTATCGGCCGATTCGAAGTCGCCGATGAAGGAACAATCTTTCTGGACGAAGTCGCCGACATGTCTCCCGCGCTCCAGGCCAAATTGCTGCGGGTGACGCAGGATGGCCGATTTCATCGCGTCGGCTCGAACAAGGAACTGCAGACCAACGCGCGCATTCTGGCGGCCACCAACCGAATCCTGGAGGACGAAGTCAGGAATGGCCGGTTTCGCGAAGACCTCTTTTACCGGCTCAATGTCGTGGAACTGAACCTGCCGCCCTTGCGCGAGCGGCAGGAGGACATCCTGCCGCTGGCCGGCGCGTTCCTTTCGGAATTCAGCCGCGGCAAGGCGCGCTTTTCTTCTTCGGTGGCCGAGTGCCTGACGCGCTATCCGTGGCCGGGCAATGTGCGTGAGTTGCGCAACGCCATAGAGCGGGCGGCTCTGCTTTCGAGCGGCGAGTTGATCTTGCCCGAACACCTCCCGGCCAAAGTCAGGCAGGGCGGCCAAACTGCGGCTCCAGCGTCAGAACTGGCCGATGCCGAGCGGCTCGGCGAAATCGAGCGGCAAGCTATCTTCCAGGCCCTGCGCAAGCACGACTTCAATCGCACCGAAACGGCTAAAGCCCTCGGCATCAGCCGCCGCGCCCTCCTCTACAAGCTTCAACGTTTCCGCGAACTGGGCTATCAGGTGGATGCTGGGAAGTAAACACACAAACACCAAGCTCCAAGCTCCAGGGAAGCACCAAATTTTAAATTCCAACCCCCAAACAAGCACCAAATCCCGAATACCAACCCAGAAAGTTAGGCGAACACGGTTTTGGGGTTTGAAGTTTGGAGATTGGTTGGGATTTGGAGCTTGGTGTTTGGAATTTTCCCTCAAATTCGGCATTGGGACTTTCCCCGATCCTTTCTTCAGAGTTAGTACTAATTGAATCGCGCTCCCGTGCTGTGCTAGGCTCGCTGCGATATGAAGTCATTAAATCGGTTTCTACGTCCCCTTCTCCGTGCTGCCACCGTCCTGCTAACCCTCGCGCTTGCCAGCGTTGCCTGGGCCGCCGCAGCGGGCGAAATCTTCACTGAAAGTCATGCGAAGATTCGCGATGTGATCGCGCTCCAGGAGGAAGTTACCGGCCAGCTTTTGAAATGGCCTGACGTGTTGGGAACCGCCGTCGGATTGAGTCAGGCGGGCCAGCCGGATTTAGTCGTTTATGTGGACAGCGAAGGTCTCTCAAAAGCCGACGTTGTCCGGGCCCTGCCGCCCCAGCTTCGAGGCATCGCAATGCGTGCCGAATTCACGGAGAAATTCGTTTCTTACAAGGGCCGCCCGGGTGGCGGAGGGGGTACGAGCCACACCGCTTTGCAAAATCCACCAGTCCAGCTCGGCACCTCCGGCGGCTGGCGCAACGACCTGGCCAACGGTTACTGCTGCGGTGGCACGCTCGGTTCACTCATCCAGGTGAACAACGCCCAATTTATTATGAGCAATTACCACGTCTTCGAGTCCGATATCGTGCCCGGAGGCAATAACGTGGTAGCCACGACCGGCAGCTATGTCATCCAGCCCGGCCTCATCGACGTTCGCTGCAGCGCCAGCAGCGCCCAAAACGTCGCCACTTTGCTCAAGCTTAGTTCATTGCCCGACTCCAACGTGGATGTTTCCATTGCCCAGGTCGTCCCCGGTATGGTTCGTGGTGATGGCGCAATCCTGGAGATCGGCACGCTCTCCTCTCAGACCGTGGCGGCCTTCCTCAACCAGGCCGTCAAAAAGAGCGGCCGCACAACCGGCCTGAGCCGAAGCTATATCAACGGGCTCAACGCCACCGTCAGCGTTCAGTACGAAAACGAGTGCGCCGGCGGCGTTGCTTTCACCAAGACATTTACGAACCAGGTCCTCGTCGCCAACGGCGGCAGCGGCTTTTTGAACAGCGGCGATTCTGGTTCTCTCATGGTCGAGGACGTCACCACCAGTCCGCACGCGGTGGGCCTGTTGTTTGCCGGAAGCAGCACGATTGCCGTCGCCAATCCGATCAGTCCGGTTCTTCAGTTCATCGGTAGCAAGATGGGCGGCACCGCGACGATGGTCGGTAATTAATTCCCTGTTCAATAAGAGCCTGTCTCACAATTGTAGGAGCCGACGTCGGGAGGCTCTAATCAATTCCGGAATCCTCTGAGGTTTAATCACTGACGTCGGCTCCCATTTTCACTTTGCTCATGATGTTGCTCTTGGCGGTCTAAGCTCAGCATTCCTTAGTATCGGCGAAATGGTCATAAGACATCCGAATCAGTTCCATCGCCGGTTCCAAATCTTGTTCATCAGTCACGATGAAAGTCACGTATCCTGCTTCCGGCGCCCAACGGTGTGGGCGCGCTTTGCCTTCGGCGAGGACTTGCTCCTGATCTGGCCTCGACAATCGAATGTCGCAATGGCCGCGCCCGTGGATATGCATGAACATGGTCCGCCCGATGAAAAACGCGTCTTCGTGGATACCCGCATTCGCTCGCTCCGTGACGCCGGGCAAGCCGAGAATTCTTTGGCGTAATTCAGCGTTGAGCTCGGCGGGAGATTTCTTAACGTTTAATACACTGGTTTCAATTGGTGCTATTTTCATAATGTGTCGGTTTCGTTGGAGCTAAACATTCTGGGAAACTTTGTCCGGGTCACTTCTTCGGCCCACTTGTTGCCTACTTAGAGACCGAAGCCAGCAACTGCGCTTCATCCCATCCACCCCCGAGCGCTTTGATGAGCTGCACGGCGGCGGTGAGCCGCTCGCCGGTGAGTTGAGCCCGGCCACGTTCGGCCTGGAGCTCCTCGCGGTTCGCGTCCACCACTTCGAGGTAGCTGACAATGCCGGAGCGGTAGCGCTCGCCGGCCAGTTCAGCGGCGCGGCGGGCGCTGGCCACCGCGCGGTCCTGGGCGCCGGCCTGGTCCGCCAGATGACGAATGCCTGCCAGGCTGTTCTCGGCGTCACCGAAGGCAACGAGGATGCGCTGCCGGTATTGGGCGATCGCCTCCTCGTATGCCGACTTCGAGCGTTTGTAACCCGCCAGGTTCCGGCCGCCTGCAAAAATCGGCAACGAGACGCTAGGGCCGATCGACCAGACGCGGCTGTCCCAATTGAACAGATTATCAATGTCGCCGCTCAGGTAGCCTCCCGAGCCAGTCAAGTGCACCGAGGGAAAGAAGGCCGCCTTGGCGACGCCGATGCGGGCATTGGCCGCCGCCAATTGACGCTCGGCCTCAGAAACGTCCGGCCTGCGCTCGAGCAAATCCCCGGGCAGCCCAGCCGGGATAGCAGGCGGTTGCGGATTCCATTTCATCCCCTCATCCCCAGTGATCGCTGCCAGCCGAAAGGTCGAAGGATTTTCTCCAACCAGGATGGCCAGCGCGTTCTCAAGTTCCGCGCGGCGTCTGGCCAGGGACGCGTCTTCGGCTTCGGTCGTCGCCAGCTCAGTCTCGGCGCGGGAAACATCGAGCTGGTTGCCAATGCCACCCTCGAACCGGCTGCGCACGAGCTGCACCTGTTCCTTGCGCAGGCTCACGGTCCGCGCGACGGTCGCGATCTCGGCATCGAGCGCGCGCAGGACGAAAAAATTTTGCGCCACATCCGCGTGAAGCGTAATCAACACGTTGTGAAACGACGCGATGGAAGCCTGGGCCTCGGCATGGGCGCCTTCGAATCCTCGCCGGACGCGTCCCCACAAATCAATCTCGTAACTAAGATCGAGCGGCGCGTTGAACGAATTGGCGGTCACGCCGCCAAAACTGGGCACCTGGTTCGGTGAGTAACGCTGACGCGTCCAGCTAGGGTCGGCGTTCAGCGTCGGCAGCAGTTCGCTGCGGGCGACCCGGGCCGTGGCCCGCGCCTGTTCGACGCGCGCGACGGCGGCCTTCAATTGCTGGTTGGCGGCAGCCGCGCGCCTTTGCAGGTCGTCCAGCGTTTCATCGCCGAAAACCGACCACCAATCGCCTTTGGGGACCTGGTCCAGCGGCTGGCCTTCTTTCCACGAGCCAAGTTCTTCGGCCTTATAGTGCGCCGGCGCCGCGCTGGTCGGGCGTTTGTAGTCCGGGCCGACGGCACAGCCAGAAAGGAGCAGAATTGTAGCCGCCGACGTAAGGAGGCGGAACTTCCCGAGTACCGCTGTTGACAACCGCTTCCGCCTCCTTACGTCGCCGGCTACCATGTCACTGGCCTTGGCACATTCCGTCTCCAATTGGTTCGTCATACGCTAAAACTCATTCCGTGGTTATGGCGGCCGGGGCTTGCAGCCTGAGCTTCCAAGGACCTCAGAGGAAAAGATCCGCGACGCGAACTATTCTCATTCACGCCTTTCAAACAAACTCCCTCGTCACGCGCTCTGCGGACCGCCACTTCTCCTGTTTTGGCGACTTCAAGATTCGGAATCCACTCGTCCGTTATCCATCTCGTCACGTTTAGTTTCTTCATGGTTCGTCTTTCATTTTGCGGTGAATCAAGCGCTCGCCGGCTCGACGCCGTCGGGTGGTAACTCAGCTTCCGGTTTCTGCGTGATCGCGGCGACTCGTTTCCAGCCAAGTTTCATCAACACGTTGTAAAACACCGGCGTCAGGCAGAGGCCGAACAGCGTGACGCCTATCATTCCGGCGAAGACCGCGATGCCCATGGCCTGGCGCATTTCCGCGCCGGCGCCATGGGATTTCACCAACGGGAACACGCCCGCAATAAATGCGATCGAAGTCATCAGGATCGGTCGCAGTCGCAGGCGGCTCGCTTCGATGGCGGCTTCGGCTGGCGTCCGGCCTTCGTCCTGTTTGTGCTTCGCGAATTCGACGATCAGAATGGCGTTCTTGCAGGCAAGTCCGACCAGCACGATCAACCCGATCTGGGTGAAGATGTTATTGTCGCTGCCCTTGAGCCAGACGCCGGTGATGGCGAACAGCAGGCACAACGGCACAATCAGGATAATCGCCAGCGGCAGTCGAAAGCTCTCGTATTGCGCCGCTAGCACGAGGAACACGAGCAGGATGCAGAGCGGATAAACATAGATGGCGGTATTCCCCGCGAGGATCCGCTGAAACGTCAGGTCGGTCCATTCCGGACTCATGCCCTTGGGCAAAGTCTCATTCACAAGTTTTGTGATGAGCGCTTCCGCCTGGCCAGAGCTGAAAGTCGGCGCCGGTCCGCCGTTGATTTCAGCCGCGGGATAGCCGTTGTAACGCATCGCCCGGTCAGGCCCGTGAGTCTCGGTGACTTTCACCAGGGCGCCCAACGGCACCATTTCCCCGTTCGAGTTGCGGGTCTTGAGGCGGGTAATGTCCTCAGGCCGATCGCGGAAAGGCGCCTCGGCCTGGGCGATGACCTGATACGTGCGGCCAAAACGGTTGAAATCGTTCACATAGAGCGACCCGAGATAGATCTGCATGGTCTCGAAAAGGTTCTGCAGCGGAACACCTTGTTGCTTTGCCTTGACGCGGTCGATGTCCGCATCAAGCTGCGGCACGTTGACGGTGAAGGTGGAAAACACGCCTGCCAGGCCGGGTGTCTGGTAGGCCTTGCCGATGATCCCCTGGACATTCCGATATAGCGCGTCGTACCCAAGGTCGGCTCGATCTTCCACGAACAGCTTGAACCCGCCAATGGTGCCTAGGCCCATCACGGGCGGCGGCGGCACCGCGAGAATGAACGCGTCCTGGATGGTAGCAAATTGTTGGTTCAGTTGACCGGCGATGGCCGGCCCGCTCAGGTCCGGCTTCTTCCGTTCTTCAAACGGGTCCAGGCAGAAAAAGACAATCCCCGCATTGGGCGCTACGCTGAACCCGCTGATGCTCAGGCCGGGAAATGCCACCGCACTCTGCACGCCACGCTGCTTCATGCCGATGTCCGACATCCGGCGAATCACCGTCTCGGTCCGGTCGAGCGATGCTCCGTCGGGCAATTGCGCGAACGCCACCAGATATTGCTTGTCCTGCGTCGGCACGAACCCGGTCGGCACCTTGCTAAAGCTCCAGCCAGTCAGGAATACCAGCACGCCATAAACGAGCAGCGCGACTGCGCTTTTCCGCAGGATGGAGCCGACGCCGGCCGAATAGCGGTTTCCGGTCCAGGCAAATACTCGGTTGAAGGGACGGAAAAACCAGCCGAACGCTCGATCCATAATCCGCGCGAACCGATCCTTGGGCGCTTGATGGTCTTTCAGCAGGACGGCGCAGAGAGCAGGCGATAACGTCAGCGAATTGAACGCCGAGATGACCGTCGAGATCGCGATCGTCAGCGCGAACTGCTTATAGAACTGGCCGGTCAAACCGCTGATGAACGCTGTCGGCACAAAGACGGCGCAGAGCACCAGGGCCGTCGCGATGATCGGGCTGGTCACTTCGCTCATGGCGCGCCGTGCGGCGTCCACGGGCGCCAGCCCCAGGCCGATGTTGCGTTCGACGTTTTCCACCACCACGATTGCGTCGTCCACCACGATCCCGATGGCCAGCACCAGGCCAAACAATGAAAGGTTGTTGATCGAAAATCCAAGCGCCAGCATGACGGCGAACGTTCCAACCAGTGACACAGGCACCGCCGCCAATGGAATGATCGAGGCGCGCCAGGTCTGGAGAAACACAATCACGACGATCACCACCAATAGAATCGCCTCCAGCAGCGTGTGCACCACCGCCTCGATCGAATGCCGAACAAACACCGTCGGATCATACACCACTGAATAATCCACTCCGTCCGGGAAGTTCTTCTTGAGCTCCTCCATTGCATGTCGGACGCTCGCCGACAGGTCGAGTGCGTTGGCACCGGGCGACTGGAAGATCGGCAACGCCACCGCCCGCTTGTTATTCAGGAGCGAACGCAGCGCGTAACTGTCCGCGCTCAGTTCGATCCGCGCGACGTCCTTGAGCAAGATCTTTTCGCCGTTGGGACCCGTTTTTACGATGATCTGGCCGAATTCCTCTGGCGACAACAGCCGCCCTTTGGCATTGACCTGCAACTCGAAATCCACCGGGCGGCTGACTGGTTGCTGGCCGATCGCCCCCGCCGCCACTTGCACGTTCTGTTCACGAATGGCGCCGACGATGTCGCTGGCGGTCAGATTTCGAGCGGCGATTTTGTCCGGGCTGAGCCAGACCCGCATAGCGTAATCCCCTGAACCGAACACGCGGACCTCCCCCGCGCCGGGAAGCCGCGCCAGCACGTCTTTCACCTGCAGCGTCGCGTAGTTGCGCAGATAGACTTCGTCATAGCGGTCGTTGGGCGAGAACAAGTGCACCACCATCGTAAGATCGGGCGACTCTTTGGTCGTGGTGACGCCGAAGCGGCGCACTTCCTCGGGCAGCTTAGGCTGCGCCTGCGACACCCGGTTCTGCACCTGGACCTGCGCCTTGTCCACGTCCGTGCCGAGCTTGAAAGTAACGGTCAGGGTCATAACGCCGTCGCTGGTAGCTTGCGAGAACATGTAAAGCGAATCCTCGACGCCGTTGACGGCCTGTTCGAGGGGTGAAGCGACCGTCTCGGCAATCGTCTTCGGATTCGCCCCGGGATAGGTCGCGCGGACGACGATGGTGGGCGGGACTACCTCCGGGTATTCGGTGATCGGCAGCCGCCACATTGCCAGCAAGCCGACCAGGAAGATCACCGCCGAAAGCACGCCCGCGAATATCGGACGGCGGATGAAGAAGTGGGAAAAGTTCATGGAGTTGTGGAGGTTCTAAGAAGCGGCTAACGTCGGGCTGTCTCGAATGTCGCTGTTGGGTCAGGCTTCGCCGCTACCTCAGCTTGCGGCATCACCGGCATTCCCGGACGCACCCGTTGAAGGCCGTTGACGACGATTTGTTCGCCGGCGTCCACGCCGGTCCGGACAATGCGCATGTTGCCGACGGCCGGCCCAAGCTGCACTTGCTTGTAGGCAACCGTATTCGTCGGCGTCAGCGTCAGCACGTACTTCTGTGCCTGGTCGGTGCCGATGGCACGCTCAGACACGAGCAACGCCTCATGCCGCGCGCTCAGTGGCACGCGGATCCGCGCGAACAGGCCGGGAACGATGCGGCCATCGCCGTTCGGGAACACCGCGCGCAGCAGGATGCTGCCGGTGTTCGGATTCAGCCGGTTGTCGAAAGACTCGATGTGCCCCAGGTGGGGAAAATCCTTTTCATCGCCCAACTGCAGTTCCACTGGGATTTTGCCGTCACCGTTGGTTTCGAGCCTCCTTGCGGCTGCTTGCACGTTGAACTTTAGCAGCGAGTCCTCGTCCATGTCCGCATTCACATAGACCGGATCGACCGATACGATCGTGGTTAGCTCGGTCGCGGCTCCCGCCACGCCGTTAACGTAATTGCCTTCGGTCTGCAGCGCGCGGCTCACCCGGCCATCAATCGGCGCGCGCACCTGAGTGTATTCAAGGTCCAGCTTCGCTGAGTCCCGGGCAGCTTCGGCGGCGAGGAGCGCAGCTTTCCCCTCCTGGTACCGCGCGATGCGCGCATCGCCCTCTTCGGTGGATATCGCTTTGTTCGCCAGCAGTTGCGCCGTGCGGTCCGCCTCGCGTTTCGCGTTGTCCAATTGCACGCGCGCGCGCTCTGTCTCCGCCTGCCGGCGATCGAACTCGGCCTGGTGCCAGCGCGGGTCAACAACGAATAAAACATCCCCCTTCTTTACGAGTTGACCCGATTGGAATCGCACCTCCTGGATGTAGCCGGAGACCCGCGGGCGCACTTCGACTGATTCCACTGGCTCGATCCGGCCGGTGAATTCGTCCCATTCGACGATCTCTCTTTGCTCCACGGGCGCGACGGTCACGGAGGGCGCCGGTGGCCGCGGTGGCGCGACCCTCCGGCCGCAACCGGACAAGAGGACCAACGCTGCTGTAAGCGTGACTGTGGCAGTGAGGAAATTTCTGCCTGCGTTCGAGACGCGCGCTCCCTTTCCCCTCACCCCGGCCCTCTCCCCTGAGGAGAGGGAGAATTCTTGCCAGTCGGTCAGCGAATCGGAGGCCGCTGAGATTTTCGAGAGTCGAGCATTGCTACTCCCTCTCCCTGAGGGAGAGGGCTGGGGTGAGGGGAAACTGGCTCTCGGACTCAACTCGGGCGCAGTTGTCTCGACTCTTCCTGGCCGCTGAGCGGCTGTCCGAAGCGCCGTACGAAAAATGAATTTGTGTGTCATAATCTTCAAAACTGGTTGTAGTGTTCTTGCGCTGCGACTTGTCTTCCAGTTGCAGCTTCTTTCGATCAGGCGGCGAACGCCCTTCCCCAATCCGCTTGTCGCAGCGACTGCTGGCGCGCGTGCCACGCTGCTACCTCCTCAGCTTTTTCGGTCGCGAGTGTCGGGAAGACAAGGTGTGGAAAGCCGGAGTCCCAGGCCAGCGATTCGGCCTCGTTCAAGGCCAGGTGGAGCACGTGTTCATGCTCCTGCAGTCTTCCGCCGAACTCGGCCATAATGGCTTCCTTGGTCTTTTGGAGCTGGCTGATCAGCTTCCGGCACGACTCAAGGCAGACAGTCGCAAAACTCTTTTCAGCAGGCCGGGTTTGCTCTCGGGCCACACTGTTCAATCGGTTCGTACGTATCGCATTCATGTTCATTTCCTCTTGTAGTAGTTGTCCATTTAGTCAAATAAAAAGACAAAAAAACTCTTATGCCGCCACCGGCTCCTGCTCTTTCACACCCAATATATCAAACATGCCTTGAACCGCCTCCCGCAAGGTTTCCAGGCGGTTTTCGATGCGAGCCTGTGTCAGGAGGCCCTGGTAATAGACGAATAGTGAGCGGGCCTTCGCAGCGGCATCCGGGGCATGAATCAGGCCGGCCGCATGGGCATCGCGAATAGCTGTTTCCAAATACTTGCGCTTGTAATCCAGTATTTCCTGGATCTTCTTCTGCAACACAGACTCCTGGGTGCTGACTTCCGAGCCCAAAGAAAAGAGCGGGCAACCAAGTACGCAGCCGCACTTGCTCTTGATTTCGGCCTGCACACGGTAGCCGTAATCGCAATACTTCCTCAGACGCTCCAGCGGCGGAATGGTCGGAGAAAAGAGCGAGTCCAGGTCGGACCGCCGCCGTCCCCACTCCTCGTCGAGCGCTGTCACCGCCAGGTCCGCCTTGGAATCGAAAAAGTAATAAAAGCTTCCCTTTTTGACACCCGCCTTGTCGCAGATTTGGTCGATAGTCGTACTACCGTAGGAACCCGTCCAGATCAACTCCCGGACGGCTTCCATCAATCTTTCTTTGGCATCACTGACTCGGCCCATAATCTATTTTTTTCGTCCGATCGTTCAACGTTTTGTTGAATCACATAATCAGAGTAACATACTGGACCAAACAGTCAACTACTTTCTGCAACTTTTTCCAGATTCTTTTTGACGTCATCTTAAGTTCCTACTCCCCAATGACTTTCACTAGAGCACGCTTCCGGCTTCTTAGACCCGTTTTCGCCGCTTTCAACCTCTTACAGGCGAAATCGTTCGAAGCATACCTCGTCCTCTCCACGGAATGAACCTCCATTGTTAGTGCTGCGGCAGACATTACGCAGATGCAATGAATCACCGGAGCATAGCGGAAGCCTTTTCGCTAAATGCAGCTGCGCGCCAGATGTGCCAGCTTTCCGCCCCCACGAACACCAGCGCCTCACCGCCGGGAGCGAAGCGCAGTTGCCCCTCGACCGGTCGCAGCGGTTCGCCGAGGCTGAAGCTCCCGACCTCCTGTCGGCTGGCGACATCCCACAGGATGATGGCTGACTCTCCGGTGCCCGCAGCGATTCTCCGGCCGTCAGGCGCTAGAGCCACAGTCCAGTAGGCGTCCGCACTGGAGGCGAACTGGGAAATCAGCTTGGCCAAATCCACCTCCCAAAGCTTGACGAGACCATCGTGTCCGGCGGTCACCAGGAATCGGCCATCGCGTGAAAAATCACAGGCATAGCAATAGCCGTGGTGAGCCGGGAAATCGGCAAGGATTCGCCCAGAGCGAAGATCGGAGACGCGAACGGTTCCATCGGGGAAACCAATACCGAGATGGCGATTGTCCGCGGCGATGGCAGCGGGGCCAGCACTCTTTTGCGTGTTCGTGATCTGGAGGACTTGCCGCTGCTCGAGGATGTCCCAAACCTTTAACAAAGCGGAGTCCCCCGAGGAATAGATCAGATAACGCGCATTGGGCGACAGAAGCACTGGGAAGCACTCAGGAAGTTTGTGCGACGCTGGCCTTCCATCGGACTGGAGCAGAATGGGGTGACTTGCTTCGTCGCAAACGATAATGCCGTTGGTGGAGACTGCGGAAGGCTTGCCATAGAGAACCCGACGGAAGGGCAGCTCGATGACGCTGGGGTCAGGCTTATCGCACGCACGAACTTCCAGCCGGCCACTGGCATTAATAAACGCCAGCGCTGTTCCATCTGACGCAAGCGCCACCTTAGCCAGGCCTGACCCGGACTGTTCAGTTCGGTTGGTCGCGAGACTCCAGAGCTTGACCTCGCCGGTCTTGTCCCCGGAGATCAGCCAGCGCGAGTCGGGAGAGAAGGCAATGGCAAAGATCACACTCCGATGACCTCGCAGGGACTTCGTTTGAGTCCAGGTCCCAGTCTCCCAGAGGCGAATAAGTTGGTCCGCTCCTCCAGTGGCGAGCGACCTTCCGTCAGGCGAAAAAACCTCGATGGCCACCATGCCCCGATGGCCGCTCACGGAAGTGCTTTGCTCGAGTTCCGCTGTGCTGCGCGCGTCCAATCGACCCGAATAGTCTCCTGTCACAACTCGGGTCCCGTCCGGCGATATAGCCAACGACCGGACCGGAGCCGGAAGCTTCGCTTCGCCGAGCTGGCGGACCTCCTGCATATCCAGTATGCTGAGCGTCTGGTTTCCGACTAACGCGGCAGCACGCCGACCATCCGGTGTAAGGGCAAGCCGCGTAGTCCCCTTAGCAATTCCGCTTCTTGTCGCTGGCGCGCCTCCGCGAGTGTCCCAGGCAAGAGTCTGGCCCGAACAAAACACATTCACGTGTTTGTTATCTGGCTCCCAATGGAATGAGAGCGGGTAGGACTCCAGGTTCGTGATCACGCTAATCTCGCGCGATTCGGGAAGGTCGTAGCAAACCACCGCGAGATCCTGGAAGGCGGCCGCCAGACGGCGGCTATCAGGTGAGAAGGCGAGAGCCCATACAAATGCTGGTTTCTCGAAATCATGCGCAGGCCGGCCTGAGGGAATGTCCCAAATAGTTACGTTTCCGGCAGCAGTGGCGGCAAAGCGCCCGTCGGGCGAAAAGGCGGCGCGCTGGACTTGCTCGCGATGATGGCCCAGCGTCGCTTCTTCATCGCTCCGGCATTGGTCCATGAGATAGTACCACTCAAATCCGCGCAGGTCCGGCTCAAGGTGTGAGAAAAAGCCCGGCCCGTTCTTCGAGCCGCCTATCCAGGAAGCCACCTTCTGCACTGCCCCTCGTCCCGGCCGATGACGTTCGAGCAACTCGACAGCAACGCCGAATTTGCTCTCCGTCACGGCTTGCTCAGCCAGACGCATATCCGCGGCGTATAGATTAACGTCTGCTTCTCGTCGTAGGCGGTCGATTCGACTCACTGAGAGAGTTGAGGTAATAGCGATCACGAGAAGCAGCAGCGCAATGCCCGCCAAGGCGCATGCCAGCGCTGGCCGCCGCCGGCACCATTGCCAGGCGTGTTCGAGCGCGCTGGCCCGGCGTGCCAGGATAGGCTCTTGTCGAAGGAATCGGCCGAGGTCCTCGCCCATTTCATGCGCACTGCGATACCGGCGCGCCGGTTCTTTCGCCAGGCACTTCAGACAAATGGTCTCCAGATCCCGGGGCACGGATGGGTTGAGCAGGCGTGGCGAGATCGGCTCTTGCTCCTCCACCTGGCGCAGCACAGCAGTTGGCGTCTCGCCTGCGAAGGGGGCTCGCGCCGTCAGCAGGTGATAAAGCAACGATCCAAGGGAGTAAATGTCCGCTGCCGGACCCAACGTGCGCTTAGCTGTAGCTTGTTCCGGGGACATGTAACCGGGAGTGCCAATAATCTGGCCGGTCAGCGTCAAAGCCGGATCAGGCGCACCCCCCGATTCGAGCCCGGCGCCACCCGATGGCATATCCGTCGCCATAAACGATTCCGCACGGATCCGTTTTGCCAGGCCGAAGTCAGTCACATGCGGTTCGCCAAGCGAGTCCACCAGCACGTTGGACGGCTTGAGATCACGGTGCAGGATTCCTCGCTCATGCGAGTGGTGAATTGCCCCTGCAATCTTTTGCACAATTTCCGCGGCGTGGCGAGCGCCCAGCGGACCGTTCCTCGTCAGGGCGGCGAGATCCTGCCCCGCCACCAGATCCATCGAAAAAAACTGTTGCCCGGCCTGTTCGCCGACCTCGTGAATGGCCACGATGTTCGGATGGTGCAATGCCGCAGCGACCGCGGCTTCACTGCGAAAGCGCGCCAGTTCGTCCGGAGTCGCGAAAGCTGAGTCGAGCAACACTTTGACGGCCACCTCGCGCCGCAGGCTGATCTGACGCGCCCGATAGACAATACCCATGCCCCCGCGTCCAATCCGTTCCAGAAGCTCGTAATCGCCGATCCGTTGGCCAGGAGCCGACTCTGTAGGCTCCTCAGCCGGAAGCTCTCCATCGGTCGCGAACACTGCCCGCGCCAGGCAGTTCGTGCAAAGTCCCTCCGCCACGGCGGAACTCAATGGCGTTCCGCAGTGGGCACAACGAGTCTCGTTATGCACTGAGGCAGACATCAATCAAAAGGTAAAACGCATTCGTCAGGACGGCATTTCACCGGGTTCATTTCGACAAGACGGATAGAAAGTATTTTAATTCGTCATCCAGGTCGGCATTCGTGCCAACGGTTTGGGCGAGTTCTTCCAGGACCAACTCACGCAAGCGGCGCCGAAGCCGGTGCACGGCCAGGCCCACCGCCGCCGCCGACAACCCGGTGCGCGAGGCCAACTGCGTGTAGTTCTGCCGCCCATCCTCAGTCAGGCACTGCTTAAGCGCGGCGAACAGCTTCTCCTTGCCTCTGGCCGCTTGTTCCGCGCGCAAATGCCTCAGGGCCTCGGTCCATACTGTTTGTGCCCAGTGTCTGTCAAAAGCCGCCTCCGGTGAAAGCGGTTCAGCCGCCTGCATCTGGAACACTTGTTCCGCTGTTTCGATGTCAATCGGAACGAGGTCAACGCCGCCCCCTCGCTTCATCGCATTTTGTTTGCGCGCCTCGCTGACCAGATAATTGCGCAGGGCGCCGAGCAGGAAGTGGCGAAACCGGCCGTTGGCGGGGCCGATGCGTTGGAAGCCGTTTTTGGACAAAAAGTTGGCCAGGAAACCTTGCACCGCATCCTTGGCCGACTCCGGGTCGCGGCCAGCCTGGCGCAAGAAAACGTACAGAGGCTGCCAATAGACTCGACAGAGCTCATTCAAAGCGGTGGCGTACGCCCCCTCGCTCTCAGGAATGCGGAGGCGAAGAATCAGGCTCCAGCGGGTGTCAGGAAAGATTCCCGGCTGTTGGGCTGGTCGCATTCCATTTCAGGATAATTGAACCGGCCAAGGCTGAGAAAACTATTTTTGGGACGCGTGAAATAGTGAGGCCGGTTTTGCGTTTTCTTCTTTGAAACCGTCTGTTTGCGCACAAACCCTTGCCATGAAATTCATGAATCTGAACGAAAGGGGCGCCAACCAGGAATTCCAAACGTTCAGGAGGTCTTTTCCTCCCAATTTAGGCGGAAAGGTTCGCGCGTGGATTCCTGCCATGCTTGCAACCATGACGGCAATTTCACTGCTGCTCGGGCACGGTATCCACTGCGCTGCCGCCACCATAAACTGGACCAACGCCTTCAGCGGCGGATGGAATACTGCCGCAAACTGGAACCCGAACACCGTGCCGGGTACCGCCGACACGGCAATTATCACCAACGCCGGAGTCACCGTTTCGCTCAACAGCGCCACCACCGTCGGCGCGATCATCCTTGGCACGAACGGAGCGGGCACCGTTACCCTATCGCTCAACGGCCAAACGCTCTCGCTCAACGGGCCGCTGACGGTGAACCCCAGCGGCTCGTTCACCGTGGACAGCGGCTCACTGGTGGGCAACACCAACGCGGTCTTGAGCGGAACGATTGGCTGGTCCGTAGCGTCCTTGGGTGGGATTCTGACGATGGCGACCAATAGCACGCTCAGTGTCACCAGCGTAAACGATCACAATATGCCAAACTGCACCTTGACCAACAACGGCACGGTCGTGTGGAGCGACGGAAGGATTCGCGGCGGGGGCACTGCTGTTTACAACAACGGCCTGTGGGACGCGCAGAACGATCAGGTGTTCAACAATGATTTGGGCGGCGGCACAACCTTCAACAACTCCGGCACGTTCCGCAAATCCG